>NZ_JBBAXQ010000008.1:0-163171 GCF_037198055.1 Luteimonas sp. gir
AACTACCACAATGCAAGAGCTTAGCGGAAATCTCGCGTCTTCACCTTGATCGAGGCGAGCCGCGGGCGCGCGGCGTTCGCACCGCGATCGGTAGCGCGCCGTTTAGCCCTGTTTCGGCAATACGCTCGTCGCTTCGTGAGCGTCGCTACGCGGCGTCATGGTTATGTTGCGCGGGTCAATGACGAGCTTTACCTCGGCGGCTCCAGCCTGATCGAGCCCATATTCCTCGAGGTCCTCAACAATCGGGCGGACATCGAGAGCTTCGAACCGTGTTGAGCGATACCGCCATTCGACATCGTCGGTCTCCTCGAAGAATATCTTTGCGCTGAAGCTGATGCTCGTACCGGCAAATGATGTACTGTTGAAGTAAAGGCCTACCGATGCCGGCGCACTTTCTTCAACATCTCAAACCGGGCCTCCGGGCGAGGATTGAGCAGGATGTCCACAACCATACGTGCGTCATTGGCCGTCCAGAACGCATCGAATTTGAGCTGTGCGGTCGAGCGCAGGCCGGCGTTGGTTAGCAGGCGCAGCCAGCCATCCACGAAGGTTGAGATGAGAGGCACTTCGTCGAGATATGGCCCTGTGAGCGGTTCATTGACGGGGAAGGTAATCGGGGGAATCCGGCTGTTCCCTGAAATCGTTAGCGTGGATCGCTCGGTTGCCATGAGCGTGAGACCGCGCAGTAGTTCCGCCCAATCTTCGAGCGTGTATTCCAAATCGTCGATGGAGCCGACGCTTTCGAATCTGAGCGCAGGAGGGGTGAGCCGAATGATGAAGTCCCGGCTGCGGACAAGCAGTTCCGGTCCATGCGGCTCGAAGAACGGCGGACCGATAAACATCTCGCCATCGAACCGCGCCGCCTGCGCGAACCCGGGGCCTCGGATCGCGATCTCGCATGATCCGAGCGACGGCGGCGTCAGTCGAAGTTCCTCGATGTCGTCGAATAGCGTGCCTTGGTACGGAAGGCGGATGCCGAAGCGGCTATCGTAGACACGCAAACGGTGCGGTTTCAGGGGCGCAAGACCGAGCAGCAGGTTGGCGAAATGCTCCGGCCCCTCGATCTGGAGTAGTGCCTCGGCTTCGAACTGGCCGTTCTCATAGCCGAGTTCATCGAGCTGCCGCTGCTTCTCCGCGGTATAGGCGCCTGGATCCCGTCCGCAGGCGGCCGACAGGGCCGCCGAGAGGTCTGCGGCAGTCGGCTCGAAACGCTGTCCGACTTTCTCATAGTCATAGCTGATGTCGACATGATTAATGTCGCGCGCTTTTCGAGCCTCCGCCAATCGCAATCGCTTGAGCACCCGGGCGAGTTCGTTGCCGATTAGATGGACGAGGTAGGCCGACTGGATTTCACCATCGGCCCGCATTCGGAAGACGATGATCAGCGCCGGCCGAGGATCCTTGGCGAGGCGATCAATGGCGGACAGGCTGAGTCGGATGCGGTTTCCGGTGCGGCCGAGCGTCGACTTCAGTTGGACGCGGGCGGCATTGGTCTGGCGCCGATCGAGCGGCAGCGACGATTGTCCGCCTGATCCCATCGGGAATTCCACGATGAAGTCCCAGCCCATGATGTCGACGGTGCTCTTGTTGCAGAAGAACCCCGCGCGTTCGCAAAGCAGCTCGAACTGGCGCTCGCCGATGCGGCCGATCCGATCGGATTCCAGCTCGGGGTCACTGTCATGTCCTCCGTCGGCGTCCTTCGTGGTCATGTGCGCGCCGGCATATGGGCGGCATCGAGCCGGCGGTGGATGAGCGACACGATTGTGAGAAGGTCCTCGGCATCTTCTTTGGACATCGCCCAATGGATGCGCGCCTCATGCGCAGTGGGGTTGCGGAACATGCCGAAGGTGCCGCGGACAAGATTTGCGAACCCGCTTTGCTCGCTTCGCTGGCTTGCGGTGGATAGCGGGTTGATCGCAAGCATTGGCGGACTGCCGGCCAGGGTCCGATCGACGAGCGTCGCGCCGTCGTCGGAAAGCCCTGTCTGCGACCGCATCTTGTCAGCGACGCTTTTGACCGCTTCTTGCACCGCATGGAAGTAATTGTCGGCGAGAAGCTCGGCGCGGCAGAACTTCAGGACGTCAGGGTGCACACCGCGACCTTCAAGGTCCGCTCGCAAGTCGCGAGCGCGCCGTTGAGCCTCGGGTAAGGTCTGGGCGACATCCGTCGATTTCAACTCGCCGGACTCATCGACCACAAGTCCTGCGAATGCCAACGCCAGGTTTAGGCGAGCCCGCATAGGCTCATAGCGGTGCGGCTCGCGGCTGTAACGCGCCGGCTTCATGGCGAGCCGGATGAACTCAAGGATGTTTGTGCGGTTGCGTTTGGTGTTCTGGCATTCCGCGAAGGCGTTATAGATACGGACGCGCTTCGTCATAGGCCCCGGATCGCCAATCTTGCACGACGCAAGCAGGTGCTCGATCTCTGGCCCGGTCAGGCCTTCTGCAGTGTCGCCGAGCGCGCCGGCGATCGCTTCCAACTGATCTTGTGAAAAGAACGCCATATAGGCCTCACTGACCGTAGGTGAGCCGCCGCAGGAAGGTCCTGGCGGTGACGAGAACGACATGCAGGCGGAAGGTGCTGTGGTCTTCATCCGAGAGGCCCGGATGCGAACCCTCCGTGTGAAGCATTTTGAAGAGGCCGTTGACGTAGTTCTTGCCGTCCTGGGTCCACTCGTTGCGATCTATGGCAAGGAAGCCGATCTCAGCGAGCAAAGCGCGCCGGTTTTCTGAGCTGGGCCGTTGACCCGCTTCCTATGGTCGCACGTTGCGCGCGATGTCGTCGAACAGGCTTTCCAGGAAGGTCCGGAGCTGGCTGTTGCAAGCCGCCCAATCGCCGCGGGTATGCGCTTCGATGGCCTGATCGAGATGACCGAGAGGAGTTGTGAAGCCGAAGGACTTGAGAAGCTGATGCACTTCGTCGTCCGTTTGGGGGAGCTGGATGTCGCCGGGCAGTGCCGCGCGGATGGACGCGTTTCGCCCGTAGTCGTCCCACGTCAAAACGTATCCATCACGCGCAAGGCCACGTGCGAAGGCCGTTTGCAGAGCGTGCGTAGCATGTTGTTGCGCTAGCTGCGCGGCTTGCCGGATCACCGCCTCGCCCAGGGTCATGCTGCCTTCGAGCGTGTCGAGCACGGCGTCGGCTCGTTGCACAACGATCCGGCCCAGCAAGGCGCACTTGTTGGCGACGCTGAGGGAGGTGCTGGTGGAAATCTCGTCCTCCAGGCCGAGGCGGAGGACCATCTGGTTGAACCGTGCCTGGCTGTGTTGCTCCAGCAACTCAACGGCGGCGATCAGCGTGGGTCGGGTGAACGGCACAGATCTCATGCTGGGGACGTCCTGGGGTCATGACTGTGCTTCATGTCGCCCCGCTCAATAACGGAACCCGAGGAGGCTTCCCGTCGGATCAGTATCGGTGAGCCGGAGGCGGATGAGACTCTCGTAATCAAAGCCTGACGTAAAGTCACCCACGGGAACCATGTCGGTGTTGAGTGTGCAGATGTACTGGAAACCGTGTTTTGCAGCCATCGCGGCGGCAAGTTCCAAAGCATGGGCGCGCTGCCGCGGGTCAACACCATCGAAAATCGTGCTGTCGTGGATCAGGAAGTCGATCCCAAGACCACGCTGGCGCGCAAACGAGATCAGCATGAGATCGTAGCAGAAGATTTTCATCTTGCTGATGCCCTCGCTCGGGCTGCCCGCGATCTCAACGTCGAATTTGTAGCCGGTGTCATCTATATCGATGACCAGGCGACCGGGCGACTTGTAGAGGTTCTCCGAGAATTCCGAGAAGAGGCTGAGGGCCTGTGACCACAGCGCACGCCGCTCTTCATAGTCCAGGGTTGTTGCGCGTTTCAGCTCGACGGTCTCGACCTTGATCGTGTCCGCCTTGGTGGTCATCTGACGAAGCTGGGTAATCCTGTTGGTGAGTTCGTCGATCTTCAGCCGGGTGGCTGCATGCAACTCCTGTAACTGCGTCAGTTCCTCCAGCGCACCCTGTCCCGCAAGCGCGCTGAGGTAGTTGGCACGGCGATCCGCGAGGGTCGCGATGGCGGTATCACGCTCGGTGACGGCAGCTTCCAGCGCGGCAATCTCGCCGGCGATGAACTCACGGCGATTGGCGATGATCTGGGCATTGAATGCCCGCGCATCCGCCAGCGTCTTCTTGACGGCGCCAGGCAGGGCGATGCTCGCCTCGCCGTAAAGGGCTTCCAGACGGTCTTCCGTCGGAGCGTCTTCGCTCACCAACGAGTCACGGTAGCGATCGAGCCGGCGCTTATCCACGATATTGGCGTTGACCAGGCCGTGGATTTCGCTGGTCAGAAGGTTCGCCTGACTCTCGATTTCACGGTACTGTGGAAGGACGCGAAAATTCGACAGCGCCTCGCGTTCACGTTCAAGCTGGGTTGCCAGGCGCAGGCGCTCCGCTTCGAGCTCACCGAGCGAGGCCAGTTCGCCGTCGACGGCTCCGGTCTTGATCGCCTGTTTGAGCGCATCGAGCGCATTCTTTTGATCTTTGAGCTGCTGCCAAGTCGCGGCCTTCTCCCAATTCAAGCCGAGAAGGAAAGCATTGTGGACCTGAATGTCCCAAGTCTTCTGATTGTCGAAATGCTTGAAGGGGATGTTGTAGGCGGCTGTCTGGTTGCGCACGAAATAGGAAAGCAGCGACCGCGCCGAGGGCTTGTATCCGGATTCCGCCGACAGATCGCTGATACCGAATAGGGCCCAGGCAAGAACGGCTCGCCATTTCTTGGCGTCGAGACCCGGAACGCCTTCCTTGTTGGGCGTTGGTCGGACAGGCCAGTCGTCGGTGGCGCCTTCGATGGCGAAGAATCCGGGTGTATCGGTCGCTCGCGTCACAGCGACCTCGCGGCCGGACAGGGAGAGCTCCAGCGTGAATGCCCAACCCTGCAAAGCCTCGATGCGAAGCCCTTTTCCGGGTGAGGTATTGCTGGCGAGGCAGAAATCGATGATCTCGATGAGCGTCGATTTGCCGAGGGCGTTCGTCGTGTCCTTGTCACCGGCCGATTTGGATCGGTCGGCCAGGATAAGATTGACACCCGGCTGAAGGAGCGCGGTGTGAAAGCCCTTCTGGTTGGCGCGAACGGCTCTGATCATGAGGCGGTCCTGACGATAAGGCCGTCCCGGATCTCGATCGCACCGATCAGATAGAGGAGGTTCGATGCCAGCACGAACCGCTCGAAGTTCCCGACGTTCGGTTCCGTGCGCAGACGCTCCCAAAGGCCCGAAACGGTCATGGGCATGCTGAGATGCGCGAGCAGAGTGGCGCCGACGCCGATCAGCGCCTCGTTCTGCGGGATATGTTTGGTCGGAAGAATCATTTCTCAAACACGTCGCAGATTTCGAAGAGATAGATGAGAACAGCGATGCCTGCGGTCTTATCGGCTTGGCGACGCAGACCACGCTGGGCAAAGGCGCACATCAACTCGAAAAGCTCGTCGCCCTTATGGCCCTCTTTCCGGCGAGCGTAATATTCTTCGAGGAAGCCGGCCTTCAGCCGCTCGGGAAAGTCAGGATCGAGCTGCGCTTCCGCTTCGACATAATCGCCAACGGTGGCGCGCGAGGTCAGTCCCGCAGCGATGATGTGACGAGATCCATTCGAGAGCGCGTTCTTTTTGATCTTCTCGTCCGGCGCGAGGAGATCGAAAGAGCCATTTGGGGCCGGCGCTTGGCTCGCAACCCAAGAGACGGCGTTCTGCAATTCGGGAAAGGCGACATCAGCAAAGGCCTCTTCCATGGCTTGGCGGACCTGCTTTTCGTGGCTATCCTTCAGTTGCAGAAGGGTCGCGGTCGGCCAATCAGCCTCGACCTTGTCGATGATCGTGTGGTGATCGGTGCATAGATAGATGAGGTTCCGGACGTTATCGCGCTCGTCGTCGGTCATCGACACGTCATAACGGGCAGCGGTCGGCTTCTCACCACGGATGTGTGCGGCCTCGCCGACATAGGTATCGTCTCCCACCTGGGCGTCGTAGGTGAGATGCTTGCCGCATTTCGGAAATGCGCACACGCCGCCGCTCCGAAAGGCCAGAATAATTCTGGTCGGGTAACTAGCGCCCATAGCCTACGCCTGTCCGCGCGCGGGCGCTGCTATGGTCTCGGTCAAAGGATCGAAGCGCGTTGATGAGCATTCCTCCGGGGCAAGTGCCTACTTAGCTATTAATGACGTCTTGGAGCGCAGCAAGTTTTGCTAGTATATCGTCGAATGACGGCTGTGTTTGGTCAAACATCATCGGCGCCATCGCCCGATAATCTGCCTTCAGGTCTTTGACTCGCGCGTCGTCCGGCGTTAGCCGGAGCGTGGCTGGCCGAGCCGTATCGTAGCTGGCCCAGCTCGAACGAAAGAAGGTGGCTTTGTGATGCGCGACCTGCGCCAGCAGATCGAAATCGGAAACGGCGGCTCGGCCCTCATCCGTATCGAGGAGCATGGCGAGGTCGTAGTAGTGTCGAGAGAAATACTGCGGCGTCGGGGACTCCGCAGGGCGATGCGCCTCCGCATTGAGCGCGGTCGCCTTCTCCCAGAAGGTGCGCCGCGCTGACAGCACGATCACGCTGGTGTCGGGATCGGCGAAGAAGCCCGGATAGTCGTCGGCTGCGTAGGGACGGATGACCTTTTCTTCGGTCGGCCAGGGATCACCGCGCGCGCCCAGTTCGAATTTCACTCGCGGGGTGATGTAGGCCATGCCCTCGTACTCGGCGACAGGTAGCGCGGTCGGATAGTGGAAATTGACCGTTTGGGTGTCGCCAGCATCTATCTCCAGCGACCACTCGCCGTTGGTCGGTTCGCCGAGTTGTTCGACGATCGCGGCGCGAAGCGCCGGGAGAAGTTTCTCGGCGATGTGAAGCTCGACGTCACCGACGAGATCGTCGATCAGCCGGGCGGCCTGCTTCCTGCTGATACCCTCCTTTTCCGGATCGCGATCACCGGTATAGCCGAGTTCAGCGCGATCGAATGAGAGGTCGATATCCTGTAATGACCCAGCACTTCCTGCACAGGTCAGGCTGCTAAAGCGTACCTCGGCGGGTGTCTTCATACCCAGCGCCTGATGGGGCCGCCGGTGGTTGTAGAACTGGATCCAGTCGCCGATCACGCGCATCGCATGCTGTTGGCTTTCGAAGCGATGCCGGTGCGCGCATTGCTCCTTCAGCGTGCGGATGACACGTTCGACCATGCCGTTCTGCTGTGGACAGTGCGGGGTAATGAACTCCTGCCGCAGGCCATAGCTGCGCACCAGGCGTGTGTAGTGGCGGCTGGTGAAGACCAATCCTTTGTCCGAGCGCAGCAGGAACGGTTCGCAGACGCGGCCGAGCGTGCCGAACCGCGTGATCAACGCCTGCTCCAGAGCCGCTGCGGCTGTCGTCGCCCGGCCTGTTCGCGACAGGTGCCAACCCAGGAGTTGTCGGGTGTGGCAGTCGATCACCAGGGCCAAGGTGAGCCAGCCGTCGCGGCTGCCCCAGATCCGGCACAGCTCGGTCGCCCAACGCTGATTCGGTGCCGACGCCACCGAGGGTAGTGCCTGGATGCGGGGACGCATGCCCACCGCGCGCTTGCGCACCTGCCAGCCCATCAACTGGAAGATCCGCTGCACCGTGTTCTTGTTCATGCCCAGCAAGCCGGCGACCGTCCGATAGCCGAACGAGGGCTCAGCCTCGATCAACTGTTTGATCGGGCCGGCCAGTTCCGGCCGCACCACCGGTGCCGCCTTCACCGGCCGGTAGTAAACCGTCCGGCGTGGCACGTCGAACCAGCGGCACAACTGCGCCATCGAGACCGCTACGCCGTCATCGTGTAGTCCCTGCTGGATCGCGACCATCAGGTCTCGTCCTTGCCCAGCAGGGACGCCAATTTTTTTCGGGCGCGCAGCTCCAGCATCGCCTCGCCATACGCCTCCTGCAGATCCTTGAGCTGCCGCGCGTACTGCTCGCGCACGTGCTCCGGCTTGGCACGCAGCGCGTTCTCCATCCCGCGCTTGCCGTCATAGACTCAGCTCTCGATCTCCGATGGCGGCAAGTCGAACTGGCGACTCGCCTCCGACACAGCGGTCTTGCCCTGGATGATCTCCAGCACCAGCGCCGATTTCCGGCGCGCTGTCCAATGCTTGATCTCTTCTTCCATTACCGCGCTCATCGGTGTCTCCTTCAAAAGGTTACACCTGAGCAGGAAATCACTGGGTCATTACAAGCGTGCTGTGGGCATGCGTCCCCGCATCCAGGCGCTGCCCTCGGCGGCATCGGCGCCGAGCCAGCGTTGGGCGACCGATCTGTGCCGGATCTGGGGCGGCCGCGACGGCTGGCTCACCTTGGCCCTGGTGATCGAGTGCCACACCCGGCAACTGCTGGGCTGGCACCTGTCGCGAACCGGCCGTGCGACAACGGCCGCAGCGGCGCTGGAGCAGGCGCTGATCACGCGCTTCGGCACGCTCGGCCGCGTCTGCGAACCATTCTTGCTGTGCTCGGACAACGGACTGGTCTTCACCAGCCGCCACTACACGCGCCTGGTGCGCAGCTATGGCTTGCTGCAGGAGTTCATCACGCCGTACTACCCACAGCAGAACGGAATGGTCGAACGCGTTATCCGCACGCTGAAGGAGCAATGCGCGCACCGGCATCGCTTCGAAAGCCAGCAGCATGCGATGCGCGTGATCGGCGACTGGATCCAGTTCTACAACCACCAGCGGCCCCATCAGGCGCTGGGTATGAAGACACCCGTCGAGGCATACGCTTTAGCGGCCTGACCTATGCAGGAAGTGCTGGATCATTACACGAACACCAACATGCTCGGCATCGGCGCCGGGTTTCTGATCAAGTGCGGCTAAGCATTGTAGTGGAGCTATGAGAGTTTTCTATTAGCCTCAGCAACTGCCTCCTCAAACCGCCTGACGAACTCAACCAGATCCAGGCCGCAGTGCATGCAGATGTCCCGCAACTGCAGAAGGTCGAGCCGGCGCTGACCCCGTTCGACGTTGCTGACGTAGGACTGCGGACGCACCAACAGGACCGCAAGGTCCGCCTGATCGAGCTTGGCCTCGTCTCGCATCTTGCGAACGAGCTTGGTCAGGATCTTGTACTCCGGTCGATGGATCGATTTCTTGGCCATGTGGTGTCCCTCCGTTGGTAGCCACATAGACCATAAATCTGCTTTTCAAATATCCGAAAAACGGATATGCTCGGGTTGGGGCGTCCTTGGGTGTGACCACCAGCCAGGCAGCGCAGTCGCGACGGCGCCCCCGAAATGCCGGCGTACGCGGACGCACCGACCAGCAACGGAAGATGTCACATGCCTTGGGACACGGTAGGTAGTGGGCGGAGCTTTGCCTTTGTGGATGGTTCGGGTGTGCGGGTGAAGCTGGGGGACTGCGCCGGTGGGGCAGTGGACGTGTCGCGCCGGCTTTCAACGTGGACACTAAAGGCGAGCGCGGAAGGTCATCGATGGAGGGCGAAGCAGCGCCCAAGCGTGCTCGCGCTCGCAATCGCGACAGTCGTGGCAGTTCTCTGCACGCCGCCAGTGGCCGCGCAGCAGAGTCGAGACCGTGATCCGCAAAAAGACGATAAGCAGGCTGAAGCCAACGCCACCCAACTCGACACCATCCAAGTCACCGGCACCCGCATCCGCGGCGGCACGACGCCCTCGCCAGTGGTCACCATCGGCATCGAGCGCATCCGCGAGGAGGGCTTCAAGGATCTCGGCGAGGTCATCCGCAGCATCCCGCAGAACTTCTCGGGCGGGCAGAACCCGGGCATGGGTGCGCAAGCCAATCCCAGTGCAGGCGTCAGCAACCAGAACGTGACGGGCGGCTCGGGCTTGAACCTGCGCGGCCTCGGGCCCGACGCCACGCTGACGCTGCTCAACGGCCGGCGACTGGCCTACGGCGGTCTGATGCAGATGGTGGACATCAGCGCGATTCCGGTCGATGCGGTCGAGCGGCTGGAGATCGTGCCTGATGGCGCTTCGGCCCTTTACGGCTCCGATGCCGTGGGCGGCGTGGGCAATGTGATCCTCAAGCGCGACTTCGACGGCGTGGCCGCCGGGTGGCGGTTCGGCGCGGCCACCGATGGCGGCATGACCACCCGCGAGTACACCGCGACCACGGGCACCAGCTGGGCCACGGGCGGCATGATCGTCGCTGGTCAGAAGACCGACAGCGATCCGATCCGCGCCGACCAGCGCGACTACACCCTGTCGATGTACCAACCCGCCACGCTCTGGTCCGGCAACCGTCTGCGCAGCGCGGTGGCGAGCGCCCACCAGGCATTGGGCGACGCTGCCGAACTGCGCCTGGACGTGCTGAGAAGCGAGCGGACTATGGTGGCAGACACGGCCTATGCCAGCGTTTATCACCGGTATGCGCCCGAAACAACGACGACCCTCGTGGCGCCCAGCCTGGAGCTGCATCTGCCGCAAGACTGGACGCTGACCCTGGGCGCCGCGCTGGGGCGGGACAAGACCGTGACGACCCAACAGGTAATCGCCACGGCGACGGGAGCGGTCAATTCCACCAGTGCTGGCACCTACAGCAACAAGAGCGTCACGTACGAGCTGGGTGGGGAAGGGCCGCTGTTCGACCTGCCGGGGGGCGAGTCCCGGCTCGCCGTGGGCGCGGGCTATCGCTATAACCGCTTCTTGAGCCTCAGTCTCACCGGTAACCGCACCAATGCCGAGGGCGACGAGCGCAGCCGGTTCGCGTATGCGGAGTTGAGCCTGCCGCTCGTCGGGGCGGGGCAGGGCATCCGTGGCGCTGAGCGCCTTGTGTTGACCAGTGCGGTCCGCACCGAGGATTCGGACAGCTACGGCCGGGTCACGACGCCCAAGCTAGGCGTCGTCTACTCGCCGTTGCCCGACGTTACGCTCAAAGCATCCTGGGGCAGGTCCTTCAAGGCACCGACGTTCCAGCAGCGCTACTGGCAGCAGAACGCCTATCTGTATGCACCAGCGACATTCGGCGGGACGGGCTTTCCACCGGACGTGACTGCGCTGTATCTGTCGGGCGGCCGTGTCGATCTGGATCCCGAACGGGCCCGCACTTGGAGCACGTCGTTGTCCTTCCACCCGAGCTCGTTGCCCGGGCTGGAGACCGAACTGACCTGGTTCGATATCGACTACATCGATCGCATCGTCTCTCCGGTCATCGATACTGGCCGCGCCTTCGCACCGATCTATGCGGCGTTTGTCGCGCTCGATCCGTCTCATTCGACGCTGGATGGGCTCATTGGCGGCGCCAGCAACTTCTACAACTATGCCGGCGCGCCGTATGACGGCAGCAAGGTCGTGGCGGTGGTCGACAACCGCTACGTCAACGCCTCACGTCAGCGGATCCGGGGTCTGGACCTGGCTGGAACCTATCGGCTGGATGTGGCCGGCGGGCGGCTCTCGTTGCGGGGCTCCGCCAGCTGGCTGGACAGCACCCAGGCGACCCTCGCGACCCAGCCGCCGCATGATCTCTCGGGCACGCTGTTTAACCCAGCCAGGCGCAATGCACGCCTCGGGGCGGTCTGGAATCGGGATGGTTGGACGGCATCGGTCTTCGGCAACTATTCCAGCGGCGTGGAGAATCCGCGGGACGGCAGCACAGGCGCGTCGTTCACGACGTTCGACGGCACGTTGCGTTACGACACCGGTCCGCGTGGTGGTCTGTTCTCAGAGGTGACGTTCGAGCTGGCGGGCCAGAACCTGCTCGACCGGGCGCCACCGCTGTACGCGTCCATCTCGCCCACCTATGCGCCGTACGACGCGGCGAACTACTCCGCAGTGGGGCGGTTCCTGTCTGTCTCCATCACCAAGCGGTGGTAACGGCCATGCGTTTGGGCGTTCTGTCACTGCTGCTGGTCGGGCTCTGTTGCCCGCAGGCCGCGTTCGCCGTCTCGCCTCGGGCCCTGCTGGAGGTGGCGGATTTCGGCGTCCCGGTGTTGTCTCCCGACGGGATGCGGGTTGCGTTTCGCATCGAGCAGGCGTCAGTCGAGCGGAACACCTACGATGCGTTCTGGTACGTGCAGGACATCGATGGCGACGCGCCGCCTCGTCGCGTCGCAGATGGTGGCTTCGTGCGCCGCGACACCGCCGGCATCGCGTTACCGGCGCCCGCGGTGTGGTCGCCGGATGGACGCTGGCTCTACTACCTGGCGTTGATCGACGGCAGGCTCGATGTCTGGCGCGCGGCGGCGGATGGCGCCGGGGCCATCCCGCTGACGCTGGATGCTGCGGACGTCCGCGGCTTCGAGTTGACTGACGATGGTCGGACGCTTCGCTACCGCGTCGGGGCCACGCGCAAGGCGATCGAGAACGCGGAGCAGGCCGAGTACGACGCAGGCGTGCGCGTGGACAGTGCGACACCGGTCGGCCAGACGCTGTTTCGCTCGGGCAACCTGGAAGGACGGTTGGCAACACAACGCTACGGCGATGTGTGGTTTGCCCGCGTCCCGCTGCTTGCTGGCGTGCCCGATCGGTGGAAGGAGGTGGACCTCCAGACCTTGGAACGCCGGGATTTGCTGGACCAGCGCACAGAGGATGGCGCGCAGCAGAAGCAGGATTCCGATGCCTGGATTTTGGCGCGCTCGCCGGTGGATGGACGGGTGGCGGTTCTGACGCGGGTGGGGGAGCGGGGGGACCTGCGCTATGCGCCCGATGTCAGGTTGTCGGCCAAGCTGCCGGGTGCCGGTGGCGATGAGGTGGTGTGCCGGGACCCCGCGTGCACCGGTCAGGCGATCACGTCGGTGCAGTGGCGACCGGGTAGCGACGAGGTGCTGTTCACCGTGACCGACCCCGCAGAAGGTCTCGCGCAATCGCTCTTCGGCTGGGATGTCCGGTCTGGGGCGGTGCGGCGGGTGGCGGAGTCGACTGGCCTGCTCAACGGCGGCCGCGATCCGGCCAGCCCGTGCGCGGCCTCGCACGCTGCGCTGGTGTGCGTGAGCGCCTCGGCGAACGAGCCGCCGCGGCTGGAACGTGTCGATCTCGAGACAGGTGCACGCCGAGTTCTGTATGCGCCGAACGCAGCGCTTGCGCACGCCATTGCTCGGCAACCACCTGCGCGACCTCTTCGCTGGACGGATGCGAAAGGGCAGACGTTCACGGGTCATTTCTACCCGGCAGACAGACGCGTGAACGGCAAGCCTCCGTTGTTCGTGAACTACTACCGGTGTGCGGGCTTCGTGCGGGGCGGCGTCGGCGATGAGTGGCCCTTTGCGAGTCTGGCGTCCGAAGGGATCTCAGCGCTCTGCATCAATGCGGCCCCGTTCTCACTCGATCCCGTGTCTCGATTCAACACCGGGCTGTCAGCGGTCGAAAGCGCGGTGGACCTTCTGGCGTCGATGGGCGAGATCGATCGCAACCGGGTCGGGATGGGCGGGCTGAGCTTCGGCACCGAGATCACCATGTGGACGGCGATGCACTCCCAGCTCTTGACGTCCGCCTCGGTCAGCTCCGTGCTGGTATCGCCGCTTTACTACTTGTTGGGTTCGTTGCGGGGTAGGGTCTTCACCGATGGACTGCAGCAGTACTGGGGGCTCGGGGCGCCAGATGAGACGCCGGAGGCGTGGCGGACGCTGTCACCCGTCTACCATCTGGACAAGCTGACGATTCCGCTGCTGATGCAGGTGCCCGAGCAGGAGTACATGCAGTCGCTCGACTATGCGATCCCGCTCATGCGACGGGGAACTGTCGACCTATACGTGTTCCCACACGAACCGCACCAGAAGTTCCAGCCTCGGCACAAGCTGGCCGTATATAGCCGGAACATGGACTGGTTTCGCTTCTGGTTGCAGGATGTCGAGGATGCCGATCCGGCGAAGGTCGACCAATACACCGCGTGGCGCGCCATGCGAACTCGCACCCAGGCGTCTGCTCGTTGATCGGAGCACGTCCGCGCCTACGCGTGATTGCGCACCCAGTTTTCGATCATGCACAAGTCGAACACCCGCATGAACGAGCGGTCGCGCGCCGCAAGCTGGCGGCCCAGGAACTCGTCCAGCGCGCGAGCGTTGATCAGGCCTTGGGCGTGGAGATGACCGTCCAGAAGGAGCTCGCGAATGGCTGCCTTGTTTCTGACGTAGATCCCGAACGTGTAGTTGAGGAAGCTGCCTTTGCTCCGCCGGTTGAGCACGTCTGCGGGCAGGCGCTTCGAGAAGGCCGCGCGGACAACCGAACGGTTGCGTCCGCCGGCGATCCACATCCAGGTTGGCACTCGGAGACAGGCTTCCATGACGGGTTGCGAGAGCAGGGGCATGCGGACCCTTCGACCGCCTGCACGCAAGGTGGCATCCATGAACAACTGGTTGCCCGCGAGGTCGAAGATGCGTTCGCGGTCTCCTGGCAACGCAGTCTCTGGAGCCTCGTGCCATGGGTGTCGCTCGTGAGCCAGCGTCTCGTCAATGCCGGAGAGCAGGGAGGCATTCGGTTTGCAGGGAGGCTTGGGGCGTGCATAGAGCTTGCGAGCGGTCAGACGGGCGGCTTTCGCGAGCGTGCATCCATGCAGCCTCGACAGGTCGGTGATGGCACGGCACCCGGCCCCCATGCCGCGTTCGCGGATGGCGTCGGCGGCGGGAGCGGCTGTTTTCAGATAACCGAACACCGTGTCGCCACCGCTTCCGGAATAGTGGCTGGCGGCGCGCATGCGGTCGCCAACCGCGTCCATGGCGCGTCCAACGGCGTGTCCGAGCACCCAAACGGCGGGGCGCAAGGAGTGGGCAGGTAGCGGGAAGTCGATATCCGTTCCGTCGAAGTCGAGCATCTGCTCCTGCAGAGCGACGCCGAGCTGTGCCGCGACCTGACCGGCATACCGGCGCTCATCGGCCCCAGGTAACGGCGTCACCGCCGTACAGCACACCAACCTCCCATCAGCGGCCTCCAAGCATGCGCCGACAATCGAAGAATCCAGGCCGCCTGACAGCTCGAGCAGGACGTCGCCGTCGGTGTCGGCCATGGTTTCAACCGCAAGCACCAGTGCGTCGCGAACGGTCTTTGCTGCGGTGTCGAAATCTTGCATGCGCTCGGGGGCGGCAACGAAGCGCCAAGGCGACCAGGCCATTTCCGTGGACATCGTCTGGCCGTTGGTCGCCAGCGTGCATCCGGGAAGCAGCTCGCTGACGCCCGCAAGCCCAGTGCGCGCGACTTTCAGGTGCGGATAGACCAGGCTGTGTCGCACGAACTCCCAGTCGACCTGCTCCTTGTACAAGCCGAGGCGCGATGCAATCGACAGATCGGATGTGATGAAGCCGGGGTCGCCCCGTAGCGAATAGGCGCAGGCGACGCCCGCGGTCGGGTCCCGCATGATAGTCGTGCGGTCATCTCCCGTCTCGGGTGGCTGCAGCAGCAGGTACTCGCCCCAGTAATGGTCAAGAAGATGCTGTCGAAGTTCACGTGACGTAGGGCAGGGGGAGCGCATGTCCCACTCCCAGATGGGCGAACCGTATTGGCCATATAGATCGCCGATAATCATGCTGCCGTCTGGCAGCGATAGCGTGGGCGTACACTCATGCGCGAACACTGTCATGCAGCCCACGCGCCCTCGTGCTTCCAGGCGTAGCGCCTGAAGCAGATGCGCTGGCGGGTGTTCGGCCTCGCCAGGACTGCCGTCGGTCTTAGCGATCAGTGCGATGTAGGCGTAATGCATCAGATAACCCGAATGGGGACGTGCCCCTGCACGGATCCAACGCTGTCGTTCAGAACCAACGAGCCGCACTGGACCCATGCATGGGCCGAGAAGGGATCGCAGGCCACCCCCATGACCAAGTGCGCGTAAAGACCTCGCTTGGCAAGAAATCTGATCATCGAGACCGAGTCAATGACGCAACTTGTCGAGATCGGGATGCAAGGTCTCACCCGATTGAAGGCGTCTGAGGCCTGAATCAGGCGTCGCTCTTCCTCCGCGTCGCGGCGATCTGAGCACGGCCGGCTTACCTTCGCGCGTCTGTAGCTGGCCAGGTCGTTCAGCACATGTCCCAGCGGTTGCGCGGTCAACCGTCGGTACGTCGCGAGTACCGCCAGCACGATGTCGCGGGCCGTGTCTGCACGGATTCGTGTCTGCGATTGGGGAAGCTCGGGGACGCTCTGCTCTACGGATGCGATCTCGGTCCGGACCGGTGCGGTCCCTGGGCAGAGCCCTTGTTCGACCAGGCGTTCGAGCGAGGTCGTGTCGTCAGGGGCATGTAGATGTCGGCGGAATCTCCGCTCCAGCGTCTCGGACAGCTGGAAGTAGCGATCCCGCCGCAGATCCAGAAAGAACAGGCGATCGTCGAGTTCGCAGAACGAGATGTTTTCGCTCACTTGCCAAGGCATGTCGCGCCTCCTCGAAAGAAGGGTGCGCCGTGCGGCGCACCCTTGATCGCTCACTCTTCCGAGATATCAGCCTCTATCGGATCACCGTTGGGTTCACCAACGGCACCTCCACCCAGGGTCACGGTGCTGGCCACGCCGAGTTCGATCACGTCGGCCTGCAGTTCGCGGCTGTTGTTGTCGTTCGCGTTCATCACTGTCTCCTTTCGTTTATGTCATGGACCGCCCATGACGCAGCCAGTGTTGAAGCGCCTGCGAGTGTTCTCAAATGATTTTTGTTGTGTACTTCCAAAATTCCCTGGAAGTGTGATGCGCACCAGAAAATTGCGGTGCATCGCGCTCTCCGCTCAGTGCGGCGCGTGGCGCGTTTCGTTCAACAGCGCCACGATGTCCGGCACCCGGTTGAGGCGACGGTCGTGGTAGGCGTGCAGCGCACGTGCCAGGCGTGCGATGTCGGCGCACTCCCAGGCCGTGATCAATTCGTCCAGCTCGGCGTGTGCGTCGGGAAACAGGCTGCGCTTGGCAACACGGATCGGCGCGAGTCGGTCGTTGGCCTGTTGGGTGATATACCGTGTCTCGACAACGCGCGTCTTGAGCGCAATGGTGTCGAACAGCAGCCACGTCGCCTCGGCGGCGCCATCGTGTGGGGTGGGGCGCTTGTACGGTCTGTCACCGGGCAAGGCGCCACGGGCCAGGCAGGTCAGCAGCCGCTCTTCCATGCAGTCGTAGAGCTCGCGCAGGGCGGCCTCGGTAGGCAGGGGCACGTAAAAGCCGTCTCGCGAATGCGCATCGACCAGGCGTTCGCCGCTCAGCCGATACAGCGCGTTCCGGATCGGGGTGAGGCTGGTGGTGAGCTCATCGGCCAATGTGGCCGGTTCCAGACGCTGCCCTGGGACGAATCGCCCACGCACGATAGCGTGCCTGATCTTGTCGCACGCGTCCCAGACCTTCGGAAGGGTCCCCATCATCATTGCTGTCCTCCGTGGCTGCTTGCTCCCCCTCTCCTTGGGCCGATCTTACTAATCGGGGACCGCGCTGCAACTGCGCGGCCGCGGCGCGTGTTCGAGCAAATGGCCTATGTTTTCGACTCGGCTAGTCTGTTCCTGCTGTGCTTGGCCGGAGCGCGTCGATTGATCTGGATGGCAGTGACGCATTCTGAGCGGGCATAGAAGAACTTGATTTCGCCGCGAGGTGTTCTGCTCGTCATCCAGTCGATGAACTTAACGCTCTGGATTTCTCCTGGTGCTGCATGCTCCACTTGTTGAGAGGTTCCCGTGCCATCGATTGAAAAAGCGTGACGAACCTGCGCTGTTGAATAGCATGGCATCTGATCGATGCTCATCACGATGGACGAAGATCCCGAATAGTGAGGGAGTCCTCGCCGAACCGATATGTTGCTCAGTGTGACCCCGTCCTTGGATCGCAGGGGTCCCAACTCGATCGTGGCGTCAGGCGCTTCCATCTTGCTGCCGAGCCTTGAGATTAGAGTCTGGTGCAGTGAGGTTGGCGGGTTGTCAATCTCGCGCACTAGCGTCGCCAAATCGATGTCTAACTGGACGCTGTCGATGGCATCGGTGGCGCACGCTGCGGCGGAGAGCAGTATCAGTGCCGGGGCGATGAGTGGGGTGGTCATTTTATTGCGATCCGCTGCCATACCGGTCATCCCATGCATGCCGTCGTGCCCCGCTTAGCTTAGCTCCGTGCGCGGTTGTTTCGCCGTCGCATACGATCTCAATGAGTTTGCCTAGGCGGCAGCGAAGAAATCTGGAACAAGTGCTTGGCGTCAACCGCCGTCTGTTCATTTGAGGGTGGTCTGGCATGCCGGGTACTTCGGGGGCGTGCCGGCGTCGACCCACACGCGATTGCATTGACGACATCTCCGAGGACACCGCGATGACCGACTCCAATCCCGACGTGCACGCCAGCTGCCATTGCGGTGCGGTGGTGATGCGTTTCACCCATGCGCCGGTCGAGGTCACCGACTGCAACTGCAGCCTGTGTCGGCGCTACGGCGTGCTGTGGGTCTACTACGAGGCATCCGAGATCACCGGTCTGCCGGTGGGCGAGGGCACCGACACCTATGCCTGGAACGGGCGCCATGTCGACTTCCACCGATGTCGGACCTGTGGGTGTGTCACCCATTGGGCGCCGCGCGCCTCTAGCCGCACGCGACATGGCATCAATGCCCGACTGCTGGCGCCCGAGCTCCTGGCGCAGTTGCGGGTGCGGCACAAGGACGGTACGGGCTCGGGACAGTATCTGGACTAGCGCCGAGCACCGGCGTGGGGCGCGCTCCCGCCTGGCATGGCGGCCTTGACTGCCGCAGTCGGCGGAGGATGACGAATGGCACCTGCCAGGTGCCCCGGTGGGCCGAAGAATCCGAGCTCCCAGGTGGAGTCTCCCATGGCCGTTCGCTACGCAGTGGTCGCCGGCATCCTTGCCGGGTTGTTCGGTCTGCACTCGACAATGGCGACGGCGCAGACGCCCGCCGTCCCCGCCAACGCGCCTGCCGACAGCGCGCCGGTCGACGCCGAGATCCAGCGCCAGATGGCCGAGGGCCACCTGGTCGGGGTCGCCGCCGCAGTCATTCTGGATGGCAAGGTGGTGTGGCGGGGTGGCTATGGTCTGGCCGATCGGGAATCGGGCCGGCCGTTCACCACGGACACGGTGATGAACATCGCGTCCATCAGCAAGTCCGTCGTGGGCGCGGCAATGATGCGGGCCCAGGAGGAGGGGCGGTTGTCGCTCGATGCCGACGTGAGCGACTACCTGCCATTCGCGGTCCGCAACCCGCATCATCCGGATCAGCCGATCACGCTGCGGCAGCTGGCGACCCACACGTCCAGCATCAGCGATCGTTGGTCGCTGTATGCCACCAGCTATCACTTCGGACGCGACGCGCCGCAACCGCTGGGTGAGTTCCTCAAAGGCTACTTGGCTGTCGGTGGCGCCGACTACGCGCCCGAGAACTTCCTTTCCGCGGCCCCGGGCGCGGCGCGCGACTACTCCAACATCGGCGCCGGCCTGGCCGGCTACATCGTCGAGCGCGTCACGGGCGAGCCACTGGCGCGCTACACGCAACGCCGCCTGTTCGAGCCGCTGGGCATGCGCAGCACGCGTTGGCACTTGGCCCCCGCCGGCTCGACGCCGGACGCGACGCTGTACCTGGCGCAGGACGAGATGGCGATTGCGATCCATCCCTACACCGTGACTACGTGGCCCGATGGCGGTCTGCGGACCTCGGTCGAGGATCTGTCGAAATTTTTCATCGCGCTGCTCAATCGCGGTCAGGCGAACGAAAACCGCGTGCTGCAGCAGAACTCGGTGGACGAGATGCTGCGCCTGCAGTTCACGCCCACCCACAAGCCCGGCAATGTCGATATCGCCGAGAAGAACTCCGGCTTGTTCTGGCAGACGAAGTACAACACTCGATACGTCGGGCACGGTGGCAGCGATCCGGGCATGAAAACCGAGATGCTGGCCACGCCCGATCTACGCACCGGGGTGATTTTCTTCACGAACACCTCGGGCGCGGATACGGAGAAGGCTTACGACGGCATCCTCAAGGCGCTGTTCGCGCATGCGGAGGTGTTGCGCCGCGCGCAAGCGCACTGACAACTTCGAGCGCAATCCGATCGAGGTGTCCATCAATATCTTCCTGGTCGAAACGCCCGGACATGCAGGCCTTGCCCGCGCAACTGGAACAGGGCGAGGTGGATGTATTCGTCGGGCTCAGCGATGTTGCCGAGCACGGCTGGGTGGGGCGGACCTTGTTCACCGACACATTCCTCGCCGCCCAACGCAAGGGGCACCCGCGCGGCGGCCGCAAGCTGAGCCTGTCGGCGTTCTGCGCGGCGGCGCATCTGGTGGTCTCGTCCACCGGCGATCCGTTCTCCGGCTTCGTGGATACGGCGCTCGCCAAGCTGGGCCGTCGCCGCCAGGTCGTCATGTCTACCGAGAGCTACGCGACAGCGCCGGCGCTGGTGGCCAATACCGATCTGATGTGCACGCTGCCCGGGCGCTTGCTGCAGCGCTTCGACGCCTCGCTGGACCTGTTCGCGCCGCCGCTGGCCTTGCCCAAGATCACGATTCGCGCCTACTGGCATCCGCGCAGTCGGGATGATGCCGCCAGTGTGTGGTTCCGCACGCAGTTGTTCCAGGCGGCTGGCGTGTCGGTGCGCTGAGTCGCGTTGGGGGCGGTGGTGGGCGCGCAATGCTGCAATCCAGCTGTTTACCTGGATTGCAGCTATTTTGCGTTTACTCGCATTGCAGGTATCGGGATGCCGATGCATTCAATCGGCGGCGCCCAGTGGGCAACTGGGCGTTCTTTGACCCTGCACGATGTGTGCTTGGCCGCCGACCTGCTGCGCCAGTCGCTGCTCAATGACGCATTGAGCGCAACACCTTCGCCAGCGTCTTGATTCCCGCTTCGAGCTCCTGCGGGGCGTGGGCGGCGAATCCCATCAGAAACCCAGGGGTGGGCGCGTCGGCGATGGACAGCGTGCTCAGGCCGAGCAGGTCGATGCCTGCACGGTGCGCGGCGTCCACGGCGTCGGGTTCGGACAGATCGCGGACGAGCACGCAGGGCATTTGCATGCCGCCGGCCGGCACGTGGGGCTCGAGGAATTCGGACAGGTGCTGTCGGGTCAGCGCGGCGAGCACGTCGCGGCGTTCGGCGTAGACCGCACGCATGCTGCGCACATGGGCGCCGAAATGGCCGCCTTCGATGAAGCGGGCCAGCGTGAGTTGGGGGATCGGAGCGCTATGGCCGTCGAGCAGGGTGCGGGCGGCGGTCATCGGTGCGACCAGGGATGGGGGCAGCACCATGTAGCCGACGCGCAGACCGGGGAACAGCGACTTGGTGAAGGTGCCGATGTAGAGCGTGCGCTCGTGCGGATCGAGCCCTTGCACGCACGCGGTCGGTTTGCCTGCGTAGTGGAACTCGCTGTCGTAGTCGTCCTCGATGATCCAGGCCTGCTGGTCCCGGGCCCAGTCGATGATCGCCAGGCGCCGGTCCAGGGCCAGCGTCGCCCCGGTCGGGAACTGGTGCGACGGTGTCAGGAACACCGCACGCGCGGCGTCGCCGGGCCGCCGGCTGGCCTCGAGCAGGCGGTCGACCTGCAGGCCGTGCGCATCGACCGGGACCGGCACGCACTGCAACCCGGCGGCCTCGAACGCCTTGCGTGCGCCGTGGTAACCGGGATTTTCGATGAAGATCCGCTCGCCGGCATCGAGCAGCAGCGTGGCGCAAAGGGTCAGGGCCTGTTGGGAGCTGGTCAGCACCAGCACGCGATCGGGTGTGGCCCGTGCGCCGCGTTCGAGGTTGACGTAGTCGGCGATCGCCTGCCGCAGTGGGGCCATGCCCTGTGCCGGGCTGTGCAGCAGGGCGCGCGTGCCGTACTCCTTCAGGATCTGGCGCTCGAGCCGTTCCCAGGTCGCCAGCGGAAAGCTGCGGGTTTCCGGTACACCAGGCACGAAGGCGCGTGGCGCCGGGAAATCGCGCACGCCGCCGCGCTGGAACAGGGCGCTGCCACGCTGGCTCAGGCGTGCGGGCGTGCGGTCAGGGCTCGGACGCCGTGCCTTGCCGCGGCCGGGTAGGCGCTGCGCGCGCTCGGACACGAAGCTGCCGCTGCCCACGCGCCGGTCGATGAAGCCTTCGGCGTGCAGTTGGCTGTAAGCGGCTTCGACGGTGTCGCGCGAGACGCCCAGCGATTTCGCCAGCGCACGCGATGCCGGCAGCGGCCGGCCGACCTCGAGCATGCCGTCGAGGATCAGCTGACGCACCGCGCGTTGCACCCGCAGGTGCAGCGGCAAGGCGCGCTGCGCGGGGTCGCCGATTGCGGCTTTCACCGACTCGAGTTGAGCGTGCTTGAACAAGTGGTCTGCTCCATCGCCGGAAAGTGGCTGGGCGAATCGGGCCATTGTCCGCCTATAAATAGGCGCCGCAAGCTCAATGCCGCTGTAGGAGTCGTCCGTTCCCCATGGCCCATGCCCCCACGTCTGCGTCCGTTCGCTGGAAGGACCTTCCGCACCCGGTCATCGCCGGGCTGATTTCCGTCATCGTCAATTATGGCGGCACCTTCATCCTGGTGTTCCAGGCGGCCAAGAGTGCTGGCCTGAGTCCGGAACTCACGGCCTCATGGGTCTGGGCGGTGTCCATCGGGGTGGGGATCACCGGCATCGTCCTGAGCTGGACGACCCGCGAGCCGATCATCACCGCCTGGTCGACGCCGGCCGCCGCATTCCTGGTCACTGCGCTGGCGACGACGCCGTACGCCGAAGCCGTGGGCGCCTATCTGATCTCGGCGGCCGCGTTCGTGCTGCTGGGGGTGTCGGGCTGGTTCGAGCGCGTGATCCGACTGATCCCGCCGGGGGTGACCGCCGGATTGCTGGCCGGCATCCTGCTGCAGTTCGGTATCGGCGCCTTTGCCGGCGTGAGCCTGGACCCGCTGCTGGCGGGCGTGCTGATCGTCGGCTACCTGTTGCTCAAGCGGGTGGCGCCGCGTTACGCGGTGGTGGGCATCCTGGTGCTGGGGCTGGTGTTCCTGCTGCTCCAGCATCGGGTCGATGTCGTTGGGTTGCGCCTGGCGTTGGCCGCGCCGGTGTTCACGATGCCGGTCTTCTCGTTCAACGCCTTGTTGAGCGTGGCGTTGCCGCTGTTCTTGATCACGCTGACCGGCCAGTACATGCCGGGCATGCTGGTGCTGCGCAACGACGGCTTCAAGACCAGTGCCAATCCGATCGTGACGTTGACCGGCCTGGGCTCGCTGCTGATGGCGCCGTTCGGCTCGCATGCCTTCAACATCGCGGCCATCACCGCGGCGATCTGCACCGGCCGTGAGGCCCACGAACAGCCGTCCAAGCGCTGGATCGCCGGCGTGGCTGCGGGCGTGTTCTACGTCCTGGTCGGGGTGTTCGGGGTGACCCTGGCGACGTTGTTCATGGCGTTTCCGGCGACCTTCATCGCCACGCTCGCCGGCCTGGCGTTGCTCGGCACCATCGGCGGCAGCCTGGCCAGCGCGATGGCCGAGGCCAAGACCCGCGAAGCGGCGTTGATCACGTTCCTGGCCGCGGCCGCCAACATCAAGTTGCTGGGAATCGGCGGGGCGTTCTGGGGCCTGGTGATCGGGCTGGTGGCCTACGCGGTGCTCAACGGTCGATGGCCGCAGCGCAAGCCGGCAGCGGTGGGGGCTGTGCTGCCGCTGGACGGTACGGTGCGCTGATGGCGATGGCGTTCGACACCCCGACCGGCCACGACCAGCACGGCCGCTATCCCGAAGCGACCAGCGTCGAGGATTTCCGCCGCAATCTGGCCACAGTCCACGCGCGCATCGAGGCCGCCTGCCGCCGCGTCGGACGCGACCCGGCCACGGTGCGCCTGCTGCCGGTCAGCAAGACCAAACCCGAGGCCAGCCTGCGCTTGGCGTATGCGGCGGGGTGCCGGCTGCTGGGCGAGAACAAGGTGCAGGAAGCGCACCGCAAGTGGGAGGCGATGCAGGATCTGCGCGACCTGCAGTGGTCGGTCATCGGTCACTTGCAGACCAACAAGGCCAAGCTGGTGGCGCGATTCGCCAGCGAGTTCCAGGCGCTCGACAGCCTGCGCGTGGCCGAGGCGCTCGAACGTCGCCTGCAGATCGAGGGCCGCTCGCTGGATGTCTATGTGCAGGTCAACACCTCCGGCGAGGCCAGCAAGTACGGGCTCGCGCCGGGCGAGGTGCCGGCCTTCCTCCAGGCGCTGCCGGCGTTCTCGGCGCTGCGCGTGCGCGGCCTGATGACCTTGGCGCTGTTCTCCAGCGAAGCCGAACGCGTGCGCCAGTGCTTCGTGCTGCTGCGAGGGCTGCGCGAGCAGCTGCGGCAGGACGCACCTGCCGGCATCGCACTCGACGAGCTGTCGATGGGCATGTCGGGCGATTTCGAGATCGCCATCGAGGAAGGCGCGACGGTGGTGCGGGTGGGGCAGGCGATCTTCGGTGCGCGCCCGATGCCCGACAGCTACTACTGGCCCGATGCCGCAGGCACCGAGTCGACGCCGGCATGAAGACGGCTGTGGCCATCCGCCATCTGCACTTCGAGGACCTGGGCACGCTGGCGCCGCTGCTGGTCGCACGCGGCTACACCGTGCGCTATCTGGACGCCGGCTGCGAACGCATCGACGCCGACGCGCTGGCCGCAGCCGACCTGCTGGTCGTGCTGGGCGGCCCGATCGGTGCATACGATGAGGCGACGTATCCGTTTCTCGCCGACGAACTCAACGTCATCGCCCAGCGGCTGCAACGCTCTCGTCCGCTGCTGGGCATCTGCCTGGGCGCGCAGTTGATCGCCCGCGCACTCGGCGCCGATGTCGCCAGCATGGGCCACAAGGCGATCGGTTTTGCGCCGCTGATGCTGACGCCTGCGGGCGAGGCGTCGCCGCTGGCGGCGCTGGACGATGTGCCGGTGCTGCACTGGCATGGCGATCGCTTCGAGATCCCGGTCGGCGCTGTCCGCCTGGCGGGCACCGAGGCGTGCGCCCATCAGGCCTTCGCCATCGGACGGCACTTGCTGGCGCTGCAATGCCATCTGGAGGCCGAGCCGCAGCGCATCGAACAGTGGTTGATCGGCCATGCCTGCGAACTGGCGCAGGCCGGCCTCGATCCGCGCGCCTTGCGCGCCGATGCGCGCGCCAGGCGAGGCGATCTGCCGCGGGTGTCGCAGGCGGTGTTCGGCGCCTGGCTCGACGAGCTCGAGACCGACGATGCGGCGGGCGCGGCACGATGAGCGCAGCACACTCGCCTGACCTTCGGCCGCTCGCGCTGGACGTGGTCTCGGTGCAGTCGCAAGTGGTCTATGGGCGGGTCGGCAACGCCGTCGCAGTGCCGACTCTGGACGCGTTGGGGCTTGCGGTGGCGGCGGTGCCGACCGTGGTCTTCAGCAATACGCCGCATTACCCGACGCTGCACGGCGGCGCGTTGCCGGCGGGCTGGGTCGCGGGCTACTTGCAGGATCTGTCGGCGCGCGGCGCACTCGCGGGCTTGCGTGCGGTACTGGTCGGGTATCTGGGCGACCCACGGCAGGCCGCGGTCGTGGCGCGCTGGATCCGCGCGCGCCTGGACGCATGCGCGGCGCTGTGTGTCGTGATCGATCCGGTGATCGGCGATCACGACCACGGCGTCTATGTCGATCCCGGGCTCGTCGAGGCCTACCGCCGAGAGCTGCTGCCCTTGGCCGACGGCGTGACGCCGAACGGGTTCGAACTGGCGCAGCTGACCGGTCGCGCCGTGCACGATGTCGACAGCTTGGTCGCCGCCGCCCGGTTACTGTTGACCGGCCGCACGCAGTGGGTCGCGGTGACCAGCGCCGCCCCCGACACCTGGGCCGCGCACAAGACCCAGGTGGTGCTGGTCACGCGCACATCGGTCGACGTGATCGCGCATCCGCGCGTCGCCATCACGCCCAAGGGCACTGGTGACCTGTTCTGCGCGGCGCTGACCGGGCACTGGTTGCGCGGGCTGGGCCTGGTGGATGCGGCGACGCAGGCCTGCCGCCATGTCGTCGAGGCGCTGCGGCGGACCGAACAGGCGCAATGCGCCGAACTGCTGCTGCCGATGTCCGGCCATCCGCGTGGCGATGCCGCGACCTCGCCACGCGCGCGTGTGACCGCGGCACGCTGGCGGCACCGACAGGCGCGCCGTCCCCCGCAAACGCCCACACCCGCGCCCGATGGCGCGCGTCCCTCCTCATATCCCACGCCATAGGCCATTGCCATGTACGACGCCACCTTGACCCTGACCGAGTTCGACCCGGAGCTCGCCCAATCCATCCAGCACGAAGCGCGCCGGCAGGAAGATCATGTCGAGCTGATCGCCTCCGAAAACTACGCCAGCCCGTTGGTGATGGCGGTCCAGAACTCGGTGCTGACCAACAAGTACGCGGAAGGCTATCCCGGCAAGCGCTATTACAGCGGTTGCGGCTATGTGGATGTCGCCGAGCGCTTGGCGATCGAACGCGTCAAGGCGTTGTTCGATTGCGACTACGCCAATGTCCAACCGCATGCCGGCGCGCAGGCGAACGCGGCGGTGTTCCTCGCGCTGGCCCAGCCCGGCGACACGATCATGGGCATGAATCTGGCGCAGGGCGGTCACCTGACGCACGGCAATCCGGCCAACTTCTCTGGCCGGCACTACAGGATCGTGCCGTACGGGCTGGATCCCGAGACCGGGCTGATCGACTACGACGAGATGGCGCGGATCGCGCGCGAGACGCGACCGAAGATGCTGATCGGCGGCTTCTCCGCGTATTCGCGCCACAAGGACTGGGCGCGGATGCGGGCGATCGCCGACGAGGTGGGGGCGATCTTCTGGGTGGACATGGCGCATGTCGCCGGCCTGGTGGCCGCGGGGGAGTATCCCGACCCGCTGCCGCACGCCCATGTCGTGACCAGCACGACCCACAAGACGCTGCGCGGTCCGCGTGGCGGCCTCATCCTGGCCAACGGGCAGAGCAGCGAGTTCTACAAAAAGCTCGACTCGGCGGTGTTCCCCGGCACCCAGGGCGGGCCGTTGATGCATGGCATCGCAGCCAAGGCGGTGGCGTTCAAGGAGGCGCTGCGCCCCGAGTTCAAGGCCTATCAACGCCAGGTGGTGACCAATGCGCGTGCGATGGCCGCGATACTGCAGCAACGTGGCTACACCATCGTCTCGGGTGGCACCGACAATCATCTGATGTTGATCGACCTGTCCGCTAAGCCCTACACCGGCAAGGACGCCGACGCGGCGCTGGCCGATGCCTACATCACCACCAACAAGAACTCCGTGCCCAACGACCCGCGTTCGCCCTTCGTCACCTCGGGGCTGCGCATCGGCACGCCCGCGGTGACCACGCGCGGCTTCGGCGTACCCGAATGCGAGCAGTTGGCGGGCTGGCTGTGCGATGTGCTCGATGCGCTCGAGATCGGCGACGATGCGTTGACGAGCATCCAGGACCATGTGCGCACGCAGGTGGTGGCACTGTGCCGGCGCCATCCGGTGTACGGCTGAACCAGCCCAGTGCGCCACGGGGACGCTGCGCGCCGGCGTACGCCGGCGCGCCCTTCCGGTTTCTTTCAGGAGCTTATCGATGTCGTCTCTTCGGTTGCCCTACCAGACCCTCTCGCCCGAAGCCTATCGAGGCTTCGGGCTGGCGAAGCAGGCGCTGGACAAAACTCCACTCGGCAAGCCGCTCGTCGAGCTGGTCTATCTGCGCGTCTCGCAGATCAACGGCTGCGCGTTCTGCCTGGAGATGCATGCCGCAGCGCTGCGCGCCGGTGGCATGCCCCAGGCCAAACTGGACGCGTTGGCCGGGTGGCGCGTCAGTGCGCATTTCAACGAACGCGAGCGTCTGGCGTGGCCTGGACCGAAGCCTTGGTGGACGTGGCGCGCAGCCATGCGCCGGATGAGGACTTTCTGCCGCTCAAGGCTGTTTTCAGCGATGCCGAAATCTCCGACCTCAGCTTCGCGGTCGCGCTGATGAGTGCGTTCAATCGTCTGGCGATCGGCATGCGGCAGTAGCAGGCGGCTGCTGTCCTGACGGCATTGGCGGGACAGGGCAGGGCGGCGGCGCGTCCTGAGGCACCCAGGCCGCCCCGCATCGCTGCCTTCGTTGGCATCGCTGCTGGCCTATGATTGCGTTTCGCTCACGCATCGACCGCCCATGGCACGCCCCGACCTCAATCTGCT
Source organism: Luteimonas sp. gir (assembly GCF_037198055.1). Lineage (NCBI taxonomy): Bacteria > Pseudomonadati > Pseudomonadota > Gammaproteobacteria > Lysobacterales > Lysobacteraceae > Luteimonas > Luteimonas sp. gir. Next base: position 27,978 of record NZ_JBBAXQ010000008.1, read on the forward strand.
GCTGGCCCTGGATGCGTTGCTGGAAGAGGGCAGCGTCGTCGGCGCCGCGCGGCGCATGCATCTGAGCCCGCCGGCGATGAGCCGGACGCTGAGCCGAATCCGCGATGCGCTCGGCGATCCGGTGTTCGTCCAGGTCGGGCGCAAGCTGGTGCCCACCCCCAAGGCGCTGGCGATGCGCGAGCAGGTGCGCATCGCGCTCGACCACGCCGCGCAGGTGTTTGCATCGGATGCGGCGGTCGACCTGGCGTCGATGGACCGGCGCTTCAATGTCCGCGCCACCGACGAGTTCGTTAGCATCCATCTGGGCCGGCTGCTCGACGCGATGGCCAAGGAGATGCCGCGGGCGATGTTGCGGTTCTCGCCGGAGGGGGACGACATCGACGAGGAGGCGCTGCGCAGCGGTCGAATCGACTTGTTCATCAGCGCCTCGCGCACGCTGGGCGCAGAGATCCGCGTGCAATCGCTGTTCACCACGACTTTCGTCGGCGTGGCGCGCGCCGGGCATCCGATCTTCGATGAGGAGATCACCGCGGCCCGGTTCGCCCGTTGGGAACACATCCATGTGTCGCGACGCGGCAAGGACAGCGGCCCGGTCGACGACGCGCTGCAGGCGCAAGGCCTGCGCCGGCATGTCGCGCTGGTGGTGCCCAATCCCTACACCGCGTTGTTCGCGTTGCAGGATTCGGATCTTCTGCTGTCGTTGCCGCGGCACATGGCCCGCACCGCGCAGGCGGCGGGCTTGCGCCTGCGGGTATTCGAGCTGCCGGCGCCGATGGAGACGGTCTTGCTGACCCAGGCCTGGCATCCGCGCCTGGACAGCGACCCGGCGCATCGCTGGCTGCGGCAGACGATCCATGCGCTGTGTTGCGCAATCGACCTCCACCCCTGAAGAGGGAGGGACTGCGCCGGCAGACGCGCGCATCGATCTGATCGACGTCGTCAGAGCCCTCCCTCGCGTGGTCGTCAAAGCCCTCCCCCGCGTGCGGGGGAGGGTTGGGTGGGGGCGGCCGTTCGATGCGATGTCTTTGGGCTTGGTTGCAAAAGCCCATGCCCCACCCGACGCCTTCGGCGTCGACCTCCGCCCGCAGGCGGGGGAGGTATTGCGCGATCGACCTCTGCCCGCGAACGGGGCGGTGTTGAGCGGTCGACCTCCTGCTGCAAACTGGGGGTGGTGTCGCGCGATCGATCCCCTCCTGCGAACGGGGGCGGTGTTGCGCGGACGACCTCCTGCTACGAACGGGGGCGGTGTCGCACGGTCGAGCTCCTGCTGCGAACGGGGGGAGGTGTTGCGCGATCGATCTCCACCCGCGAAGAGCGAGGGACTGCGCTCGCAGACACGCATCGATCCGATCGACGTCGTCAAAGCCCTCCCTCGCGTGGTCGTCAAAGCCCTCCCCCGCGTGCGGGGGAGGGTTGGGTGGGGGCGGTCAGGCCCGTTCGATGCGTGCGTGGAACGCAATCGTTGGATTGCAATCATTTCACTTTTTGAAATGACGATGCCTACCTACAGTGCCTGCCGGTCGGCCACTGCGAAGCGTGCAAGGTGCAAGCCAATCCCACATCCGATATGTCGCCAGTGTTGCCGCCCGCGCGGCTGACCTGGCTCCGAAACGCGCTCGCGGGCGGGCTGTCGGCGCTCGATCTGACCACGCCGCGTGCGACCTATGTGATGCGCTCGCTGCTGGCCGCCGGCCAGGCACTGCACGTCACCAACCAGAGCCTGATCCTGCGCAGCCCCGAGGCGCACAGCCGGCTGATCGGCCTGTACATGCTGTTCTATGCGGTCGGCAGTGGGCTGGGCGCCATCGCCACGACGTGGACCTATGCGCGTGCTGGTTGGAGCGGGGTGTGCGGACTGGGCGCGGCAGTCAGCGGATTGGCGTTGGCGGTCTGGGCGCTGACGTTGCGATCGGCCGACGCATCGCGCTGAGGCGACGGGCCCAGCGCATAGCGCGATCGCGCGATTCGGCGTGCGCCTCCCTTCCTGCGCTCAGGCACGAGGGGACGGGGGCGGGTCCGAGACGCCGGCCGCGCGCAGGCACACCTGGCGGATCGAGGCGACCAGTTGCGACGGGCCCGCGGTCTTCTCGCGCAGGATCGGCGCGACCGGCCCGACCAGCGCCTCGGTGAATGCGCCGACGATGCAGGCCGCGGTGACGTCGGCGTCCTGCGTCGGGAACTCGCGGCGCTCGATGCCAGTGCGCAGGATGTCGCGGAACACGTCGCCGAAGCGCCGGCGGCCGCGGATACGCTCGGCGTCGACTTCCGGATCGACCGGCTCGGCGATGAAGGCATAAGCCAGGGCCGGGCCGGCGAGGGCGCGGCGCACGAAGGCCTCGATTGCGGCGCCCAACTGGTCACGGGCATCGGTGTGGGCGTCGGCGGCCGCGCGCAGGATCACGATCTCGGCATCGATCGCGGCGGTCAGCACTTCGACGAACAGCTCAGCCTTCGACGGGAAGTAGCGGTAGATCAGCCCGGTCGACACCCCGGCCTCGGCCGCGACGGCCGCCATCTGCGCCTCGCGGAAGCCGCCGACCGACACCAGGGTGCGCGCAGCCTGGACGATCCGCTCGCGGTTGCGGGCCATCCGTTCTTCCATCAGGTCGGAGCGCCGGTAGCTCAAATTGTGATCCTCGGTTCAATTTGTGAATCTTAGTTCAATTCTTCTCCGGAACCCGCTAGGCTGTGCGTCCGAACCCGACCTGCGGCGCCTTGCCGCACGGTCCACGCCCCGGGGAACCTTGGAGTCCAGCATGCGTATTCCGTCCATCGATTTCCAACTCGGCGAAGAGATCGAGATGATCCGCGAGTCCGTCCAGGACTTCGCCGCGCAGGAGATCGCGCCGCTCGCCGCGCACGCCGACGAGACCAATCAGTTTCCCCATGCGCTTTGGCGCAAGCTTGGTGCGCAGGGGCTGCTGGGCATCACCGTCGAGGAGGCCTACGGCGGCACCGGCCTGGGGTATCTCGCCCATGTGGTCGCGATGGAGGAAATCTCGCGGGCCTCGGGCGGCATCGGCCTGTCCTACGGTGCGCACTCCAACCTGTGCCTCAACCAGCTGCGCAAGAACGCCAGCGAGGCGCAGAAGCACCAATACCTGCCGAAGCTGTGCAGCGGCGAGCATGTCGGCGCGCTGGCGATGAGCGAGCCGGGCGCGGGTTCGGACGTGGTCGCGATGAAGCTGCGCGCCGAGCTGCGCGGCGACCGCTACGTACTCAACGGCAACAAGATGTGGATCACCAACGGCCCCACTGCCGATGTGCTGGTGGTCTACGCCAAGACCGACCCGGAGGCCGGTCCCAAGGGCATCACCGCCTTCATCGTCGAGAAGGGCTTCAAGGGGTTTTCGACCGCGCAGAAGCTCGACAAGCTCGGCATGCGCGCCTCCGACACCTGCGAGCTGGTGTTCGAGGACTGCGAGGTGCCGGTGGAGAACGTGCTCGGCGAGGTTGGCGGCGGCGCCAAGGTGCTGATGTCGGGCCTGGATTACGAGCGCCTGGTGCTGTCGGGCGGCCCGCTCGGGCTGATGGCGGCCGGCCTCGACGTCGTGCTGCCGTATGTGCACGAGCGCCACCAGTTCGGCGAGCCGATCGGCAACTTCCAGCTGATGCAGGGCAAGATCGCCGACATGTACGTGGCCTTCAATGCCTGCCGCGCCTACGTCTATGCGGTGGCCAAGGCGGCCGACGCCGGGCGCATCACCCGTCAGGACGCGGCGGGCGTGATCCTGTACGCGGCCGAGAAGGCGACCTGGCTCGCCGGTCAGGCGATCCAGGTGCTGGGCGGCAATGGCTACATCAACGAGTACCCGGTCGGCCGGCTGTGGCGCGACGCCAAGCTCTACGAGATCGGCGCCGGCACCTCGGAGATCCGGCGCATGCTGATCGGCCGCGAACTGTTCCGCCAGACCTGTTGAGAGGAGCGCGTCGATGGCTGTCCTGCAGAGCCGGATCGATCCCGCCGGCGAGAGTTTCCAGACCAATGCGGCCGCGATGCAGGCGGCGCTCGACGATCTGCGCGCGACCCAGGCGCGCATCGCCCAGGGCGGCAGCGAGGCCGCACGCGAGAAGCACCGCAAGCGCGGCAAGCTGCTGGTGCGCGAGCGCATCGATGCGCTGATCGATCCGGGCGCCGCATTCCTGGAAGTCGCGCCGCTGGCGGCGCTGGGCATGTACGGCGACGACGTGCCCTGTGCCGGCGTCGTGGCCGGGATCGGCCTGGTCAGCGGCGTGGAATGCATGATCGTCGCCAACGACGCGACGGTGAAGGGCGGCACCTATTACCCGATCACGGTGAAGAAGCACCTGCGCGCGCAGGAGATCGCGCAGCAGAACCGCCTGCCGTGCATCTATCTGGTCGATTCGGGCGGCGCGTTCCTGCCGATGCAGGACGAGGTCTTCCCCGACCGTGACCACTTCGGCCGGATCTTCTACAACCAGGCCAATCTTTCGGCCGAGGGTATCCCGCAGATCGCCTGCGTCATGGGGTCGTGCACTGCCGGCGGTGCGTATGTGCCGGCAATGAGCGACGAGACGGTGATCGTCAAGGAGCAGGGGACGATCTTCCTCGGCGGCCCGCCGCTGGTGAAGGCGGCGACCGGCGAGGAAGTGGACGCCGAGTCGCTGGGCGGTGCCGACGTGCACACGCGCGTGTCCGGCGTGGCCGACCATTTCGCCGAAGACGACCTCGATGCGCTGGCGCGCGTGCGCGACATCGTCGCCTCGCTCAACTGGCACAAGCAGGGCGAACTGCGGATGCAGCCGCCGGAGGACCCGCTGTATCCGGCCGAGGAGCTCTACGGCGTCATCCCGGCCGACACCCGCAAGCCCTACGATGTGCGCGAGGTGATCGCGCGGCTGGTCGACGGCTCGCGCTTCGACGAGTTCAAGGCGCGCTACGGCACCACGCTGGTGACCGGGTTTGCGCACCTGCATGGGTATCCGATCGGCATTGTCGCCAATAACGGCATTCTGTTCTCCGAGAGCGCGCTCAAGGGCGCGCACTTCGTCGAGCTGTGCGCCAAGCGCGGCATCCCGCTGCTGTTTTTGCAGAACATCACCGGCTTCATGGTCGGCAAGAAGTATGAGAACGGCGGCATCGCGCGCGACGGCGCCAAGCTGGTGACCGCGGTCGCGTGCGCAAAGGTGCCCAAGTTCACCGTGGTGATCGGCGGCAGCTTCGGTGCCGGCAACTACGGCATGAGCGGGCGTGCTTACTCGCCGCGTTTTCTGTGGATGTGGCCCAATGCGCGGATCGGCGTGATGGGCGGCGAACAGGCCGCAGGCGTGCTGGCGACCGTGCGTCGCGATGGCATCGAGGCCAAGGGGGCCAGTTGGTCGGCCGAGGACGAAGAGGCGTTCAAGGCGCCGATCCGCGCGCAGTTCGAGCAGCAGGGCCATCCGTACTACGCCAGCGCCCGGCTGTGGGACGACGGCATCATCGATCCGGCCAAGACCCGCCGCGCGTTGGCGCTGGCGCTGTCGGCGGCCATGAACGCGCCGAACGAAGCCACCACGTTCGGCATCTTCCGGATGTGACCGGGCGCGACGAGGACACGCAATGACCGACACACCGAACATCGCGATCGTGCATCAGGGCGCCGTGGCGACCCTGTGGATGGATCGTCCCGAGCGTCACAACGCCTTCGACGAGCACCTGATCGACGCGATCGATCGTGGCCTGCAAACGCTGGGGGCCGACGACGACGTGCGCGTCGTCGTGCTGGCCGGCCGCGGCCGCAGTTTTTCCGCAGGCGCCGATCTCGACTGGATGCGCCGCGCCGCCGACTACGACGTTGCGCGTAACCGCGACGAGGCCGAGGCGCTGGCGCGCATGCTGCGACGCCTGGCCGAACTGCCCAAGCCGACCATCGCCCGGGTGCACGGCGCGGCGATCGGCGGCGGGCTGGGCCTGGTCGCCGCCTGCGATATCGCGATCGCCAGCGACAAGGCCGTGTTCGCAACCTCTGAGGTCAAGTTCGGCTTGATCCCGGCCACGATCGGGCCGTACGTGCTGCGCGCGATCGGCCCGCGGCAGGCGGCGCGCTACTTCCTGACCGCCGAACTGATCCAGCCGGCCAAGGCCCGCGACATCGGGCTGGTGCACGACGTCGTCGCCGACGACGCGCTCGACGCGGCCGTCGACACGCTGGTGCAGGCGCTGGCCCAGGGCGGCCCGAAGGCGCAGGCCGAATCCAAGCGGCTGATCCGCGACCTCGATGGCCAGACGATCGGCGATGCGCTCATCGCCGACACCGCGATGCGCATCGCCGATATCCGCGCCACTGACGAAGCGCGTACCCGTCTGGATGCCTTCCTGTCCGCGCGCCGCGCAAAGGACGCTCGATGAGCACTGGAACTTCCCAAGCCGCGCTGTTCGACAAGGTGCTGATCGCCAACCGCGGCGAGATCGCCTGCCGGATCATCGCCACCTGTCGCCGCCTGGGCATCCGCACCGTCGCGGTGTACTCCGATGCCGACCGCACTGCGCGTCATGTGCGAATGGCCGACGAGGCGGTGCACATCGGGCCGGCCGCCGCGCGCGAGAGCTACCTGCGCAGCGACCGCTTATTGGACGCCGCGCGCCGCACCGGCGCCCAGGCGATCCATCCCGGCTACGGCTTCCTGTCCGAGAACGCCGCGTTCGCCCAGGCCTGCGCCGATGCCGGCGTGGTGTTCATCGGCCCCAGCCCGGCCTCGATCCAGGCGATGGGCGACAAGCGTGAGGCCAAGGCGCTGATGCAGGCGGCCGGCGTGCCCGTGACGCCCGGGTATCACGGCGCGGATCAAGACCCGGCGTTGCTGCAGCGGCAGGCCGACGGCATCGGTTACCCGGTGCTGATCAAGGCCAGCGCTGGCGGTGGCGGCAAGGGCATGCGCCTGGTGGAAAAACCCGAGGACTTCGCCGCGGCGTTGCAGTCGTGCCAGCGCGAGGCCGAGAGTGCGTTCGGCGATGCGCGCGTGCTGATCGAGCGCTACATAGTGCGGCCGCGGCACGTGGAGATCCAGGTGTTCGGCGATCGCCACGGCAACGTCGTGCATCTGTTCGAGCGCGACTGCTCGGTGCAGCGCCGGCACCAGAAGGTGCTGGAAGAAGCGCCCGCACCGGCGCTGGGCGAGGCGCAGCGCGAGGCGATGGCGCAGGCCGCGATCGCCGCCGCGCGTGCGGTCGACTACGTCGGCGCCGGCACGATCGAGTTCATCGTCGGCGAGAGCCGCGGCTCGGGCGACGGCACGGGCGAGTTCCATTTCATGGAAATGAACACCCGTCTGCAGGTCGAGCACCCGGTCACCGAGCTGGTCACCGGCATCGATCTGGTCGAATGGCAGTTGCGCGTGGCGGCCGGTCAGCCGCTGCCGCTGCGCCAGGACCAGATCCGGCATAGCGGCCATGCGATCGAGGCACGGCTTTACGCCGAGGACGCGCTGAAGGGCTTCCTGCCCTCGACCGGGACCTTGCAGGTCATGCAGTTCCCGGCGGCCAGCGCCCACGTGCGCATCGACACCGGGGTGGAGCAGGGCGACGCGATCAGTCCATGGTATGACCCGATGATCGCCAAGCTGATCGTCTGGGACGAGGATCGGCCGCGAGCGCTGCAGCGCCTGCGCCAGGCGATCGACGCGGTACGCGTCGTCGGCGTGACCACCAATGCGGTGTTTCTCGGGCGGTTGGCGCGGCAAGCGGATTTCTCCGCGGCGCGTCTGGAAACCGGGCTGGTCGCGCGCGAGATCGACCACCTGCTGGCGCCATTGTCCGAGGCCGACGATGCGGCATGGATGCTCGCTGCCCTCGGCGTCTGGGCGCAGCGCCGCGCCGCATCGGCAGGTGTGGATGACTCACCCTGGGCGCAGGATGGCTGGCGGCTCGGCGCGTCTGCGCCGCAATGGATCGAATTGTCGGCAAGCGGCGAGACCCGTCGGCTCGCGCTACAGCCGCAGGGCAACCAGGTCGAGATCGGTTTCGACGGGGCCTCGTCGCAGGCGGCGAGCGTCGACTGGACGGCGCCGACACTGACGGTCTCGCTCGACGGCGTGCGCAGTAGCGTGGACGTGCACGTGGTCGGTGCGCAGGTCGTGCTGTACCGCGGCACCGACCGGTTCGTGTTCGAGCACGTCGATCCGCTGCATCGCCACGCCGGCGCCGAAGCGCACGCCGGCGCTGTGGTCGCGCCGATGCCCGGGCGCATCGTCGAACTGCTGGCGCCCATCGGGACGCCGGTCGCCAAGGGCACGCCGCTGCTGGTGATGGAAGCCATGAAGATGGAGCACACGCTGCAGGCACCGCACGACGGCGTGGTCGAGGCGTTCCTGGCCAAGCCGGGCGATCTGGTCGCCGATGGCGCGGTGCTGGTCGATTTCGTGACCGCTGACGAAGAGAAGCCCTAATGCGCGATGTGGTCCGTGTCGTCGAGGTGGGCCCGCGCGACGGGCTGCAGAACGAGAAGGCAATGGTGCCGACGGCGACCAAGATCGCGCTGATCGATCGGTTGTCGGTGTGTGGCTTCCCGGTCGTCGAGGCCACCAGCTTCGTCAGCCCGAAGTGGGTGCCGCAGTTGGCCGACGCCGAGGAGGTGCTGGCCGGGATCAGCCGGCGCGAAGGCGTCGCCTATCCGGTGCTGGTGCCCAACGACAAGGGACTGGCGCGCGCGATGGCGATGGGCGAGCGCCATATCGCGGTGTTCACCGCAGCATCCGACGCGTTCAATCTCAAGAACACCAACATCGATGTCGACGGCTCGCTGGCGCGCCTCAAGCCCGTGGTCGAACAGGCACGTGCGGCTGGGGTCTCGGTGCGCGGCTACGTGTCGACGGTACTCGGCTGTCCCTACCAGGGGGCGGTGCCGGTGCGCGACGTGGTGCGTGTGGCCGCTGCCCTGCACGCGATGGGCTGCGATGAAATCTCGCTCGGCGACACCATTGGGGTCGGCACGCCGGCCAAGGCCCGCGAGATGCTGCTGGCCTGCGCGCAAGTCGTGCCGATGGCGCAGTTGGCAGTGCATTTCCACGACACCTACGGACAGGCGCTGGCCAACGTCCATGCCTGCCTTGAGGCCGGCGTGCGCGTGGTCGACAGTGCAGTTGGCGGCCTGGGCGGTTGCCCGTATGCGAAGGGCGCCAGCGGCAACCTGGCGACCGAGGACCTGCTGTACATGCTCGAGGGGCTGGGGCTGGAGACCGGCGTCGATCTCGACGCGGTGACCCGGACTGCACTGTGGATCGGCGAGGCCTTGGGACGGCGGCCGGCGAGCAAGCTCGCGACAGTGGCATTGGCCAATCGCGCCGCCGACTGAGCGAGCCGCGCGCATCGAGACCGGTGATGCCCCAATGGGCAGCACCTTCGTCGCGGCGTGCTCCATCGAACGGCAACGCCCGATTGCCTGATCGGAAAATCATTTGACATATCGGAGAATGGCTTGCAATCCTGCAGGCCTTGTCCGCCAGGAGCGTCTTCATGCCTGTGATCGCTGTCTGCCGCATGTCGGCGCCCGCGCCGTCTGGAGAGCCGCTCGCGCCATGCGGGCGTGACGCATGAGCGCGCCCGCGCCCGCGTCGATGCCGGGCCTCGCCCGCTGGTCGCTACCGTTGCTGCTGCTGTGTATCGCGGTGGCCGGCGCTGCAGCCTGGCGCGCGACGCAGACGCCGGCGCCACTGCCGGCCGACATTCCGGTCTCGGACTTTTCCGCGGCACGTGCGCTGGTGGATTTGCGTTGGATCGCCGCCGAACCCCATCCCACTGGCTCGGCGGCGGCGGCGCGGGTCCGCGACCAGTTGGTCGCGCAACTCGCGCAGGCCGGCCTGGAGGTCGAGGTGCAACGCACACACGCGTTCGCCGAGTATCGCAATCCGCGGCTGCGCAACTTGCGCGGCGGCAATGTCGAGAACGTCGTCGCCGTACTGCCGGGACGCGACCGCAGCCTGCCTGCGGTGATGATGATGGCGCACTACGACAGCGTCGCCAATTCGCCAGGCGCGGCCGACGATGGCCTGGGCGTGGCGGTGATGCTGGAGGTCTCGCGCGCGATCGCGCACGACGCGCGACAGCGCGACGTGGTGTTCCTGTTCACCGACGCCGAGGAAGCCGGACTGCTTGGCGCGCGGGCGTTCTTCGCCGAACACCCGCTGGCGCAGCGGATCGGCACCGTGGTCAATCTCGAGGCGCGCGGCAGCCGCGGCCGTGCCTTGTTGTTCGAGACCGGGCCAGGCAACGCCGGTCTGATCCGCACCTTCGCGGCCGGTGCACCACTGCCGGCCGGCAACTCGCTGACCGGCTTCGTCTATCGCTACATGCCCAACGGGACCGATTTCACGGTGCCGGCCGAGCGGGGCATTCCCGGCCTCAACTTCGCGATCCTCGGCGGCCTGTTCGACTACCACGCCGCGAGTTCCACGGTCGACAATCTCGACCCGGGCAGCGTGCAGCACATGGGCGCGCAGGTGCTGCCGCTGGTGCGCACCCTGGCCATGTCGCCGACCTTGCCGGCCGCCGATGCCGACCTGGTCTACAGCGATCTACCGGGGGGTTGGATGATCGCGCTGCCGGCCTGGTCGGGCTGGTTGCTGTGGCTGGCGGCACTGCTGCCGATCGTCGCCGTCGCGCGCCGCGTTGCCTGGGCCGACGGCGGCTGGCGCGGCCTGGTCAGCGGCCTGGCGCTTGCGCCGCTGACGGTGCTGGCGGTCGCATTGACGGTGCGGCTGGCGTACCGGCTGCTCGGCGGCGGCGACGCCTCGCTGTTGCTCAACCGCGATCTATTGGCCGTGTTTCCGACCCTGGCCGCGGGCCTGGGGCTGTTGTCGATCGCCACCGTGCTGGCGGTGGGCGGCCTGATCGCCGGCGGCGTGGGCCGGCGGACGTTCGCGCTCCTCGCACTGGTCGCGGGCGCGGCCGCGTCGCTGCGCGGCGGCTTCGATCCGGTCGCATTGGTGCTTGGCGTCGTCGTGGCCGGGCTGGCCTGGACCGTGGCCGGCACCCTGCGCCGCGGTGAGGCGGTGCGCCTGGGCGCGTTGGCGTTCTTCGGTCTGCTGGGCGCGGTGGTGCAGGCGCTCGCGCCGGAACTGGCGCCGTTGCTGCTGTGGCCGCTGCTGGGCCTGGCCGTGATTGCCTGGTGCCTGCCGGCCGACGCACCGCTGCAGGCGGCGCGCGTGGCGGTCGCCGGACTGGTGACGGCCTATGGGCTGGCGCATGTCTTTGGCTTGGCACTGCAGGTGTTCGACGCCGTGGGCTTCGGTACGCCCGAGGTGCTGGCGGTTCCGGCGATCTGGCTGGCGGCGCTGGCGCTGCCGTGGTGGCCGGTCGCGCACGGCAGGCGCGCGCCCGTGATCGCGCCGCTCGCCGTCGTGCTGCTGGCTTGCGGCGTGCTGGTTGCCACGGCGTTTCCCCGGCTGGATCGGCACCGCTACCCGGCGCTGTCGCAGGTGATGTTCGTCGCCGATCCGGCGCAGGGCCAGTACCACCGCGTCAGCGCATTGCCGCCGTCGTCGGCGTGGGTGCGCGCGGCGCTGCACGCCGATCGCGAGGCGCCGGCGCCGCGTCCGTTGCTGGCGGTCGATCTGGCCAATGTCTGGGCGACGCCGGCGGCGCCGATCGCGGTGGCCGAGCCGATCCGGTTCGTGCAGTCGCGCGATGCGGCGACTGGCGAAGCGGTGCTGCGTGTGCAGGCGCCGGCTGCGACCCGCGACCTGCGCGTGCTGCTCAAGAGCGCGGCGGCCGTGCCCGGCGTGACCCTGCAGGGCGAGCCGGCACCGTTGCTCGACACGCCCGATACCTGGTCGCGGCTGCGCTGGCATGCGCCGGGCGCGCAGGGGATCGAACTGCGCTGGCCGGGCGGTGCAGGGCCGGTCGAAGTCGAGGCCGCGGCTGGCATCGACGGCTGGCCGCAGGATGCCGAGCCGCTGCCGCCGCGCGCCCCGGACGTGATGCCCTGGTCCACCTCGGACATGACCTGGGTGCTCGGACAGACGCGCGTCGAGCCCTGAGGGATCGTGGCCGCGGGCGCCTCGGCGTCCGTGGCGTCTGCCCGTCCGCCGCTGCGAGGCAGCGGGCGGGCATGCGAACGCCGGCCACGGGGCCGGCGGGTCGTGTCGACCTTACTTGCGTTGAAAAAGATCGCCGCGACGAGCGGGCCTGCAGCGCAGGCCCGCTGTGCCGCAACACGCGCTCAGACCAGGCGGGTCAGCCAGCCGTGGCGGTCGGCCGCGCGACCGTACTGGATATCCAGCAGCGCCTTTCGGATCGTGGTCGTGACCGCGCCCGGACCGGCCTCGGCGTCGCCGACCTCGAAATCGCGCCCCTTGAGCACGCCGATCGGGGAGATGCTGGCGGCGGTGCCGCAGGCGAATACTTCGGCAATCTCGCCTGAGCGCACGCCGTCGATCCATTCGGCGATCTCGACCCGGCGCTCGGTCACGGTGTGGCCGTGGTCGCGCAGCAACTGGATCACGCTGTCGCGGGTGATGCCTTCCAGGATGCTGCCGGTCAGCGACGGCGTGACCACGCTGCCATCGCGCTGGACCAGGAACACGTTCATGCCGCCCAGTTCCTCGACGAAGGTGTTGGTCTCCGCATCCAGGAACAGCACCTGCGCGCAGCCGTTGTCGTAGGCCTCGCGCTGGGGCAGCAGCGAGGCGGCGTAGTTGCCGCCGCACTTGGCCGAGCCGGTGCCGCCGCGACCGGCGCGGGCGTAGTCGCGCGACAGCCAGATCGAGACCGGCTTGATGCCGCCCTTGAAGTAGGCGCCGGCGGGGCTGGCGATCACGTAGTAGGCCACGCGACGGGCAGGGCGTACGCCGAGAAAATCCTCGTTGGCGATCATGAAGGGCCGGATGTACAGGCTCGACTCGCCGCCGCCCGGGACCCATGCCTGGTCGGTGCGCACCAGCTGGCGGACCGATTCGACGAACAGATCCACCGGCAGTTCGGGCAGGGCCATGCGGCGCGCCGAGTGCTGCAGGCGGCGGCCGTTGGCGTCGGGCCGGAACGTCCAGATCGAACCGTCGGCATGACGGAACGCTTTCATGCCTTCGAAGATTTCCTGGCCGTAGTGCAGCACTGCGGCGGCCGGCGAGAACGTGAGCGGGCCATAGGGCCGCACATGCGCGTCGTGCCAGCCGTCCTCGACGGTCCAGTCGATCGCGACCATGTGGTCGGTGAAATGGGTCCCGAACCCCGGGTCGGCGAGGATCGCTTCGCGGTCGGCCTGCTGGCGGGCCTGTTGCGAGGGGACGATGCGGAAGGTATGGATCGGCTCGGTGGTCATGCGCGAACTCAGATGTGCAAGGCGTGGCCGAGTGCGCGCAGCGCCGCTTCCTGCACGGCTTCGCCCAGCGTCGGGTGGGGGTGGATGGTGCCGGCGATGTCCTCGAGCGTGGCGCCCATTTCGATGGACTGCACGAACGCGATCGACAGTTCCGAGACCTGCACGCCGACGGCCTGCCAGCCGACGATGCGGTGATCGTCGGCGCGCGCGACCACGCGCACGAAGCCGTCGGTGGATTCGAGCGACATCGCCCGGCCGTTGGCCGCAAACGGAAACAGCGCGGTCTTGGCGTTGATGCCCTGGGCCTTGGCCTCGTCCGGCGACAGGCCGACGACGACGACCTCCGGATCGGTGAAGCACACGGCCGGAATCGCGGCCGGCACGAACCGGCGCTTCTTGCCGCTGACGATCTCGGCCACCAGTTCGCCCTGGGCCATCGCGCGGTGCGCGAGCATGGGCTCGCCGGCGACATCGCCGATCGCCCAGACCTGGCGCATCGAGGTGCGGCACTGGTCGTCGATCTTGATGGCCTTGCCGGCGAGGTCGAGGCCCAGTGATTCGAGGTTGAAGCCGTCGGTCTTCGGACGCCGGCCGACCGCGACCAGGATCTGATCGCCGTCGAGCGTGCGCTCGGTGCCGTCCGGGTCGCGCACGCGCAGCGCGCCGTCGTCCGACAGGCCCAGCACGCTGTGGCCGGTCAGCACCTGGACGCCGGACTTCTGCAGGTGGGTGGCGACCGGCTTGGTCAGTTCATTGTCGTAGGCGGGCAGGATGCGGTCCTGCGCCTCGACCACGGTGACTTCGCAGCCGAGCTTGCGGTAGACCGTGCCCAGCTCCAGGCCGATGTAGCCGCCGCCGACGACGATCAGGTGCTTGGGCAGTGCGGTCGGCGACAGCGCTTCGGTCGAGGAGATCACCTTGCCGCCGAACGGCAGGAACGGCAGTTCCACCGGCACCGAGCCGGTCGCCAGCAGCAGGTGCTCGCACTTGATGCGCAGATTGCCGCCGTCCTCTGCGGCGCCGGCGACATCGACGGTCTTGCCGTCGACGATCGTCGCCCAGCCCTTGATGAGCTGCGCGCCGTTCTTCTTCAGCAGCGCGCCGACACCGCCGGTGAGCTTCTTGACGATGCCGGCCTTCCATTCGACGGTCTTGGCCAGGTCGATCGTCGGCGCCTGCACCGTGATGCCGAGCGGCGAGGTGCCGGCGGCGAACGCGGCAACCTTGGCGAATTCCTCGGCAGCATGGATCAGCGCCTTGGACGGGATGCAGCCGATGTTGAGGCAGGTGCCGCCCGGGTTCACGCCTTCGACGACGACGGTCTTGACGCCGAGCTGGCCGGCGCGGATGCCGGCGACGTAGCCGCCGGGGCCGCCACCGATGACCAGCAGCTGGGTTTCAATGGTCTTCGACATCAGACACTCACTCCACGAACAGCAGGGCGGGGGTTTCCAGGCGACGCCGGATCGCCTGCACGAACTCGGCCGCGTCCATGCCGTCGACGATGCGATGGTCGAACGACGAGGACAGGTTCATCAGCTTGCGCGCGACCACCTGGCCGTTCTGGAACATCGGCCGTTCGATGATGCGGTTGACGCCGACGATCGCCACCTCCGGGTGGTTGATGATCGGCGTGGAGACCACGCCGCCCACCGGGCCGAGGCTGCTGATGGTGATGGTCGAGCCCGACAGTTCCTCGCGGGTGGCCTTGCCTTCGCGCACGGCCGTGGCCAGACGCGCGATCTCGCCGGCGGTCTGCCACAGGTCCAGCGATTCGGCATGCGCGACCACCGGCACCGACAGGCCCACCGCGCTCTGCGTCGCGATGCCCAACTGCACGCCTTCATAGCGGGTGACGATGTTGGCTTCGTCGTCGAAGCGGGCATTCATCTGCGGGTAGTCGCGTGCGGCCAGGATCACCGCACGCGCCAGCAGCGGCAGCAGGGTCAGCTTGCCGCGTTCCTTGCCCCAACGCGCGTTGAGCTGGGCGCGCAAGGCCTCGACCTCGGTGACGTCGATCTCTTCCACATAGGTGATATGCGGAATGGTCGACCACGACTGCTGCATCTTCTGCGCGATCTTGCGGCGCAGGCCCATGATCGGGATCTGCTGCTCGCCGGTGCGGCGCGCATAGCCGCCACCCGAGGCCGCGCCACCGACCGGCTGGGCCTTGCCGCCGGCCGCGGCATAGGCGTCGAGATCGGCCTGCAGGATGCGGCCGCCCGGGCCGGTGGCCGGCACATAGCGCAGCTCGATGCCCAGGTCCCAGGCGCGGCGGCGCACGGCCGGCGAGGCCAGCGGCTGTTCGCCGGCGGCGAGCACGCCGTTGGTCACCGCGCCGCGCGTTTCGGACTTGGCGACCGGTGCCGGCGCGGCCGGCTTCGCAGGCGCCGCGGGCTTGGGTTCGGCAGCCGGCGCGGGCTTGG
Source organism: Luteimonas sp. gir (assembly GCF_037198055.1). Taxonomy (NCBI): domain Bacteria; kingdom Pseudomonadati; phylum Pseudomonadota; class Gammaproteobacteria; order Lysobacterales; family Lysobacteraceae; genus Luteimonas; species Luteimonas sp. gir. The sequence goes on from NZ_JBBAXQ010000008.1 coordinate 43,660, forward strand.
CGGCCTCGTCCTTTCGCGTCTCGGCCTTCGGCGTGTCGACCTTCGATTCGGCAGGCTTGGCGGCTGGTGCCTCGGGCGCCGCCGCGCCGGCCTTCACATTGCCGGCGCCTTCGACTTCGAGTCGGATCAGTTCGCTGCCGACGGCCATCATCTCGCCGGGCTGGCCGCCCAGCGAGACCACGGTGCCGGCGACGGGCGAGGGGATCTCGACCATCGCCTTGTCGGTCATGACCTCGGCCACGACTTCGTCCTCGGCGACGGTACCGCCGACCTCGACCTTCCAGGCGATCAGCTCGACTTCGGCGATGCCCTCGCCGATGTCCGGCATCTTGATGACGTGGTGTCCCATCGCTCAGTCCTCCAGCACGCGATGCATCGCGTCGATGACCCGGGCCGGGCCCGGGAAGTAGTCCCATTCCTGCGCGTGCGGGTAGGGGGTGTCCCAACCGGTCACGCGCTCCACCGGCGCCTGCAGGTGGTAGAAGCAGTGCTCCTGCACCAGGGCGACGAGCTCGGCGCCAAAGCCGCAGGTGCGGGTCGCTTCGTGCAGCACGATGCAGCGACCGGTCTTCTTGACCGAGGCGACGATCGCCTCGAGATCCAGCGGCCACAGGCTGCGCAGGTCGATGACCTCGGCATCGATGCCGGCATCCTCGGCCGCGGCCTGCGCCACCCACACCGTGGTGCCGTACGTCAGGATGGTGACGGCCTGGCCTTCGCGCACGATGGCGGCCTTGTCCAGCGGCACCGAGTAGTAGCCCTCCGGCACCAGGTTGTCGGCATGCTTGGACCAGGCGACGACCGGTCGGTCGTGATGACCGTCGAACGGGCCGTTGTACAGGCGCTTGGGCTCGAGGAAGATCACCGGATCGTCGTTCTCGATCGAGGCGATCAACAGGCCCTTGGCGTCATAGGGGTTGGACGGCATCACCGTGCGCAGGCCGGCGACGTGGGCGAAGATCGCCTCCGGGCTCTGGCTGTGGGTCTGGCCGCCGTAGATGCCGCCACCGCAGGGCGTGCGAAACACCAGCGGCGAGGTGAACATGCCGTTGGAGCGATAGCGCAGGCGCGCGGCTTCGGAGACGATCTGATCGTAGGCCGGATAGATGTAGTCGGCGAACTGGATCTCGGCGACCGGGCGCAGGCCGTAGGCCGCCATGCCGATCGCCGCCCCGGCGATGCCGCTTTCGGAGATCGGCGCGTCGAACACGCGCTGCTTGCCGTACTTGGCCTGCAGGCCGTCGGTGCAGCGGAACACGCCGCCGAAGTAGCCGACGTCCTCGCCGAAGATCACCACGTTGTCGTCGCGCTCGAGCATGACGTCCATCGCCGAACGCAGCGCCTGGATCATCGTCATCGGCGCGCTGCCGGTGCTCTGGAGTTCGGTTTCGCTCATCTCACACTCCCAACTGCTGGCGCTGGCGGCGAAGGTGGTCGGGCATGTCCTTGTAGACGTCGTTGAACATGTCGGCCGCGCCGGGACGGTTGTCGCTGCCGAGCAACCCGTGGGACTCGGCCTCCTTGAGTGCGCGCGAGATCTCGGCATCGAGTTCGCTGCGCACCTGTTCGTGCTGTTCCTCGCTCCACAGCCCGCGCTTGATCAGATGCCGCTTCAGGCGCTCGATCGGATCGCCGAGCGGGAAGTGCTGGGCGTCGTCGGCGGGGCGGTACTTGGACGGATCGTCGGAGGTCGAATGCGGGCCGGCGCGATAGGTGACCCATTCGATCAGCGTCGAGCCCAGGTTGCTGCGCGCGCGCTCGGCGGCCCAGCGCGAGGCGGCGTAGACGGCCAGCAGGTCGTTGCCGTCCACGCGCAGCGACGGAATGCCGTAGGCGGCGCCGCGCGCGGCGAAGGTGGTGTTCTCACCGCCCGCGATCGCCTGGAATGTCGAGATCGCCCACTGGTTGTTGACGACGTTGAGGATCACCGGCGCGCGGTAGACGTGGGCGAACACCAGTGCGGCGTGGAAATCGCCCTCGGCGGTCGCGCCGTCGCCGACCCAGGCGGTCGCGATCTTGGTGTCGCCCTTGATCGCCGACGCCATCGCCCAACCCACGGCCTGGATGTACTGCGTGGTCAGGTTGCCGGAGATCGAGAAAAAGCCCGCGTCCTTGTACGAGTACATGATCGGCAGCTGGCGGCCCTTCAGCGGGTCGGCGGCGTTCGACAGGACCTGGCACATCATCTCGACCAGCGAGACTTCCTTGGTGATCAGGATGCCCTGCTGGCGGTAGGTCGGGAACTGCATGTCGCCGTCGCGCAGCGCCAGCGTCTGGCCGACCGCGATGGCTTCCTCGCCCAGGCACTGGATGTAGAACGAGGTCTTCTTCTGGCGCTGGGCGATGAGCATGCGCGCATCGAACGCGCGGGTCTTGAGCATCGCGTGCATCGCGCGCAGCAGCACGGCGTCGTCGATGTCGGCCGCCCACGAGCCGACCGCGTCGCCGTTGTCGTCGAGCACGCGGACCAGCTGCGTGGTCAGCGGTGCGGTCTGGCCAGCGGTCACGTCGAGCGCGGGTTTGTCGACCGCGCCTGCCGGGCTGAGCTGCAGATAGGAGAAATCGGTGGCCTGGCCCGGGCGGGCACTGGGTTCGGGCACGTGCAACCGCAATGGAGCGGGCGTGGCCGGGGTCTGGGACGTGGACATGTCAGGAGCCTCGCTGGACATGGGACATGGAAGGACGGGCGTGCCGGCGGCGGGGGGCGTCGGCGAGGGCGCGGCCGATGCCCGGACGGGCGATCGACGCGAGGGGGCACGCGCGGAGCGCGTGCCGGGACAGGGCACAGGGCAAGAAACGCTTCTCCCGGTCGGGGCGGGCTCGGCCCGCGGCACTCAGGCGGGCGCGGCATGCCGCATTCCGCCAGGCGTGAAGTCTACGGTGCCGCTCGGCTATCGTAAATTTGTTTAATTCTTTATGAGGTATCGTCCAATCCGATACCGCACTGCCTTCGGAGGCTTCAATGCAGATTCCCGCCAACCTGTCGTTGCGGCAGCTGCGCTATTTCGCCGAAGCCGCCGAGCTGGGCCAGTTCTCCCAGGCCGCGCGCAAGCTGCATGTCTCGCAGTCGGTGATCACCACCGCGGTCGCGCAGCTCGAGACGATGCTGGGGCTGCGGCTGTTCGACCGGATGCCACACGGCGTCGCGTTGACTGCCGAAGGCCATCGATTCCACCAGCACGTGCGTCACGTGCTGGACACGCTGCAGGATGCGCTCAGCGAGCCGACGCTGCTGGCCAACACACTGGCCGGCACCGTGCGGGTCGGCGCGTCCTATACGGTGCTGGGCTACTTCCTGCCCAGTCTGCTGGCACGGTTCAAGCGCTCCTATCCGCTGGTGGAGATCGACCTGATCGACATGGACCGGGCCGAGATCGAGCGCGGCGTCGGCGACGGCGACCTCGACCTGGGGCTTTGCATCATCTCCAACATGGTGGCGCCGCATCTGCTCAGGCGACAGCCCCTGATCCGCTCGCGCCGCCAGTTGTGGCTGGCCGAATCGCATCCGTTGGCGCAACTGCCGACGATCGGGCCGGCCGACGTGGCGCCGTATCCCTACATCATGTTGAAGGTGGACGAGGGCGAGGCCTCGTCGATGCGTTACTGGCGCTCGGTGGGCCATGTGCCGAACGTCGCGTTCCGCACCTCGTCGCTCGAAGCCTTGCGCGGCCTGGTTGCCTACGGGTTCGGCGTCAGCATCCTGTCGGACATGGTCTACCGGCCCTGGTCACTGGACGGCCGCCGCATCGACGTCCGCACGCTCGAGGTGGCCGTGCCGCCGATGGAAGTGGGCCTGGTCTGGCGCCCCGACGATCCGTTATCGGCACCGGCACTCGCACTGCACCAGTTCCTGGTCTTCGCCTGCGGCGGCTGAGCTGCCCCCACCCAACCCTCCCCCGCGGGCGGGGGAGGGCTTAGAAACGCACCGCATGGCATCGGGCCACGTTCGCCCTCCCACACAACGCGGGGAGGGTCGTGGGCGGCGATCCGGCCTAGCGCCTGCATCAGAGCCCTCCCCCGCGCGCGGGGGAGGGTTGGGTGGGGGCAATCGGCCCCGCTGCCGCGACGCCACGCCGATCCGACCATAGCGACGGGTTATGCATGACCCAAGCATTCGCAATGGAGCGGGCACACGTCGCCCGGTTAAGTTCCTAGTCGAGAATTTCATGGCGGCTTCTCCGATCAGGCCTCTCCGGTTCGCGATCAGAGCACGTCTTCCGCCATGAGACCGGCAGCCGCGGGAGGGAATCCGCCATCGTCTGTGCCGGCCTGCGCCCCTCCCCCCAGAGCCGGGTTCTGTCCGTCCTTTCAGGGGTCACCCCCCACTTGCCGAGACCGAACACCATGCGCAATCGCGTCGTCCGTCCCTCCCTGTTGTCGCTGGCCTGTAGCGTCGGCCTGTTCGCCGCTGGCGCGCCGGTCCTGTCCATCGCGCAGGACGCGCCCGAACCCGCGTCCGTCGCCCGCAGCACGCAGACGCTCGAGGTCGTGCAGGTCACCGCGCAAAAGCGCGTGGAGTCGCCCACTGAAATCCCGATGTCGATCAGCGTGCTGGGCGAGGAAGCCCTCGACCGCCTGCAGATCAACAACGTCAACAACCTGGCCGGCGTGATCCCCGGCCTGCAGGTCAATAACCTGGGCTGGCCCGGGCGTACGCAGGTGTCGCTGCGCGGCATCGTGCCGATGGGCAACACGGCCTCGACCGCGATCTACGTCGACGACATCCCGCTGACCCCCAACGGGTCGCTGTCCGGCGGCACGTCTGGGATGTTCGATCTGCTGCCCTACGATCTGCAGCATGTCGAAGTGCTGCGGGGCCCGCAGGGCACGCTGTATGGCGCCAGTGCGCTGGGCGGCCTGGTCAAATATGTCACCCGTCGCCCCGAACTGGACTACTTCGAAGGGCGGGCCGGTGGCACGGTCAGCGTCATCGACGATGGCGGCCACGTGGGCTACGCCGGACGCGCGTCGATCAATGCGCCACTGGCCGAAGGCACGCTGGCGATGCGTGCCAGCTACGCCGAGCAGGCGACGCCGGGCTGGATCGACAACACCGTGCTCCAGCGCCGCGACACCAATGATGTGCGCCAGAAGGCGGGACGTCTGTCGCTGCTGTGGCAGCCGACCGATACGCTCGAAGTGGTGCTCAGCGCGATCACCCAGCAGAACCGCGCCGACAATCTCGGCGTGGTCTCGCTCGATCCGGTGACGCTCGAGCGCTCGCTGCCGGGCTATGCCAGCGATTATCTGCTGGCGCAGCCGAGCACCATCGAGGCCGACGTCTACGGGTTGACCATCGACTGGGATCTGGGCTGGGCCGATTTCAGTGCATCGAGCAGTTGGCTCGACTCGGACACCTGGCGCGTGCAGGACCTGTCGGCCGAGTACGTGCCGCTGCTCGGTGGCACGCCCGGCCGTGGACCGATGGCCTATGCCGCGCTCGACACCAGGATCGGCCTGCGCAAGTTCACTCAGGAAGTCCGCCTGACCTCCAAGAACACCGGCAGGCTGGCGTGGCAGATCGGCGCGTTCTACACCGACGAGGATGCCGACTACATCGAGTTTGGCGACATCATGAGCGCGGGCATGACGCCGGTGGCCTCGCTGTTCACGGCCGACGTGCTGACCACCTATCGCGAGAAGGCGCTGTTCGGCAATACGACCTGGAAGTTCAGCGATCGCTTCGACCTGGCCCTGGGCCTGCGCCACGCGCAGAACGATCAGGTGTTCGACCAGAACCTGGGCGGCCTGCTGGGCGGTGGACAGGCCTATACCGGCACCTCGTCGGAAAGCGTGACCACCTGGAGCGTCAGTCCGCGCCTGTTCTTCGGGCAGGACAGCATGGCGTATCTGCGGGCAGCCAGCGGCTATCGCGCCGGCAGTCCCAATCCGCTGATCGCCAACGCACCCAACGTGCCGCGCCAGGTCGGCGCCGACACGCTGGTCAACTATGAACTGGGGATCAAGCGCCATCTGTGGGACCGGCGTGCGCTGGTTGAAGCCGCTGTGTTCCGCATCGACTGGGAGGACATCCGTCTCAACCTGGTAACGCCGAGCGGCATTTCCTATGGCCTCAACGGCGGCACCGCACGCAGCCAGGGTGTCGAACTCAGCGGTTCGGTCGCCGCGACGGACGGCCTGCGCCTGAGCGGCGCGCTGACCTATACCGATGCCGAACTGACCGGTTCGATTCCGGGGCAGGCACCGGCGGGCACGCCGCTGCCGCAGGTCCCGGAGTGGAGCGGCAGCGTGCAGGCGCATTACCAGTTCCCCACGCGCGGCGAGTGGGCCTGGAGCCTGGCCGGCGCCTTGCGCTACTACGGCAGCCGCCCGCTGTCGGTCGCGGCGTCGCAATCGATCGAGCTGTCGAGCTACAGCCTGCTCGACCTCAGCGCCGAGCTGGGCAGCACCGATGCCTCGTTCCGCTTCTTCGTCAACAACGTCACCAACGAAGACACCTTCACCTCGGCCAGTCGGACCCTGTTCGGATCGGCGCGTCTGACGCGCTGGAACGGCGTGATGCTGCAACCGCGTACAGTCGGCGTCTCGTTCGATTACAGGTTCTGACCATGGCACGCGGACGGGCAAGAAGAGGATGGGCGAGGGCGTTGCTGGCGGGTGGACTGCTGGTCGCGACGCAGGTGCAGGCGGTCGATTCCGATGCGGTGCGTGCGCTGGTGGCCGACCCTGCGCACGCGGCTGCACCCGGCTGTGCGGTCGCGGCATTCCGCGGTGGCGCGCCGGTCCTGTCGGTCTCGGCAGGCCTGGCCGACCTTGAGCGCGAGCGTCCGATCGACGCCCGCACGGTGTTCTACGCAGCGTCGGTGTCCAAGCAGTTCACCGCGCTGGTGGTCGCGCAACTCGCGGTCGAGGGCACGATCGATCTCGACGCCGACGTGCGGCGCTACCTGCCCGAGTTGCCGGCGTATGCCCACACCGTGACCCCACGGATGCTGCTGCACCATACCGCCGGCGTGCCGGACTGGCTGATGCTCGCTGCGCTGTCGGGTGCGTCGGACTGGAGCACGCTCGATGCGCGCCAGATCATGGCGCTGATCACCGCGCAGCCGCAGACTGCGTTCGTGCCGGGAAGCCGCTACGCCTACTCCAACAGCGGCTATCGGCTGCTCGCCGTGCTCGTCGAGCGGGTCACCGGTACGCCGTTCGCCGAGCGTGTCCGCACCCACGTGTTCGAACCGCTGGGCATGCGCGACGCCTTCGTTCTGGACGGTGCACGGCCGACGGGCGCGAACGTTGCGCACGGCTATGTCCCGGTCGGCGACGGCTTCGAGGTGCGCGACACGTATCCGCTGGTCTCCGGATCGGGCGGGGTGATGCTCAGCGTCGAGGATCTTGCGCGGTACGAGCACGACATCGAGGTCGGTCACCGGGTCTGGACTGCACCGGTGCGTGCGCTGATGTGGACGCCCGCGCGGTTGTCCGACGGTGGCCTGTCCGGTGCGCCCGACGGCCTGGGCTATGCCGGGGGCCTGCGCATCGGGCAGCGCCTGGGCCAGCGCGTCATCCAGCACGCCGGCGGCGCCGAGGCTTTCCGCCTGCAGTACCTGCGCCTGCCCGATCGTGGGCTCGCGGTCGCGGTGTTGTGCAACCGCGGCGACCGCGACCCGGTTCCGCTTGCCGATACAGTCGCGGCCATGCTCGAGGGGGACACGCTCTGGTCGTCAACCGCGCAGGCGGCCGCCCGTGTCGGCGACTACGCGAATGCGGCGCTGTCGCTGCGCTACCGGATCGACGCGATCGAGGCGGACGACCGCCTGCACGCAACGGTCTTCTCGCCGCTGACGCCGGCAGCCGGCGAACCGCAGGTGTTCCGGCCCGATGATGCCGGCGGCTACGTGGCCGAGGATCCGGTCCGGTCGATCCGGCTGCGCTTCCAGCCCGAGGGTGCCGCACTGCGGGTGTCGATGGGCGACGAAGTCGTCCGGCTGCTGCGGGTGGCCGAATGACCGACCTCGTACAGCCCAGGCGTCGCAGGCGTTGGCTGCGCATCGTGCTGGCGGTCGTTGCCTTGCTGCTGGTGGGCGCGGTGCTGACCTTGCACCTGCTGATCCGCAAAGGCAGCTGCAGCGCTGCGGTGCCGTTTGCGGCGACATTGCGCGATGCCGATGTCGACGGGGTGCGCATGCGCTGGTCCATCAGCGGCGATCCTGATGACCAACGTCCGACGCTGGTCATGATCACGGGGCTGGGCAGCGGCCAGAGCACATGGGCGCCCGTGCTCGAAGGCCTGCTGCGGCATGGCCGCGTCTTCACCTACGACCGACCCGGCTACTGCGAGAGCGATGCCGCGCCGCCGGGACCGCGCGATGTGGTGACGATTGCCGACGAACTGCACGGGCTGCTCGAAGAAACGCAGGTCGCGCCGCCATACGTGCTGGTCGGCCACTCGCTCGGTGGGCTGGTGGCCGAGGCCTACGCCGCGCGCTATCCCGATCAGATCGCCGGCCTGGTGTTCGACGATGCCCGCGCCTCCGATTTCATGCTGCGCTGCCTGGATACACTGGGCGAGGCGCGGTGTGCCGATCCCTGGTGGGTTCGCCCGGTGCTGACGCTCGCGCCGATCCAGTCGCGCGAATTCGCCGCGCTGCAGGCCAGCGAGGCCCAGGTGCGCAGCCTGACACCTGTCTCCGGCGTCCCCGCGCTGGTGCTGTCGGCCGGCGTGCTCCGGCTGGGGGACGATGTCCGCGATGTCTGGCTCGACAGCCAGCGCGGTCTGGCGGCACGCTACGGTGCGCGCCAGATCACGTTCGAGGACAGCGAGCATTTCCTGCATACGCAGGCGCCCGACCGCTTCGTGTCGCTGGTCGGCGGCTTCGTCGATGCGCTGCCGCCGCGCGCGTCGCCTGAGTCGACGCCGTAGCGGCGCCGGAGGCGGTCAGCCGATCGCCGGCGCCCCGCGCTCGCCCAGTGCGGTCACCAGTTGCGCCAGAAAGCCCTCGGTCAGACGCGAGGGCGGGCGATCCTCCAGGAACATGCACTGCACCTTGAAACCGAGCGCCGGGGTGAGCGGCCGCGAGGCGAGGCCGTTGCCGCCGATCGCCCGCGCGGTGAATTCGTCGACGATCGACAGGCCCGCCCCGCATCGGGTCAGGCCTGCGGCGATGTAGAAGGTCTGGTTGGAGACGACCTCGCGCACACGCACCTCCAGCCGCTGCAGCTCGCGGTTGAACAGGTCGCCCAGCGGACCGCCGGTCGTCATCCCGATCAGGTCGCGGTCCTGCAGCGCCTGGAGCGCGACGCGTTCGCCGACCTCGGGCATGTCCTGCTCGCGGAACATCACCTCCAGTTCTCCGTCGACGAGCGTCCGCCGTTGCAGACGCGGATGCGGCGGGGCGTCGTAACCGATCGCGATGTCGCAACTGCGTTCGTAGAGCGCACGGAACAGATCGTCGTGGTGCAGGGTCTGCACCTCGAAGGTGACCTGGGGATGCTGCATCCGGAAGCGTGCGATCGCCAGCGGCGCCACGGCCAACCCCAGCGACGGCACCACGGCCAGCCGGATGTGGCCGTCGGTCAAAAACCGCAGCTTGCCGGCCGCCTTCTGCAGCGACGTCAGGCGTCGGAAGACCTCCGCCGCCTCGATGGCCAGCGCGTGCGCTTCGTCGGTCGGCACCAGACGCCCGCGGACCCGTCGGAACAACGCGATGCCCAGCCGTTGCTCGGTGTGCTGGAGCACCTTGCTCAGTGCGGGCTGCGAGACGTGCAGTGCGCGCGCGGCGCCGCTGATCGAGCCGATGGTGTAGATCGCATGGAAGACTTCGATCTGGCGAAAGCGCATGGGCGGGTCTGGACTTGCGTGACGGCGCGTCGTGCGCGCGGGGAACCGATGGCTCAGCGGACGTGCGCCACCGGAACGTCAGCCGGCTGCGGGCACGGCGCCGGCGAGGTTGGCGCGCGGGTGTCGGCGCGGCGCAGGCCGCCACCCCACAGCTGGGGCGATGTCGGCTGCAGCAGGCCGCCGACGAAGCTTACGCCGCCGGGATGATCCTCGCGCAACCAGAGCGGTCCGTCGAGGTCGATGAAGCGCGCGTGCCGGGCCACATGCAGCGCCGGCGCGATCGCCAGCGACGAGCAGCCCATGCAGCCGACCATGATGTCAAACCCTTGCGCCTGCGCTGCGTCCAGCAGCGACAGCGCACCGGTCAGGCCACCGGTCTTGTCGAGCTTGATGTTCACCACTTGGTAAAGCCCGCGCAGGCGGGGCAGGTCGGTGGCGACGTGGCAGGATTCATCCGCGCACAGCAGGGCGGCCGAGTCGAAGCCCGCAAGCTGCGCGTCTTCGCCGGCAGGCAACGGCTGCTCCACCAACTCCACCCGGGCCTCGGCGAGCACCGGCTGCATCGCCTGCAGCAGCGCCAGCGTCCAGCTCTCGTTGGGATCGACCATCAGCCGCGCTAGTGGCGCTGCCTCGCGCACCGCACGGATCAGGCGCGCGGGATCGTCGGCGCCGACTTTGATCTTGAGCAGGTCGAGATGCGCGTGCCCACGTGCGGCGCTGGCCATGCGCTCGGCCGTATCCAGGCCGATGGTCTGTGCGCTCGGCAGGCAGGGCGGGGCGGTCTGCCCGAGCAGCGTGGCGACCGACGCGCCGCGGCGCTGCGATTCCAGGTCCCACAGCGCGGCATCGACCGCATTGCGTGCCGCGCCCGGCGGCAGCATCCGCTGCAGCTGCGCCCGATCGATTCCACGAGGCGCGGCCCGGGTCAGCGTCTCGATCTGTGCCAGGACCGATGCGGTCGTTTCCCCGTAACGGGCATACGGCGTGGACTCGCCGCGACCGACGTGGTCGCCATCGCGGACATGGACCTCGACGACCTCGGCCGTGGTGCGCAAGCCGCGCGAGATGCGAAAGGGAACGGCCAGCGGCCAACTGCGCGGGTGTGCACTCAACCAGGACAGCATGCGAGCACCTTGTCGATGATGGCGGCGGCGCCGTGGCGCAGGGGATCGCAGGTCGGCAAAGCGAAGGCATGCTCGGTGTCGCGGCACAAGCGCAGTGCCTCGGCATCGGACAGGGCACTGGTATTGAGGGCGATGCCTGCCGCCTGCACGCGGGGATTGGTCAGGCGTGCCGCCGCGAGGTTTGCTTCGAGCGTGATGGCCAGGTCCGGTGGGGCCATGTGTGGCAGGCCGCGCATGTGCTGGCGTCCTGGCGTATGGCACAGCACCAGTGCGTCGGGCTGGGCGCCATGCAGCAGCCCGAGCGCGACCCCGGCGAACGACGCGTGGAACAGCGAGCCCTGGCCCTCGATGACGTCCCAACCGCCGTCATCGCGCGCGGGCGACAATGCTTCGACGCCCCCCGAAATGAAGTCGGCGACCAGCGCGTCGATCGCAATGCCACGACCGGCGATGAGAATCCCGGTCTGGCCGGTTGCACGAAAGTCGGCCGGGACGCCACGTGCGCGCAACGCCGCTTCGAGAACGAGCGCGGTGACCATCTTGCCGGTGGAGCAGTCGGTACCGACCGTCAGCAGGCGCCGGCCTTCGCGCTTGCGCCCGGTTCCGACCGGCAGGTCGGGCGGTGGCATCCGGACTTCGAACAGGCGTCTGCCGTGGCGCTGCGCAGCGGCAGCGATCGACGGGTGCGCGGCCAGGCGCTCGTGCAAGCCGGATGCGACATCGAGCCCGGCCCCGAGCGCGGCAACGATGTCGTCGACCATGGTCGGCGACAGCCGGCCGCCCGCACTGGCGAGGCCGACGACCAGTGTCCTGACGCCCGCGGCGTGCGCGTGCACGAAGTCCATATCCGGCAGTCCGACCGTCGTGCGGCATTGGGGCCCACGGAACTGGCCGGCACACCACTGCGGGCGGAACTGCGCGAGACCTCGCGCGGTCTTGGCGGCCAGGTCGTCGGCGGCATCGCCCAGATAGAGCAGGAACGGCGGGGCCCAGGGGCCGGGCGCGTCGGACTCGAGGGACATCAAGCGCAGGCTCCTGGGCAGTTCCGGATCACCCGACCATCTTCAGCGGCGCGCACACGGCCGGCTATTGAATTGGCGCTGCCAATCCATAGCCACAGCTTATGGGCAGGCGCGGCGCGCGTTCAGCCCGCTCCGGTCGGTGAGGACGGCAGCACGCTGCCATCGAACGCCCGGCGCCGCCGGGTCCACAGCTCGCGACCCGCGTAGAGCAGCAGTGGCACGACATAGGTGGACAGAATCGCGTACGCCAACAGGCGATAGCCCTGCGCGATCAGCGATACCAGCCCAATCGCGTCGGCCATGACCACCGCGCCGAGCAGGAGCGCGGCGATGATCCCCGCGCGCAGCAGCGGGCCCGGCTCGCGGCCGGTCCGCTCCTGCCAGTGGATCAGGATGCGTCGGTCGACCGATGCCATCAGCGCCACACCGGTCTCGACCAGGGCCACCAGAATCATCAACCGGAACAGCCAGTGGAACCAGGGCATGCCCAGTTGGCCCAGCATCAGATCCGACGGCAGCGGCGCATCGGCGACCTCGGGCAGGAAAGCCAGCATGCACAGGTAGAAGATCATCGCCGGCAGAATCGCCAGCGGACCGGCGAGTGCGCCAGCGACCACGGCATCGCGGCGCCCCAGCATGTGCCGCACGACCAGCAATGCCGACACCGCTGCGAACACGTTGTAACCGGCGTAGGTCAGCCCGTCGAGCGCCCAGCGCGCCTCGGGCTGGCCGGCGCTCGACAGCGCCGACATCGATGCGCCACCGAAGCGCATCAGAATCAGGCATGCCGCCAGCGCGTAGACCAGGTACATGAAGATCGACATCAGCTTGAACAGGCGCTCGACGGCATTCGCACCGGCCTGCACCACCAAGGTGATCACGACCACCAGCAGCAGCGTGCCGACGATGCGCGGCCAGGCGAACATGCTCGACGCCAGTTCGCCGGCAGCCGCGCCGAACACCGCCAGCACCACGACGATCAGGGCCAGGTAGGCGATCTCGAACGTCCACCAGCCACGACCGAGCAGATGCCGGAAGAAGCTGCGGTAGTCGTAAGCGCGGATCTGCTGGGCAAGCAGGAACGTCAGCGCGCACACGACGCTCCACACCACCATCGACAGCGTGATGGCCGCCAGGCCGCCCCAAGGCCCCGACGGCAGGAAGAACTCAGCCAGCTCGCGACCGGTGGCGTAACCGCCACCGATCACTGCGGATTTGAAGGCCAGGCCCGGCAACAGATAGCGCTGGAACCGGCTGGCCTGCGTCGTCATCGTGCGGTGTCCGCCGAGTCGAACAGGTAGAAGTCGCGCACGGTGCGTGCGATCTCGGCAATCACCCGTTCGCGCTCCGGCCGGGGCGCGTTGCTGGCCTTGACGAACGCGGCGATGACGAACTGGCTGCCGTCGGGCAGGGTGACCACGCCGACGTCGTTGACCGTGCCACCGACGGTGCCGCTCTTGTCGGCGACCACGGTGCCCGCCGGCATGCGGCCACGCAGGCGCGCATCGCAGGTCCGACAGCGTTCCATCACGCTGGTCAGCACGCGGGTGCTCGCTTCGCTCAGGGCCTGGCCGGTGAAGATGCGCTGCAGCAGCGTGGCCATCGCCGGCGGCGTGGAGGTGTCGCGCGGGTCATTGTCGTAGGGCGCGTACGCCCCCGCACCGCGGGTGGCCAGTTCGGGGTTGGCCTTGACCAGCTCCACGACCTCGGCCTTGCTCAAGCCGCTGGTGTCGACGCCGAAGAATTCCTTGAGCAGGGTGCGGGTGTCGCGATCCAGACGCTGGTCTTCGATGCCCTGACTGCGCAGCCAGGCGGTCACCGCCGCAGGCCCGCCGGCCTGCTCGACCAACACGTCGGTCGCGGTGTTGTCGCTGTTGGTCATCATCACTTCGATCAGGTTATGGATCGACAGGCTGACGCCGGGATGGATGAAGTGCTCGGCGATCACCAGCGAATCGACGTACTTCTCCGGGGCCACGGCGACCATCGTGTCCAGTTGGAGCTCACCGGCATCGACCTTGGACAGGATCGCCGCGGCGACCGCGATCTTGAACGTGCTCGCCATCGGGTAGCGCTGATCGGCGTTGAGGTGCACCGGAGTGCTTCTGCCGTCCAGTCGCCAGGCCGAGACGCCGACGGTGCCATCGATGGACGAGGCCAGACGCGCGATCTCGTGTTCGACCACGCGGCTGTCGGCCGATGCCGACAGGGAGGCGGTGCCCAGGGCGACGGCCAGACCGAGGACCAGGGTGTTTTTCAGACTCTTCATGCGATGCAAGCCTCTACGACGTGTTCAAAACCGGTCTCAGCGCGCATCGGATCGCCCGCAGGCAGACCGAGACGCGAGGACACTTCGGCGCAGGCCGCCAACGCGGCCTCCGTACTCATGCCATGTGTGTTCAAACTGACCCCCGCACAGCGAATCGCCGGGTTGGTGCGGCTGCCCAGGCGCACCGTCAGGTCGATCACGTCCTCGATCGAGGGCAGGGGATAGTCGGGGTACCCGAGCACGTGGGCGCGCCCGGGTTGGTGACAGACGACGAACACATCCGGCTGGCTGCCATGCAGCAGGCCCAGGGTCACGCCGGCATAGGCAGGATGGAACAACGAACCCTGTCCTTCGATCACGTCCCAATGGTCATGCGCGGCGTCGGGACTGAGCTGCTCGGCGGCACCGGCCGAAAAGTCCGCGACCATCGCATCCATCGGCAGGCCGCCGCCGGCGATCAGGATGCCGGTCTGCCCGGTGGCGCGGAAATCGGCGTCGACGCCACGCGCGCGCAGGCCTTTGACCAGTCCCAGCGCGGTGTACTTCTTGCCCAGAGCGCAGTCGGTGCCGACGGTCAGCACGCGCTTGCCGCTGCGCTTGCGGCCATTGGCCACCGGAATGCCCGGCGGCGGTACCCGGACGCTGATCAGGCGGCGATCGAGCCGGGCAGCGGCTTCGGCCAGTTCTGGAATGTTGGCGAGCACCTGGTGCATGCCGCTGACCAGGTCCAGGCCCTGTTCCATGGCCTCGAGCAGCGACGGGATCCAGCCCGGCAGGATCGTGCCGCCCTGATTGGCGACGCCGATCACCAGCGAGCGTGCACCGGCGGCATAGGCCTGCGCAGGCGTCATCGACGGCAGGCCGGTACTGACGGTCGCCGCGGGCAGGGCCCACTCGCCGATGCAGTGCTCCGGCGCCCAGTCGCGCAGACCGATCGCGGTCTTGGCGAAGCCAGGCTCGGTCACGTCGCCGAGAAACAGCAGGTACGGCTGCGGCAGCGCGATGATCGCGTGCGCCGCGCCGTTCGAAGAAGGTGTCATCAGGGTCAAGCTCCAGTGGGGCGTGGACAGCAGGGGAGAGCAGGCGCGAGGACGCGCCCGCAGATTGCAGGGGGGAGGGGCAAGGCACGCAGCGGCGGCGCCGTGCGTGCAGCGGACCTCAGAAGCGGTAGTCGATCGACACGCCGACCGTGCGTGGTTGCAACGGCACGCCGACCACTGCAACGTCGCGATTGAATACGTCGCGCACGAGCCCGGTGGACACGTAGGCGCGCTCGTCGGTCAGGTTGCGGGCGTACAGACGCGCGGTCCAACGCAGATTGGTCAGCTCGGCATGGAGGTCGACGGCGCGGTAGCTTTCGATCTCGTAGCCGCCGATGCCGACTCGGTTGCCGGTGAAGCGGAAACCTCCGCCAATCCGTCCGTGCCATTGCGGCCCGGCCTCGAAGTTGTAGTCCACGGTGCTCGACCAGCTCAGGCGCGGCGTCAGCGGCATGCGACTGCCGGATGTCAGACCGCTGTCCGGCGGCACGTCGCCCAGTTCGGAGTCGGTGTAGGCGGCGTTCAACCCAACGGTGATCCGGTCGGTCGCGCGGACGAGCGTCGCAAGCTCCAGGCCCTGGCTTTTCGCGCTGCCGGCGTTGCCCATCCGCGAGATGCCGTTGACGGTTTCGCGCAACTGGATGTCGTCCCAGTCGATGCGGAACACGGCGACATCGATCATCGCGCGTCGGTCCCAGAAGTGCGACTTGTAGCCCAGCTCGAAGTTGCCCAGCGTGTCGGAGCGCGTCATCGGTACCGAGCCGGTCACCGAAACGTTCGGGCCGCCCGGCCGGTAGCCGGTGGCATAACGCGCGTATAGCATCGACCGGTCGTCGAGATGCCAGCGGCTGGCGAGTTTCCAGGTGAACACGTTCTCGTCGATCGAATCGACCAGGTCGAGCGTGCCGCCATAGAGCGCACCGGTGGTGTGCTGCTCGAAGTCCTGTTCGTTGCGCGCATAACGCACGCCGGCCGACACGTCGAAGCGCGGGCTGAACTTGTAGGTCGCATCGGCGAACAGCGCCTGCTCATCGTAGCGGCCGGGCAGGGTGCCCGACGCGGCCTCGAACGGCAGCGGATTGCCGTCGATGTCGTAGGGGCTGACGCTCTGACGGTTGCCGTGCTTCTCGCCAGTGAGGAAGGTGCCGACCAGCCATTCGAAGCGGTCGTCCGCCTTGGAACTGAGCCGGAATTCCTGGGTCCACTTGCGGTTGCCCAGGAACACGTCGAATTGCGCCTGACCGGCCGGCACCGCGCCGCCGGTCAGCAGCGGCCAGGCAACGCCGTAGACGAGCGTGGCGTCCTGGGTCTCGTCCATCCGAGTCTCGGAGAAACTGGTCGCCGACACGAAGTCCAGGTTGCCCAGGTCCCAGTCCAGGATTGCGGAGTGGTAGTTGGTCTCCATGCGGTAGGGCGTGGGCCGGAACAGGATGCCGTCGAGCTCGCCGCGCAACGGCTCGAGCGTCGTCGGGCTCAGGCCGACCTGGCCGGTGTTGTCCGCGTCGACCAACTGATGCAGCGTCTGCAGGCGCAGATTCACGTTGTCGGTGAGACGCCAAGTCAGCGCCACGCGCGAGGCGAGCTGGGTGTAGCCATTGCTGTCCTTGGCGTCGTCGCCGCTGAGGTCGGGCTGGTCGACGTAGCCGGGCGTCACCTGCCTGGAGAAGCTCGCACGCAGGCCGACGCGTCCTTCGACGATCGGCGCATTCATCGCCGCGCGCAGGCCGATGCCCAGATCGCCCGCCTCGTGGGTGCTGTTGACGTCCATGCCGGCGCGGAACTCGATCACGTCCGGGTCGGCTGCCTTGGTGATGTACTTGAACAGCCCGCCCATCGCGCCGGCGCCGTACAGCGTGCCTTGCGGGCCACGCAGCACTTCCACGCTCTGGATGTCGTAGGGCAGCAGGTCCAGCGCATAGGTCGTCGCACGCTGCTTGTTGGTACTGGGGCCGATCGGCGTGTCGTCGATGTAGGTGCCGATGATCGAGCCGCCGCCGAGCGGGGCCACGCCGCGCAGGGCCATCGTGGTCTGGCCTGGGGCGCCGCCGCTGTCGACCTGGAAGCCGGGCACATAGGCAGCAAAGTCGGTGAGCCGGGTCGCGCCGAATGCCTCGAGGCGCTCCTCGCTGATCACGCTGACGCCCGAGGCCACCTCCATGACGTTCTCGCTACGCTTCTGCGCGGTGGCGACCACGCGGTCGAGCTCCACCGCGTCGGGCGCCTGGCGGACGGTGTCGTTTTCCGCGTCCTGCGCGAACACCTGGGGGACCTGGCCGGCGCAACACATGGCCAGCGTGGTGGCGAGGATCGAAGGTTTCATCGTGCGCATGCCGGGCTCCGCAATGGGCGTGATCAGGTGGGAAGAACGATCGGCTTCCAGGTCTGGCCGAGAAGACGCCGGAAATTGCCGCCGAGGATCTGGCGAATGTGTCCGTCGCTGTAGCCGCGACGGATCAGGACCTCGACGAGGTCGTAGGTCTTGCGAGGATGATCGAAACCGTCGGTATCGATTCGCTCGCGGAATGCGTAGCTGGCCTTGTAACCGGCGCGCAACGCAGCGCCCTGGTCGCCGGGCATGTCGTCGTAGCCGTGCAGGTCGGCATCCGAGCCGATACCGACATGGTCGATGCCCGCCAGCTTCACGACATGGTCGATGTGGTCGACCATGTGCTCGATCGTCGTGGGCTCGCGGTCGCGCACGAACATGCGCACGCCGGTGATCCCCATGACCCCGCCCTTGGCCGCGAGCTTGCGGATCGCCTCGTCGGTCTTGACCCGCGGGTGATCGTTGAGTGCGCGGCAGTTGGAATGCGTGATCGCGACCGGGCGCGGCGACAGCTCGATCGTGTCGAGCGTGGTGCGGTCGCCGCAGTGGGAGACGTCGATCAGCATGCCCGACGCGTTCATCGCCTCGATGATCTGCACGCCGAAATCGCTGACGCCGCCGTCGACCCGGTCGGTCGCGCCCGAGCCGAGCAGGTTCTGGGCGTTGTAGGTGAGCTGGGCACAGCGCATCCCCAAGCGATAGAACAGGGCGACATCGTCCGGCGTGCGGAAGTGCTCGGCGTTCTGCACACCGATCATCACCGCGACCTTGCCGTCGGCCTTGGCCCGGTCGAGGTCTTCCGCCTCGCCGACCAGAGTGAACACGTGGCTGTTGCGACCGACGAAGCCATTCCATGCGGCCATGTACTGGAGCGTGTCCTGGAACGCGTTGGGCCCGCCGAGACCGACCGCGTGATGGAGCGCGGTGATGCCGCTGGCGCGCATGTCGGCCGCGTCCTGCTCGCTGATCCGGATGGCCGGGTACTCGGGGCGGAAGTCGAGCTTGATCACGCCGAGCATGTCGATGACCAGCGACTCGCGGACCAGGTCGATCGCACGCGTGGAGTAGGCGGTCGTGGCACCGGGCACCACGGCATGGCGGCCGCGCGCGATGGCGGGGAACGCGATCGCACCTGCGGCCAGGGCGGCCACGCCGCCGAGCAGGCGCCGGCGGGTCAGGGCAGGGGTCCGCGGTGCGGTGGACATGATGTTCCTTTCCGATAATCCCGTTACGGGAATATTTATCCTGATCGGAGAATTGTCAAGGAATATCAGGACGCATTGTCCTGAATTTGCGCTGCACTGCAGCGTAAGCTGCCGGCGAGTGGCGGCATCCGCGCTGCCGCCTTGAGGTGGATTCCCCCGACTACCGTCAATGGAGTGTTGTCACGACGGGATCGACGTTGCGCAGATGGCCAGACTCAGTGCATCTGGGGATCGACCGCCGATTTGGCGAGCAGCGGACGTGCGCACGGCTCCAGTCGCCACAGCAGCAGGGCGACGACGACACAGACGCCTGCCATCGCGGCGAAGAATCCATGCACGGATGTTCGCGACCACAGCGTGCCGGCCGCACCCGCCAGCAGGTTGCCGCCGAACGAGGCCAGGAACCATGCGGCGATGATGGTCGCGCCGAAGCCGACAGGGGCCAGGCGCGCGAACAGACCCAACCCGACCGGCAGGATGAACAGTTCGCCGAAGGTGAACACCAGGAAGAACAGCGCGGCCCACAGCCAACCGACCTGCGCGGCCGGTGTGCCGCCGAGCACCGCGACGAGCGCGAAGGCGCCGCCGACCACGGCCGCGCCGATCGCCATCTTGCGCAACGCCGGCGGCTCGCGGCCCATCCGCGCCTGGCGGGTCCAGGCCCGGACCAGCCATGGCGTGATCAGGAACACCAGCAACGGGTTGAGCGAGAAGAACCAGGTCATCGGAATGGTGAAGCCCGCCGTGACCACCCGGTCGATGCCGGTGTCGAGCCAGATCGCGATTGTGTTGCCGATCTGCTCGTAGGCCAGCCGGAACACCACCACCAGCCCAGCGACCATCGCCATCAACTGCAGCACCGGGCGATAGGCCGGCTGCCACAGTGCCGACAGCGGCAGCGTCGTACCGACGGTGCGCGGCGGATCGGGCGGCAGGTGCCGGCGCCCGCCGATGTAGATCGCAAGGCCAAACAGCATGCCGATGCCGGCAGCGGCGAAGCCCACGTGCCAGCCGTAGAGCTCGCCGAGCGTGCCGCAGACCAGCGGGGCGAGAAACGCCCCGAGGTTGATGCCGACGTAGTAGACATTGAACGCCGAGCCGCGACGCGGATCCTCGCGCCGATACAGGTCGCCGACCTGGCCGGGCAGGGTTGGCAGGAACAGACCATTGCCGAGCACGATCGCCAACAGCGCCGGATACAGCAGGGCATCGAACGCCATCAGGAAGTGGCCGAACGCCATGACCGCGCCGCCCACGATCACCGCGCGGCGCTTGCCCAGCCAGCGGTCGGCCACCAGGCCACCGAACACCGGCGTCAGATACGCCAGCGCGGTGTACAGCCCGTAGACCAGCGAGGCCTGCTCCTGGGAGAACAGCAACTGCTTGGTCATGTAGTAGACCAGCAGCGCCCGCATCCCGAAGTAGGAGAACTTCTCCCACATCTCGGTCAGGAACAGGATGGTCAGGCCTGGTGGTTGCCCGAACCAGGCCTGCGTGCGGTCGGCGCTCATGCCGGCGGTCGGCTACAACTGCACGCCAGTGGTCAGCAGCCCGTGGGTCCAGGCCACGAACGCCACGACCAGGCCGGCGCCGGCGACGATCCAGGCCCCGGCGCGCCGCAGGCGCGGCCAGCTCGCCGGCTTGCGGACTGCCACCCAGACCAGGACCAGCGCGCCGAGCACGGCCAGCCAGGACAACGCCTGCATCGCCAGCAGCGGGGCGTTGTTGAAGTCGGCGATTGCACCGGGGGCTCCCAGCGCCTGCGCGTACAGCACCCAGGCCACCACGCCGACGAGCAGTATCGTCACCGAGAGCGTCTGCAGCCAGCGCAGGCCGCGGCCTTCCACCGGCGCCGCGACGCCGTGGTAGCGGCGGACGAACACGCCCGAGATCCGCACGATCGCCGATAGCGTCAGTACCAACAGCGACACCAGCAGGGCGGGGAACAGCCAGGCGGGCGAGCGCCAGCCGGGGATGGGCTCGAACCCGAACACCGAGGCGAACGGTCCGGCGGAGAAGTAGACCGGACGTCCATCCTCGATCTTGACCTCCAGCAGGCCGCGGCCGTGCTCCTCCTGCCACAGCCAGGGCGAGACCTCGCGCCAGCGCAGCAGCTGGCCGTTGAGCCCCTTCTGGCCATCGACCGTGATCGTGCCGTCATCCTGCGGATGCACACGGACCGGCGAGAACAGCGACAGCATGCGCAGATAGGTGCTGTCGGAGCGGCGGGTGCTCTGCCAGCGCACACCCGCCAGCGTTGCGGCGTGGTCGCGTGCGGTGTCGGCATCGACGCCCGGGCCGGCGGCCTGGATCGGGCGTTGCGGCAGGAACTCTTCGACCATGCGCTCCCAGACCTGCGCGCGCAGGGCCGAGCCGGCACCATCGCGACCGGCGCTGTTGGTGGAGACGAACAGGCCGATGTTGCGCTCGGGGATCAGGTACAGCCACGAGTAGAAGAACAGCGTGGTGCCGCCGTGCGAACGCGTGTCGTAACCGCCGGTGTCGGAGGTCATCCAGCCCAGGGCCATGCGCGGCAGATGAGGCAGGATCGCCGGCTGCGGTGCGAACATCTGCGCCACCGTTTCCGGGCGCAGGATGCGCTGACCGTCGAGCTCGCCCTGATTGAGCATCGCGAGCATGAAGCGCGCCATCGATCCGCCCGACGCATACAGGCCGCCGACGCCGGGCGTGGTGACCTTTTCGGCAGGATTGGACCCGCCCGAACCCAGGCGGTAACCGGCTGCGACATGCGGCAGCAGCGTCTCGGGGAGTGTCTGATGGAAGCTGGCGTACTGCATGCCCAGCGGGCCGAGAATGTGCGCCTGGGCGTAGTCGTCGAAGGACTGGCCACTGACACGTTCGACGATGTAGGCGGCAACCCCGGTCGCGTAGTTCGAGTACGCCGGCTTGGTCCCCGGTGCGAAGATCTGGTCGGGCACCCATTCCTTGAGGTACTGCTCGCCGGTGGCCGGATGGTCGGGGCCCAGCACGATCAGGTAGCGCAGGCGCTCTTCCAGGCCGGAGGTGTGGGTCATCACCTGGCGCAAGGTGATCGGCTGGCCCTTGGCCGGCACCGCGAAGTCCAGGTACGTGTTGATGTCGGTGTCGAGGTCGAGCTTGCCCTGCTCGACCAGTTGCATGACGGCCGTCCACACGAACAGCTTGGAGATCGACCCTGGGCGGAACAGGGTGGTCTCGGGGTCGACCGGCGCACGCTTGGCGACATCGGAAAAGCCGAAGCCGCGCTCGGTCACGATGCGGCCGTTCTCGACGACGGTCACCACTGCGCCGGCGAGATCGCCCTGCGCCATCAGATAGGGCACCAGTCCGTCGAGGAACGTGTCCACGCGCGCGGCATCGAGGGTGCCGGCAGGCGCGGCGCCCGCATCGGCTACGACCGGCACCGAGCCTGGTACCGGCGCCTCCTGCGGCGCAGGCGAGGGGACCTGCGCGTGCAGCGGCGCCAGCAGGCCGGCCGATGCGAGCAGCAGGCCGGACGCGAACGCCCGCCAGCGGCGCCCAGTGATTGGATACGTCTTCATGCCGGCACTCCCGTTCCCCAGATGCTGTCGTCGCAGTGAATCAGCCCATCGTCGTAATGCACGCCCGGCACCCGGTCGTCGCGCAGCACCAGCGGCCCATCGAGATCGACCACATCGCAGTGCTGGCCCACGATGAAGGCCGGCGCCATGGCCCAGCTGCTGCCCATCATGTTGCCGACCATGACCTGCATGCCCAGCGTGCGCGCCTTGTCGACCATGGCCAGGCCCTCGGTCAGCCCGCCGGACTTGTCGAGCTTGATATTGATCACGTCGAACACATCGGCCAGCGCCTCGATCTCGGACGTGTCCTGCACGCTCTCGTCGGCGGCGAATGGCAACGGCCGGGCGAAGCCGTCGAGATCGCGTTCGCGGCCGCGCCGCAGCGGCTGCTCGAGCAGGCTGACGCCGTTGTCCATCAGCACCGGGATCAGCGCATCGAGCACATCGATGGTATAGCCCTGGTTGGCGTCCACGCCGATCCACACGTCCGGGCGCACCTTGCGCACTGCGCGGACGCGTTCGATGTCCACATCGAGCTCGCCGCTGAGCTTGAGCTTGAGCGCCTTGGCCGGCGCGTAGCGCGCCACGGCGATCGACTGCATCGTCCCCGGATCGTCGGCGCCGAGGGTCCAGGTGGTCAGCAGCGGCCGGACCTGGGACAGCCCCGCCAGCGCCCACGCGGGCTTGCCGGCCCGCGCAGCCTCCAGATCCCAGAGCGCGCAATCGAGCGCATTGCGCGCGCCGCCGCGCGGCAGCAGGTGCTGAAGCGAGGCACGGTCGATGCCGGCCTCGATCACGCCACGCATGCCCTCGAGGGTCTCGAGCATCCCCTCCGGCGTATCGTCGAAGTAGTACACGCCGCTGGCCTCGCCGCGGCCGCGGTGGCCCTGGTGTTCCAGTTCAACGCGCAGCACCGGCGCGTGCTCGAAGACATAGCCGCTGATCCGGAACGGGGCGAGCATGCGCAGCTTGTCGATCTGCAGAGTCAATTTCACACGGGTCTCCAGCCGTCGCGGCGCGACGGATCAGTAATCAAGAGCGAAATCGGCCAGGCCCATCAGGACCAGGACATAGGCAAGCACGCAGGCCGATGCCAGCAGCAGGGCGGCCCGCAGGATGGCGAACACGCCGCGTCGGCTGCGCAGGGTCTGCAGCAGGTGCCAGGCCGTTGCGGCGATGCCGCCGACGATGGCGATGAGGGTGCCGATACCCAGCAGGATCACGATCGGATCGAGGCGGTCGTCGAAGCGTGCGAAATCCGCCGAGCCCCAGGTCATCACAGCCAGGCCGGCGACCGGCATCAGCAACATCCAGACGCAGGCCACGCGGCTCAGGCGATAGGCGCGCAACGCGGCCGGCGACCAGTCCAGGCGACGACCATTGCGACGTCGGACGATCGCTGCGATCGGCCAGGCCAGCACGGTCAACACCAGCACGACCACCGCAGCGATCAGCAGCGGCTTGAGCCAGACCGCCGAGCGGTAGCCTTCGATCTGCAGGAAGGCATTGAACGGCGCCGCCGAATCGACGGCGAAGCCGACCGGCTGGCCATCCTTCAAGATCGCAGCCAGACGCACTTCGTTGTGCGTCGCCTGCCACAGCCAGGGGCCGACCGGCTTGAACAGCGTCGGCTGCCCGTTGGGCTGCTTCATGCGTTCGAAGCGCAGGCTGCCGTCGTCGAGTGCCTGCAGGCGCGCCTGCGACAGGAAGGTGATCCGCCCCAGGCCGGTCTCGGTGCGTCGGGACTCGCGATAGGCGGGCGCCGCCAGTCGACGCGCCTGTTGGGCGGCCAAGGCGGCATCGACCGCAGGTGCCGGCGGCGCGGGTGCGGTGACGGGGAAGTAGCGGTCGGCGAAACGCTCCAGCAGTTCACGGCGAAGCGGCCCGGTGACGCCGCCAACGCCCGCGCTGTTGAGGGCGACGAACAGGCCCACGTTCTGGTCGCGGAACAGGAACAACTGCGAGTGGAAGGAGAAGGTGTCGCCGGCGTGCGAGACCACGCGTTGTCCGTTGACATCGATCTCATAGAACCCCAGCGCCATCGTGTGCAGCGGCGGCGCGAAGCGTGTCTGCGGGGTCAGCATCTGCGCGCTGGTTGACGCGCGGAGGATCGGTGTGTCGTGGCCACTGGCGGCCGAAAGATGGGCGATCATGAAGCGCGCCATATCCGAGCCGCTTGCCGACATGCCGCCGGCCGGAACGGACGGGGTGACCTCGAACGCGCGCGCCTCGCCCGAGCCGCGTGCGTATGCCTGCGACGCGTGGGCGCGCAGCGCCGGCGGCAGCGGCTGCCGGAAGCTGGCGTGATCCATCTGCAGCGGCGCATAGATCCTGCGCTCGACGTACTCGGGAAAGGGCAGGCCGGAGACGCGCTCGACGATGTAACCGGCCAGGCTCGTGCCGTAGTTCGAGTAGGCGGGCGTGGTGCCGGGCGCGAAGATCCGCTTGGGGACCCAATGGGCGAGGTAGGGACCGAGCGCGAGGCCGTGGGCCTGCGCAACGGCCTCGCTGGTCCACATGTTCTTGATGTTGGCCTCGAACCCGGCCGTATGCGTCATCAGGTGCCGCATCGTGATCGGCGCGCCGCGCCCCGGCACCTGGAAGTCCAGATAGCGGTTGATGTCCGCGTCCAGATCGAGCTGTCCGGCCTCGACCAGTTGCATCACCGCCGTCCAGGTGAACAGCTTGGAGACCGACGCCACCCGGAACAGGGTGCTGTCCGGATCGACCGGAATCCGCTGCTCGACGTCGGCGAACCCGTAGCCGCGGCGCACCAGAATCCGGCCGTCCTTGACCACCGTGACGACCGCGCCGGCGATGTCGCCACGCTCGATCGCGTACGGCAGGAAGCCGTCCAGCCAGGTGCCGGCATCGTCCTCGGTCAAGGCGTGGGTTTCGGCCGCCACGGGCGCGGTCGCGTCGGCGCCCGATTGCCGGCCGGAGATTGGGAGGCTTGCAGCGGCAGCACAGCACAACACGACAAGCCACGTCCAAAGACGCATGCGACGACCCCCTCGACGGAAATCCGGAAGCGATGCAGGGGAGCCCGGCACCGCCAAAGATATCTCAATCAGGCTACATTATTCCTGATCGGAGAAATGTCAAACATTGCGTGGTGCCGGTCTGTGGAGCGGGCAGCGCAAGCGCGCTATGTCGTGGCGCGTGCGGCCGCACGGCCATGGCGCGATGGGCCCGAACAAGGTGCGCCGCCGCGCCATCACCCAAAAAAAACATCCTGATCAGGATGGTGTTCATCCGCGCGTAGTATCGTGCGCTCACCTTCATTGCAAAGGACAAGGCCTGTCGATGAGTCCGAAGAGCCCCACGCTCGGAACCCTGCTGCGCGGCTTGCGCACGCGCAGGGGCTGGACGCTCAGGGAGATGAGCGAACACACCGCCATCCCGCTGTCCACCCTGTCGAAGATCGAGCACGACCGACTGACCCTGACCTACGACAAGCTCCAGCACCTGGCGCAGCGCCTGAACATGCGTGTGTCGGAGCTGTTCGCCGAACCCGAGCCGGGCGCCGCGCCGCAGGCGGTGACCGCCCGCCGCAGCATCGGCACCCTCGACAAGGCGTTGCGGGTCAAGACCGATAACTACGACTATTTCTATCTGTGCACCGAGTTGCGGCGCAAACGCATGATCCCGATCGTCACCCGGGTCCGCGCCAAGACGACGGCCGAGTTCGGCGATCTGGTGCGTCACCCCGGCGAGGAGTACATCCATGTGCTCGAGGGGCGGGTCCAGGTGCACAGCGAGTTCTACGACCCGGTGGTGCTCAGCGAGGGCGAGGGCATCTACATCGACAGCCAGATGGGACATGCCTACATCGTCGACACCGGCTGCGAGGAGGCCCTGCTGCTTGGCGTGTGCTCGAGCGCGGACGAAGACCTGATGGAATCGCTGATCACCATGCACGAGCAGGAAGGCAGCGTCTGAGCTCGGCCGGGCCCCGCCTTGCGCGGGCGCACGCAGGGCCTGGGACGTGCCGCCGGCCGCAGGCGATAATGCTGGGATGCCGGAACCCCACGCGCCCTCTGTGATCGATGCCGCCGATGCGGACGCGGCGTGGATGCGCCGGGCGCTGAGGCTTGCCGAACGGGCGATGGTCGAGGACGACGAGATCCCGGTCGGGGCGCTGATCGTCTCGCCGGGGGGCGAGGTGATCGGCGAGGGGTGGAACCGCAACATCGCCGAGTACGATCCCAGCGCGCACGCAGAAATCGTGGCGAT
Source organism: Luteimonas sp. gir (assembly GCF_037198055.1). NCBI lineage: Bacteria > Pseudomonadati > Pseudomonadota > Gammaproteobacteria > Lysobacterales > Lysobacteraceae > Luteimonas > Luteimonas sp. gir. The sequence continues at coordinate 70,223 of NZ_JBBAXQ010000008.1, forward strand.
GCGGCGTGCGGGTCAGGCCTTGGGCAACCACCGGCTGGTCGGCTGTACGCTGGTGGTCACGCTCGAGCCTTGCGCGATGTGTGCGATGGCGATGATCCATGCGCGGATCGCGCGCGTGGTGTTCGGGGCGTTCGACCCCAAGACCGGCGCGGCGGGCAGCGTGTTCGACGTGCTGGGCGATCCGCGGCACAACCACCGGGTCGAGGTGACTGGCGGGGTGCTGGCCGAGGTCGCCGGACCGATGCTGACAAACTACTTCCGTCGCAAGCGCGGCCGCCCGCTACGCTGACGCAGGCGAGGCGCGTGGACCGCTGCGATATCATGCGCGCCACGACAGCGATGGCGACCTGCCCATGAATGCCGACAGGCACAGCGATACCCGGCTGATCTGGATCGATCTGGAGATGACCGGTCTGGATACCGACCACGACCAGATCCTCGAGATCGCCACCGTGATCACCGATGGCGATCTCAACGTGCTGGCCGAAGGTCCGGAACTGGCGATCGTGCAGCCGCTCGATGTGCTCGAGGCGATGGACGATTGGAACCGCAACCAGCACACGCGTTCGGGGCTGTGGGCCCGCTCGCTGGAGCAGGGGGTCGGCCTGGCCGAGGCGCAGGCACGCACGCTGGCGTTCCTGCAGCAGTGGGTCGAGCCGGGGCGTTCGCCGATGTGCGGCAACTCGATCTGTCAGGACCGGCGCTTCCTGCACCGGCAGATGCCGGCGCTGGAGAAGTTCTTCCACTACCGCAACTTGGACGTGAGCACGCTCAAGGAGTTGGCGCGCCGCTGGGCGCCACAGATCCTGTCGGGCTTCACCAAGCATTCGGCGCATACGGCGCTGAGCGATGTGCACGATTCGATCGACGAGCTCCGGCACTACCGGCGCCACATGGCGGCGCTGGCGCAGCCTTGATTCCTTGCCTGCGGTAGAAAGGTGCACGGCTCTAGTGCTCGCTGCGCGAGCCGTTGCGGGGGCCACTTCGGATAGACATCGGCCTGCCGCCCGGTAGCCGCTCTTCCCTCGGCAGGCCGCTTCGCGGTCCGGCCACGCGAAGCACGCGTGGCGTTCGCATGGATGCGCGGCAGTGCCGCGCACGCCATCCATGCTCACCCTGTCCTGACTCGGGCGCGCGCCCGCTCCGCTTTGCGGATCGGTCCGGCCCGGCGTAGCACGCCGGGCGTTCGCCCGCTCGCGCGGCATGCCGCGCAAGCAGAACGGGCTCACCCATGGCGCGCTTGGCGCGGCCACCGGCCGGCAGTCCGCTGCTGCAGACGTGTGCGCTCCGGCCTCGAGTAAACGCAACGTCGCATGCTGGGAGAAATCGCGCACTGGCAGGCTCAGTGCGTCGTGCTGGTCGGGGGTTGCGATAGCGGGCCATGGATGGCCCGCGGCGGCGAGTCAGCCATGGATGGCTGACCGAGCCGGGGAGCAATCCCCGGCCGGTGCGACGCGCGTTCCGGAGAGGAGGCAGTGGAAAAGCAAGATGTCCCTGACCTCGCAAAGAGCCACAAAAAAGCCCGGGAACAGCCCGGGCTTTTCGTGGGGCAAGGCGGTCAGCCCGCGCGTGCCTTGGACTTGGCCAGCTTCAGCCAGGTATCGACCACGGTGTCGGGGTTGAGCGACACCGACTCGATGCCTTCTTCCATCAGCCACTGCGCCAGGTCCGGATGGTCCGACGGCCCCTGACCGCAGATGCCGACGTACTTGCCCTTCGCCCGCGCCGTCTTGATCGCCATCGACAGCAACTTCTTGACGGCCGGATCGCGCTCGTCGAACAGGTGCGCGACGATCGACGAATCGCGGTCCAAGCCCAGCGTGAGCTGGGTGAGATCGTTGGAGCCGATCGAGAACCCGTCGAAGATGTCGAGGAACTCGTCGGCCAGCAGTGCGTTGGACGGCACCTCGCACATCATGATGATCTTCAGGCCGTTCTCGCCCTGCTTCAGACCGTTCTTCTCGAGCACCTCGACGACCTTGCGGCCCTCGTCGAGCGTGCGCACGAACGGGATCATCACCCACAGGTTCTCCAGGCCCATGGTGTTGCGGACCTTGAGCACCGCGCGGCACTCGAGCGCGAACGCCTCGGCGAACGAATCATCGACATAGCGGCTGGCGCCGCGGAAGCCGATCATCGGGTTCTCTTCGTGCGGCTCGAAATTGCTGCCGCCGATCAGGTTGGCGTACTCGTTGGACTTGAAGTCCGACAGGCGCACGATCACCGGATTGGGCGCGACCGAGGCGGTCAGCGTCGCGATGCCTTCGGCCAGGCGATCGACGTAGAAGTCGACCGGGCTGCGGTAGCCGACGGTCTTGGCATCGATCTTCTTCTTGGTCTCCGCATCCTGCCGGTCGTACTGCAGCAGGGCGTTGGGATGCACGCCGATGTGCGCGGCAATGATCATTTCCAGACGCGCCAAGCCGATGCCGGCATTGGGCAACTGGCCGAAATCGAACGCGCGCTCGGGGTTGGCGACGTTCATCATGATCTTCAGCGGCGCCTCGGGCATCGAGGTCAGATCGGTCGTGATGCGGTCGAAAGGCAGTGTGCCGGCGTAGATGTAGCCGGTGTCGCCCTCCGCGCAGCTGACCGTGACCTCCTGACCGTCCTCGATCGTCTCCAGCGCGTTGCCGGTGCCCACCACGGCCGGCACACCGAGCTCACGGGCGATGATCGCCGCATGGCAGGTGCGGCCGCCGCGATTGGTGACGATCGCCGAGGCGCGCTTCATCACCGGCTCCCAGTCCGGATCGGTCATGTCGGCCACGAGCACATCGCCCGGCTGCACCCGATCCATGTCCTCGAGCCGGCGGACCACGCGCGCCACGCCCGCGCCGATCTTCTGGCCGATCGCACGGCCTTCGCAGACCACCTCGCCACGCTGCTCCAGCGAGAAGCGCTCGATCTGGGTGTTCTTGGCGCGCGACTTCACCGTCTCCGGGCGCGCCTGGACGATGAACAGCTTGCCGCTGACGCCGTCCTTCGCCCATTCGATGTCCATCGGGCGCTCGTAGTGCTCTTCGATGATCAACGCCTGGCGCGCGAGCTCCTGCACGTCCTCGTCGGTGAGCGAGAACGTGTTGCGCAGCTCGACGGGGGTGTCCTCGGTGCGTACGCGCTCGCCGGGCACGTCGGAATAGACCATCCGCAGCTGCTTGGCACCGATCGAGCGGCGCAGGATCGCCGGCTTGCCGGCCCTGAGTGTGGGCTTGTAGACGTAGAACTCGTCGGGGTTGACCGCGCCCTGGACGACCATCTCGCCCAGGCCGAAGCTCGAGGTCACGAACACCACGTCGCGGAAGCCCGACTCGGTGTCGAGCGTGAACAGCACGCCCGAAGCGCCGATGTCCGAGCGCACCATGAGCTGCACGCCGGCCGACAGGAACACGTCCTCGTGCTTGAAGCCGTGATGGACGCGGTAGGCGATCGCACGGTCGTTGTAGAGGCTGGCGAAGACCTCCTTGACCTTGTGCAGCACGTCCTCGACGCCGGTGACGTTGAGGAAGGTCTCCTGCTGCCCTGCGAACGAGGCGTCGGGCAGGTCTTCGGCGGTCGCCGAGGAACGCACCGCGACCGCGATGTCGCCGCCGCCATTCTCGGCGCACAGCGCCGCGTAGGCCTTGCGGATGTCGGCGTCGAGCTCAGGCTGCAGCGGCGCCTCGGCCACCCAGCCGCGGATCTCGCGACCGGCGGCGGTCAGGGCGCCGACGTCCTCGACATCGAGCGGCGCGAGCCGGTCGAAGATGCGCTGATGCAGATCGTTGTGGGCGATGAAGGCCTTGAACGCGTCGGCCGTGGTGGCGAAGCCTCCGGGCACCGAGACGCCCAGCTTGGCCAGATTGCCGATCATCTCACCGAGGGAGGAGTTCTTGCCGCCGACCTGGGCCAGGTCGGTAAGGCGAAGGTCGTGCAGCCACAGGATGTTGGCGCTCAAGAGGAAGGCTCCGTGTCGCGTGATCGTGGACGGCCGGACCGGCGGGTCCGGCGCAGAACAGTTATTTTAGCCTTCCCGGGCGCCGCGGCGCTCGCCGTTGCGACGGTCCCGTCATGCCGACCCCTCGTCCTGTGTTCTATGTCTCAGATGGCACCGGTATCACCGCCGAGACCATCGGCCACAGCCTGCTGACCCAGTTCAGCGGCACACAGTTCAGCACCAACCGGATCCCGTTCGTCGACAACCCCGAGCGCGCGCATGAGGTCGCGACGCTGATCCGCGCCCGCGGTGAGGCCATGGGCGCACGCCCGATCGTCGTCAGCTCCTGTGTCGACCCCGCTCTGGCGACGATCCTGGAGGAGAGCGGGGCGCTGGTGCTCGATGTCTTCGCGCCGTTCATCGAACCGTTGGAACGCGAGCTGGTCGAGGCGCGCGAATCGCGCGTCGGCCGCGCGCACGGCATGGTCGATTTCGACACCTACCACCGCCGCATCAACGCGATGAACTTCGCGCTCGCGCACGATGACGGCATGTCGGTCAACTACGACGAGGCCGACGTGATCCTGGTGGCGGTGTCGCGCGCAGGCAAGACGCCGACCTGCATCTACCTGGCGCTGCACCACGGCGTGCGCGCGGCGAACTATCCGCTCACCGACGAGGACCTCGAGCACGACCGGCTGCCGCCGCGGCTGCGCGCGCACCGGGCCAAGCTGTTCGGCCTGACGATCGATCCGGTGCGTCTGGCCCAGATCCGCCAGGAGCGGCGCCCGAACTCGCGCTACGCCAAGCTCGAGACCTGCCGGCACGAGGTCAGTGCGGCCGAATCGCTGTTCCGCGCCGAGCGCATTCCGGTGCTGAGCACGACCAACACCTCGATCGAGGAGATTTCCAGCAAGGTCATGTCGACGCTGGGCATCGAGCGGGTGATGTACTGACGCGACGTGGGCGTGCGCCGGGGGCTGCCGGGCGGTTCACTCCGCGGCGTGTAGGATCGCGTCATGCCCAATGTCGATTCCAAGCGCGTCCGGATGCCCGCACTGGGCCGCTTCGGCTGGCTGATGGCGCTGTACGCCGAGAACCACGTCCGGCTCACCCGGCTGTTCCATCCTGGCGATCTGCCGCCCGGCACCTACCTGTCGCAGGCGCCGGGCACGCCGACGGTCCAGCTCGACGTGATCGCGCAGCATCGCTACACCACCGAACTGCGGCTGAGCTACACCATGCTCGATCCGCTGACCGGCGAACCGGACCCGTCCGCGCACCTGCGCCTGTATCGCGATGCCGGCCAGGTCGAGGCAACACATTGCTACGTCGGCCGGCGCTGGCAGGACGTCATCGGCATGTTTCCGCCGCCGGCCGAAGTGGTCGACCACCGCTTGCGCATGAATACGTTTCTGGGCAAGTGGCTCCAATATCTGGTCGAGCAGGGACATGGGGTTGCAACTTTGCGTCCGAATCTGGATGATGCGCGCCTCGCTCGCAACGAAGCCGAACTCCTCGGCTGAAGGCCCCCTCCCGGAAGGCCGCAAGTTGCGAACGAAGTGGAAGCGAAAACTTGTTGACGTTGCCGCACGGCATCCCTACAATTTCGCGCTTCCCACTGTGGGGCCATAGCTCAGCTGGGAGAGCGCCTGCATGGCATGCAGGAGGTCGGCGGTTCGATCCCGCCTGGCTCCACCACAATTTCGTCGACAACCACAAGGCCGGTTCTCGACACGATGCAGTCTTCTGCGTCCCCATCGTCTAGAGGCCTAGGACACCACCCTTTCACGGTGGACACCGGGGTTCGAATCCCCGTGGGGACGCCACTTTAACTCCCGAAAAGGGGGCGGCAAGCTGGTAGTGCATACGCGCCTCTAGCGTGACCGGATCCAGCTCGACACGTTCGCCTGTGCCCTCGATAATACCGGTGAGGCCACATTGCACGTCCTCGATCGAAATCTCCGTGACTGCTGCGGCGCTATCCGCATCCGCTTCTACCCGGAGCAGTTCCGCACGCGATCGCGCGCTCGCTCTCCAACTCCTCGACCTTGCGCAAGACCGGTACGGATTGGAGAGTCGTGTTGCAAGGTCGAGCGTCTTGCTGCGACCTTGCGGCGCAGACGATCGAGCGCGCTCGTGTCGATGTCGCTGGCCAATGACGCGACCGTCGCGCGGCGCAGCGCCGCAGCGAACCCTGCCTATCGAAGATCGCCGAGCACCTGGTCGACGATCGGTCCTTCGATCGCATCGTGCGCGACGGAGCGCCCGGCTTTCCCAACACAGCGATAGCGGTCCTTCTCCGCCGACTACTTCGTGCCGTCCGGCGAGAACAACAGGTCGCCGAGCAGCGCGTTGGATGCGCGATCGCGCTGCCAGTTTGCGCCGGACATGGGACTGACGGCGTGTGCCACCTCCAAAGCGGCGAGGATCAGCTCGGCGTCGTCTTCACTGATCAGGGCAGGGTGCGCGTCGCGTTGCATCAGCCACTCGCTGCGCGAGCGCCGCTTCGAGCCACCGCCGTAGGCGCCGCCCGCGCGCTCGGCGGCACCCCAGGCAGTGTAGTCGGCATACGTAAGTGCGTTCGGTAGTCCCCCCAGCGAGCCGATCGCGCGCGAACACACCGACGCGGAATGGCAGCGCCTGCGCCGCGGCGAGATGAAACTGACCTACTCCCTTGCGCTCAGCGGCACCGATCTGTTCCCGGAGCGCAGCGTCACGGTTCACGGTTTCAAGCCGGAGATCGACGGCGCAGACTGGCTAATCGTCGGCGACGCATTCGATCGACGGCAACGGCGGATTCACTACTGCGCTGGAGATGGAGACAACCGCCTGCCGATCTGCTCGGTTAGCCTGTCGACTCGTAATGATCTAGGGCTTCTCATCCGCCAATCGTAGAATGATGTTCTCGTGGCGCAGCCAATGACTGGTGACAATGTCCCAGAACCCCAATGCGGCTCGCTGCGGGCGTCCTTTGGCTCGTGCCATCTCATTCTCACACAGCAGATCCAGAGCCACATAGACGGGCGGCTCGTCCGCCTCGATCCGCAAACGCTCCTGACGCCATCGCGTGATGTCTTCCTTGCCGGGCGTATCGGCGCAGCTGATATCGCCTTCCAGCAGCAGGTATCGGCGCTTCAGATCGCTATGCATACGTGCCATGGCAGCGGTGCCGACGACCAGGTCAACGGTCGACAGCACAGTGATCACCAGTGCCGCAGTCAAGGTGAGTGCTTTGTCTCCATGGCTGAGCAAATTCACGGCCGCGGTGGATCCGAAGATCACGCCAGCCGCAGCCGTGACCTTGTGCCAGCGGTCGAAGAAGTTCTGCCGGCGCGCGTGATATCGCGCCGACCTTTCCACCGCCCAGAGCAGGTTCCAACATTCTTTACCGATGTCCATAGGGGACCCTAGCACTCCAGCTGGATTACTTCGACTTCGGCGGAGGGGGGGGCGGCAACGTGTCACGAATCACATTGCCGTGGACCTTTTCGCGCTTGATCACCTGATCTCTGTGACTCTCTTGCGAGGGCGTTGGCTTGGAGGGCGGACTCGGGTTGCGCTCTCTGTTCTTATCATTCATCGGCTTTTTCCTCTCGATCTGTTAAAGATTTGGATTGGTTCAGTTTTATTTTATCGCTCGATACTTTTCTTCGCTGAGGCGCTGCGCCTCCTTTCTATCCGCAGCCGTGAACTGATCGGCCTGGATTCGCCTCTGGCCGCGCGCAATCGACTTCCAATCCTCGCGGATGTGCTTCACCTCCTTCGCGATCTGCACGATCGGATTGTTCTCGCCTAGCATGCTGTGGTTGCGGATGAAGTCGAAGTCGATCGCGTACTGCGTGCGTTGCACCTCGCCGGTCGCGCTGCCAACGCGCCAAGTAACCGTCGCCTTGGTCCGTTGATCCTCGATCTTCTGGACGTTGCCGAGGAAGCTTCGCAACGTCTGCCCAGGTCGCATCACACTGATACGCTGAAGCGGTGGTGGTGACGAGTCGGCGCGCTCGTAGCCCACCAAGGGCGGGTCGAACTCGACGCTCACCTCATAGGCTGCACGGTTTCCCGTATTCGCCACCCATATGTCGAAATACATCATTCCCCACTGGTTCGGCTCGATCGTGACCGTAACCTCGGTACGTTCGGTCGCACGTGCCATGCGGCGGGTTTCCCGCGCGAGCATGACTGTGAAGATGGCGAGCACAAGTGTCGCAATCGGCATCACAGCCGACGCGGCGGCTGACCCAATCGTCGACAGCGTCAGAGGCCAATCGATGCTATTTAAGCTCTCGGCGACGGCAGGAAGCTTCATTAATCCTCCCGGCGAATGCTGCTGATCGCTTCGAATGTGCACTGGGCTTCGCTACCGTACCTGTGGCGTCGCCGGGTGCGCTCGTCCCGCCATGCCTTGAAGTTGAGGCGGAACATCAGCCACGGGGTGCCGACACTCAGCAAGAGCACGATGAGCGATGCTAGCGGAGTACCCGAGGACTCCGGCGCCGTCGTGATCGACGGTGCCCCAATCCACAACATCGCCAGCGCGACCAGCGCCATGCCCGCACCTGGTGCCCACGCCCGAATCGCGTATCGCTTCTGAATCTGCTCGCTGGTCTTCAACTTCGTCGCGATCTGCTCGAGCGTCATCGCGCGAACCGGAACCGGCGCAGCGCAGATATTGAAGGTCACGTCCTTTTGGGTGACAGGGCCGTAGTTCTGCTGGCCCTCGGCGGAAGAATCATCGAAGTGGTGCATGCGGCGGTATCCAATCGAGGAGCCGGGAGATTTTCAGCGCAGCTCGCAGTTGTCGAGAATCGGCGAGCCCACCATCAGGCCGGCGCCGGTGCACTCCACCTCGATACCCTGGCCCTTCTGCAGAGCCGCGGCCACGTCGGGCGATAGGCCGCGCGCGTGGATTGACTGGAACATCTGGCCGGTCTCGATCTCCACGTAGACCTTGTCCATGAAGTCCTTGTTGATGCCGGACACAATGCCAGTGACCGCGAGCCGCTTACCCTTGAACTCGTTGTCTGCCGACACCTCGTTCGCGTTGTAGGCCGCATACAGCGCCTGCGCATCCACCGTAGCCACGGGGGCTTCGAGCACCTGCACGGGCTCGACAGCGCGCGTCTGCGCCGCTTCGGCACGCGCTTTATAGTCGTCGTAGCCGGAACCGCCGATGGCAGCACCGAAGATGGCGAGGCCGATGAAGTAGATGATCGGCGAGATGACGATCGATGCAAGCAGCGGGATCAGGCCGCCTGCGGTGCGGCCGCGCGTCATCACCACGACGGCGAGGATAAAGGCGACCAAGTTGAGCGGCCAACCGACGAAGAGGCCGAGGCCGGGCACCGGCAGCAGGAAGAGCCCCCATGCGATCGCAAGACAGATCCACGTGGCCGTGACCGGCGCCGGACGCAGCGCACTGATGGTTGCGGTGTTCATTACGATTTCCCCTGTGATACGTCTGCAGGCTCCGACGTCGAGCGTGGGCTTCATGCCCGAAACTATGCGCAGTGCAGTCGGCATGCCACCCGGCACGGCGCGACGAAATTAATGGAGCCCGCGATGACGTTGCCGGCAACAAACTGGCCCACGGAAAGGCTGTCATCGCCGCAGCGCGTCACTTCGATACCTTTTTTGAGCCGCCGACATGGAAGGTCTGGCCGGACTGTCGTCGTTGCCTAGGCTCACCTGGCCGTGGGCGTCGCCGCTAACTTGCGGAGCGCCGGTACCGGCGCTGGCCACGCCCAGCACAGCCAGCGCGGCTGACTGCAGCTGCGGTGACGCAGCGCGGAAGCGCGCCACCAGTTCGATCTCGGCTGGTGAGCCGCCCAGCGCGGGCTTGCCGGTGAGGATGTAGAGCACGTCGGCGCCAGCCTCCCCGATTGAGGCGAGATAACTCGCATCGGGCTCTCGGTGCCCGAGCTCGTAATTGGTTTGCGACTTCTTCGAGATGCCCGCTGTGTCAGCGAGTTGCTGCTGCGTGAAGCCGAGGCGGCTCCTCTCTTCCTTGAGCCGGGCTGCAGAGAACATTCGATCCCCCGATCCTTTTGAATAGGGAGCAATAGCTCCCTAATCGCTGTTCCGAATTGAACATTTTGAACTATCTCAAATGTCGCAGAGTAAAGAAAAGACGTCGCTGATCGTGACGGTCAGAACGCCCGACGAGATCCGTGCGGACTTTGACCGCACCGGCGCCACACACTGACTCGCGCGTGAACACCGCCTCGACTACCACGCCGCGCACCAGGTCCTGTCCGGAAAGAAGAAGGGTAGCCGGGATGAGGCACACCGGTGCGCGGTCGCACTCGGTCTCAAGCAAGGCCTGGCAGTCTGAAAGCGTCGCCGCAAGGGGAAATCCTGATGTCACGAGGTCCAGGCATGCAGTGTCCGCACTGCGAGCACACCGTAACCGCGCGCACCAGCCCAAAGCAGACGGCCATCTACCGCGAGGTTGTCTATCAGTGCCGGAATGTGCAGTGCGGCCATGTCTTGGTGTGCGGCCTCGAGGCGATCCACACGCTGTCGCCGTCGGCCATGCCCAATCCCGAGGTCAACCTGGCATTGTCGCGCTTCGTGCAACGCTGCCAGCTCATTTCACAACTGCAGTTCGCGATCGAGCTTTGACGATGTCGCACGCCGCTGGCTTGACCGGCACGCCGGCGAACACCTCGACCGCGATCGCACGCAGATGATCGATCGTTGTGCGCTGCGCATCAGCGAGACGCACGACATTTCGCTGCGCACAGCACACAAGCAACACTGCCGCGAGTGCGAGGCGCGGCACTGGCTGCCTTAGGGCTTCTCGACGGACGCTAAGGTCTCCGAGTTAATGGCGACTATCGAGAATCGCCGGGGGCGCGACTCTGCTATCGCCCTGCAGCAGGAAATGCGTCGCCAGTGGGCGAGGCGAGGGGAATGGCTCCCGGATGGCGCGAACCCCTGCGATTAGGGTGCAAGCTGTGGGGACGCCCGACCTTCACGCCGCGGCGGCAGCGCTTGCACCGCTGATCGCCGCGAGTTCAAGGACCGGGGAGCCGACCGGCGGCAGGGATCGCCTCCGGCCAGCCCTACGCAGCCCGGCGCGACCTCCTCGCTGCTGGAATGCGAAACCGAGAGCGGTAGGTCATCATGATCCGGGGGTACGCACCGGCCCCGTGGGGACGCCACTCAACGCGCTGCGAACGGGCGACTTCGACAAGAAGTCGCCCGTTTTTTTTTGCCGTCGCGCGCGGCACACTGCCGTCATGACTTGTCGACGCCACAGGAGTAGCGTTTCGCAAGGCGCCTAGGGGGAGGACGGACGTGAGAAAGCTGCACGAGGCCGACCGGATCGCGCTGATCCGAAGCCTGGATCTGCTGTCGCTGGCAGGGCATCCTGAATTGGACAGGATCGTGGCCCTGGCCGCGTTCGCGTTCCGGGTGAAGACGGTCCTCATCTCCCTGGTCGATGAGGTGGACCAGCATTTCCTGTCCTGTGTGGGCACCGAGCTGCGCGGCACCAGCCGCGAGATTTCGGTCTGCACGCATGCGATCGAGCAGGACGACATCTACGAGGTGCCCGACCTCACCGCAGATCCGCTGTTCTCGCGCAACCCGCTGGTCATGGAGGCGCCGCGCATGCGCTTCTACGCCGGTGCGCCGCTGGTGCTCGGCGACGGCTACAAGGTCGGCACGATCTGCCTGATCGACTACGCCCCACGGCGGCTGGACGAGGCGGAGCGCGAGCAACTGCGCTCGTTCGCGAACCTGGTCGTCGGGCAGATCTCGCTACTGCGATCGATGGGGCGGCGCGACCCGGTCACCGGCCTGGCGAACCGCCAGCAGTTGGCGTGGGATCTGCACGAGGCCCTGCGGCAGTCGCCCCCCGCAGTCCCGGTGCCGTCGCATCTGTGCATCATCGACGTGCTCGATGTGACGAGCGCCCATCGGCTGACCCAGGCACTGGGCGTGGCGCCGGTCGAATCGATCGTGCGACAGCTGGGCTTTCGCCTGACCGATGCCCTGGGTGAGACCGCCCGGGTCTACCACGTCGGCGTGACCCGATTCGCCTTCGTACTGGCGGGCCGCTCGCGCGACGAGGTCGCGGCGATCCTCACCGACCTGCGCGAGCGACTCAGCGCACCGGTGGTCAGCAGCGGGCTGACCCTGCAGACGGTGTTCCATGCCGGGGTTGCGGGATTCTCGACCCACGATTCGGCCGACGTGCTGCGCCGGGCGGTGACCGCGATGCATGCCGCGCTGGAAAGCGGCGCGCCCTGGTGCGAGTACGACCGCGACCGCGACGCACGGCTGCAGCGGCATTACCGCCTCGCGACCCAGGTCGAGCGTGCATTGGACACCCGCGAGTTTTCGCTGGTGTATCAGCCGCGCCTGAGCCTGTCGACCGGGCGCCTGGGGTCGGTCGAGGCGCTGCTGCGCTGGCGGCATCCCGAGTACGGCGACATCGCCCCGGACGAGTTCATCCCGGTCATCGAAGGCACGACACTGATGCCGTTGGTCACGCGCTGGGTGCTGCGCCAGGCCCTGCACCAGTTGCTGGCCTGGGAAGAGCAGGGCGTGGTGCTCGATATCTCGGTCAACCTGTCCAGCGCGGATTTCCGCGACGGTCGGTTGCCGGCATACATCGCCGATCTGGCGCGCGAGCTTGGCGTCGAACCCGCGCGCCTGGAGCTGGAGGTGACTGAGGGCGAATGGCTGCGCGACAAAGGGAGCGTGGCCGCCCAGCTCGGCGCGCTGCAGGCGCAGGGGTTCAACGTCGCGATCGACGATTTCGGCGCCGGCTACAGCAACTTCTCCTATCTCAACGAATTGCCGGCCACGACGATCAAGATCGATCGCGGCCTGCTGGTCGGGATCGAAACCAGTGAACGTCGTGCACGGCTGATCAGGACCGTCCTCAAGCTGTCAGTCGAGCTGGGCTATCGCACGGTCGCCGAAGGCGTGGAAACGGCCGGCCAGCTGGCGATGCTGTGCGAGTGGCAGTGCGACGAAGCGCAGGGGTATCACGTCTCCCGGCCGCTGGCGCCGGATGCGTTGATCGCACTCATCCGGCATCACGACAGCGCCGCCTCCGGGTCGCCGCTGACCGGCGCGGAGACCGGGCACCTCGCCACCGTCGGTCAAGCCGGCTCGCTATAATCGACTGCGATGCCCCGGGTCTCCGCCACTGCCGTTCGCATCCTGCTGCTCGCACTGCTCCTGATCGAATCGATGGGCGCGGTCTTCGCCGCGCCTGCAATGAACGGTGCGGCCTCGATGCATGACGCTGCTCATGCGAGTGACGCCGATGCGCAGCCTTGCCATGGCACAACCGACCACGGACCGTCGGAAGAGGGCAAGGCGCCCGCGCCGCACGCCTGCGACGACGAGGGCGGCTGCCTCTGCCTGCACAGCTGCAGTGCCGTGCTGATACCGCGCCAGCGGCCGCTGACCTTGGTGCCAACGCCGACACGTCACCCTGCGGACGTCGCCCAGGCACGCGGCGATCCTGCCGCCGTCCAGCCGATCCGCCCACCCATCGCCATCGCCTGATCCACACCGTTCGCCCGTCCCGATGCGGGACAGGGCGCAGGGCCCGTGCAACCGGGCCATCCTACGGATGGAGTGACGATGACTTCCGACGTTTCCTTTGGCCGCCGCGGCTTCGACCCCGCGCGCCGCCGTTTCGTCCAGGGCCTGGCGCTCGGCGGCCTGGCCGCCGGCCTCGGCAGTTGGCCGCGCCCGTCCTGGGCACTGCAATCCCCGCACAGCCGGATTCTGGCTGGCACTGACTTCGACCTGGTGGTCGGCGAGACCCTGGTCAACTTCACCGGCCGCCCCCGGCCGGCGGCGACCGTCAACGGCAGCCTGCCCGCCCCGATCCTGCGCTGGCGCGAGGGCTCGACGGTCACGCTGCGCGTACGCAATGCGCTACCGGCCGGCTCGATCTTCGGCGACATGACCTCGGTGCATTGGCACGGCATCTTGCTGCCAGCGAACATGGACGGCGTGCCGGGCATGAGCTTTGACGGTATCCATCGCGGCGAGACGTTCCAGTACCGCTTCGACGTGCGCCAGGGCGGCACTTACTGGTACCACAGCCATTCCGGCTTCCAGGAACAGGCCGGCATGTACGGCGCACTGATCATCGACCCGATCGAGCCTGAGCCGTTCGCCTTTGACCGCGACTACGTCGTGCTGCTGACTGACTGGACCGACCTCGACCCGCACGCGCTGTTCGCGCGGCTCAAGCAGATGGCCGAACACGACAACTGGTACAAGCGCACCGCTGGCGACTTCGCCCGCGACGTGCGCCGCGACGGCTGGCGCGCCACGCTCGCCGATCGCCGCGCCTGGGGGCAGATGCGGATGACGCCGACCGACATCTCCGACGTCAACGCGCATACCTATACCTATCTGATGAACGGCACGACGTCGCCAGGCAACTGGACGGCGCTGTTCCGCAGCGGCGAGAAGATCCGCCTGCGCTTCATCAACGGCTCGGCGATGACCTACTTCGACGTCCGCATCCCGGGCCTGAAGATGACCGTCGTCGCGGCCGATGGCCAGTACGTGCACCCGGTGACGGTCGACGAGTTCCGCATTGCCGTGGCCGAAACCTTCGACGTGATCGTCGAGCCCTCCGGCCAGGATGCCTACACGATCTTCGCCCAGGACATGGGCCGGACCGGCTTCGTCAGCGGCACGCTCGCCGTGCGCGAAGGCATGCGCGCGCCGATTCCCGTGGTCGACCCGCGCCCGATCCTGACCATGGCCGACATGGGTCACGGCGGCATGCACGGCATGGACCATGGGGCCGGGCCAGGCATGGGGCAGGGCGGACATACGGCGGCGATGCACGGCGGCGGCCACGACCACGCCGCGATGGACCATGCCGACATGGGACATGGCACCACGCCGATGCAGGCGCATCCTGACAGCGAGCACGGCAACCCGCTCGTCGACATGCAGACCATGACCCCGGCGCCGAAGCTCGACGACCCCGGCATCGGCCTGCGCGACAACGGCCGCACGGTCCTGACCTACGGGGCGATGCGCAGCCTGTTCGACGATCCCGATGGCCGCGCGCCATCGCGCGACGTCGAGCTGCACCTGACCGGCCACATGGAGAAGTTCGCCTGGTCGTTCGACGGCATCAAGTTCAGCGACGCCGCCCCCTTGCGGCTCAACTACGGCGAACGCCTGCGCATCGTGCTGGTCAACGACACGATGATGACCCATCCCATCCATCTGCACGGCATGTGGAGCGACCTCGAGGACGACGACGGCCGCTTCCAATTGCGCAAGCACACCGTCGACATGCCGCCCGGCACGCGTCGCAGCTTCCGCGTCCGCGCCGACGCACTCGGGCGCTGGGCGTTCCACTGCCACCTGCTGTACCACATGGAAGCGGGCATGTTCCGCGAAGTGCAGGTGGTCGAATGAGTACCGTTACATGGCATCGCAAGTGCATGCCCACGTTGCTCGCCGCCGCGCTGCTGGTCGCGAGCGGCGCGCAGGCGCAGAACCATGCGCACGGTCACGGTCACGGTCACGGCCATGGCGAAGCGCATCGGCCACCATCGAGCGCCGCGTCGGATGGAGCGTCCGCACATCGCCACCACCCGCCCACCGAACACGGGCACGAGGGGCAGGGCGCGCATCGAGTGCCCGCAGGGGCGGCCAGCCTGCGGGCCGGGGCGGACCATGCCGGACATTCCGATAAGACGGCGCAAGGGGCACCCGCCCATGATCCAGCGCAATCACATGGGGCGACGCCTGCGAGCACACACCCTCCCGCGCAGAACCACTCGGAGATGGACCACTCGGGGAGGGGCGCGGCGAACGGACATCCAACAGCTAGAACGGACAGCCACGTCGGGCATGCGCCTACGCCTGGCGACTTAGCTCCGGATGCGCCTCCGCGCACGCCGATCCCTACACTCACCGATGCCGACCGCACGGAAGCGTTTCCGTCGCTGCATCCTCATGCGATGGGCGATTCGGCGATTCGCCACCTCGTTCGCGTGGACCGCCTCGAAGGCTTCGATACTGACCACGGCCACGGCCACGGCCACGGCCTGGGCTGGGAAGTGGACAGTTGGATCGGCGGCGATCTGAACCGCTTGTGGCTCAAGTCCAGCGGCGAACGCGTGTCCGGCCGGACCCACACGGGCTCACTGGACGCGCTTTATGGTCGCAGCGTGTCGCCCTGGTGGGATGTCGTCGCCGGCGCCCATCACGTCTTCGCACCGGGGCGCGCCGAGACCTACGCCAGTGTCGGCGTGCAGGGCCTGGCGCCGTACTTCTTCGAAGTCTCGGCGATGGCGCATGTCGACGATCGCGGCCGCGTGCTCGCCGAGGTGGAGATCGAGTACGAAATGCTGTTGACCAACCGGCTGATCCTGCAGCCGGCGATTGAGCTCTCGGCTGCCAGCGAGGCCGATCCCGCGCGCCGTATCGGCAGCGGCCTGGGCGAGATCGAAGCCGGCCTGCGCCTGCGCTACGAAGTCACACGGCGCTTCGCCCCGTACATCGGCCTCGTGCACGCGCGCAGCTTTGGCCAGACCCGGGCGCTCGAGCAGGCCGATGGCGGTACCGGACGGGAGACGCGCTGGGTGATCGGGGTGAGGACCTGGTTCTGAGGTCAACAATCGGGGCCGCGCAGTCGCACGGCCCCTCACATCCCACCATCGTGCTTTACATAATGTACATTATGCGAAATATAGTGCGAATTATCGACCGCTCTAGACGGCTTGTCCTCAGATGCCTTGGAGTACTTGCCCTGGCCCGGAACGTCACGGCGGATCCGTGGTACAGGGCGGTCTCAAGAATCAAGTGCAACACGTGATTTGAAGTCGATGATTTCCCTCTCCATCACCTGGGCTGGTGTTGCCCAGCCGAGCGTCTTGCGCGGTCGCCCGTTCATCAGCTTAGCGACGTGATTGAGATACTCCTGGCTCGCCTGCGAGAGGTCCACGCCCTTGGGGAGGAACTGTCGAAGCAGGCCGTTGGTGTTCTCGTTGCTACCCCGCTGCCAGGGCGCATGCGGATCGGCGAACCAGACGTCGATGTTGAGCCGCTGCATCAGCGCCTCGTAGCACGTCAGTTCCGAGCCGCGATCGTAGGTGAGGCTCTCGCGTAGGAATGCCGGCAGCTTGCGCATCTGCCGGGTGAAGCCCTCGAGCGCCGCTTCGGCGGTGCAGCCGTCCATCCGGCATAACACGACGAAACGGGTCTTGCGCTCGACCAGCGTACCGACGCAGGAGCGGTTGAAGGCGCCCTTGATCAGGTCGCCCTCCCAATGACCGGGCACCAGGCGCTGCTCGATGTCCTCGGGCCGATGCACGATCCGCAACTGCTCCGGCACCCATGAACGTCCCGCAGCGGTCGTCCGCCTGCGCCCGCGCGACGGCTTGCCCTGTCGCAACGCCTCCACCAACGCCTTCTTCAATCCACCACGCGGATACACGTAGATCGCCGCATAGATCGTCTCGTGGCTGACCCGCTGACTGGCGTCGTCTGGCTGCATGGCCCGCAGTGTGGCCGCGATCTGCTGCGGCGACCAGCGCTCGAACACCAGATGGTCATGCACGAACTGGAACAACTCGCCTTCCTCGACCAGCTTGCGACGACGCACGCAACGCGAACGACGTGCGCGATAGCTCCCAGCCGCGTCATGGGCCGAGTAGATTCCATCGCCATGGCGCCGCACCTCCCGACTTAGCGTTGACGCGCTGCGTCCAAGCCGACGACCGATCTCCTGAAGGCTCGTCCCGCGGTTGCGCTCGAGCTGAAGCACTGCGCGCTCTTCCGCGCTCAGGTGGCTGTACTGTTTTGCCATCGCGACACCCTACACTCCGCCGGGTGTTGCACTTGGAAGTTGAGTCTGCCCAGCACCACGTTGGGCACCGCACTCCTTGGCAGCAAAGCCGTAAGCGGCTATCACGGCCTCATCCAGCGCGGCGTGCGCGTCCTTCTGGGGTTCTTTCCCAATTGCGCCAGAGTCGTATAGATCGCGCGCAACCCGCCCGTCACGCTCGTCAGCGCCGCGGCCCGGACCCGGCTCGGCTAGACCCTGCCCCGCCAAGGAGGCACGACACGCCCGCTTCGGGCCCGTCCATTGCCCTGCCGAAACCCGTCGCCGACGAGGCTTCGCTTGTCGCAATGTCGCCGCTAAACTGCCCTTGGCCCATGCCTTCGAGGCATAGTTCCGCCGATCGCCTGATCGGCGGCGACGTTTTCCAACCAACTTGCAAGGTGTCGCCGGGGCGGGCTGACCGCCGAACATGCCCATGATCCTGAAAAGCATCAGCACATCCGGCCGCGTTTTCGAATCCCCCTTCGTCTTTTGTGGCGAAGATTCACCATCGGATCCCGACCAGTCGTGGATCACGGTCCTCGTCGGCGAGAACGGGAGCAAGAAGAGCCTGGCCCTCAGGGTTCTGATGGAAGCGGGCTTGGGCAAGACGAAACACCGCGGTCATGGCCATTCGCCGATCGAGTTCACGCCGGAGTTCGCGGGCACGCGCCCGTCGAACGTCATCGCCATCTCCAACACGCCCTGGGATCGCTTCCCGCGCAGCCGCGAACTCGGAAAGCTTTCAAGGCTGGTATCGACCGACGGCGGGCGCTACGTCTACATCGGGCAAAGGGCGGGCACCGGAAACGTCAGCCTACGAAACAATGAAAAGCAGCTCGGATACAGCCTGGTCGAGAATGCCGCGTTTCTCGGCGAACGAGCGGCTGACCTTGAACCGATTTTCTCGAAACTCGGCTTGGAGCTGTGCGCAGGCATTCGTTTCGTACCCAACAGGACCATCGGCCGACCTGATTTCGGCCCTTGGGTTCGGCGGTCCAAACAGGGGTTCGAGCGCTACCTGTCCGATCTGCCCGCGGTCGTCCGGCAACTACAGAAGGATCGCAGCATTTCCGCGCCGGACCGGGCCGCCGCGACCGCTTACGCGGAGTTCCTGCTTGAAACGCCCCGCGAAGTCGAACGGGTCCGCGCGCTGCTCAACTCACTGGTCCCTACCAAGATCGCGTTTTGGTTGCGTCCGCGGGACCACAAGATCTTCTTCGGATACGACACGATCCTCGAGTGGCGCTACCTGCTGTATCTGGGCTTGATCGAGATCGAGGGCATCAGCTTGCTGCCGCTCGGCAAGCAGCATCTCGCGGACAAGGCCAACGAAGCCAAACGCGACAGCGATCTGAGTTCCGGCCAGTGGAACTGGCTGTTCAACTTTTCCAATCTGGTGTTCGAGCTCAGGGACGACTCGCTGGTGCTCGTCGACGAACCGGAGAACAGCCTGCATCCTGGCTGGCAGCGCGAGTACCTGCCCACGCTGCAAACGGTGCTGTCCACCCGGGTTGGATGCCATGCGGTCATCGCGACCCACTCGGCGCTGATCGCGGCCGGGCTCTCGAACAGCTGGGGGAGCATCCGCCGGCTTGAACCAAGCGAGACAACAGCCGGGGCCGTTCGCACGCGTCCGCTTGAAAGCCCGTTCGCGTGGTCGTCCGACGATGTCTATCAGGACGTCTTCGGCATGGAATCGAGCCGGGCGCCGGAGTTCATCCAGGCGGTCGACCAGCTCCTCGAACTGATCAGCAATCCGGCGCAGGAAAAGGCCGATGCCCCCGAGTGGGCCATCGCCTACCTGCGCCGCGCGTTGGAGGAGTTGCCGCCCCACGACGCGATGCGAAACGTCGTCGCCGCGATCCTGAGGCACTTCAAACAAGGCGCCGGACGTGAGTAGGCCGGGCAGAAACCTCCATGTCAGGGTGAACATCGGTCAACTCGACCGTTCGATTCAACGCAGTGTCCGTTCCAACCGAGGGAAGCCGTGGTCGACGACCTTACCCGGGATGTATGCGCTGAGAGAATGGCTACTCGAGAAGCAGAACTTCCGCTGCGCCTATTGCCAGATGCCCATCACGTCCGTGCGGCTGGGTCATTGTGAGCTGGACCACGTCCTGCCGAAAGCGCCGTCTTCCAAGTTGAACAGGAAGCTCGCCCGGAGCAACGCTCCGGAGCATCGCTATCACACCTTCGGATACAGGCGATTCAAGTTCGTTCCGCAGAACCTGGCGGTCACCTGCAAGCAATGCAACACGTTCAAGGGAAGTTTCGACCCCCTTTCCGATCGCGCCAAGTCGCCGGGCAAGCTTCCGTACGTGCCGGTTGCGTACTGCTGGGTCCACCCACAGTTGCACGATTACACGCAACACATTTCGATCGATCAGGAATGGTTCTACAAGGGTCTTTCGAAGCAGGGAAGAAACACCATCCGCGTGTGCAAACTGGACAAGGCCGAGGTGGTCTCGCGCAAGCGGCAAGCCGATGCCCTTGTCGCCCAAAGCAACAATCTCGAGGATTTCCTCATCAAGTATGGCGCCCAGTTCGAAAACATCGGCGCCACTCAGGGTATCGTTGCCTTGACGTCGAGCTACGGGATCGATGCGGCGACTGCGGATGAGATCACAGCGATGTTCGCGGACTACAGCTTGTCCAAGGGCGCAGAGGCGTTTTGCCGAACACTTGCGGCCGCGTTGGAGCGCGTGAGAAATGCGAGCGTCGCCGCGGCGTCGCCCCAGACCGTCAACGAGCACTGAAAGGACCGCAGGATGCTGGCCGACGCGCTGCTGGAAGAGTTGCGGAGCAGAGGAGAAGGTCCTGACCTGGACTACAAGGCCGAGCGCTATGCATTCGCCAAAGCCACTGCGGAGCAGAAGTCCGAGATGCTTAAGGACATCCTGGCCCTGGCCAACACGCAGCGCAGCGGCAACGCCTACCTGCTGATGGGCTTCAAGGAGAACCCTCCGCATCCGGCTGAAGTGATCGACCTTCCCACCGGCGGTGCCATCGACGATTCCAGGCTCCAGCAGTTCGTGAACGAGAAGCTGGAGACCAAGCTGGTCTTCAGGTACGAGGAGCAGCTGTTCGACGGCAAGCACATCGCCGTCATCACCGTCCCCAAGCAGCCCAGGCCGTTCTACCTCACCAGGAAGTTCGGCAACCTAGAAGCCAATACGGTCTATGTCCGCCGCGGGAGTTCGACCGGCATCGCCACTCCTCGCGAGATCTACCGGATGGGAGTGGCCGATCAGTCGAGGGGCGAGGCTCTGCTCGACCTGGCCGTGCTGGATGAGAAGAACCAGCCGCTGGCCAACCACTTCGAGCGGACATTCTTGACGTTCGAGGAATTACCCGACTACAAGCGCTATCAACCGCCCGCCTACTTGGCCGCTCCGAACTACAACCGGGAGAACCGGAACTACTGGCGCGAGGGCGCGGAGTACTTCCAAGCCAAGAACGGTCTCATCCGCATCCGGCTGGAGTTGGGCAATCGCTCCAACTACGCCTTGAGCGCCGTCAAGCTAGAGGTCACCTGGACCACCGACGGTGGCCAGAGCTACAGGATGCTGACCGACTCGGAGGTTCCCGACCTGCCGGTGAACGAATGGCACCTCGGGCCTCTCAGCATAGGGGATGGGGCAACAGAGGTGGACGAGGAAGGGATGCAGCCCGTGTTCAATTGCCACCTAGGCAACGTCCGTCCCGGCGAGATCCGCCGGATCGGTGAGGCTCTGATCCTCTTGCCCGCAGGACCCGGCAGCTACACCATGAAAGTGCGGGTTCTGGCCAACGAGCTGGACACGCCGAAGGTCATCGAACGTGTGCTTGAGGTGCGGGGAGAGTCCAGGCACCTGAGCTTCGACGAGCTCCAAGAGTTGCTGGATGACGACCAAGACGGACGCGAAGCGATTTCAGAAGATGAGGACGGCTGACGCCATTTCGTCTTGGACTCGGCCACGGCCATCAGGATTGTCGGCGCGAGGCTGACGGTTGTCTGCTGTAGTGGGGGAAGTCCAGCCAATTCAGGCCATGAGTAGTGCTTCTTGCCCCTGCAGCTAGCGACCTCTTTGGGTCGAGAGATGTCCCTCCCTACCCCCGATAAATCTTCCTAATCGTGATCGCGCCTCTAATCCTCAGAGTCATAGCCTAGAGCGCTTGACAGCCTCTCTGCCCCGCCCGACGCTCAGCACCTGAAATTCGACCTCTCCGCCTTTGGCCCTCGCGAGCTGGGCGCGCTGATCACTGCCGCCGAAAAGCGCAAGGCCACGCTTTCCCGTCGCCGCCCCATCCACATCGTGCGCGCCGAGCTGATCGCATTCGCGGCCAATGCCGGCTACGAGATCAGTGAGCTCGTCGGGACGGGCGCAGTCGCACCTGCTCCAAAGCGCGCCAAGGCTCGGCGAAAGAGCGGAAAGGTCGCGGCGAAGTATCGCGATCCGGACAACCGCCGGAACACTTGGACGGGGCGCGGCAGTCAGCCCCGCTGGCTGCGCGAGAAGGTCAGGCGCGGCCAGAGCGCGAGCGACTTTCTGATCCAGGGCCTCGCAAAGCCAACCGCGAACACGAAGTCGATCGGAAAGCGCACCGTCTTCAAGCAAGCATGAGTGCGATCACCTCAGAAGCAGATGTGTCGAGAGCTCCATCCCGGCCTTATTGGAAGCGCTTCGGGATCGCGTTCAGCGCAGCGTTCGTCCTCGTTCTTGCTTGCTCTGTATCCATGCAGCTTCATGTGCTCAGAAAGCCGGATTGGCTGCTCTTGATCGCGACTGGAGTGTGCATCACTTCCCTTCCAAGCGCTGCACTGTCCGCGGTGATGTTCCGACGCAATCAGCTCGCACTCATCCTCGCCGGTCAGGCGCTCACCGTGGCAGGGCTGGTAGCATGGTTTGAGCTCAAGGGCTGATAAAAATTCCTCAGTAAGCAGTGTCGCTTGCATGTAGGCAGGTCCCGGACCGGATACGCAATTGAGCTACCGCGCAGCCTGCAGTTCAACCGTCTCGGCCTCAATCGCGGGCACGCGCGCCTCCGCCCAATCCCGGATCGCCTTGTCCAGCATTTCCTGATCGCCCTCCTCGCCCATTTGCGCCGGGTTCTTGAACACCGTCAGCGTCGAAGTCGACTGACAACCTGACGCGTCGCACTTGCTGCTGATGAGCGCGGCGCGCACGACCTTGCCGCTCCCGTCCGAGATGACGGCGCCCGTTTCAGGGCAGCTGTGCTGACGGCAGCCAATCGTGAGCGCGTAGCCCCGTCCAAGCGTGAAGGATCGCTGCGACATTCGCTCCAAGTCGTCTGGAATCCCCAGCGTTAGGCCGATCTGCTCGATCAACGGTGCGGGCCTTGAAAAAAGGTAGCTTCCTGAGTTCTCGCCGAAGAATGCCCGGAGGGCGGACTGCTGAAATCCGTATCGATGGCGCGCTTCATAGGATCGGACGCCAGGTGTGCCGTCCTCCGCTGGCTCGATGAACTGGAAGGACACAGTCACCAAGCAGGGCTGAGCGACGGTGTGGGTCAAGATGCGCGCTTCCACATGTCCAAGCGCTATAAATGCGGTGGTAGGATGAGGACCGCTATCCGTGCCCGGTGGCGCATGTAGCGAGACAACGGGCGGTGGCAGAGGCCCGGTATCCATGCCAAGCGCTGCGCGTGCGGTGGTGAACTTTGCACATGTCGGCTCGTCCTCTGACCGCGCGTCAAATGTGAAAAGGGCCGAGCGAAGCCTTCGATCCTCGCCCGACTGATCCGACACGATCCTATAAGAGATCGCCCGAAGCCCAATCGTGTTGGGCCGCGCATCGACTTCATAGTGCGCAAGCGGAATGGAGGCCACGGTGTCCACGAGCCTCGACGCAGGGAGATCGACCACTCGCGAGAGAAGCTCCGCTTGGCGAGATCGCTCGCCCTTCGCGAGTTCCCTGAGCAGCGCGCCGAAGGCCTGGTCATCCAGCGCGCTCTGATCCCCAGATGCGCCAACTGGCGTCGGTTCACTCCCAAGCGTTGCGACTGACGGCAAAACGCCGATTGCAGCGATGCCAACGATCCGCGCTGCCCAAGTAAGTCGTTCCATGACTGCCCCTCCCTGGATTTGTAGCCAACGTAACGGCCACAGCGTTACAGGGCGTTAAATCCGGCGCTTCGAGAGAACAGATCACCGCATTAATCTGGACGCGGCAAGGCTAAGCAATGCAAACAGGCATGTCGCTCACGCGACTCCACTGCATCGAATGCCTCGGCTTATTGCGGCAGGTCACCAGCGCCCTACCCCCGACGTCTAGAGATGAAAATTCCCGAACGATTCGGGTTGGTAGATCACCTTGTCGATCCGGATATGGCGCGTACGATCGCCCACTCTCCAGTCGAAGGCATCGCCTTCTTGGTAGCCCAGGATCGCGGCGCCGACGTCGGAGAGGATCGACAGTTTCCCGGTGCGGTCATCGGCATCTTGCGGATAGACGAGCTCGACTTGCGCCTGATCGTGGTCCACCTGCAGCACGACCCTGGAGTTCATGGTCACGACATCGCGCGCGACGTGCTGCGGCTCCACGACGATCGCGCGCTCGATCTCGTGTTCAAGCTCGACAACGGCTGCCCCTTGCTCGAACGCAATCAGGCTCTCGAGCCGGGCTTTGTCGATCTCAGTGACGTAGATGTCGGTCGCTTTTGCCAGGATGCCTTCGCGCAGCAACTGGAGATATCGAGCAGAGCTCATGGACAGGGAGTTCAGCGTCGGAACTTCGGCTTTGCGCACAAAGCCGCAGCGCTCAAAGCCCTTGAGCGAGCGCGTGTTGCCCGGCTGAATCTTGGCGATGACGGTATCGGCCCGCATATCGAGGAAGGCGAGCTTCAGGCCTTCCCGGATGGTGCTGCCGCCCAGTCCGCGCCCCCAGTTGTCCTGGTCGCCGATGACCAGGACGATTTCGCACTCGGTGCCTGTCTTCACCAGGCGGACGAAGCCGACCGGGACATCGTTCCGGTCGTAGGTCATGAAGAATCGGCCGCCCTGATTGAACAGGTGTGTCAGGATGGGCATCTGCGTCCGGTCGACCGCCTGCGCGATGAATCGAGACACGCTGCGGGAGTCGCTGAGGTAGCGCGTCACGCGCTCATCTTCCAACCAGTCCATCAGAAGCAGTGCGTGTGTCCGCGTGATCTCTGGACGCAACGAAACAAACGGCCTTTTCATCTTCGCCACCTTGGTCGCAAGAATGAAAGCCTGTCACGGTCGCGCCGTGCTGGTTCTTTCCATCAACGCTGGAAATTATAGGCCCGATCCCATACGTGCCCAAGAAAGGGGGTCACATGTAGTGACAGCTTTCCCTTGATCGAATCAGCTGTGGCGATGCATGCGCAGCGCTTGGTCAGCTCGACGATGAACCTGACAACCGGTGCCCTGCCCAAACGAGCCCTGCTTCAGCCCTGCTGGCTTACCGGATCCCGCGATGGTTGCACGCCGACGAGACCGCGTCGTTGAGCCGACGCAGGTCTTCGTAGCGGCGCTGCAGGCCGAGGCGGGCCAGCGTCTTGTCGCGTTGGGCGCGGGCGGCGAGGCAGCGCGCATGCCGGTCGTCTCGCGGGGCAGCGGACCGGCGTGGCGCGCGGAGGCTGCGTGCACGTACCGCTCGTGGGCGTGACGAAGGCGGGTTCGACGTCACCCGGGCTGGCTGCGCCGCAACGGGCGATGGCCGCAGTTCGGCGATCTCCCAGGTCCGTAGCGTCGCGCCTGCGCAGGGCTGCGATTGGTAGACAATGCCGCCGGCGGCATCTTGGCACTTGTGCAGTGACTGTGCGCTCGCCGGCAGCAGGCACAGCATCAGCAGCAGCGCGAACATCGTCCTTCGCATGGGCACCGTCCTGGGCGCGATCCTGGATCGATACGATGCCGCGCCGACAGGTCGTGCGCTTCGGAGCTCCGGCCAATCCGTGTCGGGCTGGCCCGCGGTTCCAGATCGGGGTTTGCCGCGGCGTCAGTCGTCGCGCGCGGCGCGGGCCGCTTCGCGCGCAGCGCGCAGCTGATCGAGCTTGTCCTTGAGCTTGATCTCCATGCCCCGCGCAATGGGCTGGTAGTAGACCCGCTCGCCCATCGCATCCGGAAAGCCGGTCTGGTCGAGCGCGATGCCGCCTTCGGCATCGTGGTCGTACTGGTAGCCGGTGCCGTAGCCGAGTTCCTTCATCAGCTTGGTCGGCGCGTTGCGGATGTGCATCGGCACCTCCTGGGTGCCGTACTCGCGCACGTCGCGCTTGGCCTGGTTGAAGGCCATGTACGCGGCGTTCGACTTGGCGGTGCTGGCCAGATAGATCGCCACCTGCGCCAACGCCAGGTCGCCTTCGGGGCTGCCAAGCCGGTCGAAGGTGTTCCAGGCATCGATCGCCATCTGCAGCGCCCGCGGGTCGGCCAGGCCGATGTCCTCGACCGCCATCCGGGTCAGCCGCCGGGCGAGGTAGCCGGGATCGCAGCCGCCGTCGAGCATGCGCGCCAGCCAGTACAGCGCGGCGTCGGGATTGGAGCTGCGCACCGATTTGTGCAGCGCCGAGATCTGGTCGTAGAACTGCTCGCCGCCCTTGTCGAAGCGACGGGTGCGGTCGGCCAGGACCTGCTCGATCGTGCCGGCGGTGACCTCCCCGCCCTCGCCCGCCAGTTCGGCGGCGATCTCCAGCAGCGTCAGCGCCCGGCGCACGTCGCCGTCGGCGGCCACCGCGATCAACCGCAGCAGGTCGTCGGCGATGTGCAGCGTGCGGTCGCCCAGGCCGCGCTCGGGGTCGGCGAGCGCGCGGCGCAGGGCGTCCTGGATGTCATCGGGCGAGACCGCCTCCATGACGTGCACGCGGCAGCGCGAGAGCAGCGCGGAGTTGAGCTCGAACGAGGGGTTCTCGGTGGTCGCGCCGACGAACACGATGGTGCCGCGCTCGATATGCGGCAGGAACGCGTCCTGCTGGGTCTTGTTGAAGCGGTGCACCTCGTCGACGAACAGCACCGTGCGCCGGCCACCGTCGAAGCGATGCGCGGCTTCGGCCAGTACCTGGCGGACTTCGGGCAGGCCCGACAGCACAGCCGAGATCGCCTTGAACTCGGCGTCGGCATAGCGCGCCAGCAGCAAGGCCAGCGTGGTCTTGCCGCAACCCGGCGGTCCCCACAGCACCATCGAGTGCACCTTGCCGGCCTCGACCGCGGTGCGCAGCGCGGTGCCTTCGGCGAGCAGGCGACGCTGGCCGACCATCTCGTCGAGGGTCGCTGGGCGCATGCGCTCGGCGAGCGGGCGCATGGCGCTGCGGTCGACCTGCAGCAGGTCGCCGGTCAGCGAGGCGGCGGACTTGGCGGAACGGGACACGAGGCAGAGGCGCGGGACAGAAAACGGGCCGTCACGATAGCAAGCCGCCGTCGCAACCCGTGCGACGGCGGCATCGATCAGCCGATGAGGGCGAGCGGCTACTCGTCGCCGCCGACCACATCAACGCCGGCCGGCGGCGTGTAGCGGAAGGTCGAAGCCGCGAACGTGGGATTGCGCTTCCAGCCGCTGAAGCCGATGGTCGTGCGCTGGCCCAGGCTGTCGAGAATCTCCATCCGTGCCAGGCCGCCGTCGTTGCCGAAGCCCAACCGTGCATTCTCGAACGCGGCGCCCTCGGCCTGCTTGGGCCGCAGTTGCAGCCACGACAGGCCGTCGCGCTCGCCCGCCGCTTCGACGACGAAGTCACGGTCGAGCCGGGACGGATCGATCAGCGCCGCCAGCGGGCTGTCCTGCTCTTCGCTGCCTTGCGAACGGCGCGTGACCTGCTGCAGGTCGGGGTCGTAGACCCAGACGGTCCTGCCGTCGGCGACGATGAGCTGCGGGTACGGCTTGACGTACTCCCAGCGGAACAGGCGCGGCGCCGACAGCGCCACGGTGCCGCTTGCGCTTTCCTTGACGCGACCATTGCCATCGGTGACCTGCTGCGTGAACTGGCCCTCCAATCCCTTGAGGCCACGGGTGAAGGCGTCGAGCTGGGCGCGCGCGTCGGCGGCCTGGGCAAGCCCTGCTGCGACCAGCACGGACGCAGCAACGAGCCAGCGGGAATGACGGAAGATCGGACGCATCCTTGGACCTCGGGTGATCGAATCGTGGCGGTGAGTGTGCGAATCGTTGCCTGAATGCGATGCCGACGCCTGCGCGCTGGGCGCATGTGCCGGCACCGGTCGTTCAGCCGTCAGCGCGGTGGCGGGGGCGCGAGCACGCTGCGGTCGCCATTGTGTTCGGGCGGGCTGACCACGCCGGCCATCTCCATCGCCTCGACCAGACGCGCGGCGCGGTTGTAGCCGATCTTGAGCCGGCGCTGCACGCCGGAGATCGACGCGCGACGGGTCTCGGTGACGATCTTGACCGCCTCGTCATACAGCGGGTCGCTCTCGTCGCCGCCACCGCCGCTGGCCTCCGGCAGGCCGGTCGCGCCGACCACGGTGCCGTCGCCCATCGTCTGCACCTCGTCGAGCACGCCTTCGATGTACTCGGCCTTGCCGCTCTGCTTGAGGTGCTCGACGACACGGTGCACCTCATCGTCGGAGACGAACGCGCCGTGCACGCGCTCGGGCATCGCCGTGCCCGGCGGCAGGTAGAGCATGTCACCGTTGCCGAGCAGGGTCTCGGCGCCGGACTGGTCGAGGATCGTGCGCGAGTCGATCTTGGAGCTGACCTGGAAGGCGATACGGGTCGGGATGTTGGCTTTGATCAGACCGGTGATGACGTCCACCGACGGCCGCTGCGTCGCCAGGATCAGGTGGATGCCCGCGGCACGGGCCTTCTGCGCCAGACGCGCGATGAGTTCTTCGACCTTCTTGCCGACGATCATCATCATGTCGGCGAATTCGTCGATGAAGATGACGATGTAGGGCAGCGGTTCGAGCAGGTCGGCGACCTCCCCGCTCTCGGGGTTGGGCCGGAACAGCGGGTCGGACAGCGGCTGGCCGGCGTCCTGCGCGTCCCGGACCTTCTTGTTGAAGCCCGCGAGGTTGCGCACGCCCACCGCGCTCATCAGCTTGTAGCGGCGCTCCATCTCGGCCACGCACCAGCGCAGGCCGTTGGCGGCCTCCTTCATGTCGGTGACGACCGGTGCGAGCAGATGCGGGATGCCCTCGTAGACGCTCAGCTCGAGCATCTTCGGGTCGATCATCAGCATCCTGAGGTCTTTGGGCGAGGCCTTGAACAGCAGGCTGAGCACCATCGAGTTGACCGCGACCGACTTGCCCGAGCCGGTGGTACCGGCGACCAGCAGATGCGGCATGCGCGCCAGGTCAGCAACGACCGGATTGCCACTGATGCCCTTGCCCAGCGCCAGCGTCAACGGGCTGGCCGATTTGTCGTATTCCTTGGAGTCGAGCAGTTCGGTGAGATAGATCATCTCCCGACGCACGTTGGGGATCTCCAGGCCGATCACCGACTTGCCGGGGATCACGTCGACCACGCGCACGGCCTTGACCGACAGGCCGCGGGCGATGTCCTTGTCGAGCGAACTGATCTGGCTGACCTTGACGCCAGGCGCGGGCTCCATCTCGAAGCGCGTGATCACCGGGCCCGGCTGGGCCTCCTTGACCTCGACGTCGATACGGAAGTCCTTGAGTTTGAACTCGATCTGCCGCGACAGCGTATCGAGCGTCGCCTCGTCGTAACCGCTCGGCTGGGGCTTGGGCGGATCGAGCAGCGACAGCGGCGGCACGTCGGAGCCGTCGGCATTGACGCCGTGGAACATCGGGATCTGCTGCTCGCGCTTGGCGCGCTCGCTTTTCTCGACCACCGGCGGGACCACCGGTGCTTCGATCTTGACCGGCGCACGCTTGGCGCGCAGTTCGGTCTCGATCTTGCGCGCCTCGGTGCGCTCCTCGCGATGCTCGCGCGCGGCCTTCCATTCGGTGGCCTGCTTGCTGCTCCGACGCAGCAGCGGCGGCAGCTTCAGGATCCAGCCGCCGATGCGGTCCATCAGCGCGAACCATGACAGGCCGGTGGCCAGCGTCACCGAGACCAGGAACAGCGCGATCAGGAACAGGTTGCCGCCGACCTGGCCGAAGGCGCCCGACAGCGAGCGTCCGACCAGCCGCCCGAGGATGCCCCCGCCGCCGGCCGGATAGCCGGCCAGCACGTCGAACCGCAGCGCCAGCAGGCCCGCGGCCGAGATCAGGAAGCCGACGATGCCCACCAGCCGCAGTGCGGGGCCGAAGTCGGCGCGGCCTTCGCTGCCTGCGTCCATGCCGAACAGCGCGATCCAGGCGACGGCACCGAGGATCGGCGGCAGCAGGTAGGCCATCAACCCGCACAACTGCAGCAGGATGTCGGCCGTCCAGGCGCCAACCGGGCCGCCGACGTTGTGGATCTCGGTCGCCACCACCCCGCCCTGCGTCGACCAGCTCGGATCGGTGTGCGAATAGGTGACCAGGCACGCCAGCAGGTACAACAGCAGCGGCGCGGTAACGATCAGGGCGATGTCGCGCAGCAGCCGCTGACGCCGCGGATTGGGCGCAGTGGCAGCCGTCGCCTTCGCGGTGGCCTTCTCGGCGCCGCGGGCGCGCTTGACGCGATCTGAGAGCGGAGCTGCCACCGTGGGTAATTACCTGAGGAATTCGATACAGGTTGTTGATATTACGCCAAGACCGGGCCGGCTGCAGCGCGCCTTGGGACCGCGGCCGCACGCACCTTGCACGTCTCCGGGGCCAGCGCCGGCCAGCACGGTCGTGCGACGCGGCGACGGACGCAGCGTTGCGCGCGGCGGCCTCCCGCGCGCCTTGTCTTGCAGGGGGCGGGACGCCAAGCTATGCGCCACACGCGCCGCAGTGCGATCAACCGCGAGTTTACATGAGCTCTTCGAACGGCCCCCGCCACATCCGTCTGCTGATCCTGGGCTCCGGGCCCGCCGGCTGGACCGCCGCTGTCTACGCGGCGCGCGCCAACCTCAAGCCGGTCGTCGTCACCGGCATGCAGATGGGCGGTCAGCTGATGACCACCACCGAAGTCGACAATTGGCCGGGCGATGCCCACGGCCTGCTCGGCCCGGACCTGATGGCGCGCATGCAAGCGCATGCCGAGCGCTTCGACACCGAGGTCGTGTTCGACCACATCCATACCGCCGACCTGTCGCAGCGTCCATTCCGGCTCAAGGGCGACAGCGGCGAGTACACCTGCGATGCGCTGATCATCGCGACCGGCGCGACCGCCAAGTACCTGGGGCTGCCGTCGGAGGAGGCCTTCAAGGGCCGCGGCGTGTCGGCCTGCGCGACCTGCGACGGCTTCTTCTATAAGGACCAGGACGTGGCCGTGGTTGGCGGCGGCAATACCGCGGTCGAGGAAGCGCTGTACCTGTCCAACATCGCCCGCAAGGTCTACCTGGTGCACCGCCGCGACACGCTGCGCGCCGAAAAGATCATGCAGGACAAGCTGTTTGCGAAGATCCAGGCCGGCAAGATCGAGCCGGTCTGGCACCACACCGTTGACGAAGTGCTGGGCAACGACGCCGGCGTGACCGGGCTGCGGGTGAAATCGGTGCATGACGGCGCGACCCGCGATCTCGATGTGCATGGCTTCTTCGTCGCGATCGGTCATACGCCGAACACGACCCTGTTCGAGGGCCAGCTGGCGATGCATAACGGCTACCTCGAGATCCGGTCGGGCATCGACGGCAACGCGACAGCGACTAATGTGCCGGGCGTGTTCGCCGCCGGCGACGTCACCGACCAGCACTATCGTCAGGCGATCACCTCGGCAGGCTTCGGCTGCATGGCCGCACTCGATGCCGAACGCT
This sequence comes from Luteimonas sp. gir, assembly GCF_037198055.1. Lineage (NCBI taxonomy): Bacteria > Pseudomonadati > Pseudomonadota > Gammaproteobacteria > Lysobacterales > Lysobacteraceae > Luteimonas > Luteimonas sp. gir. The sequence goes on from NZ_JBBAXQ010000008.1 coordinate 101,734, forward strand.
TCCTCGACCAGCAGGGCTGATCGCGGCTGGGTCGTGCAGGTGGCCGCGCCCGACGCGGCCGGCCGCCTGCCATGACCTTCGAACAACTGCGCCTGTTCGCGCGCCGGCACGGCCGGCGCATGTGGGTCCGTGCGAGCGTGTACTGCGCGCTCGGCGTGGTCACCGCGCTGGTCGGCGCGCTGGTCAAGACCTGGATTCCGGAGTCGCTGGCCGGCCGGGTCGGCGCCGACTCGGTCGGCAACCTGCTCAGCATCCTCGCCGCCTCGATGCTCGCGGTCACCACGTTCTCGCTGTCGACGATGGTCTCGGCCTACAGCTCGGCCTCGACTGGCGCGACCCCGCGCGCGACCCGCCTGCTGATCGCTGACAGCGCGGCGCAGAGTGCGCTGGCGACATTCATCGGCGCCTTCCTGTTCTCGGTGGTCGGCCTGATCGCGCTGAGCACCGGCCTCTACGGCGACAGCGGTCGCGTGGTGCTGTTCGCAGCGACAGTGCTGGTGATCGTGCTGATCACGCTGACCCTGCTGCGTTGGATCGAGCAGTTATCGAGTTTCGGACGGCTGGGCGCGACGATCAACTTGGTCGAGGCCGCGACACGCCGCGCGATCCAGGCGCATCTGCGCGCGCCTCACCTGGGTGGTGCGCCCGGCATGGGCGCGCCTGATGTCGGCCATCCGGTGGAGGCCGACCGGGTCGGCTATGTGGAGCACGTCGACGTGGCGCGGCTGGCGCAGATCGCGGCCGATCGGACGTGTGTGGTACACGTGCTGTCGCGCTCTGGCGCATTCGCCGCGCCCGGCCGGCCGCTGCTGGTCGTCGAGGGCGCGCGGCCGGACGAGGAGACGCTTGAGGCCCTGCGCGACGCGTTCACGATCGGCGATGAGCGCAACTTCGACCAAGATCCGCGCTATGGCCTGGTGGTGCTGACCGAGATCGGCAGCCGGGCCCTGTCGCCCGCGACCAACGACAGCGGCACCGCGATCGACGTCGTCGGCACGGCAACCCGGCTGCTTTGCGAATGGGCCACCGCTGACACGGCCGGCGACGGCCTGCACCATGCGCGCGTGTTCGTGCCATCGATCGCGATCGACGATGTCTTCGAGGATGTGTTTCCGCTGCTGGCTCGTGATGGCGCGGGCCTATTGGAAGTCGGCATCCGCCTGCAGAAAGGCCTGGCGGCGATCGCGGCGACCGGCAACCCGGCGTTCGCCACCGCGGCACGCCGGCAGGCGGCGCAGGCACTCGCCCGCGCCCTCGATGCGATGGCTTTCGAGGGCGACCGCGCGGCGCTACGGGACGCGGCGGCGAAGGTCTGGGGCGCGTGAGCACGCTGCGCATCGTTCACGGCCTCGATGCGATCGCCGCAGAGGACTGGGACGCGCTGTCGGACGACGGCAATCCCTTCGTCTCGCATGCCTTCCTCGCGGGCCTGGAATCGGAAGGCTGCCTGCGCGAGGACTGGGGCTGGACCCCGCATCACCTGACCCTGTGGGACGGCGGCCGGCTCGTCGCAGCGGCGCCGGCCTATCTGAAGGCCAACTCCCATGGTGAGTTCGTCTTCGACCACGCCTGGGCGCACGCCTATGCCCGCCACGGCCTGGACTACTTTCCCAAGCTGCTGTGCGCGGTGCCCTACTCGCCGGTGACCGGGCCCCGGTTGCTGGCGCGCACCCCTGCGGTGAAGGCCGCGCTGCTCGCCGCGATGCGCGACCAGGTCGACGCCGCGCAACTGTCGTCGGCGCACGTGAACTTCCATACCGATGCCGAGGTCAGCATCTTCGACGATGACTGGCTGCCGCGGATCGACGTGCAGTATCACTGGCGCAATCCTGGCGATTGGGCGACGTTCGACGATTATCTTGGCGCGATGGACCACAAGCACCGCAAGAACGTTCGCCAGGAACGCGCCAAGGTCGCGCGCGCCGGCGTCACCTTCCGGGTGCTGCACGGCGATGAGGCCAGTGATGACGACCTGGCGACGATGCACGGGTTCTACCTGCAGACCTTCGCCGAGTACGGCAACTCGCCGGCGCTGACACTGGGCTTCCTGCGCCACCTGGCGCGCACGATGCCGCGGCAACTGGTGCTGGTGTTCGCGGACCTGGCCGGCGTGCCGGTCGCTGGCGCGCTGTGTCTGCGCGGCGGCGACACGCTGTACGGCCGCTACTGGGGGGCGAGCATCGCCCTGCCCGGCCTGCACTTCGAGACCTGTTACTACCAGGGCATCGCCTACTGCCTGCGCGAGGGCCTGGCCCGCTTCGAGCCCGGCGCGCAGGGTGAGCACAAGCTCGCGCGCGGCTTCCTGCCGACGGTCGTGCACAGCCGCCACTGGATCGCCGACCCGCGCTTCCGCGAGGCGCTGCGCGATTGGTGCGCGCAGGAAGCCGAGGCGATCCGCGGCTACGCTGCCTCGCTGGGTGCGACTGGCCCCTTCCGCGCGGACGCGCTGCGCTGAGCCTGCACCTGCCACAGCTGGACGACGACCCGCTGGCGCCGTTTCCCCCGGTGGCCTCGGCCCTGCGCCGCCCGGACGGTCTGCTGGCGTTCGGCGGCGACCTGTCGGTGGCACGGCTGGCCAATGCCTACCGACAGGGCATCTTTCCGTGGTACTCCCAGGGCCAGCCGATCCTGTGGTGGTCGCCCGACCCGCGCACGGTGTTCGAGACCGCGACGTTCGCCCTGCCGCGGCGCTTCGTGCGCCAGCTGCGCCGCTGCGACTGGCAGGTGCGGGCCGACACCGCGTTCGAAGCCGTCGTCGCAGCCTGCGCGTCCGCCCCGCGCCCCGGCCAGGACGGGACCTGGATCACCGACGCCATGCAGGCTGCCTACGCCGCGCTGCATCGCGTGGGCCTGGCCCACAGCGTCGAGGTCTTTGCGGGCGACCGGCTGGTCGGCGGCATCTACGGGGTCGCGATCGGCCGGATGTTCTTCGGCGAGAGCATGTTCAGCGAGGTTTCCGGCGGCTCCAAGCTCGCCCTCGGCGCCCTCGCCCGACAGCTCCATCACTGGCAGATGCCACTGATCGACGCCCAGGTCGGCAATCCGCACCTCGAGGCGCTGGGCGCCACCCAATGGCCCAGACCCCGATTCGCCGAGGCCATCGCCGCCTTGGTCGAGCAGCCGCTACCGGTCGCCGGGGCCTGGACGCAGGCGTTCGGCGTCCAGCCTGCCGCGACGTTCGCCTGACTTGACGAGGGCACGGCCGCCAACGGGCCCGGCGGCCTTCAGAAGCTTTCCCGGAAAAGCGAAGCGCTGGCACAAAGAAGTCACGATCCTGCAGCCTTCCGTGCGTCGTGCTGGTCGGGGACTGCGATAGCGGGCCAAGGATGGCCCGCGACGGCGAGTCAGCCAGGATGGCTGACCGAGCCGGTAAGCAGTCCCCGGCCGGCGCGATGCAGTGTCCGAAGCCGAGTGCTTCGATCAAGCAGCAAGAAGATTCCGAACGGAAACGCGGCTTTTTGCATCAGCGCGCCGGCCGTGCCACAATACCCGACTTTGCCGGCGCGGCTTCAGCGCGGCTCCCTAACGACGAGTACCCAACACGAATGGCGAAAGACGACGTCATCGAATTCGAAGGCTCGGTCTCCGAGACGCTCCCGAACACCATGTTCCGCGTCAAGCTTGAGAACGGCCACGAAATCATTGCGCATATCTCCGGACGCATGCGCAAGAACTACATCCGCATCCTGACCGGCGACCGGGTCAAGGTCGAGATGACGCCCTACGACCTCACCAAGGGTCGCATCACCTACCGCATGAAGTAAGCGATGCGCTCCCAAGCGACGCGTTGCGTCGCTCAATGACGAAAAGGCAGCCAAGGGCTGCCTTTTCGCGTTGCGCGCACCGCCGGCGAACCGGGGTGACGCGCGACTCACTCCACGGTCGCGGTGAGCAGGCGCTCGGGCTCGGCGAAGGTCTGCACCGTCAGCTCGCCGTCCTCGACATCCACCACCACGCGGCCACCACCCATCAGCTTGCCGAACAGCAATTCGTCGGCCAGGCGGCGCTTGATCTTGTCCTGGATCACCCGCGACATCGGCCGCGCGCCCATCTGCGGATCGAACCCGTGCTGGGCCAGCCAGTCGCGCGCGGCCGGCGTGGCGCTGAGCGTGACGTCCTTCTCGTGCAGCTGGCTCTCGAGTTCGATCATGAACTTGTCGACCACGCGCAGGATGTGGTCCAGGCCCAACGACTGGAACTGCACGATCGCATCGAGCCGGTTGCGGAACTCCGGCGAGAAGCTCTTGCGGATCACTTCCATCGCATCGCTGCTGTGGTCCTGGCGCATGAAGCCGATCGACCGGCGCGAGGCCTGGGTGGCGCCGGCATTGGTCGTCATCACCACGATCACATTGCGGAAATTCGCCTCGCGGCCGTTGGTGTCGGTCAGCACGCCACGGTCCATGACCTGCAACAGGATGTTGAAGATGTCCGGATGCGCCTTCTCGACCTCGTCGAGCAACAACACGCAGTGCGGCGTCTTGACGATCTTCTCGGTCAGCAGCCCACCCTGGTCGAAGCCGACGTAGCCCGGAGGCGCGCCGATCAGGCGGCTGATCGAATGCGCCTCCATGTACTCGGACATGTCGAAGCGCACCAGTTCGATGCCCAGCTGCAGCGCCAGCTGCCGCGTGACTTCGGTCTTGCCGACGCCGGTGGGGCCGGCGAACAGGAAGTTGCCGATCGGCTTGTCGGGATCGCCCAGGCCCGAACGGGCGAGTTTGATCGCAGACGTCAGAGTCTCGATCGCCGGATCCTGGCCGAAGATCACCATCTTCAAGTTGCGCTCGAGGTGCTCGAGCACGTCCTTGTCGGTCGCGCTGACCTGCTTGGCCGGGATGCGCGCCATCTTGGCGACGATCGTCTCGACCTCCTCGACATCGATCAGCGCCTTGCGCACGCCTTCGGGCAGCAGGCGCTGGCGCGCACCGGCCTCGTCGATCACGTCGATCGCCTTGTCGGGCAGCAGCCGGTCGGCGATGTGCTTGACCGACAGGTCGACCGCCGCCTGCAAGGCGTCGTCGGCGTAGGTCACGTCGTGGTGCGCCTCGTACTTGGGCTTGAGCCCCAGCAGGATCTGGTAGGCCTCGCCGACCGTCGGCTCGACGATGTCGATCTTCTGGAAGCGCCGGGCGAGCGCGCGGTCCTTTTCGAAGATGCCGCGGTATTCCTGGAACGTCGTCGAGCCGATGCAGCGCAGATCGCCCGACGACAGCGCCGGCTTGATCAGGTTCGAAGCGTCCATCGTGCCACCCGACGCAGAGCCCGCGCCAATGATGGTGTGGATCTCGTCAATGAACAGAATCGCGCCGGGATGCTTCTTGATCGCCGACAGCACGGCCTTCAGGCGCTTCTCGAAGTCGCCGCGGTACTTGGTGCCGGCGACCAGCGCGCCGAGGTCGAGCGAATAGATCGTCGCCTCGCTCAGCACCTCGGGCACCTCGCCGTCGACGATGCGCTTGGCCAGACCTTCGGCGATCGCGGTCTTGCCGACACCGGCCTCGCCAACGTAGAGCGGGTTGTTCTTGCGACGGCGGCACAGCACCTGGATCGTGCGCTCGACCTCCTCGGCCCGGCCCACCAGCGGATCGATGCGTCCCTCGCGCGCGGCGGCGTTGAGGTCGCTGGCAAACTCAGCGAGCGCGTCGCCCTTGGCCTCGCCCTCGCCGCCTGCGCCTGCGGCGCCGTCCTCGTGCGCGCTCTCGGGCTCCTCGCCGCCGGTCTTGGCAATGCCGTGCGACAGATAATTGACGACATCCAGCCGGGTCACGTCCTGCTGGTTGAGGTAATAGACCGCGTGCGAGTCCTTCTCGCCGAAGATCGCCACCAGCACATTGGCGCCGGTGACCTCCTTCTTGCCCGAGGACTGGACATGGTAGACGGCGCGCTGGAGGACCCGCTGGAAGCCCAGCGTGGGCTGGGTGTCGCGGGTGTCCTCATCGGCGAGCTTGGTCACCGAGGTCAGAATGGCCTGTTCCAGATCGCCGCGCAGGCGGGCGAAGTCGGCACCGGTGGCCTTGAGCACCGACTCTGCCGACGGGTTCTCGAGCAGGGACAGCAGCAGGTGTTCGACCGTCATGTACTCGTCGCGGGCCTCGCGGGCGCGCTTGTAGCACTGGCCGATCGTGAACTCGAGATCTTTGCTGAACATGGGGCGGAGCCTCCGGAATCACTGCAACCCTGAGTGGGGGCCCGGACCCGGCTTTTCCATCCCTGCCCCGGTCCTGTCAGCCGGCTCTTATTAGGCCTTCTCCATCGTGCACAGCAAGGGATGAAGGTTCAGTCGTGCGTATTCGTTCACCTGCGCGACCTTCGACTCGGCGACTTCGCGGCTGTAGACCCCGCACACCCCGCGGCCACGGGTATGGACGTGCAGCATGACCTGGGTGGCGCGCTCGATGTCGAGGGCGAAGAACCGGGTCAGGATCTCGACGACGAAATCCATCGGCGTGTAGTCGTCGTTGAGCAGCAGCACCGAATACAGCGGCGGTGGCGCCACTTCCGGCCTGCTGGTCTCCACGATGGTGCCGTGGTCGTGCTCGTGCTGGTGTCTGCGGCTCATGGCGCAATTATAAGCGCCGGCGATGGACGCGTCGGGAGCGCCGGGGGGACAATGCCGCCAGTCCCCCGCCCCGATCCCCATGCGCCTTCGCTTCCCTCCCCGCCCGTTCCCCGCCCCTGTCCGTGTTGCGCCCGGCGAGCTCGTGGCCCGTTGCCGACCGCGTGCGGCCGCGACGCGACCCGTCGTCGGGGCGGTGTGGTGAGCGGGCGCTTCTGGCAGCCCGACGTGACCGTGGCCAGCGTCGTGTTCGATGCCGGCCGGGTGCTGTGCGTGGAGGAGCGGGTCGACGGGCGGCTGGTGCTCAACCAGCCCGCGGGCCATCTCGAGCCCGACGAGGCGCTGGTCGATGCGGCGGTACGCGAGACGCTCGAGGAGTCGGGCTGGACCGTCGAGCCGACCGCGCTGATCGGCCTGTACCAGTGGAAATCCCCGCCGCGCCCGGGCGAGGCCGACGGCCGCCACTTCATCCGCGTGGCCGTGGTCGCCAGGCCGCTGGCCCACGACCCGGACCGCACGCTCGACGACGGCATCGTCCAGGCACTGTGGCTCACGCCCGAGGCGCTGCGCGCCGAGGCCGCGCGCCACCGCAGCCCGCTGGTCTGGCAGGTCGTCGCCGATTGCCTGGCCGGACAGCGCCACCCGCTGTCGCTGCTGCGCCAGCTGCGATGAGCGCGCCGGACGTCGTCGTCGGGCTGTCGGGCGGGGTCGATTCGTCGGTCGCCGCGCTGCTGCTGCGCGATGCCGGCACGCCGGTCGCCGGTCTGTTCATGCAGAACTGGGCCGACGACGACACCCAGGACGGCAGCGGCGGTTGTCGCGCCGAGGACGATCGCCGCGATGCGGTCGCCGTGGCCGGTCGTCTTGGTCTGCCGATCCATTTCCGCGACTTTTCGCGCGAATACTGGGACGGTGTGTTCGCCCACTTCATTGCCGAGTACGCGGCCGGGCGCACGCCCAATCCCGACGTGCTGTGCAACCGCGAGATCAAGTTCCGGCATTTCCTCGATGCCGCGCACGCGCTGGGCGCAAGCCGGATCGCGACCGGGCACTACGCCCGCGTGGGACGTGACGGCAGCGGCTGGCAGTTGCTGCGCGCCCATGACCGCAGCAAGGACCAGACCTACTTCCTGCACCAGCTCGGTCAGGCACAGTTGGCCGCGACACTGTTCCCGCTCGGCGACCTGCCCAAGTCGCAGGTCCGCGAGATCGCCCGTGCCCATGGCCTGGCGACGGCCGAGAAGAAGGACTCGACCGGCATCTGCTTCATCGGCGAACGCGACTTCCGCAGCTTTCTCGCGCGCTATGTGCCCGCCCGCGAGGGCGAGATCCAGACGCCCGATGGCCGGGTGGTCGGCCGGCATCCGGGGGTGTTCTTCTTCACCCTCGGCCAGCGCGAGGGCCTGCAACTGGGCGGCGTGCGCGGCTTCGCCGCCGCGCCCTGGTACGTCGTTGACAAGCGCGTCCACGACAACGTGCTGGTGGTCGACCAGCAGCGCGACAGCCCCTGGCTGATGTCGCGCACGACCTGGACTGCGCAGGCGCACTGGATCGCGGGTGCGCCGCCGGCTGCCCGTTTCGTGGCCAGCGCGCAGACCCGTTACCGTCAGCCCGACGAACCCTGTGAGGTCGAGGTGCGCGATGACGGCACGCTGGCGGTGCACTTCGCGCAGCCGCAACGCGCGGTCACACCCGGGCAGTCGCTGGTACTCTACGACGGCGAGTGCTGCCTGGGCGGCGCGGTCATCGAGGCGACCGACGCCCCGACGAGCGCCGTCGAGGCCGCGGCCAGCGGGCCGGATCGCGCCACAGACGCTAGACTTGTCCGATGAGCGATTCTTTCGACGATCGGGTGCTCGCGCTCGCCGCGCTCGCCCAGGCCCTCCAGCAAGTCCGTACCACCGCCGAGTCCGGCCAGTCGCGCGGCGACGCGGCGCAGACCGTCATCGACAGCGTCTTTCGCATCGATGCCGACTCGGTGGCCGACGTCTATGGTGGTGTGCCGCGGCTGCAGCCCGGGCTGCGCCTGCTGCGCGACATCCTCAGCCGCCAGCCCCACGACGAGGGCGTGCCCAAGCTCGCGATGTCGGTGATGCGGCTCGAACGGCGGTTCTCGGCCGAGTCCGACGTCATCGACGCTGTGAGCGCCGGCCTGCGCCGGATCGCGCCGCAGGCCGAGTCGCTGGGCGCCGCCCATCCCGACGTGCTGCTCGCGCTGGGCGCGCTGTACGCCGACACGATCAGCCAGTTGCGGCCGCGGGTCATGGTCCAGGGTGCACCGCACTACCTGGGCCAGGCCAGCGTGGTCGCCGAGATCCGCGCCCTCTTGCTGGCGGCGGTGCGCGCGACGGTGCTCTGGCGCCAGCTCGGCGGCACCCAGTGGGATCTGCTGTTCTCGCGCGGTCGCATGCTCGAATCGATCGCACGGCGCGTGCCCTGACCTCGAGTTCCGCATGCGCCGATGCGCATGCGGTGTCGGCAGTTGGCTAAAGGCCTGCCACCGGGTGCCGATACCGGGAGCGTGAGAACCTCCCTGAGAGCGCCATGTACGCACGCATCCTGATCCGCCTCGCCGCGCCGTTGTCGCTGACCCTGCTCCTGCCGCTGGCGTTCGCGCTCGGTTGGGCGGCGCCTGCGCGATGGGCGATCCTGCTGACCCTCACCGCCAGCTGGCTGGCCGTGGGCCTGTGGCTGCTGCGCCGCGAAACCCGGCGTTCGCCCGAACAGGTGCGCGTGCTCAAAGAGCAGGACCAGCTGCTGACCGAGCTGCGCCAGTTCGTCGGCGCGGAGATCGAAGGCTCGCGCGTCGAGATCGAACGGGCGCGCGAGTTGATCCGCCAGGCGGTCAGCGCGCTGGGCAGTAGTTTCGATGCGATGAACCGCAAGTCCCGCCAGCAGGCGCAGGCCATGGGGCGGCTGCTCGACCACACCGGCGACCAGGACGGTATGGGTGGGGCCGATGTCGCCCGCTTCGCCCAGCATGCCAGCCAGCGTATGGAACAGTTGGTCGAAGCCCTGGAGCAGGTCAGCGGCCAGAGCGTGACCACCGTGTCGCATATCGACGAGATGGCCGGGCACCTGGACGGCATCTTCGCGCTGCTCGAGGACGTCAAGTCGATCGCCGACCAGACCAACCTGCTCGCGCTCAACGCCGCGATCGAAGCCGCCCGCGCCGGCGAAGCCGGCCGCGGTTTCGCGGTGGTTGCCGACGAGGTCCGCAACCTGTCCGAACGCTCGACCGCGTTCAACGAACAGATCCGCAAACTGGCGCATTCGTCCAAGGAATCCATCGCCAAGGTCCGCGACACGGTCTCCAACATGGCCTCGCGCGACCTGGACCGCTCGCGCGACGCGCGCGCCGAGGCGGCGGGCATGCTGACCCAGGTGGCCGCGATCAACCGTTCGCTCGGCGACGGCATGCGCGAGATCTCAGAGTGCGGGCGCGCGATCGATTCGAGCGTCGGCGACGCCGTGCGGGCCTTGCAGTTCGAGGACATCGCGACCCAGGCCCTGGGCGGCGTCCATGCCCACCTCGAACGGTTGAGCGCGATCAACCGCGAAGCGATCGACCTGCAGGAGATCCTGCATCGCAATGGCGGCGCACTCGACGACGAAATGATGCGGGCGCTGCAGCGGATCGGACAGCGCCTGCGCGAGTCGCGCTCGACCTGGGAAAAGCCACCGCACAAGCCGGTCGCGCAGGAAAGCATGGGCGCAGGAACCGTCGAGCTGTTCTGAGTTGGACCCGCGCTCTGCCAGCAGCACATCCCCGCAGGCCCCGGCTCCGACCGGGGCCTGCGTGCTGCCACGCACGAGCGCGCCAGCCGATGCCACCGTCAGCCGGATCCCGGCCGACCTGTTGCAGCGCCTCGAGGCCGCGGCCGACGAGGAACTGCAGGCGCTGCTCGACGCTGCGCGCGTGCCGCCGTCCCAGACGCCACCGCCCGATCCGATCGAGGCGAGCATCGCCTGGGACCTCGCCGCCGGCTTCTGAGGGACGCGAGTGGGTGGTCCCCGGGGAAGGCCCGTGCCCCCACCCGACGCCTGCGGCGTCGACCTCCCCCGCACGCGGAGGAGGCGCAGCAGTTCCAGTCGTTCGATAAGGACGGACTCGCTTGGCACCCTCCCCCGCAAAGCGGGGGAGGGTTGGGGTGGGGGCGCCTTCCGCGCCAGGCGCGCGCGCCCAGCCGACACTTGCGGCTCGACCTCCCCTCCGCGCCGGGGGGGGGGGAGAGATTCGGTCGTGAGGAACTGCCTGGCATCCGCGGCCGCGCCCTTTCCTGCGCACGGGCGGCGCAGCATTTCCGACCGTTCGATCAGCAGGGGCAGCCGACCGCGCCACGCGCGGAGGGAAGAGCGCCCTGCCCCGCCGCGCGTCGAAGGGGCCATGCCCCTTCGGACGCACGACTGCGAGCGGGCTTCGCCCCTCCAAACCGGGGTCAGAGTGCAATTACGCCTCGCGAAATTGCACTCTGACCCCGGTTTTGATCCTTAGCCCGCGTGTGGTCAGCGGGCCGTGGCGCCGTCGACGGCCTGGTGATGCGCGAGCAACCAGCGTGCCATCTCGCGCGGCGGCAGCGGGCGTGAGTACAGGTAGCCCTGCACTTCGTCGCAGCCGTATTCGAGCAGCAACCGCTCGTCCTCCATCGATTCCACGCCCTCGGCCAGCACCTGCATGCGCAGCGCCTTGCCCAGATGGATGATCGCGCGCGCAACCTCGACCGCACGCCGCGAGCCGCCGAGCTCGGAAATGAAGCTGCGGTCGATCTTGAGCCGCCCCACCGGAAAACGACTCAGATAGCTCAGGCTCGAGAACCCGGTCCCGAAGTCGTCGATGGCCAGCGCCACACCGGCGCCGACCAGCATGTCGAAGCACGCCCGCAAGGCCTCGGTGTCGTGCAACAGCGCCGATTCGGTCAACTCGAGCTCGAGCCGCGCCGGCGGCCAGCCGGCTTCGGCGCAGGCGGCCAGCACCCGGCTGGCGAACGCGGTATCGCGCAACTGCACGGCCGAGACGTTGATCGACATCCGGCCGAACGCGATGCCGGCCGCTTCCCACGCCGCCGCCTGGCGGCAGGCCTCGCGCAGCACCCAATCGCCGATCGCGGCGATGTCGCCGGTCGCCTCTGCGATGCCAATGAACTCGTCCGGCGGACAGACCCCGAGCTCGGGGTGCTGCCAGCGCAACAGCGCTTCAACGCCTGAGACACTGCGCCGGGAGATGTCGACCAGTGGCTGGTAGGCGAGCGTGAATTCCTCGTGCTCGAGCGCGCCGCGCAGCGCGTGTTCGACATCCAGCCGCCGTCGGGCAAGCCGCCAGGCATCGGGGCTGTAGAACTCGACCCGGTTGCGTCCGCCCTGGCGCGCGCCGTGCAGTGCGACGCCAGCGGCACGCAGCAGCTCGTCGAACCCCACCCCGGCAGGCCGCACGGCGATGCCGGCACTGATCCCGAAGCGCAGGATCTCGCCGCCGACCGGCACCGGATCCGAGAGCCCGGCGACGATCCGCTGCGCACTGCTGGCGACATCGTGCCGGCTCTCGCCCTGCTGCAGCAGCACCACGAACTCGTCGGCGCCCACGCGCCCGAACAGGTCGCCGGCGTCGACCAGCATATGCAGCCGGGTGGCGATGGCCTTGAGCACGACATCGCCCGCAGCATGGCCGTGGGCCTCGTTGATGCCGCCGAAGCCGGCGACATCGAGCAGCAGCAGCGCCTGGTAGGCGGCCGCGTTGGCGACCAGCGCCGCTTCGATGTCCTGTCGCAGCCGGGTGCGGTTGGGCAGCCCGGTCAGCGCGTCGAAATGCGCCAGCCGCTCGATGCGCTCGCTGGCCGCGCGCTCGCGGGAGATGTCACGGAACAGCACCAGCCAGCGCGCCGGCCGGCCGTCGCCGGATTCGTAGTCGACCACCGCCTGGGTCCAGACCTGCGCGCCGTCGGGCCGGTAGAAGCACAGCTCGATGGTCTGGGTGGGCGCGCCGCCCGCGGTGCGGCTCATCGCCACCTGCAGGATCTCGCGCGATTCGGTGGTGTAGTGGCGCAGCAGCTCGTCGAGCGCCAGCGACTCGCCCTCGCGGCCATGCAGGCCGGCGCACTCGCCGGTCCAGTGCAGGCGGCGGGTCGCGGCATCGACCTCACAGCCGCCGATGCGGCCGAGCTCGGCGACGCGTCGCAGCAGGTCGCCGCGCCGGTGCGCCTCGGCGTCGGCATGTCGTTGCCGAGTGACATCCTGGACCTGGGCCAGCACCCGCGCCGGCAAGCCGCGCTCGTCCTCCTCGCCGCTGGGTGAGGCCCAGATCTGCAGGTGCGCCGGGCCGGCGACGCCATCGACCAGAAGGTCGAAATGGGCCGGCTTGGCGCACTCGCGCAGGCAGCGCCAACTGGTGCGCAGCATCGGGAACTGCGCGCGCGGGATGCGGCGCAGCCACATGCGCAACGAACAGCCGTCGCCGACGCCCAGCAATTGCCGAAGTTCGGGCGCGCTATGCACCAGGCCTGAGGCGGGGGCCCAGCTCCAGCTCGACATACCGGCCAGTCGCTGGGTGTCCTCGACCAGGCGTCGCTGTTCGCGCAGGCGCTGCTCCAGCTGTTTCTGATCGTCGATGATCGTTAGCGTGCCGGCCATCTTCAGCGGTGCGCGCTGGGCATCGCGGCCGATGATCCGGCCGCTGTCGCGCACCCAGCGCCAGCCCGCGGCAGGCTGCAGGCAGCGGTACTCGCACAGATAGGAGGATTCGCGCCCGGACAGATAGGCGCTGATCGCCTCGCGCATGCGCCCGCGGTCCTCCGGGTGCACGCGCCGGCTCATCTCCTCGAACGATAGCGGCGCGCCATCGCGATGGCCGACCAGCGCATGCCAGGTGCCCGAGCCACGCAACTGGTCGTGGCGCACGTCCCACAGCCACAGGGCATGGCCGCCCGCCTCGGCCGCTTCCAGCCAGTCCTCGACATCCTCCGACAGACTCACGCTCAACGAGAACGCGATCGGCCCGGCGCCATCGATCGAGATCGCGGACAACCGGCCGTACAACGGGGCATCGGGCCCCGGCAGTTCGCAAGCGATCGCATGCTCGCCGTCGAGCAGTCGCGCATAGAGCAGCGACAACGACGGCGCGTGCAGCTCCACCAGACGGTCCAGGCCCCGCCGCCGGGCGGCCGGGTTGGCGACCAGGCAGCGTCCGCCGCGGTCGAGCAGCAACAACCCGTCGGACAGCGGGTGATCGAGAAGACTCGAGATGACGCCGGCATCCATCTGGACCGCTTCGCTCCGTGTCGGCTTGGCATGTCGCGGATCGCGACTTGGCTCACCGTCCGTTAGCGGCGACCTTCGGACGAAGTTGAGCGCTGTCGAAAACGGCCCGGTAGACTCGTGGGCGAACGATGCACGGGGCAGCCGGTCAAATGGGCTCGGGAAACACGAACGTCCGCGCCGCGCGGCGCCAGGACGAGGCGTTGCGCCGCCGATTCGCCGCATTCGGCCGCCGCGTCTGGCTGGGCTGCCTGCTCGGCGGGCTGGCGTGGCTTGCGATCTGCGCCGTGCTGCCTGCGTCGCTGCCCGCTGCCGGGCCGTTCGACGGCCGGCTGCTGGTCGCCGCGCTGCTGCTGATTCCGGCAGCCGGGCTGCCCGGCTGGTGGCTGCGGCGCCAGGCCGACCGGCTGGTCCGCAATCACGAGCGTGCGCTCGCCGGCGCCCGGCGCATCGAGCGCGACCGGGAACTGCGCGAGCTGCTGGAGCGCTTGCCCGACGGCACGCTGCTGGTCGCAGGGGGCCAGGTCCGCCACGCCAACGCCGCCTGCGCGGCCGCGTTCGGCTATGCCGGCTCGATGGCCGGGGTCGACGTAGCGACGCTGGTCGAGGACGCGGACCGGGCGGCGCTCGAGGCATTGCTCGCCGATCCCGGGCACGCGGGCGACGCGCCAACACCGCGCATGCGGCGCCGGGACGCGACCGGCTTTCGCGCCTCGCTGACCGCCAGCCGCACGCGCTACGAAGACAGCGACTGCGTGCTGGTGGTCTTGCGCGACCTGAGCGAGGTGGAGCGCATGCGCGATGCCCTGGCGGTCAGCAACGCCGAACTGCGTGCGCTCGCGGCCCGCATGTTCACGCTGCAGGAGGACGAGCGCCGCGCGATCTCGCGCGAGTTGCACGACGACATCGGGCAATCGGTCACCGCGATGAAGCTGGCTGCCGGCAGTGCGCTGGTCGAGACCGACGCGCTGCGTCGCCGCGACGACCTGGAGGACATCGCGATGCTGGCCGACACGACCATCGAGCGCCTGCGCGACATCTCGGTGCTGCTGCGCCCGCCGCAGCTCGATGCATTGGGGTTGGAAGCCGCGCTGCGCGCGCACGCAGCGCGGTTGCTGCGCAATGCCGGCCTGCAGGCCGAAGTCGAGATCGCGACGCTGACGCGCCGGCCGGCCCGCGAAGTCGAGCAGGCGTGCTTTCGCATCGCGCAGGAAGCGCTGACCAACGTCGTCCGCCATGCGCGCGCGAGCCGGGTGGCGTTGCGGCTGCATGAGGACGCGGGCGCGCTGTGCCTGGACGTCGGCGACGACGGCGTCGGCTTTCCGGCGGGTACGCCCAAAGGGCTGGGCCTGGTGATCATGCGCGAACGCGCGCAAAGCGTCGGCGGCCACTTGGATGCGACGTCCTCGCAGACCGGCGGGACCCGGATCCAGGCACGACTGCCTTACGACGTTGCGGTCGCCTCGTGACCACGCCGGCCGCGGACACCCGGTAGACTCCCACGATGCAACCCATCTCCGCGCCGCTCGAACGCCTGGGTGCCGGTCACCCTGCCCTGGCGCAGATGATCCGCGATGCCAGGACCCGCAGCGGCGCGCTGGCGTTGCTGCATGTGGACATCGACCATTTCGCCTCGGTGAACCAGAACATGGGCGCGGACGTCGGTGACGCCGCGCTCGAGGCGGTCGGCGCCCGGCTCCAGAGCAGCCTGGGCGAACAGGGCACTGTATGGCGCCACGGCAGCGACGAGTTCGTCGTCGCCGCCTGGCTGCCCGACGACGCACCCGCCTCGGCGCAGGCGTTGGCCGAGGCCCTGGTCGAGGAGATCGAGCGCCCGCTCGAGGTCCTGCCCTACACGCTCTTCCTCGATGCCAAGATCGGCGTCAGCCTGTGTCCGCAGCACGGCACCGAGCCCTCGGCCCTGCTGCAGCTGGCCGAGAACGCCGTGCGCCGCGCCTCGCATGCGGTCTACGAGCACGTCCAGTTGCACAGCAATGCGGCCGCCGATCGCAGCCAGGGCGAGAACGGCATCGGCCGGCAGATTCTCGAGGCGCTGCCCAATGGCGAGTTCCGGCTGCGCTACCAGCCCAAGATCAGCGCCCGCGACGGGCGCGTGATCGGCATGGAGGCGCTGCTGCGCTGGCAGTCACCGACACTCGGCCTGCTGCTGCCCGAGCGCTTCCTGCCGACCGCCGAACGAATCGGCGCGATCCTGCAGATCGGCAATTGGATGCTCGATCGCGTGGTCGCGCAGATCCGCGCCTGGCGCGAACAGGGCTTCGACGATTTCTTCGTCGGTATGAACGTCACCACCCAGCAGTTGCTCGATCCGGCGTTCGTCGACCGACTGCTGGGCCGCATGCAGCAGGCCGGACTGCCGACGTCCTCGCTGGTGCTCGAGCTCAACGAGCGAGCGCTGGGGGCCAACATCGACGTCGTCCATCGGGCGGTCTCGACGCTGCGCCACGAAGGCATCGGGGTCACGCTCGACAACTTCGGCACCGGCGAGGCCAGCTTGGGCGCGCTGGTGCGCTATCCGGCCGACATCCTCAAGATCGACCGCAGCTTCATCAACGCCGCGCCCGCGGGCAGCCGCGAAACAGCGATCGTGCGCGCGCTGATCGCAATGGGTCATCAGTTGGGCATGAAGGTGATCGCCAACGGCGTGGAGACCGAGGCCCAGCTCGGCTTCCTGCGTCGGGCCGACTGCGATTACTTCCAGGGCTACCTGTTCGGCGAGCCGATGAGCGCCGAGACCGCGGGCCAGGCGCTGCGTCGCCGCTATCTGCGTCCGGAACTGTTCACCGCGACCAAATCACATCGCACGCTGTTGCTGGTCGACGACGAAGAAAACGTGCTGCGGGCGCTGGTACGGCTGTTCCGCCGCGACGGCTACCGGATCCTGGCCGCCGGCAACGTGCGCGATGCGTTCGGCCTGCTGGCGACCAACGAGGTGCAGGTGATCCTGTCCGACCAGCGCATGTCGGAGATGGACGGCACCGAGTTCCTGGGCCGGGTGAAGATGCTCTATCCCGACACCATCCGCCTGGTGCTCTCGGGCTACACCGACCTGGCCACGGTGACCGAGGCGATCAACCGCGGCGCGATCTACCGGTTCCTGACCAAGCCCTGGGACGACAACGTGCTGCGCGACCACATCCGCCAGGCGTTTCGGACCTACGACATGCAGCGCGGGCGCGACGGCGCGGAGTAAGCGCGGCGCCAGGTCGACTCAGGCGTGGGCGCCCGGCTGGCGCAGCGGCAGCACGATGCGGAAGCGGCTGCCGGCCCCCGGCGTGCTGTCCACTTCGATCCGGCCATGGTGCTTGGCGACGATGCCGTAGGAGATCGACAATCCCAAGCCCGTGCCCTTGCCCACCGGCTTGGTGGTGAAGAACGGATCGAAGATCCGCTGCAGCATCTCGGCCGGGATGCCGTTGCCGGTATCGGCGATCTCCACCCAGACCTCCTCGCCCTCGTGCCCGGTGCGCACCGCGATGGTGCCCTGGGTCTCGATGGCCTGGCCGGCGTTGAGCAGCAGGTTCATGAACACCTGGTTGAGCTCGGACTGCAGGCACTCGACCATCGGCAGCGTGCCGTAGTCCTTCTCCAGCGTGGCCTTGTAGCGCAGCTCGTTCCAGACGATGTTGATCGTCGATTCGAGCCCGGCATGCAGGTCGGCCAGGCGCCAGGCATGCTCGCGATCCGAACGCGAGAAGTCGCGCAGGTCGCGGACGATGCGCGTGACCCGCTCGATGCCCTGGCGCGACTCGGTCAACAGCTGCGGCAGGTCGCGGCTGATGAAGTCGATATCCAGGCGTTCGCGGGTGGCGTCGATCTCCGCGCGCATCGCCTGCGGATCGTCGGCACGCAACGCGCGCTCGTAGACGTCGATCAGCGCGAACAGGTTGCCGACATACTCCTGCAGGCTGCCGAGGTTGGAGTGCACGTAGCCGATCGGGTTGTTGATCTCGTGCGCGACGCCGGCGGCCAGTTGACCGATCGAGGCCAGCTTCTCGGCCTGCAGCAGTTGTTCCTGCGCAGCATTGAAGCGGACGTTGAGCTCGCGGTGGCGCTGCAGCAGTTCGTCGTCGCCGCGTCGCGGCCGGGCCGGGTCCTGCAGCACCAGCAGGTAGCGACCGTCGTCGGCCGCCAACCGGTACAGCCGCGCGGCGACCTGGGTCCCTTCACCGAACGCGACCTGGTCGCGCCAGCGGCCGATGGTCTCGGCCTGCTCCAGCGCCTGTGCCGGCAGCAACGCATCGAGCCGATAGGCGTCGGCGGCCCAGGTCGGATGCAGGCGTTGCAGGGCGTCGCCGGTGGGGTTGGCGTAGAGCAGGCGACCGTCGCCTCCGTAGAGGTAGACGCCCTCCTCGATACAGGACAGGACCGAAGTGGGCATGGTCGGAGGCGGTGCGGCAACGGGATCGGAAATCGGGGGCACTGCAAAGAGCCGGCTACGGACGCCCGGCGATTCTAACCTCAGGTGGTCTAACCGCAGGCGGCGGCCGCTCAGGCGACCGCGAGTTCGCGGCTGCGGCAATCGCGCTCGGCGCGGCCCTGTGCGTCGTAGCCGGGCAGGCTCTCGGTGCGGCCGAGATGCCGCAGCGCCCAGTTCACCTCGCGGCGGCGCCGGGCCAGCAGTGCGCCGTTGGCGCGATTGAGCTCGCTCAGCTCGGCCAGCGGACCGGCCAGTTCGCCGGCCGGGCAGCGTTCGAGCTCGCGCAGCGCGATGATCTTGTCCTGGGTCGAGCGCATCAGCGCGCCGACATCGTGGCCGATCAGCGCCTCGCGCTCGTCGGCGAGCGCGCTCGCAAGACGGGCCAGGCTGTCCTGTGCCGCCGTCATCGGATCAGCCGCCCAGGCGGGCGTCGAGATCGAGCATCCGCGAGGCGATCGCCTCGGCGTCGACGCGGTAGCTGCCCGAGGCGATCGCCTCGCGCACAGCCTGGACGCGCGATTCGTCGAAGGCCGGTCGCGTCGAGAGGTCGCGCTGCAAGGCCTGCAGGCCGGTCGCCTCGCCGGTCAGGCGCAGGCTGTCGCCGGCCGTGGCGCTGGCGGCTTCGACCGCCTTGTTGCGGCTGTCGCCGGCACGGGCCACCTGGGCGCCGGCCACGGGCGCGGCACTGCGGACGGTCGGCGCCTGGAGTCCATCGATCTTGTGGGTCATGGCAGGGATCCTGACACGAAGTGCGTGAATGGGTTCGTGGACGGTATCGGCCGCCGTCCGCGGAGCTTTAGCGCCGATTGGCGCCGGATGTCGGATCGCAGCATCGGTCAGCGTCCGACGACCACATCGCCGGACGGATCGACGATGCCCTGCACCACCCGGCGCGAGGACAGGTTCTCGACGCTGACCCGCTCGCGCTCGCCGGCGTCGCCGAGTGCGCGACCGGCCATGCGCACCTCGACACCGGCCTGGCGCGAGACCAGGGCGATGGTGTCGCCGCGGCGCACCAGCCGCGGCGACACCAGGTCGCCTGCGGTCAGCACGCTGCCGGCCAACAAGGTGCGGCGGGCGCTGCGACCGATGGCCTCGGCAGGATCGGCCACCGCGGCGCCGGCCACACGCGCGCCGTCGCGGCGTTCAGCGATGAGGTCATCGGCCGTGATCGTCTGGCCTGAAGCCACGCCGCGCGCCAGCACCAGCACCGTCTGGCTGCGCCGCACGCGGACCGGGACGTACAGCCGCCAACCGGCCGGGCAACTTACCTCCACGGTGGCGCCGCCGCTGCGCGTGGCCTGCAGCGGCTCGGCGCAACGCGGCATGCGCAGGGCCGGGTCGAGCGACGCCTCGGCCTCGCCGCCTTCGACCGCCGACAGGGCGGCCAGGCGGATCGCGTCGACCGACTGGAAGGCCTCCGACGCCACGACCGAGGCGGCTGCGGCGCAGGCCAACAGCGTAGCGGCCAGGCGCCAGGCGGTTCCGGCGGGACGCGGCAGGCAGGCGGTCATGGCGGGGCCCTCTGGGACGAACGGATGCTGCCGGCGATGCAAGCGGCGTGCCGCGGCGTGCATCGCACCTTCGGCTCAAGTCGCCGGTCCCCGGGCCGATATCGCAGGCATGTCGCAGGATCTGCTCGACCGCATCGACCAGCGTACCCGCCTCGCCGGCCACAACCGGCTGGCGCTGCTGCTGTTCCGTCTCGGCGGACGTCAGGTTTTTGGCGTCAATGTCTTCAAGGTGCAGGAAGTGCTGCGCCGACCGCATCTGTTCCGGGTGCCGGGGCTGCCGGCACAGTTCGCCGGTGTGGCCGACGTGCGCGGCCGCAGCGTGCCGGTGCTCGATCTGGGGGTCGCGATCGGCCATCCCGAGCGCAGCGACGATGCCCCGCCCGGCTATCTGGTGGTCACCGAGTTCAACCGCTCGGTGCAGGGCTTTCTGGTCAGCGGGGTCGAGCGCATCGTCAACATCGCGGTCGAGGACGTGCTGCCGCCGCCGGACCTGGGCGCTGAGGGCGGCTATCTGACCGCGGTCACGCGCTACCAGGGCGAGTTGATCCAGGTGATCGACGTCGAAAGCGTGCTGGCCGACATCTCGCAGGCGCGGATGGACGCCGATCTGTCCCCGGACTACGCGCTGCCGGCCGACGCACCGCCGATGCAGGTGCTGGTGGTCG
Source organism: Luteimonas sp. gir (assembly GCF_037198055.1). Lineage (NCBI taxonomy): Bacteria > Pseudomonadati > Pseudomonadota > Gammaproteobacteria > Lysobacterales > Lysobacteraceae > Luteimonas > Luteimonas sp. gir. Next base: position 122,161 of record NZ_JBBAXQ010000008.1, read on the forward strand.
ACGACTCGCGGGTCGCGCGCCAGCAGATCCGCAGCGTGCTCGACCAGCTCGGCGTCGGGGTGACGCTGCTGTCCGATGGCCGCCAGGCGCTCGACCACCTGCTGCAACTGCACGCGGCTGGCGAGCCGCCCTCACAGCGCTACGCGATGATCGTCTCCGATATCGAGATGCCGGCGATGGACGGTTACACGCTGACGACGGAAATCCGTCGCCACCCCGGCCTCGCCGATCTGTACGTGCTGCTGCACACCTCGCTGTCGGGCGTGTTCAACACCTCGATGGTGCAGAGCGTGGGCGCGAACGCGTTCGTCGCCAAGTACAGCCCGCACGACCTGGCCGACGAAGTACTCAAGCGCCTGCACGAGGTCGCCGACGCAGCCGGCGGCCGACTCGTCGCCGCCTGAGCCTGGCCGCGGCCGCCGCGCCGCACGCCTTGGCACGCCGCTTGCACGGTCACCGGCGAACTCCGCCGGAGGCCGGTCATGTCCAATCCGATCTCGTCCTATCTCGGGCTGCAGGCCGATGCGCTGCCGCTGCGCGAGCAGCGGATGAAGCTCATCGCCAGCAACCTGGCCAACGCCGACACGCCCGGCTTCCAGGCCCGCGACCTCGACTTCAACGCCGCGCTGGCCGCCGCTGCGCGCACGCGTGAAGCCGGCGGCCAGTCGCCGCTGCGCGAGCGCGCCGATCACATCCCGCTGCCGGGGGCCGATGCCCTGGCGCCGTTCGAGGTCGCGCGTGTCGCCGCCCAGGCCAGCCTGGACGGCAACAGTGTCGACCCCGATGCCGAGCGCGCCGCCTACGGCCGGGCGGCGCTGGAGTACCGGGCCTCGCTGAGCTTCCTCGAATCCAAGGTCCGCACCCTGCTGACCGCCATCACCGGACAGTAACCGATGAGCAACCTGCCGATCTTCGATGTCGCCGGTTCGGCCATGCAGGCCCAGTCGGTCCGCTTGAGCACGCTGGCCAGCAACCTGGCCAACGCCGACTCGGTCGCCGGCTCGCCCGAGCAGGTCTACCGGCCGCTCGAGCCGGTGTTCCGCGCCAGCGCGCATGCCAGCGACCCGGCGCTGACCGGCGTGCAGGTGGCCGGCATCGTCGAGCGCGACACCCCGCCGATCCAGCGCTACGAACCCGGTCATCCGCTCGCCGATGCCCAGGGCTACGTGTACGCCCCTGACGTCGACCCGGTGTCGCAGATGGTCAACCTGATTTCCGCCTCGCGCAGCTACCAGGCTGGCGTGGAGATGATGAACACCGCCAAGGAACTGGCCGTCGCCACCTTGAGCATGGGCCGCTGATGAGCACGATCTCCAGCGACATCGCCAACAGCCTCGGCTTAGGTGGCGGCAAGGCCGCCGACAAGAAGGACGCCTCACTCGGCCAGGCCGACTTTCTGCGGCTGATGACCGAACAGCTCAAGCACCAGGACCCGCTCAAGCCGATGGAGAACAGCGCGTTCCTCGGCCAGTTGGCGCAGTTCTCGACTGTGCAGGGCATCCAGGATCTCAACAGCTCGGTCAATGGCTTCGCCAATGCGATGGCCAGCGACCAATTGCTGCGCGGCGCGAATCTGGTGGGCCGTGATGTGGTGCTGCCATCGGCCAAGCTGGCGCTGCCGAGCGAAGGCAGCGCGACCGGCCTGGTCGCCGCCCCGGCGGCCGGCATCGTGAACTTCGACGTCACCGATGCCAACGGCGAGCTCGTGCACCAGTTCAGCGTGCCGGCCACCGCCGCCGGCGAGGTCGCGTTCGCCTGGGACGGCACCGATGCCGCCGGCAACCGGCTACCGGCCGGGACCTATGGCATCGCCGCACGCCACCTTGCGGGCAGCGGCGAGTCCTCGGTGCTGAGCACCTATGTGCGCGCCCGCGTCGACAGCGTGTCGGTCGGCAGCGACGGGCTCTACCTCGATCTCGACGGCCTGGGCACCGCGCCGATCGGCTACGTGCTGCGCGTCAACTGACCGCCCTTTTCATCCGCGCCCGACCACAACGGAGTCCGCCATGAGCTTCAATACCGCGCTGTCCGGCATCAACGCAGCCAACGCCGACCTCAACGTCACCGCCAACAACGTCGCCAACGTCAACACCACCGGCTTCAAGGAATCGCGCGCGGAATTCGGCGATCTGTTCTCGCGGACGTCCTACGGGCTGGCGCGCAATGCGATCGGCTCAGGCGTGAAGCTGAGCAACGTCGCCCAGCAGTTCTCCCAGGGCAACATCACGCCGACCGGGCGCAACCTGGACATGGCGATCGACGGCGAGGGCTTCTTCACCCTCAACAAGAACGGCACCCGGCTCTACAGCCGCGCCGGCAACTTCCAGGCCGACAACCAGGGCTACATCGGCACCCCCGACGGGGCCCGGCTGCAGGTCTATCCCCCCAGCGCCAACGGCACCGGCTTCGACATCGGCCGCGTGACTGACCTGCAACTGCTGACCACCGACAGCCCGCCACGCGCGACCAGCGCGGTCAACCTGAAGTTCACCCTGCCCGGCAATGCGAAGCCGCCGACGATCGCGACCTTCGACCCGAGTGAGCCCAACAGCTACAACGCCTCGAGCGGCGGCGTCACCGTGTTCGACTCACTGGGCGTGAGCCACGTGCAGACCTCGTACTTCGTCAAGACCGATGTGGCCAACGAATGGCAGGTGCACACCTACATCGACGGCGAACGCGTGGGCGATGTCGCCACGCTCAGCTTCACCGACAACGGCGCGCTGACCGAGCCCGCCGATGGCCGCATCGTGCTGACGCCGTTCGTGCCGGGCAACGGAGCTGGCGAGGTCGCGGTCACGCTCGATGTCAGCGGCTCGACCCAGTACGGCAACGGCTTCCAGCTGCGCGACAACCGCCAGGACGGCTACGCGGCCGGCAAGCTCGACGAGATCAGCATCGCGGCCGACGGCGTGGTGTTTGCGCGCTATTCCAACGGCGCCGACGCCGCGCTGGGCCAGGTCGCGCTGACGACCTTCGTCAACCCGCAGGGGTTGCAATCGCAGGGCAACAACTTCTGGGCCGAAAGCTACGACTCGGGCGCCTCGCGCACAGGCGTGCCCGACAGCGCCGACTTCGGCCACCTGCAGGCCGGCGCGCTGGAATCGTCGACCGTCGATCTGACCGAGCAGTTGGTCAACATGATCGTCGCCCAGCGCAACTTCCAGGCCAACGCACAGATGATCTCGACCCAGGACCAGGTCACGCAGACGGTCATCAACATCCGTTGATGCGCCTGGCCGGTCGACGCGTGGCGGGTGTTAGGACGACGTTGCGCGCACGTCCGCACCCGCTCCGGATCGCCGACTCCCCGCTCGTCTTGCGCCCTCACCCCCGAAACTCAAGGCCCGGCCTCCCATGGACAAAGCCCTCTACGTCGCGATGAGCGGTGCCCGCGCCACGCTGCAGGCCCAGGGCACGGTGGCGCACAACCTCGCCAATGCCGAGACCGCCGGCTTCAAGGCCGCACTGGCCAATACCCGGGCCTATCGCGTGCCCGGCGGCGAACACGCCTCGCGCATCGACGCGATGCACATCGACCAAGGCTTCGACAGCCGGGTCGGTGCGCAGCGGGTGACCGGCAACGCGCTCGATGTCTCGCTGCGGCCCGACCGCTGGCTGGCGGTGCAGTCGGCCGACGGCGGGGTGGCCTACACCCGCGCCGGAAATCTGTCGCCGACCCCCAACGGCCAGTTGGTGACCGGCGGCGGACATCCACTGATCGACGAGAACGGCCAGCCGCTGGCGCTGCCACCGCACCAGGCGCTGGACATCGGCGAGGACGGCACGGTGTCGATCGTGCCGCTCGGCGAAGGCCCGCAGACGTTGGCGATCGTCGGCCGCCTGCGCGTGGTCGAGGCGACCCCCGACCGGCTCACGCGCGGGCTCGACGGGCTGATGCGCAGCACCGACCCCCAGCAACCCCCGGCGCAGGCCGTCGGCAACGTCATGACGACCGGCGCCCTGGAATCGAGCAACGTCGACGCCGCCGGCGCCCTGGTGCAGATGATCCAACTGCAACGCCAGTTCGAAATGCAGGTCAAGCTGATCCAGCGCGGCGACGACAACGCCCAGGCCGCCAACAGCCTGCTCCGCCTGGGCGGCTGACGCTGACCCCGGTTCTAGAGACAGGTGGCACGGGGATTGCATCGCTTCTTGCGGATGGCGCGGTGCGCCGCATCGAGGACACGACGATGAACCAGGCACTGTGGGTGGCGAAGACCGGGCTGGATGCGCAGCAGACGCGCATGTCGGTGGTCTCCAACAATCTCGCCAATACCAACACCACCGGCTTCAAGCGCGATCGCGCCAATTTCGAGGACCTGCTTTACCAGCAGGTGCGCCAGCCTGGCGGTGCGAGCTCGGCGCAGACGCAGCTGCCGACCGGTCTGCAGCTCGGCACTGGCGTGCGCGTGGTGTCGACGGCCAAGGACTTCCAGCAGGGCAATCCGCAGCAGACCGGCCGCGCGCTCGACGTGATGGTCAACGGCCGTGGGTTCTTCGAAGTGCTGCTGCCCGATGGCACGTCGGCCTATACCCGCGACGGCAGCTTCAAGATCAGTCCGCAGGGCGAACTGGTGACCAACAGCGGCTTCGCGGTGCAGCCGGGCATCCAGATCCCCGAGGGCGCGCAGGCGATGACCATCGGCCAGGACGGCACGATCACCGTGCAGATGGCCGGTGAGGGCCAGGCGCTGGAGATCGGCTCACTGACGATCACCGACTTCATCAACCCCGCGGGCCTGCAGGCGCGCGGCGAGAACCTGTATCTGGAGACGACCGCTTCGGGGCCGGCGCAGAACGGCACGCCCGGCCTCAACGGCCTGGGCCTGATCGAACAGGGCGCGCTGGAAGGCAGCAATGTCAATGTGGTCGAAGAGCTGGTCAGCATGATCGAGACCCAGCGCGCCTACGAGATGAACGCCAAGGCGATCTCGACCACCGACTCGATGCTCGGCTATCTCAACAACAACGTCTGAGGCCGTCATGTTCGTCGTTCCGTGTTCTGCGCTACGCGCGCTCGTGCTGCTCGCCCTGCCTGCCCTGCTCGGCGGCTGCGTCGCCGCCGGCGATGTCCGGCCGTATCCCGCGCTGGCACCGATCCAGCCGGTCGCAGCCCCGCCGACGTATGCGACCCAGGGCGCGATCTACCAGGCCGGGGGCGGCGGACTGTCGCTGTTCGCCGACAAGCGCGCGCGCGAGGTCGGCGACCTGATCACGATCCAGCTGATCGAGAGCACGATCGCGCAGACCAACGCTGCGACCAAGGTCGGCAAGGAAAGCGCAGTGGACATCGCGCCGCCGAACCTGTTCGGCGCCCCGGTCACGATTGGCGGGCGCGAAGTGCTTGGCGCCAGCGCCAGCGGCAAGCGCGATTTCGACGGCAATGGCCGCAGCACGCAGAGCAACCGCCTGCAGGGCAGCATCACCGTCACCGTGGTGCAGCGTCTGCCCAACGGCAATCTCGTCGTCGAAGGCAGCAAGGAATTGCGCCTCAATCAGGGCAATGAACTGGTGCAGGTCCAGGGCATCGTGCGCCCGGCCGACATCGCCCCCGACAACAGTGTGCCCTCGGGCCGCGTCGCCGACGCGCGGATCGTCTACGGCGGCCGCGGCGCGATCGCCCAGTCCAACGCGATGGGCTGGCTCGGCCGGTTCTTCAATTCGCGGCTGTCTCCCTACTGAGTCCTGTCATGCGCCCTGCCCGCTACCGTCCGTTGCTCGTCGCCGCGCTTGTGCTGTGCGCGTGCCTGCCCGCGTTCGCGCAGGAACGCATCAAGGATCTGGCCACCATCGGCGGCGTGCGCGGCAATGCGCTGGTCGGCTATGGCTTGGTGGTCGGTCTGGACGGCAGCGGCGACCGCACCAGCCAGGCGCCCTTCACCGTGCAGAGCCTGCGCAACATGCTCAACGAGCTCGGCGTCACCGTGCCGTCGAACGTCAATCCGCAGCTCAAGAACGTCGCCGCGGTCGCGATCCACGCCGAGCTGCCGCCGTTCGCCAAGCCCGGCCAGACGATCGACATCACCGTCTCGTCGATCGCCAACGCGGTCTCGCTGCGTGGCGGCACTCTGCTGATGGCGCCGCTCAAGGGCGCTGATGGCCAGGTCTACGCGATCGCCCAGGGCAGCCTGGTCGTCGGCGGCTTCGGCGCGCAGGGCCGCGACGGCTCGCGCGTGTCGGTCAACATCCCCAGCGTGGGCCGCATCCCGAATGGCGCGATGGTCGAGCGCGGGGTGGCGACCGGGGAGCTGGGCGACAGCGGCGAGTTGACGCTCAACCTCAACCGCGCCGATTTCAGCACCATCGCCAACATGGTCGCCGCGCTCGACGCGCGTTTCGGGCCGGGCACCGCCCGCGCCGTCGACGGCGTGACCGTCGCGGTGCGTGCGCCGTACGACCCGGCTGCGCGGATCGGTTTTCTCGCGCAGGTCGAGAACGTGCAGCTGGCCGCCGGTTCGGCGCCGGCCAAGGTCATCGTCAACGCGCGCACCGGCACCGTGGTCATCGGCTCACAGGTCAAGGTGCTGCCGGCGGCGATCGCCCATGGCTCGTTGAGCGTGACGATCACCGAGAGCGTGGATGTCAGCCAGCCCGAGGCCTTCGGCCGCGGCAGCACGGTCGTGGCGCCGCGTTCGGATATCCAGATCGGCCAGGACGGCAGCCGCATGTTCAAGTTCGCCGGCGGCACCTCGCTCGATGAGATCGTCCGCGCGGTCAATGCAGTGGGCGCAGCCCCCGGCGACCTGATCGCGATCCTCGAGGCGCTCAAGCAGGCCGGCGCGCTGCGCGCGGAGCTGGAGGTGATCTGACATGCGCATCGCCCCGACGCCCATCGAGCTTGCGCCTGGCCAGCGGCCCGACGCCGGCCGCATCGACGATGCTGCACGCCAGTTCGAAGGCGTGTTCGCGCAGATGCTGATCAAGAGCATGCGCGATGCAAGCTTCGGTGATGCGCTGTTTCCGGGCGAGAATCAGCTTTACCGCGACCTCTACGACCAGAAGCTCGCCAAGTCGCTGACCGACGGGCCGGGGCTGGGCCTGGCCAAGACCATCGCGCGGCAATTGGGCGGCACGCAGGCCGCACCGCCGCTCGACACGCGGCTGGACCCGAGCGCGCCGCTGCCCTCTGCGGACGGCGACACTGGCGACCGGTCCTTGTTGCCCGAGACACTCGGCGCACGCACGCTCGACCTGATCGCCGGGCGCACCGCCGCGTCCGCCGAGAGCGCGAGCCCGGCCTCGCCGATGGATGGCTTCATCGATCGGCTGCTGGCCCGTGTGCAGCCCGCCGCCTCGGCCGCCGGCGCGGCCGCGACCGCACTGGTGCCGGGGGCGGCCGCGTTGGAAAGCGCCTCGCGCGCCGCCGCCGACCGGCTGGGCACGCGCACGCCCGAGGGCTTCGTCGCCTCGATCTGGTCGCACGCACAGAGCGCGGCGCGCGAACTCGGCGTCGATGCCCGGGCACTGGTGGCACAGGCCGCGCTCGAGACCGGCTGGGGCCGGCGCATGATCCGCCAGGGCGATGGCGGGACCGCGCACAACCTGTTCGGCATCAAGGCCACCGGCTGGCAGGGCGAGCGCGTCACCGCGACGACCCACGAGTACCGCAACGGCGTGCGCCGCGACGAGCGCGCGCAGTTCCGCGCCTATGCCTCGCCGGCCGAGAGCTTCGCCGACTACGTGCGGCTGCTCAAACAGAACCCGCGCTATCGCCAGGCACTCGAGTCGGGCGGCGACGTGCGCCGCTTCGCCAGCGCGCTGCAGCAGGCCGGCTACGCCACCGATCCGCGCTACGCCGACAAGATCAGCGCGATCGCCAATGGCCCCACGCTGGGGCGTGCCCTGTCGACGATCGCCGAGGTCGCGCGCGAGGCCGGCGACGCCGTGCAACCGTTCCGCTTCGCCGGCGCCGACGCGCCCGGCCAGGCGTTCTCCCGCCGCTAGTCGCCAGGACCCGTCATGGCCAACGTCCTTACCACCGGTACCAGCGCGCTGATCGCGTTCCAGCGGGCACTCTCGACCGTCGGCCACAACGTCGCCAACATCAAGACGCCCGGCTACAGCCGCCAGCAGGTCGAGTTCACCACCGGGACGCCGCAGGACATCGGCGTGGGCTACATCGGCAGCGGCACGCGCATCAGCGACATCCGCCGCGTCGCCGACGATCTGGCCAATGCCCGGCTGATCGACAGCGGCGGCGAACTGGCCCGCCTGCAGCAGCTCTCCACGCTCACCGGCCGCGTCGACAGCCTGATGTCCGAGTCGGCCACCGGCATCGCCGGTCAGTGGTCGAACTTCTTCGACGCGGTCAGTGCGCTGTCGTCCAAGGCCTCGGCATCGGCCGAGCGGCAGAGCCTGCTCGGCGACGCCAAGGCGCTGACCTCGCGCTTCCAGCAACTGCACGGCGAGTTCGGGCGCCTGGCGACCGAGGTCGACAACGGGCTGGTTGCCGGCGCGACCGAGGTCAACCGGCTGGCCGGGCAGATCGCCCAGCTCAACGCGCGGATCAGCAGTGCATCGACGGCCTCGCCCGACCTGCTCGACCAGCGCGATCAGCTGATCACCGAGCTCGTCGGCTGGACCGGCGGCACCGCCGTGCCGCAGGACGGCGGCGCGATCAATGTGTTCTCCAGCGGCGGCCAGGCTCTGGTCGTCGGCGCGCAGGCCTCGCAGCTGACCACCGTCTCCGACCCCTACCAGCCCGAGCGGCAGCAGTTGGCGCTGCAGGGCGCCGGCCAGACCGTGCGCATCGACGAGCGTGCGATGGGCGGGCGCCTGGGCGGGCTGCTCGAGTTCCGCAGCCAGGTGCTGGACCCGACCCAGGCGGAACTGGGCCGGATCGCGCTGGGTCTGGGCATGCGGTTCAACGCCGGGCACGCCGCCGGCGTCGATCAGACCGGGGCACGCGGCGGCGATTTCTTCAGCGTGCCCGCACCGGTGGTCTCCGGCCACAGCGCCAACACCGGATCTGCGCGATTGTCGGCGAGCGTCGCCGACCTCGCCGCGGTCGATGGTCGCAACCTGATTGTGCAGTGGCGCGACGGCGCCTGGTCGGCCAGCGATGCGGCCACCGGCGCCTCGGTGCCGGTCACAGGCACCGGCAGCGCCGACGATCCGCTGCGCGTGGGCGGCGTCGCGCTGGTCGTCAACGGCGCGCCCGCGCAGCAGGATCGTTTCCTGCTGCAGCCCACCGCCCAGGTCGCCGGCGGCCTGGCGGTGGCGATCACCGATCCGGGCCGGATCGCCGCAGCAACGGCAGTGCGTGTCGATGCCGCGCTCGACAACCAGGGCACCGGCAAGCCTTCGGGCATGCGCGTCGACGATGCCCAGGCAGCGATCGCGGGCCCGGCCAGCATCGAATTCCTCGACGGCGATCAGTACATGATCGATGGCGACGGGCCGTTCCCCTACACGCCGGGCGCGCGGATCGAGGCCAACGGTTGGTCGTTCGTGCTCGACGGCATTCCGGCCGCGGGTGACACCTTCACCGTCAGCCCGACCGGCGCCGGCTCCAGTGACAACGGCAATGCGGCCCTGCTCGCCGGGCTCGACGATCTGCGGCTGCTCGACGGCGGCAACGTCAGCCTCAACAGCGCGATCTCGGGCCTGACCTCGGCTGTCGGTTCGACCGCGCGACATGCCGCCTATGCCGCCGAGGCGCAGGCGGTGGTGCACGCGCAGGCGCAATCGGCCCGTGACAGCGTGTCCGGTGTCAATCTCGACGAAGAAGCGGCCAACATGCTGCAGCTGCAACAGGCCTACCAGGCCGCCGCGCACATCATCTCCACCGCCGACACCCTGTTCCAGTCGATCCTGGGAGCCGTCCGCCGATGAGCAATCGCATCTCCACCAGCATGCTCTACCAGCAGTCGATCGCCTCGCTGCAATCCAAGCAGGCCTCGCTGGCACGCCTGCAACAGCAGATGACCACCGGGCAGAAGCTGCTGACCGCCAAGGACGACCCGGTCGGCGCCGGCGCCGCGGTCGGCCTGGATCGCGCGCTCGCCGAGCTCGAACGCTTCGGCAAGAACGGCGACGCCGTGCGCCATCGCTTAGGGATGCAGGAAAGCGCACTGACCCAGGCCGGCGGCATCATGGGCCGGATCACCGAGCTGACCGTGCGCGCCAACAGTGCCTCGCTGTCGGACGGCGACCGCAAGGCCATCGCCATCGAGATCACCAGCCTGCGCGACAGCCTGCTGGAAGTGGCCAACAGCCCTGACGGCACCGGCCGTTATCTGTTCGGCGGCACCCAGGACGGCAGTCCACCGTTCAGCCGTGTCGCTGGCAGCGTCGTCTATGGCGGCGACCAGACCCAGCGCCAGGTCGAGGTCGCGCCGCAGTTGTTCGTCGCCGACACCGCGCCCGGCAGCGAGGTCTTCCTGCGTGTGCGTACCGGCGATGGCCGGGTCGATGTCGCGGCGCAGGCCGGCAATACCGGCACCGGCCGGGTCGGCAGCTTCTCGGTCGCCGATTCGTCGCGCTGGGACGGCGGCAGCTATCAGATTGCGTTCGGCGAGGCCGGTGCCTACGAGGTGCGCGATGCCGCAGGCGAGGTCGTCGGCAGTGGCACGCATGTCGACGGCGAGGCCATCGACGTCAATGGCGTCCACGTCGTCGTCAGTGGCGCGCCGGCCGACGGCGATGCTTTCGAGGTCGGCCCGGCGTCGACCCGCGACGTGTTCGCGACCATCGATCGTCTGCTCGGTGCGCTGGCGCTCGACCCGACCACGGATGCGCAGCGCGCCGCGCAGCAGAACGCGCTGCAGGGCGCGATGCGCGACATCGCCACCGCGCAGGACCACCTCATCGACGCCCGCGCCGCGGGCGGCGCCCAGTTGTCCGCGCTTGATGGTGCCGACAGCCTGCGCGACGCCCAGGGCCTGACCATCGAGACCACGCTCTCGGGCCTGCGCGACCTCGACTATGCCGAGGCGATCGCGCAATTCAATCTGGAAAAGGTCGCGCTCGACGCCGCCCAGCTGAGCTTCGTGCAGATGCAGCGCCTGTCGCTGTTCGACCTGCTGCGCTGACGCCGGGCAAGGGCGCCTGGACGTCCACGGCGCGTCCATGAAACGTCTTCTGCACGAGCACCCACGTTCGCGATACGCTCAGGCCTGCTCCATGCGCTGCAGTCTCAGCCGCAACGCGCGGAGCCGTTGCTGCAGCAAGGCTGGCGGCAACGTCATCGACATTGCTCGCATGCAACGCGCCAGGTATTGGGGTCGGCGATGCAGCGCCTCCAGCGCCCGTTGAAGGTCTCGCACGACCACATCGCCATAGGCGCTCCGGGCCTTGGCGATGGCCGGTCGCAACGTACGGGGCGCCGGCGCCATCATGGCCAGATCCAGGGCGTCGCGCGAGAACGCGCTGTCGTCTGCCCAGCGATCGGCGTTCGCGAGCAACTTGCTCGCCACGAGATCGGATCGCGTGAGCGTCGCAATGCCGCAGATCGTGTCGCGAACGCGGGGCGTGTCGAATTCGATCCTGCCCTCCAGCACGATCTCGAACTTGATCGGCACACCGTCTACTTCGAGCCATGTCCGGATGCCGTACTGGTCCGCGCGAAGGGCGCGCGTCACCGTGGGTGACGTCCGACCGGCCTTCAGGATGGGCGTCAGATCTGTGCGACCGGCCAGCATCTGTCGCAGGCATCGGTATCCGGCGACATCCGACACCATCAGATCGATGTCCACCGATTCGCGATACTCGCCGTGGGCCAAGGCGATGGCGGTGCCGCCACCGAACCAACAGTGGGCCTGGCGCAGGCGGTCGCCGTCCAACGCCTCGAGTACGGCGGCGATCCGACGGTGATGACCGCGTTCAAACACCGAGGACATCCACGTCGAACACCTGCGACAACGCATCGATCAAGGCGCGTTCCCCGGAAGCGAGCGCTGCGATGTCCAGATGTCGCCGATTACGCTCGTAAAGCGCCAGTGCCTCCCGCGGCGACAGGATCGTGGCGCCGTCGCCAACCTGCCACGCCAAGCGCTGCAACTGCGCGTAATCAGAGAGGCGGATTGTCAGCGGCAGCACTGGCAGATCCGAAGACGCGGGTACGGTCGCAGCCGCACCTGGGACTTCGATCTCGACCTCCAACCCCAGCGCATGCACCGCCGCGAGGACATAGCCCCACGCAACGGAGGTCTCGCCGCGCTCCAGTCGATGCCAAGTGACACGCGACATGCCTGCAGCCTCGGCGGCGGCCGTCATGCTGATGCCCAGCGACTTGCGCCTGTCGCGCAGCCTTTGCCCGCTATGCCTAGCCTGGGTTGCCACATCGGGAACGCGTTCGATAGCCACGGATGACTCCTCGATTTCGTTTCTCATTCTATACATTTCGCGCGAAATGTAAACAAATAGATACAAAGGTGATGCACAACAAGACTGTGTTCAGTCGCCTCGACTCGGCGCCTCACGCGGACGCGACCTAGGTCAGCGAATGGGCAGATGGCGACCGGTCCCCATGATGTGCGACGACAGCCCTAAAGCCCTGCCCCGGGACGCCGTTAATGGTGTCAGCAGAGGACAGGGCCGGTGAGACGGCAAGCCCCTGCGGAGCCACCCGGCAAGGCCCTGTACCCGCCGGATTCCCTCATCCAGGAGACCAGCAATGTCCGTCATCAACACCAACACCATTTCGCTGAACGCCCAGCGCAACCTGTCGACCAACAGCGCCAGCCTGTCGACGACGATCCAGCGCCTGTCGTCTGGCCTGCGCATCAACAGCGCCAAGGACGACGCTGCCGGCCTGGCGATCTCCGAGCGTTTCAGCACCCAGATCCGCGGCGCCAACCAAGCCGCCCGCAACGCCAACGACGGCATCTCGCTGGCACAGACCGCCGAAGGCGCGCTGGGCGAGATCGGCAATAACCTGCAGCGCATCCGTGAGCTGTCGGTGCAGTCGCGCAACGCCACCAACTCCGACACCGACCGCGCCGCGCTGAACTCCGAAGTCCAGCTGCTGAAGGCCGAGATCCAGCGCGTCGCCGAGCAGACCAATTTCAACGGCAAGAAGCTGCTCGACGGCAGCTTCCAGAACCAGGCCTTCCAGGTCGGCGCCAACCAGGGCCAGACGATCAGCGTCGCACAGATCGCCAACGCCAACATCAGCGAGCTCGGCAACTGGAACGAGGCCGCGACCTCGGCAACGGTCACCGGCGCCGCTGCGCTCGGCGTCGGCGGTGCCGCCGCAAAACCGCCGTCGGCGGACTACACCCCGGGCTCGGCAGCGGTTGCCACGACCTCGGGCGCCTCGGGTGTCTGGACGCCGGCCGCAGCGACTGCCAATGGACAGACGTTCACCCTGACTGTCGGTGGTGAGCCCGCCGTCAATATCACGCTCGCCAACACGGGCGATACGGTGACCGGCGCTGCGATCGACGCGCAGCTCGCCACCAACCAGGCCGATCTCGCTGACGCTGGCATCACGTTCACCGGCACGGCTGCTGCGGGCACGCTGGCCTTCAGCCGCGCCGATGGCGCCGATTTCACGATCGCACTGGGCGGCGATGTCGGCACCCAGGGCACCTTCGCGACGGCCGGGTTCGCCGGTGCGCACACCAACGGCACCGAAGCTGTGGACGGTACCGGCACCCCCGGCACGCCTGCAACGGCCGGCACCTTCGCCGCCGGCAGCTTCACGCTGCAGGGCGTGCTGCCGTCGGGCGACAACTCCGAGGCGATCACGATCAGCTACGACAAGGCCGGCAGCGCTTCCGAGCGCGCCAGCAACCTGGTCACCGCGATCAACAACCAGAGCTACAACACCGGCGTGACTGCGTCGCTCAAGGACGGCAAGGTCGAGCTGGCCTCGGCAAATGGCAACTTCACTGTCGGCCTCAGCACGGGTGACGATGCCGCCGGCCTGCTCGCCCAGACCGGCCTGACCGCCGGCACCACGGCGGGATCCGCTGGTGCCTGGGCCGCCGGCGACGCCGCCACCGGTTTCGCCCAGCTCGACATCTCGACCGAGCGTGGCGCCGAGAACGCGATCCTGGCGATGGACGCCGCCCTGAACTCGGTCAACTCGGCCCGCGCCGACCTGGGCGCCGTGCAGAACCGCTTCAGCTCGGTCGTGGCGAACCTGCAGACCGGTTCGGAGAACCTGTCGGCCTCGCGCAGCCGCATCGTCGACACCGACTTCGCCAAGGAGACCGCCGAGCTGTCGCGCACGCAGATCCTGCAGCAGGCCGGTACCGCGATGCTGGCGCAGGCCAACCAGATCCCGCAGAACGTGTTGAGCCTGCTGCGCTGATCGCGCCGCAGTTCTCGCACTGACGTGGACCGCGACCCGCCTTCCGGCAACGGAAGGCGGGTTTCGCGTTGTGGGCAGCGGCGCCTGGCAACGACGCGGCGCTGGCACGCAACCTGCATGGCCTGGATCGACTCAAGCGCGGCGCAAACGCGCCGATATCCAATCCAGAGGGCACACGCCTGCCAGGGCGGCGCCAGCGGGCAACGGGAGACCGGACATGGCGGACTATTCTTTTGGCTACGGCGGCGTCGGCTCCGGCCTGGACATCAGCGCAATCGTCACCAAGCTGGTCAGCAGTGACCGTGCGCCACACGATGCGCGGCTCAACAAGCTCGAGACCAACGCCAAGTTCAAACTCTCGGGCCTGGGCACGGTGACGTCCGCGTTCGACGGCCTCAAGACCGCACTTGATGCCTTGCAAAAGCCCGAGGCACTGGGTGCCCGCATGGTCACCTCGCGCTCGACCACCGGCACCGCGCCGACCGGGACGGTCACCGATACCGTGCTCGGCGCCACCGTCGGCGGCAATACCCCGCTGGGGCGCTATGAGGTCGTGGTCGAGCGCCTGGCCAGCGCGCACAAACTGGTCGGCGACGGCATCGACAAGGCCACCAAGTTCGGTGCCGGCACCTTGCGGGTCGGGATCGGCGCCGATTTCGTCGATGTCACCGTGGCCAAGGACGCGACCCTGACCGACATCCGCAACGCGATCACCGCCGCGGCCGGCAAGCACGGCGTGCAGGCCGCGCTGCTGACCTCCGACGAGGGCCAGCATCTGTCCCTGGGCAGCGCCAAGACCGGCGCGGCGCATGCGATCACGCTGTCCGTGCTTGAGGGCGAGAGCGATCTGCATGGCCTGGTCGACGGCATGACCGAGCAGGTCCCGGCCGGCGATGCCAAGCTCTCCATCGACGGGCTGGTCACCACCAGCGCCAGCAACACGGTCACCGACGCGGTCCAGGGATTGACCCTCAAGCTCAAGGATGCCGGGACCAGCATCGTCGAAGTCGCGGCCAATCCCACCGGCAGCCGCACCGCTGTCGAAGGCTTCGTCAAAGCCTACAACGCCGCCCTCAATGCAATCACCACTGCCACCAGCTACAACGCCGAGACCAAGACGCCCTCCTCGCTGACCGGCGATGCACAGATGCGCGGCGCCGGCTCTCAGTTGCGCGGGATGATGAGCGAACTGCTCGGCGAACTCGCCGCCCAAGGACTGGATGCCAAGACCCTGGGCCTGCAGACCCAGGGCCATCCCAACCCCAACGGCAATTTGGTGCTCGATGCCACCAAGTTCGACGCCGCGATGGCCGAAAATCCGGCCAAGATCGCCGCCGCCTTTACCGGCGAGACCGGTATCGCCAGCCGGCTCAACGCCGTGGTCAAGACCTATGTCGGCAAGGAAGGTTCGTTCACCTCGCGCAAGGAGGGGCTCGATGGCCAGATCAAGGACATCGGCAAGCAGCGCGATGCGCTGGAGCTGCGCATGAAGGGCGTTGCTGAGCGCTACAAGGCGCAGTTCGTGGCGCTGGACAAGCTCATGTCGCAGATGAGCACCACCAACACCTATCTCGCCCAGCAGCTCACCGCGCTGTCGGCGCAGAGCTCACAGTGATCCCTCGGAGGGACCCCCGATGATGCCCCGCAACTACGCCCAGCAGTACCGTCAGACGCAGCTGGAGGGCGCCGTCATGGAGGCCGATCCGCACCGGCTGGTCGCGCTGTTGCTGGCGGGCGCCTGCGAGCGCATCCGCCTGGCCGAAGCGTGCCTTGAGCGTGGCGACCAGGCGCGCAAGGGCAAGGCGATCGGTGAGGCCTGCGCGATCGTCGGTCATCTCGATGGTTCGCTCGACCACGAAGCCGGCGGCGAGATCGCGGCCAATCTGTCTTCGCTCTACGACTACATCGTGCGCCGGCTGACCGAAGCCAACCTGCAGAACGACCCTGCCGGCTT
Organism: Luteimonas sp. gir; assembly: GCF_037198055.1. Classification (NCBI taxonomy): domain Bacteria; kingdom Pseudomonadati; phylum Pseudomonadota; class Gammaproteobacteria; order Lysobacterales; family Lysobacteraceae; genus Luteimonas; species Luteimonas sp. gir. Next base: position 138,378 of record NZ_JBBAXQ010000008.1, read on the forward strand.
GCGCGAATCGCTGGCGCTGCTGGCCGAGGTCGATGCCGCCTGGGCCGCGATCCAGCCCGGCAAGGCGGCCAGTGAAGCGACCGGCGCGCCGGCATGAGCGGACTCGAGGTCCTGCACCACGACCTTGCCGCGCTCGAGGCGGCGATCGCCGACGATGACCTGGCGACCGCAGCGGGCCTGCTGGACGCCTACCAGCAACGCCTGGAAGGCACAGTGGCGTCCGCCGCCGTTCCCCTGCCGGTGCCGGCCCTGCGCGCGCTGCTCGACGCCCAGCTCGCACTGACCGCACGCCTGGGCGTGCGCCGCGACGCGGCCGCCGCCCAGTTGCGGCAGGCACACCGCGCCAACGCGGCCTCGCGGGTCTACGCCGGACTGGAGCAGGCGCCGTGAGTCCGCTCGCGTCGACCACGCCGGCCGACGCCGAGGCGCGGCTGTTCGGCGACGCCCTGAGTTGCGAACTCGACCTGCCGGTGGCCATCGAGCCGGCCGACGGCGCCGGCCGTCAGGCCGAGGCCATCACCCTGTTGTCGGCACTGGCCCACATCGAGGACCTGCGCAAGGACGACGGCAGCGAGGACCACGGCGACCTGCCGCTGCTGGCCCAGCGCATGGACGCCAAGCTCGACCTGATCCTCGCCCTGCTCGGCCGGCTGGCCCGGCGCGATGACGGCCTGGTCGACCGCCGGCTGCACTGGTCCTGCCATGGCCTGCGGGTCGACCTGGAGCCCGGCCAGCACCCGCCCCCGGGCGCGGCCGCAATCGTGCGGCTGCAGCCGGCCGACTGGCTGCCCGACCACCTGGCACTGCCGGCGACGGTGGTGGCCTGCGAACAGGGCCACGCCGGCACCCGGGTGTGGCTGGCCTTCGCCAGTCTGCGCGCCGATCTCGTCGAGGCGCTGGACCGCCATCTGTTCCGTCTGCACCGGCGCCAGGTCGCCGAACAGCGGCGGCGCTGAAGCTTGCCGCCCGGCTGACGTATCCTGTCCACCGGGCGGCCCCCTTACGGCGGCCAGGAGGGGATTGGACTGGTGCGCGTACTGATCGTCGATGACCACACGCTGGTACGGGCCGGCCTGGACCGGCTGCTGCAAGGCTTCGACGATGTCGATGTATGCGCGCAGGCCAGTGGCGCCGACGAGGCGCTGACGCTGAGCCTGGCCCATCGTCCCGACCTGGTGCTGATGGACCTCTCGCTGCCCGGCCGCAGCGGCATCGACGCCATGGTCGCGATCCACGCGCAGTTGCCCGCCACCCGCGTGCTGATCATGTCGATGCACGACGATGCCCAGCACGTGCGCTCGGCGATCGAACGCGGCGCGGCCGGCTTCATCGTCAAGGACGCGGCGCCGATGGAACTGGAAGTGGCGCTGCGCACCGCGTTCACCGGCGAGCTGTATCTCAGCCCGCGGCTGTCGTCACGGCTGATGGCGCCGATGTTCGGCCGCCCGGTCCAAGGCGGCGTCGATGCGCTGTCCAGGCGCCAGCAACAGATCCTCGACCTGATCGGCCGCGGGCGCAGCAGCAAGGAGATCGCCGCCGAGCTCGCGATCAGCATCAAGACGGTCGAAACCCACCGCGCGCGCATGATGGAAACGCTCGGCTGCCGGCGCGCCAACGACCTGGTGCTGCTTGCTGCGCGCCAGCGGCCGGCCGGCGACTGAGGCGCGCCGCCGGAATCCCGGCACCGGCGCCGGCCAGCCTGTCAGGGAAACCCCGACAGCAGTCAGGTAATGCCTTGCCGACGTCGGGAACCGCCCGATAGCGTTGCCGTCACGCGGGCTTCACGATGCCTGCACGCGCCGTCCTCCTGCGCGACGGGATTCCGACATGAAGGCCTCCGCCTCGCTGCAGCTCGGCCAGCAGCTCCACCTGACACCGCAGTTGCTGCAGTCCATTCGTCTGCTGCAGCTCGATGGCCAGCAACTGGAACTGGAAGTGCGCCGCGTGCTCGCGCACAACCCGATGCTCGAGCTCGATGAGGCGGCCCCCGCTGCGCCCGTCCCGACCGACGCCGACGTCATCCCCGACGGCCGGGTGGAAGTCGCCGCGTTCGACGAACTGCCCGAAAGCACGATGTGGGATGTCCGCACCGCCAGTTGGAGCGGCGAGGACGATGGCCTGCAGCGGATGGCGGCCACCGAGTCCAGTGACCCGCATTGGCGGATCCTGCAGCGCCTGGCGCTGGAATTGCCGGACGCGCAGCTGGCGATCGCCGCGTTCTGGCTGGCTCATTGCGACGAGTCCGGCTATCTGCTCGAGCCGCCCGACGCGCTCGCCACGCGCGCATCGGCCCAGTTGGGCTGCTCGGCGGCACAGGCCGAGGCGGTGCGCCAGCGGTTGCTGGCCGGCGACCCGGCCGGGATCGCCGCGCGCGATGTGCCCGAGTGTCTGCTGGCACAACTCGACGCCCTGCCCGGCCGCGTACCGGGCCGCCCGCTGGCCCGGCGCCTGGTCGAGGTCGCGCTCGACCTGCTGGCCGCGCACGATATCGATGCGATCGCCCGCCGTCTCGACCGCGCGGGCGAGGATGTCCACGAGGCGGTCGCGCTGGTGCGCGCACTCGACCCGCGCCCGGCGCAAGTCGGCGCCCCCGTGGTCGACGACGCGGTGGTGCCCGACGTCGTGGTCTGGCATGCCGACGCCGGCTGGCGCGTCGCATTGAACCCCGCCACCACCCCACGCGTGGCCATCAACGCCGGTTTTGAACGCATGCTCGCCGATGGCGGCGAGGCCGCTGCGCCGATGCGCGAACTGCTGCAGGAGGCGCGCTGGTTTGCGCGCGGCCTGTCGATGCGCTACGACACCTTGCTGCGCACCGCGCGCGTGCTGGTCGAACGCCAGGCCGCGTTCCTGACCCGGGGTGAGGAGGCCATCGCGCCGTTGACCCTCAAGGAGGTCGCCGAGGCGATCGGCATGCACGAATCGACGGTGTCGCGGATCACGACCGGCAAATACCTGCAGACGCCGCGCGGCACGATCGAGATGAAGCGGTTCTTCGCGGTGCGCTTGGAAGGCGCGGAGGTCTCCGGCGCCGCAGTCCGGGCGATGGTCCGGCGGCTGATCGAGGCCGAGCCGCGGCACCGGCCGCTGGCCGACGACGCGATCGCTGCCCTGCTCGCACGACAAGGCGTGCACATCGCACGGCGGACGGTCGCCAAGTACCGCGAACAGCTCGACATTCCGCCCGCGCGTCTGCGCCGCGCACCGGCGTCCGCGCCATTGGCCCGAACGGCCTGAGACTGCCCATGGACAAGATCAAAGTACTGCTGGTCGATGACCACGACGGCTTCATCAACGCCGCACTGCGCCACCTGCGCCGGCTGGACTGGCTGGACGTGGTCGGCACCGCCGGCAACGGCCTGGAGGCGATCGCCCAATCCGAGGCGTTGCGCCCGGACGTGGTGCTGATGGACCTGGCGATGCCCGAGATGGGCGGCCTGCAGGCCGCTCGCTTGATCAAGGCGCAGGACGACCCGCCCTACATCGTGATCGCCAGCCACTTCGACGACGCCGAGCACCGCGAGCACGCCACGCGCGCCGGTGCCGACAACTTCGTCAGCAAGCTGTCCTACATCCAGGAAGTCATGCAGATCCTCGAAAGCCTGCGTCATCCGCAGGGCCAGCCCGGAGCGCAGTCGTGAGCGAGCCGCGCATCCTGGTCATCGACGCCGACGGCGACCGCGCCGAGCGGCTGTGCACGCTGCTCGAGTTCATGGACCTGCGCCCGCGCTGGGTCGCCGAACCCGGCGAGATCTCCGCCGCGCGTCACCGGCCCAGCGACTGGGTCGCGGTGCTGGTCGGCGACATCGCGGCCGACGATGCCGCCGCATCTGCGTTCTTCGGCTGGCTGGGCCAGGCCGGGATCGCGCCGCCGGTGCTGTTGATCGACGGCGAGGCGCCGGCGTTCGCCGCCGCGCATGGCCTGCACGAGGCTGGCGTGTGGACGCTCGAATCGCCGCTGCGCCACGCTCAGCTCGAGAACCTGCTGCGCATCGCCAGCCTGCGGCGCATCGATGCCGACCACCAGGCCGCGACCGACCAGGGCTTCGGGCCGACCGGCAGCAGCGAGCCGGTCCGGCGCCTGCGGCGGATGATCGACCAGGTGGCACCGTTCGACACCACGGTGCTGGTGCTGGGCGAATCGGGCACCGGCAAGGAAGTCGCCGCACGCGCCATCCACCAGCGCTCGGCCCGCCGCGATGGGCCGTTCGTGGCGATCAACTGCGGCGCGATCCCGGCCGAACTGCTCGAAAGCGAGCTGTTCGGTCATGAGAAAGGCGCGTTCACCGGGGCGCTGTCGGCGCGCAAGGGCCGCTTCGAGATGGCCGAGGGCGGCACGCTGCTGCTCGACGAAATCGGCGACATGAGCCTGCCGATGCAGGTCAAGCTGCTGCGCGTGCTGCAGGAGCGGTGCTTCGAGCGCGTCGGCGGCAACCAATCGATCCGCTGCGACGTGCGCGTGATCGCGGCGACCCACCGCGATCTCGAGGCGCGCATCGGCGAGGGCCAGTTCCGCGAGGACCTGTTCTACCGGCTCAACGTGTTCCCGATCGAGATGCCGTCGCTGCGCGAACGGCGCGACGACCTGACCGAGTTGGTGGCGACGATCGCCAGCCAGCTGGCACGCAACGGCCGTGGCGAGATCCGCTTCGCGCCCGACACCCTCGACGCACTGGCCGGCTATGCATGGCCGGGCAACGTGCGTGAACTGAGCAACCTGGTCGAGCGCCTGGCCGTGCTCAATCCGGGCGGCCTGGTGCGCGTGCAGGATCTGCCGCAACGCTACCGCGAGCACCTGATCGAGGCGACGCCTGCGGCGCCGCTGGTGGATGTCCCAGCGCCGACGGCGACCGCGGACGTGGCCGAGCCTGCGCAGCTGCCCGAGGACGGGCTGGACCTGCGCGATCACATGGCGCGGATCGAGCTGGGCCTGATCCGCGAGGCGCTCGAGCGCAGCGACGGCGTCGTCGCGCACGCCGCGCAGTTGCTCGGCCTGCGGCGCACCACCCTGGCCGAGAAACTGCGCAAGTACGGCATCGAGCGCGAACTGGCCGCCTGAGCGGCCTGCAAGGCGCGGTCCGGGCGCCCGATGACGCGTACTGCCGTCGCCGACGTCGTCAGCGCGCTTCGACCATTCGTGCGAGCGTCGTCGAACGCAACCGGCGCCTGCGTCGCGTGCCATGCGCTGCATCCTCGAGGACATCGCCTGCCGCCTGCGCCCCGGCCGCGCAGGCAGAACACGCAGCGGACACGGCGCCGACTTTCCGGCGCCACCGCCGCCAAGCCTGCGGCACGCGACTTGCATCGTCCCGGCAGGATTCCGACACCCCGCCCCTCATGAGCCATTCGGTCAACTCGATCCTCTCGCAGATCCGCAGCTACCAGGGCCAGATGCCGGCCATGGCGCAGGCGCGCGAGACGATCGCCGCCGATGCCGCGCGCTCGGATGCGATCCCGGTCCAGGGCCTGGGCGGCGCGCAGGCGCCGGCCGGTGTCGCAGGCGCGGCAAGCCCGAGTTTCGGCGCGACGCTGCGCAACGCGATCGAGGGCGTGAACGCGGCGCAGCAGCGCAGCGGCGCGTTGGTACGTGCGTTCGAGCTCGGCGAGCCGGGCGCGGACCTGGCCAAGGTGATGGTGGCCTCGCAGCAATCGCAGGTGGCGTTCCGCGCCACCGTGGAAGTGCGCAACCGACTGGTACAGGCGTACCAGGACGTCATGAACATGCCGCTGTGACGGCACCGGAGACCGACTGAGCCATGGCGATCCCGCTTCCCAAGGATGTCTTCAACGCCGACAAGGCCGGCGGAAAGGCGGTCGAGGTGCTCGACCGGCTGGAGAAGATGCAGCTCGCCCGTCGCCTGGGCAAGATGCTGTTGCTGGCCGCGGCCATCGCCGGCGGCCTGATCGTGTTCTTCTGGTCGCAGACGCCCGGCTACGTGCCGCTCTATGCCGGTCTCGACGCCAAGGCCACGGCCGAAGCCACCGATCTGCTGCGCACCGCGCAGATCCCGTTCCGCATCGACCAGGCGACAGGCGCGATCTCGGTGCCCGAGCAGAACGTGCACGACGCCCGCCTGAAGCTCGCCGGCTCCGGACTGACCGAGTCGGGCCGTCTAGGCTTCGAACTGATGGAGCGCGACCCGGGCTTTGGCGTCAGCCAGTTCGTCGAGACCGCGCGCTACCAGCACGCACTGGAGACCGAACTGGTGCGCACGATCGCCGCGCTGCGCCCGGTGCGCGATGCCCGCGTGCACCTCGCCATTCCCAAGCCCAGCGCCTTCACCCGCCAGCGCGAGGCCGCCAGCGCCTCGGTGGTGCTCGAGCTGCGCGGCGGCGCCAGTCTCGAGCGCGGTCAGGTCGACGCGATCGTGCACCTGGTCGCCTCCAGCATCCCCGACCTTGCGCCCGAGCGGGTCACCATCGTCGACCAGAACGGCCGTCTGCTCAGCGACAGCCGTCAGGATCCGGACGCGGCGATGAGCGCGCAGCAGTTCGAGCAGGCGCGGCGCCAGGAAACCTCGTTCAACCAGCGCATCCGCGAACTGCTCGAGCCGATGACCGGCGCCGGCCGGGTCAATGCCGAGGTCACCGTGGACATGGACTTCTCGGTCAGCGAAGAGGCGCGCGAGCTCTACAACGCCGAGCCGCCAAAGCTGCGCAGCGAACAGACCAGCGAGAACAGCGCGCCCGCAGGCCCGCAGGGCATTCCCGGCGCGACCAGCAACCTGCCCGACACCGCCGCCAATCCGGCGCCGGTCGATGCGGCAGTGGCTGCGGCCGCGGGCAACGCGGGCGAATCGTCGCGGAGCGCGACGCGCAACTACGAGCTCGACCGCACCCTCAGCCACACCCGCCAGCCGGGCGGCCGGATCCGCCGGGTCACCGCCGCGGTGCTGGTCGACCACGTGCCGCGTGCCGGCGCCGACGGCGCGACCACGTTGCAGCCCTTGACCGCGGCCGAGCTGCAGCGCATCGAAGCGCTGGTGCGCCAGGCGGTGGGGTTCGACGAGGCCCGCGGCGACGTCGTGTCGGTGATGAACGCGCCGTTCGTGCGCGAAACGCTCGACGACGTCGGCGCGCTGCCGTGGTGGCAGCAGCCGATGTTGCGCGATATTGCGCGGATCGCACTCGGTGCGCTGGTCGTGCTGGCGCTGCTGTTCGGCGTGGTGCGCCCGGCGGTGCGTCAGATCACCGGGCCGTCGGCGAAGCCCCGGCGCGCTGCCGACCCGGAGACTGCCGAGGTGGTGATGCTCGACGACGAGGCGCTGCCGGCGCTTGCCGACGACACCGCGCAGATCGGCGCGCTGTCGGCGCCAGCGCATGCGCAGGCGACGATCGCGCTGCCGTCCGATGCTTATGAGGACCGCCTGCGGCAGGCCCGCGAAGCAGTGAAAACAGATTCCAAGCGCGTGGCGCAGGTCGTGAAGGGATGGCTGGGCGATGAAGCGACCACCTGACATGGGGGATATGACCGGCGTGCAGCGCGCCGCGGTGCTGCTGCTCTCGCTCGGCGAGGCCGATGCGGCCGAGGTGCTCAAGCACATGGGCGCCAAGGAAGTGCAGAAACTCGGCCTGGCGATGGCGACCATGGGGCCTGTCAGCCGCGAGCAGGTGACCGGTGTGATGGACGACTTCCACGGCGCACTGGAGCGGCAGACCTCGCTCGGCGTGGGCGCCGACGACTACATCCGCGCGGTGCTGGTGCAGGCGCTGGGCGCCGACAAGGCCGGCAGCCTGATCGACCGCATCCTGCTGGGACGCAACACCACCGGGCTGGACACGCTCAAGTGGATGGACCCGCGCGCGATCGCCGACCTCGTGCGCCACGAGCATCCGCAGATCATCGCGATCGTGATGTCGCACCTCGATCCCGATCAGGCCGCCGATGCACTCAAGCTGATGCCCGAGCGCACCCGCGCCGACGTGCTGCTGCGCATCGCCACGCTCGACGGCATCCCGCCCAATGCGCTCAACGAACTCAACGAGATCATGGAGCGCCAGTTCGCCGGCAACCAGAACCTCAAGTCGTCGGCGGTGGGTGGGGTCAAGGTCGCGGCCAACATCCTCAACTTCATGGAATCGGGTCAGGACCAGGGCCTGCTGGGCGCGATCCGCAAGATCGACCCGCAGCTGTGCCAGCGCATCCAGGACCTGATGTTCGTGTTCGACGACCTGATCGAGCTCGACGACCGCGAGCTGCAGATCGTGCTGCGCGAGGTGTCGGGCGACCGCCTGGGCATCGCGCTGCGCGGCGCCGATCCGCGCGTACGCGAGAAGATCACCCGCAACATGTCGCAACGCGCGGCCGAGATCCTGATCGAGGACATGGAGGCGCGCGGGCCGGTCCGGCTGTCGGACGTGGAGTCGGCGCAGAAGGAGATCCTGACCATCGTGCGCCGGCTCGCCGATGAGGGCGCGCTGACGCTGGGCGGCGGCGGTAACGCGGAGGCGCTGGTATGAGCGGCGCGGTGCGCTGGCTGGCACCGGCGCTCGACGCGGGCGCCAGCCTGGCCCCGGTGGCGGCCGAGGTCCCGGCCGAACTGCCGCGCCCGCCCTCGCTCGAGGAGATCCAGCGCATCCGCGACGACGCCCAGCGCGAAGGCCATGCCGAAGGCCTGACCCAGGGTCGCGCCGAAGGCCTGGCGCAGGCGCAGGCGGAAATGCGCCGGCTGGCCGCGCAGATCGAGGGCATCCTCGACAACTTTTCACGGCCGCTGGCGCGGCTGGAAAACGAAGTCGTCGCCGCGCTCGGCGAACTGGCCGTGCGCGTGGCCGGCGGCCTGGTCGGCCGCGCCTACGAGGCCGAGCCGGCGCTGCTGGCCGAACTCGTCGCCGAAGCCGTCGACGCGGTCGGCGGCGCGGCGCGCGAGGTCGAGGTGCGCCTGCATCCCGACGACATCGCCTCGCTGACGCCGCTGCTGGCGTTGCCGGACGAAACCCGCCTGGTCGCCGATCCGGCGCTGGCGCGCGGCGACCTGCGCGTGCATGCGCCGAGCGTGCGCATCGACGGCAGTCTCGAGGCGCGACTGCGCGGCGCACTGGACACCGTGCTGCGTCGTGCCGGGACGCGCGGATGAGTGCTTCCCTGCCCCGCGCCGATCCCGCCGACTGGCTGGCTGCACGCAACCTGCGGCTGGCCGCACGCCTGGACACCACCGGGCCCGATCCGGCGGCAGGCCGCGGGCTGATCCGCGAAGGCATCCTGCGCCGCGCGGTCGGGCTGACGCTCGAGGCGGTCGGCTGCGAGGCGCCGATGGGCGCAACCTGTCGGGTCGAGGTCGCCGACGGCGGCTGGGTCGAGGCCGAGGTCGTGGGCTTTGCCGGCGAGCGCACCTCGCTGATGCCCAGCGCCGAACTGCACGGCCTGCTGCCCAATGCCCGCGTCGTGCCGCTGCAGCGCCGCGGCGGCGTGGAGATCGGCGAAGGCCTGCTCGGCCGGGTGATCGACAGCGACGGCGTGCCGCTCGACGGCAAGGGCCCGATCCGCGCCGAAGGCACGGTCGGCATGGCCGGTGTGTCGATCAACCCGCTGGCGCGCGAACCGATCACCCAGCCGCTGGACGTGGGTGTGCGCGCGATCAACGCGCTGCTGCCGATCGGCCGCGGCCAGCGCGTGGGCCTGTTCGCCGGCTCGGGCGTCGGCAAGTCGACGCTGCTGGGCATGATGACCCGCTTCACCTCGGCCGATGTGATCGTGGTCGGCCTGATCGGCGAGCGCGGCCGCGAGGTACGCGACTTCGTCGAGACCACGCTCGGGGAGGACGGGCTCAGACGTGCGGTCGTGGTCGCCGCCCCGGCCGACCGACCGCCGCTGGCGCGCCTGCACGGTGCGTATCGTGCGACTGCGATCGCCGAGTGGTTCCGCGACCAGGGCCTCAACGTGCTGCTGCTGATGGACTCGCTGACCCGCTTCGCCCAGGCCCAGCGCGAGATCGGGCTGTCGGTCGGCGAGCCGCCGACCACGCGCGGCTATCCGCCGTCGGTTTTCGCCAAGCTGCCGGCCCTGGTCGAGCGCGCCGGCAACGGCGCCAAGGGCCGCGGCTCGATCACCGCGTTCTACACCGTGCTGACCGAGGGCGACGATCCGCAGGACCCGATCGCCGATGCCGCCCGCGCGATTCTCGACGGCCACATTCTGCTCTCGCGCCGGATCGCCGACGCCGGCCTGTATCCGGCGATCGACGTCGAGTCGTCGGTCAGCCGCGTGGTCACCGAGATCGCCGATGTCGAGTGGCGCGACCGCATCCGCGCACTCAAGCGCCTGGTCAGCGCCTACAACGCCAACCGCGACCTGATTGCCATCGGCGCCTACCAGCGCGGCGGCGACCCGGCCGTCGACGAGGCACTGGCGCGCTGGCCAGAGATCGTCGGCTTCCTGGGCCAGGACATCGCGCGCGCCGCCGACCTGCACCACAGCCGAGAGGCACTCGAACGCCTGCTGCAACCCGAGGAATCCGCCGCATGAAACAGTCCCGACGCATCGATCCGCTGCTCAGCCGCGCCCAGGACCACGAGGATGCCGCGGCGCGCGTGCTCGCCCAGCGCCAGTCCTCGCTCGACGAGCACGAGGCCCGCCTGGCCGAACTGCGCCGCTATGCCGACGAGTACGCGCACAGCCAGCTCGCGGCGACCAGCCCGGCCCAACTCGCCAACCGCCGCGCCTTCCTCGAGCGGTTGGAGAGCGCCGTCGAGCAGCAGAGCCGCACAGTCGATCAGAGCCGGCAGACGGTCGAGCTCGAGCGTGGCCGGCTGCTGCTGGCCAGTCGCGACAAGCAGGTGCTCGAGCAACTGGCCGCCAGTTATCGCGCGCAGGAGCGCCAGGTCGACGAGCGTCGCTCGCAGCGCGAACTCGACGACCTGGGCGCGCGCCGCGTGCGCCTTGCCGCGGCCGAGGGCCAGGACGCATGACCCCACTGGCGACCACCGCGACCACCGGCATCGGCGCGACATCCGTGGCCGCACGCGGTCCCGGCGCGTCGCCCAGCCCCGCCGGCAGCGAGGACGGATTCGCCCGCGCACTCGAGCGGCGACAGGCACAGCGCAGTGCCGACGCCTCGGCGCAGCGGCGCGCCCCGCAGGCGCGGAGCGACGACCGCGCTTCTGACGAGGTCGATGCCGCGGCGTCACCCGACACCGCACCAGCGCCCGAAGACCGCGAATCGGCTGCCGCGACCGGACCCCAGCCACTGCCTGTCGAGCCGATGCCGTGGCCGCCCGCAGGCCTGGCCGGGCTGCCGGGTCTGGCTGCGATGCCGCTTGCCGAGCCGCCTGGCGAGACTGCCGCAGTGCCGGAGGCCTTGAGCCCGCCCCAGGCATCGGCAAGCCCCGCAGTTGCGACGGCAGCCGTGCCCCGCATGCCCGCGCTCGCGCTGTCGCCCGATACCGCATCCGGCGACGAGGCTGCGCTCGCGACCGTCGCCGCCGCCGACATCGCCGCAGCATTACCGGCCGGCGAACCCGCGCCCGATCCCGGCGAGGCCCCGGCGCCGATCGCATTCGCCCTGCCGGGCGCCCCTGCGGCGGCTGTACGCGCCCCGCCGCCGCTGCTCGATGCGCCACTGCCGACGCCCGATCTCCATGGCGGGGAGTTCGAGGACCAACTGGGCGCGCAGCTCGAATGGATGGCCGGCCAGAAGATCGGCCATGCCCGCATCCGCGTCACGCCCCAGGATCTGGGTCCGATCGAGGTGCGTCTGCAGCTCGACGGCGATCGCATCGCCGCCGACTTCGTCAGTCCGCACGCACAGACCCGCGACGCCCTGGAACAGGGCTTGCCGCGGCTGCGCGACCTGCTCGGCGAACACGGCTTCCAGCTCGCGCATGCCGGCGTCGGCCACGACGGCGGCTCGGACGCACGCGAAGGAATGTCGTCGCCGGCCGGGCACCCGGCATCCGCTTCTCGGCAGGATCACGGCCCCGAGACGCTGCCGACGCCCGCCCCGACGACCCGGCGGATCGGCCTGCTCGACGCTTACGCCTAGGCAGGGCGTCGATCCCGCGACGGCCTTCCAGTGGCGGCGCAGCGCGCCGCGGCGGGCGCGCTGCGCCGTCCTCCAACCCTCCGGCACGGCCACGCGTACGCCGCGCGACGATCCGCCGTCGCCAGAACGGCACGGCGATTGCATCGGCAGGCAGGCATTCCCTTTCGGACCCACCCCGTGGCCGCCGCTGCCGATCCCCAACCCAAGTCTCCTCCCAAGAAGCGGCGCAAGCTGCTGTGGCCGATCCTCGGCGGCCTTGTGCTGCTTGCCTTGGCGGCCGCCGGCGGCGCCGCAGCGCTGCACCTGCGCAACAACCCGGGCCCGCCGAAACCCGTGCTGCCGGCGCAGGCCCAGTACCTGCCGATGGCGCCGCCGTTCGTCGTCAACCTCGGCGACGACAGCGAGGGACCGCGCTACCTGCAGGTCGAAGTGCAGTTGGTCACCCGCGATCCACTCGATGTCGCCCAGCTCCAGCACCACGAGCCGGCGCTGCGCGCGCGGTTGCTGATGCTGTTCTCGCAGCAGACCGCCGGCACCGTGGCCACGCGTCAGGGCAAGGAGGCGCTGCGCGCGCAGGCGCTGAGCGAGGTGCAGACGCTGATGACCGAGGAAACCGGCAAGCCGCGTGCCGAGGCGCTGCTGTTCACCAGCTTCGTGACCCAGTGAGGCGAGCGGCATGAATCCCAACGACCTGCTGTCGCAGGACGAGATCGACGCGCTGCTGCACGGCGTCGACTCGGGCGCGGTGGACACCGAGCCGCAGGCCGATCCGGGCGAGGCGCGGACCTACGACTTCGCCAGCCAGGACCGCATCATCCGCGGGCGCATGCCGACGCTGGAGATGGTCAACGAGCGCTTTGTGCGGTTGTGGCGGATCGGCCTGTTCAACCTGATCCGCCGCTCGGCCGACCTGTCGGTGCGCGGCATCGACCTGATCAAGTTCGGCGACTACCTGCACCAGCTCTATGTGCCGACCAACCTCAACCTGATCAAGTTCAAGCCGCTGCGCGGCACCGGCCTGATCGTGTTCGAGCCCAAGCTGGTGTTCGCAGTCGTCGACAACTTCTTCGGCGGCGACGGCCGCTACCCGACCCGCATCGAAGGCCGGGAGTTCACCCCGACCGAGATGCGGGTGATCCAGTTGATGCTGCGCCAGACCTTCGCCGACATGGCCGAGGCCTGGGCACCAGTGCTGGACGTGGAGTGCGAGTACATCAACTCCGAGATCAACCCGCACTTCGCCAACATCGTCACGCCGCGCGAGTACGTGGTGGTGAGCCGCTTCCACGTCGAACTGGAAGGTGGCGGCGGCGAGATCCACATCACCCTGCCCTATTCGATGCTCGAGCCGATCCGCGAACTGCTCGATGCCGGCATCCAGAGCGATCGCGTCGACCGCGACGAAAGCTGGAACGTGTCGATGCGCGAGCAGCTGATGTCGGCCGAGGTCACGGTGTCGAGCATCCTGGCCAAGCGCACGATCGACCTGCGCCGCCTGACCCGATTGAAGGTCGGCGACATCCTGCCGATCGAGCTGCCTGAAGAAGTGCCGATCTGCGTGGAGGACATCCCGGTCTTCACCGGCCGCTTCGGCACCGCCGGCGGTTGCAACGTGGTGAAGATCACCGACACACGCCCGCCCGGCACCCCATCGCCCCGCCCCACCCCCGTCCAGGACCTGCCCGCATGAATCCCCAGGATCCCGCCGCATCCGCAGCCGAGCCCGCGCGCTTCGACGACCTGCGCGCCGAGCGCGCCGACGATGCCGCCGACCTCAATCTCGACGTCATCCTCGACGTGCCGGTCGCGCTGTCGTTGGAAGTCGGCCGCACGCGCATGCCGATCCGCAACCTGCTGCAGCTCAATCGCGGTTCGGTGGTCGAGCTGGAGCGCGGCGCCGGCGAGCCGCTCGATGTGTACGTCAACGGCACGCTGATTGCGCATGGCGAAGTCGTGGTCATCAATGATCGCTTCGGCGTGCGCCTGACCGACGTCGTCAGCCCCAGCGAACGGATCCGGAGACTGCGGTGATCGTCGCAGGCGCCTTTCCCGCTGCCGCGGCGACCGGTCGGGCCGCGGCCCTGTCGGCCGCGCCGGACGCGGCAGCAGCGGCGCCGGCACCCCGCGTCGACAGCGCCGCGGGCAGTGGGACGGACGCGGCACCGGATGCACCGGCGATACCCGTCGAGGCTGCGGCCACGGCCCCTGCGGCCGCCACGCCGCTCGCCAGCCTCGGCGCGCCGACACCGATGCCGATCGGCAGCCATGCGCCGCAGGCCCCGGGCCTGGGCGGTGCATTCGTCGCACTGGTGCTGGTGCTCGGGCTGATCCTCGGCCTGGCCTGGCTGCTCAAGCGCCTGCCCGGCAGCGGCCTGCGCCAGGCCGACGGCCTGCGGGTGGTCGCCAGCATTCCACTCGGCGGCAAGGAGCGCGCCGCGGTGCTGCAGGTCGGCGGCGAGCAGTTGCTGGTCGGCATCGGCGCCGGCGGCGTGCGCACGCTGCACGTGCTGCCCGCACCGCTGGCCGAGGCACCGCCGCTGGCGATGCCGACGCTCAAGTCGCTTCCCGATTTCAGGCAGCTGCTCGCCCAGCGGCTGCGCAAGGACCCCTGATATGTCCCGCCATTCCCGCTTGCTCGCACGCTTGGCCGGCGCGCTGTGCCTGTTGCTGCCGGTGCTGGCACTCGCCGCCCCGGCGATCGCGCCGCAACTGCCGGCATTGCCCGATGTGACCGTCGGCCAGATCGGCGATGCGCCGGTGAGTCTGCCGCTGCAGACCCTGCTGTTGATGACAGCGATCACGCTAATCCCGTCGATGCTGCTGGTGCTGACCGCCTTCACCCGCATCATCGTGGTGCTCGCGCTGCTGCGCCAGGCGCTGGGCACCGGCCAGACGCCGTCCAACCAGGTGCTCGTCGGCCTGGCGCTGTTTCTCACCGCGCTGGTGATGACGCCGGTCTGGGAATCGGCCTGGAATGCGGGCTTTGGGCCCTATCTCGACGGCCGCATCGATTTCCGCACCGCGTGGGACCTCGGCACGGCGCCGCTGCGCGGCTTCATGCTGGCGCAGGTCCGCGAAACCGACCTGATGACCTTCGCCGGCCTTGCCGGACACGGCACCTATGCCGGTCCCGACGAGGTACCGTTCCAGGTGCTGGTCGCCTCGTTCGTGACCAGCGAACTCAAGACCGCGTTCGAGATCGGGTTCCTGATCTTCATCCCCTTCATCATCATCGACCTGGTCGTGGCCAGCGTGCTGATGTCGATGGGCATGATGATGCTCTCGCCGATGCTGGTCTCCGCCCCGTTCAAGATCCTGCTGTTCGTGCTCGTGGACGGCTGGGTGCTGACGGTCGGCACGCTGGCGGCCAGTTTCAACCTGCCATGACCCCCGAACTCGCCCTCACCGAGTTGCGCCGCGGCCTCGAAGTCGCGCTGTGGGTCGGCGGCCCGCTGCTGGCTACCGTGCTGGTGGTTGGCGTCGTGGTCGGCGTGCTGCAGGCCGCCACCCAGATCAACGAGCCGACGATCGCATTCGTCGCCAAGGCGGTCGCGCTGACCGCCGCGCTGTTTGCGCTCGGCGCCTTCCTGATCGGCTATCTCGTCGACTACACGACGACGTTGTTCCACAGCATCCCGCATCTGATCGGCTGATCGCCGCGATGCGCGCAGGCCCCCGCTGATGGATGCCGCCACCCAGATGGCGATCGATGGCCAGGCGGCCTTCGGCATGATCGGCGCGTTGCTGTGGACCGCACTGCGGGTGGGCGCGCTGCTGATGGCGATGCCGATGATCGGCACGCGTGCGCTGCCGGCGCGGATCCGCGTGATGGTCGCGCTGGCGATGAGCCTGGCGCTGGCGCCGATCCTGCCCGCGCCGCCAGCCTGGACCGGCTTCGACGCCGCCACCGTGCTGTCGATCGCCCGCGAGCTCGCGGTCGGGGCTGCGATGGGATTCATGCTGCGCCTGGTGTTCGAGGCCGGGGCGCTGGCCGGCGAATTGATCTCGCAGGGCACCGGCCTGTCGTTCGCACAGATGAGCGACCCGATGCGCGGGGTCAACTCCGGCATCATCAGCCAGTGGTTCTATCTGGCCTTCGGCCTGCTGTTCTTCGCCGCCAACGGCCATCTCGCGCTGGTTGCGCTGCTCGTGCGCAGCTACGAGGCGCTGCCGATCGGCACGGCGTTGCCCGAGCTCGAGGCCACGTTGCGCGTCGCCCCCGAGTTCTTCGCGCTGGTGCTGCGCGGCGCGGTCTCGCTGGCGCTGCCGGTCATGGTCGCGATGCTCGCGGTCAATCTCGCGTTCGGTGTGCTGTCTCGCGCCGCGCCGGCGCTCAATCCGATCCAGCTCGGCCTGCCGATCTCGGTCCTCGTGGGCCTGTTGCTGATCGCAGTGCTGGCCGGGGAACTGGGCCCGCCGATCCAGCGGTTGTTCGACTTGGCCTTCGATGCCGCCGCGCGGCTGCCGCTGGGGCGTTGAGGCCGCGGCTGAGCCAAGGCACCGCCCGCGCGGCATATGACTTGCAGCGGACAGCCCGTCACCTGCGATGCCGGCAACGATGGCCGAGAACGAAGACGGTCAGGAGAAGACCGAACAGCCCAGCGAAAAACGACTGCGCGACGCACGCGAGAAGGGCAACGTCCCGCGCTCGCGCGAACTGTCGACCGTGGCGGTGTTCGGCGCGGGCGTGTGCATGCTGCTGGTCACCGGCGGCGGCCTGTCGGCGCGCGCACTCGACTGGATGCGTGCGGCGCTGACCCCGGACCTGGCGATGCTCGAATCGCCGCAGATGCTGTTCGGCCATGCCGGTCAGCTGATGCTCGGCTTCCTGTGGCTGCTGGCGCCGCTGCTGCTGGTGCTGCTGCTCGCCTGTCTGGTCGCACCGGCGCTGATGGGTGGATTCAACGCCTCGACCAAGGGGCTGGTGCCCGATCTGAAAAAGCTCAACCCGCTGGCCGGCCTCAAGCGCATCTATGGCCCCGAGGGCGCGGCCGAACTGCTCAAATCGCTGTTGCGCGTGGCCCTGGTCGGCACCGCGGCCGCGCTGTTCCTGTGGCCCGGTCTGCATCGCCTGCGCAGCATGCTCGACCAACCACTCGAGGCCGCCGCCGGCGCCGGCCTCGGCTTCGCGCTGTGGATGCTGATGGCAACCTCCGCGGCCTTGCTGCTGCTGGCCTTGCTCGATGCGCCGTACCAGAAATGGAACTGGCGCCGGAAGCTCAAGATGACGCGGCAGGAACTGCGCGAGGAGATGAAGGAAAGCGAGGGCCGGCCGGAGGTCAAGGGCCGCATCCGCCAGATGCAGCAGCAGATGTCGCAGCGGCGGATGATGGAAGACTTGCCCGGTGCCGACGTGATCGTGGTCAATCCCACGCATTACGCAGTCGCGCTCAAGTACGAGGGCGAGGCGATGCGCGCGCCGAAGGTGATCGCCAAGGGCGTGGACGAAATGGCGCTGCGCATCCGCGCCGTCGGCGAGCAGCACCGCATTGCGCTGGTCGCCGCGCCGCCGCTGGCACGCGTCTTGTATCGGGAGGCGCAGATCGGTCAGGAAATCCCCGTGAAGCTCTACGCCGCCGTCGCCCAGGTGCTGTCCTACGTGTACCAGCTGCGCAGTTGGGCGCCGGGCCAGCCCTACCCCGAACTGTCGGCGGTCGAAGTCGATGAGGACGCGACCGGCCGGGGGGCGCAGCCGTGAGCGCGGTGATGCAGTCCGGCCCCAAGCGCCTGTTCGACATGCTGCGCCATGGACTGGGCGCGCCGTTGCTGGTGCTGGCGCTGCTGGCGATGGTCGTGGTGCCGCTGCCGCCGTTCGCGCTCGACGTGCTCTTCAGCTTCAACATCGCGATCTCGCTGGTGGTGCTGCTGGCGGTGGTCTACGTGCAGCGCCCGCTGGACTTCAGCATCTTCCCGATCGTGCTGCTGATGACCACGATGCTGCGCCTGGCGCTGAACGTGGCCTCCACGCGCGTGATCCTGCTGCACGGTCAGAACGGCCCGGGCGCAGCCGGCAACGTGATCGAGTCGTTCGGCGAGTTCGTCGTCGGCGGCAACTTCGCGGTCGGCATCGTCGCGTTCGCGATCCTGACCATCATCAACTTCATGGTCATCACCAAGGGTGCGGGCCGGGTCTCGGAAGTCACCGCGCGCTTCATCCTCGATGCGATGCCCGGCAAGCAGATGGCGATCGACGCCGACCTCAATGCCGGCCTGTTGACCCGCGAGGACGCCAAGGCCCGGCGCGAGGAAGTCCGCCAGGAAGCCGATTTCTACGGCGCGATGGACGGCGCCAGCAAGTTCATCCGCGGCGATGCGATCGCCGGCATCCTGATCCTGTTCGTGACGATCATCGGCGGCCTGGTGATCGGCATGCTCCAGCACGGCATGCCGTTCGGAGACGCGGCGGCGACCTACACCCTGCTGTCGATCGGCGACGGCCTGGTGTCGCAGTTACCGTCGCTGCTGGTGTCCTCGGCGGTCGCGCTCTTGGTCACCCGCGCTTCGCGGGCCCAGGACATGGGCGGCGCGGTGACCGGGCAGGTGTTCGGCCAGTACCGGGCGTTGTCGATCGCGGCGGTCATTCTGCTGGTGGTCGGGCTGGTGCCCGGCATGCCGAACCTCGCCTTCCTGACCTTGGCCGCGCTGGTCGGCTACGGCGCCTGGACGATGCGCAAGCGCAGCCTGGCGGCCGAACGCGCCGCAGCCGCGCCGGACGCCGCACTGCCCGCGCCCGAGCAGGCCGCCAATGCGGAGCTCGGCTGGGACGACCTGCGCCCGGTCGATCCGCTCGGCCTGGAGGTCGGTTATCGGCTGATTCCGTTGGTGGACAAGGCCCAAGGCGGCGAGCTGATGGCGCGGATCAAGGCCGTGCGTCGCAAGCTCACTCAGGACATCGGCTTTCTGATTCCGCCGGTGCACATCCGCGACAACCTCGAACTGTCGCCCACCGCCTACCGGCTGCTTGTCCACGGCGTGCCGGTGGCGACCGCCGAGGTGCATCCCGACCGCCTGCTGGCGCTCGACCCAGGCGGCGCGCTGCAGCCGATCGAGGGCATTCCGGGCAAGGACCCGGCGTTCGGGCTCGACGCACTGTGGATCCTGCCGATCCAGCGCGCCCAGGCCGAAGCCGCGGGTTACACCGTGGTCGATCCGGCGACCGTGGTCGCGACCCACCTCTCGCACCTGGTCCGCGAACAGGCGCCCGAACTGCTCGGGCACGAGGAAGTCCAGCAGTTGCTGGCGACCCTGGCGCGCAGCGCGCCCAAGCTCGCCGAGGACCTCACACCCAAGGCGCTGCCGCTGGCGGTGGTGGTCCGGGTGCTGCAGAACCTGCTGGTCGAGCGTATTCCCGTCCGGCAGCTGCGCCGCATCGCCGAGGCACTGGTCGAGCACGCCGCGCACACCCAGGACCCCGGTCAACTCACCGCCGCGGTCCGCACCGCGCTGGGCCGCTTCATCGTCCAGGAGATCGCCGGCCCGGCGCCCGAGTTGCCGGTCTACACGCTGGCGCCCGCGCTGGAACGGGTCTTGCAGGATTCCGCGCAAGGGACCGGCGCTGCGCTGGAGCCGGGCCTGGCCGAACGTCTGCAGCAGAGCCTGGCCGATTGCGCCGGCCAGCAGGAGGCCAGGAACGAACCGGCAGTGGTGCTGGTCCCCGGCCAGGTCCGCGCCGCGCTCGCGCGTCTGGTCCGGCACAGCGTCCCGACCCTGTCGGTGCTGGCCTACACCGAAGTCCCCGAAGACAAGCGGCTCAAGTTGCTGGGGACGATCAGTTGAAGCGCGGGACTTTGTTGTAGGGACTGGGGACTGGTGAACGCAGGGCCCCGCCACGGAGAACGCACGATGCACGCACGACACCCCAGCGCCCCCCAAGGCCGCCCCGACCGGCGCAGTGCCCTCGCCTGCGCCAGGCCGCATGCCCCATTCCTCATCTCCGGCCGCCGCCCATGAACATCCGCCGTTTCGTCGCCGCCGACATGCGCAGCGCCCTGCAGATGGTGCGGGCCGCGCACGGGCCCGATGCCGTGATCCTGTCCAATCGCCGCACCGACGAGGGCGTGGAGATTGTCGCGGCCAGCAACTACGACGAAAGCGTGGTCCAGCGCGCCCTCGACGAGGCCCAGCGGCGCGAGGCACCGGCCGCCTCGCCTGCCGAGCCGCCGCAGGCGCAGGCCGCCGACGCCCGCGACGACTCGCCCGCCGAACGCTGGCTGCGTGCCTTGGCACCGGCCGAGGCGGCTGCGCCGCCACAGGCGGTGGTCCATGCGGCAGTCGCCGACCCGCCGCCCGCAGCGATCACCGAGGCCCTGCACGCCGAGCTCGCGGACGCCGGCGCCGGATTTCCGTCGTTTGCCGAGCTGCTCGGGCGCCGTCGCTCCGCCGCGGCGACATGGGCCGCCGAAGACGACGGAATTCCGTCGCAGGCGCCGCCCGAACCGCCCGCGCCCGCGCCGGATGTGGCCGCGCCCATCGCGCATACCTCGATGCCGCCGGCCCCGGTCGCCACGCCGCCCGCCCTCGTCGCCGTGCCCGCACCGCCGGCGCCGAGCAGCGACGGCGAGCTGGCGCAGATGCGCGAGGAACTGGCGCAGATGCGGCAGATGATCGAGCGCGAGATGGCGCGCCTGACCGACGAGCGCCTGCGCGGGTCCCCGGCCCGCGGCCAGGTCATGGAACTGATGGAAGACTACGGCTTCGATGCCGGCATCACCCGCGACATCGCCTTGCAGGTGCCGGCCGACACCCCGGCCCACCGCGTCCGCGGCCTGATGCTGGCCTTGCTGTCCAAGCGCCTGCCGATCTGCCCGATCGACCCGCTGGAGGAGGCCGGGGTCATCGCGCTGGTCGGCCCGACCGGCGCCGGCAAGACCACGACCATCGCCAAGCTCGCCGCACGGTACGTCGCCCGCCACCAGGCCCGCGACGTGGCACTGGTGACCACCGACACCGTGCGCGTGGGCGGCCGCGAACAACTGCACAGCTACGGCCGGCAGCTCGGCATCGCGGTGCACGAGGCCGACAGCGAGACCGGGCTGGTCCAGTTGCTGCAGCGCCTGCGCGACTACCGGCTGGTGCTGGTCGACACCGCCGGGCTCAGTCAGCGCGACCGCGCCCTGGCCGGCCAACTGCACTGGCTGCGCGCCGCGCGTCAGATCCGCACCCTGCTCGTGCTGCCCGCCAACACCCATTTCGCCGACCTCGACGAAGTCGTCCGCCGCTTCGAGGGTGCCCGCCCGCAGGGCGCGGTGCTGACCAAGCTCGACGAGACCGGGCGGCTGGGCAGCGTGCTGTCGGTCGCCGTCGATCACGCCCTGCCGCTGACCTGGATCGCCGACGGCCAGCGCATTCCCGACGACCTGCATCGCGCCAATGCCGCCCATCTGGCATTGCGGCTTGAAGATCTCCGCCGCGATGCCGATAAGCCGATCGTCCCCACGCACGATCTCCACGACCCCGACGCCCAGAAGTCCCACCATGCCGTCGCCTGACCTGCCCGCCCCCGCCCCGTTCGCGCCCGTCCGCACCCTCGCCGTCACCGGCGGCAAGGGCGGCGTCGGCAAGACCAACGTGTCGGCCAACCTCGCCATCGCACTGGCCGGCATGGGTCAGCGCACGATGCTGCTCGACGCGGACCTGGGCCTGGCCAATCTGGATGTGCTGCTGGGCCTGTCGCCGCGCTTCACGCTGGCCGACCTCGTGGCCGGGCGCTGCACGCTCGACGAGGCGATCATCGAGGGCCCGGCGGGCGTGCTGATCGTGCCCGCCGCCTCCGGCCGCCGGCACATGGCCGAGCTGCGTCCGATCGAGCATGCCGGCCTGGTCAACGTCTTCAACGAGCTTGAGCGCGAGCTCGATGTGCTGGTGGTCGATACCGCCGCCGGCATCACCGACTCGGTGCTGACCTTCTGCCAGGCCGCGCAGGACGCAGTGGTCGTGGTCTGCGACGAGCCGGCCTCACTCACCGATGCGTATGCACTGATCAAGGTGCTTGCGCGCGAGCGCGGCCTGGACCGGATCCAGGTCGTCGCCAATATGGTACGCAGCCCGCAGGAGGGCCGCGCGCTGTACGACAAGCTGGTGCGCGTGTGTGAGCGCTTCATCGGCGACGTCTCGCTGAACTACCTGGGCGCAGTGCCGCAATGCGAGTGGCTGCGCGCCGCGGTCCAGCGCCAGCAGGCGGTGGTGCGCGCCTACCCGGGCAGCCCGTCGTCGCAAGCGCTGGTGGAGATCGCACGTCGCGTCGCGCGCTGGCAGGCGCCGACCGCGCCGCGTGGCCACGTCGAATTCTTCGTCGATCGCCTGCTGCGCCAGGGAGCGGCCGCATGAACGCCGCCGCCCGCCAGTACCAGGCGGTCCAGCGCGCCAGCGCGCCGGATCCGGTCGTGGTGCATGCCGAATTGGTGCGCCGCATCGCCCATCACATCGCTGCGCGGCTGCCGGCCAGCGTCGAGATCGACGACCTGATCCAGGCCGGCATGATCGGCCTGCTCGAGGCCTCGCGCAGCTACGACGCCGAACAGGGCGCCTCGTTCGAGACCTATGCCTCGATCCGCATCCGCGGCGCGATGATCGACGAGATCCGCCGCGGCGACTGGGTGCCGCGCTCGGTCCATCGCCGTGCACGCGAAGCCGCCGCCGCAATCCGCGAGATCGAGCAGGCCAGCGGCCGCGCCGCCAGCGCCCAGGAGGTCGCGGCCAAGTTGCAGATGCCGCTGGCCGACTATCAACGTCTGCTCGAAGACGCCGCCCGCGGCCAGGTGCTGAGCCTGGACTCGCACGTCGAGGACCACGGCGAGGTCGAGCCGGCCAACCGCGACGGCGGACCGACGCCGCAGGAACACCTGGTACGCAGCGAGTTCGGCCGGGAACTGGCCGCGGCGATCACCCTGCTGCCCGAGCGCGAACAGCTGGTGCTGTCGCTGTACTACGAACAGGAACTCAACCTCAAGGAGATCGGCGCGGTACTGGGCGTGAGCGAATCGCGCGTATGCCAGATCCACGGCCAGGCCGTGGTGCGCCTGCGCGGCCGCCTGTCCGCCTTCGAACTCGCAGATACCGGCATCGGCAACGCCGACTGATGCCCCACCCGTGGAGCCCGCTTTGAACAAGAACATCCGTATCCTCGTGGTCGACGACTTCTCGACGATGCGCCGCATCGTCAAGAATCTGTTGTCGGACCTGGGCTTCAACAACACCGTCGAAGCCGAGGACGGCAACAGCGCGATGGCCGTGCTGCGCCAGGATGCGGTCGACCTGGTCATCACCGACTGGAACATGCCCGGCATGACCGGCATCGAGTTGCTGCGCGCGATCCGCGCCGACCCCAAGTTCCGCGCGCTGCCGGTGATGATGGTCACCGCCGAGGCCAAGCGCGAGCAGATCATCGAGGCGGCGCAGAGCGGCGTGAACGGCTACATCATCAAGCCGTTCACCGCGCAGACGCTGTCGGAGAAGCTTGGCAAGATCTTCGAGCGCCTGGGAGGCGCGGCGTGACCGCCACCGTCGCGGTGACCACCGACCGCAGCCAGCTCGCAGGGCTGCTGCACGACGCGCTCGAAGCGCTCGAACGCGGCGACGAGGCCGGCTGGCGTCGGCAGGTCGACGCACTCGCCGCCGCCCGCGCACGCACCCTGGTCGACGGCCTGGGCCGGCTGGCGCGCGAACTGGCGCAGGCGCTCGACACGCTGCCGGCCGCACCCGCGCAAGGTGGGCTCGACGATGCCTGCGCCCGCCTCGACCACGTGGTGACGATGACCGAGCAGGCCACCCACCGCACGCTCGATCTGATCGAGGACAGCCGCGCGCACGTCGCCCAGTTGCGCGCCGGCACGCTGGACGCCGCGCAGACCGCGACCATCGACGCGCTGCGCGAGAACCTGCGCGAGATGGCGCTGGCGCAGAGCCACCAGGACCTGGGCGGGCAGATCATCCGCCGCGTCGCCGGCATCGTGCGCGGCGTGCACGAAGGCTTCGGCGCCCTCGGGCTGCCGCCCGCCGACGGCGAACAGGACCGTCTGCGGGCCGTCGGCCCGGCCGTTGCCGGGCTCGACACCGGCACCGTCGGCCAGGACGACGCCGACGACCTGCTCTCGCGCCTGGGACTCTGAGCGATGCAGTTCTCGCCCGACATCGCCGCCGATTTCGTGCTCGAGGCACGCGAGCTGCTCGTCGACCTGGGCGGGCAACTGGTCGAACTGGAGCAGTCGCCGGACGACCGCGAACAGCTCAACGCGGTCTTCCGCGCCTTCCACACCCTCAAGGGCGGCGCCGGCTTCCTCGGCGCAACCGCGCTGGTCGAGCTGTGCCATGCCGCGGAGGAAACGCTGGGCGCCGCACGCTCGGGCGCCGCGACCTTGTTGCCGCGGCATTTCGACGCCGCGCAGCAGTCGCTCGACTGGCTGCAGGCGATGGTCGACGCGGTCGAAACCGGCAGCGACGTGCCGCATGCGCCGCCCGAGCTGATTGCCGGATTCGCGCTCGACACCGCCGCCCCCGTTGCACCGGGCCCGGCCGCCCGTGCGGCCCCGACCGTCGCCGCACCGTCTGCCGCGGGCGGCGAGATGATCGACGATGACGAGTTCGAGGCGCTGCTCGACCAGTTGCACGGCAACGCGGCGCCCGGCGCATCGGCCCCGGCGCCCGCACCAGGCCCGAACGATCCGATCGACGACGACGAGTTCGAAGCCCTGCTCGATCAGTTGCACGGCAAGGCCGCCCCAGGCGCCACGCCGGTCGCCGCCGCACCGGCCGCGGGTGGCGACACCATCGACGACGACGAATTCGAAGCGCTGCTCGACCAGCTGCACGGCGCGC
>NZ_JBBAXQ010000009.1:0-160225 GCF_037198055.1 Luteimonas sp. gir
GGATGCAGTTGGACTGCCGATGGTGATCTGGTATTAGGTTTCGTCCACTCGCTCACTGGAAGCATGCCATGATTGCTTTGAGTAGCAGCCAGTTTCGGCGCAATGTCGGTCGCGCGACGCGTGAATCGGAGCGGGGGCCAGTGCTCATCACGCAGCGAGGGGAGCCTGCGTACGTGCTGCTTTCAATTCAAGACTATCGCCGTTTGGTCGTGCCGCGTCGGACGCTTGCCGATGCGCTTGCGATGCCAGGCGCCGCAGCTGTCGAGCTCGATTTGCCACGTCTGCGTGACTATCCGCCGATGGTGAACTTGGCGAGCGAGGCCGACGGATAGAGCGCAAAAAAAATAAACAAAGAAGTAGCCAATCCAGGGCTTGACATCCTGTTCTTTCAGTAGCACGCTCGTCCCCGGAGCCTCGAAACTCCGTGCATAGCGGTACCCACCTCCGACAAACTGGTGGGTTTTTTGTGCCTGCATCTTTCGCAGGTGCAACCGGCGCGATCTCTGCGTCGGGAGGGCGGTGAATACAACACCCGAAAGGGGAATAAGCCCGCCGGCTATGCACGGTTTCGAGCCTCCCGACTTCCCGTCCACCGTGCGCGGTGGCGGGGCACTTCCCATGGAATGGAGGCAAACGCGATGTCCAAGCATGACCATGATGATCAGAATCAGCCTGGCTACTTCGTGCCGGAAGACAGCCGCACGCGGCTGCGGCAGCTGATCGAGCATATGCAGTTCTTGTCGGAACTGGCGCAACCGCGCTCGCTGGCTGATGAGGAGCAAGGCATCCCACAGGTGCGGGGCGGCGATGTGGCCACCTGCCTGACGCTGTTGGCCGAGCAGGCCGATCAGGTGCTCGAAGCGATGCGGTGGCGGCCATCGCGGGCGGCGCGGCAGGATGCGTACACGCCGCCGGAGGATCTCGAATCTGACGAGGCCACGCATGCCGATGACACGCCGCAAGAGGCGACCAGGGGCGCGTACGCCAAGGCACGCGCAGCGGAGGTAGCCGATGTGCCGGACGACTTCGTGTTCGGCGTCACCATCGACCAGGCCGATGCGCTGGATCGTCTGGTGCAGACGCTGATGGCGCATGGCGATGTGCTGGCGTCCGGCCATGAGGACGATTTGGCCGACGCCACGATCTCGACGCTGGGGCTGGCGATCTCGGAAGGTGCCGACACGGTGCGCGAGATTCTGGAACAAGTGCAGGAACAGCAGTTGCACGCGCCGTCGCGGCCGGCCACGGGTGTGCGTGAGCCGCGCCCGACGTACGGAGCCGTGCTGCACTGAAGTTGGTATGGGGCCGGGCGCGCCGCGTTGACGTTGCGCGCCCGGCTTTTAGTATCTAAACTTCAGATCAAGGGTGACGGAAACTTCGCAGTGCATGTCAGGCCATTAGGGTGCGCGGCCTGTGCCTCTGCGGGGACACCCGGACTGACTTCTCTGGACTCATTGCACAGGAAGCTCGCCGACATGACAACGCAACGGATGGTGGCTGGGGTCACGCTGGATCAGGTGGATCGACTCGACCACTTGCTGCAATCGATCACCGCCCTGGGTGATGTACTCGCGATGGGGGATGTCCCCCTCCTGCAGGAACACACGGTGTCCACGCTCGGGCACGCGGTCTTTCGCGCCGGGCTCGAGGCGCAGGAGATTCTGGACACGGTAGGCGCGCAGCGGCTTGGGATGAACGTTACGGTCGACCCTGTGGCCAGCTGCGATGTCGACAGTCGCAAGTCTCGCTCGGTCAAGGAGAACGAGTTGCGGCGCCGCCTGTCGGAGGCGCGCACGCGCGAAGAACTGGAGCGCGTGCTGGAGGACAGCTATTTCGACAGGATCCGCCAGGTGCTGGCCGATGGGCCTGGTGGGCCTGTCAAGGACGACGACTAGCCCAGGGCGCGGGCGCGGTTCGATGCCGCGGTGCCGGGCTTGCGTCGGGATTGCTTGACGTACTTGCGTCGTCGCGTTGGCCGAGCGGATGTGGCCGAAGATCTGACCCAGGAAACGCGCGTGCGCTTACTGTCGTATCGGGAGAATCCTGACATCAAAAGCCATACGCGCCTGATGTATCGGATTGTACAGAACTTGATAATCGAGTTCAGACGCGCTCGCGGGCGCCGGCGTGCCGCGCAGCATGTCTGCCTCGACGATGCCGGCATGCTGCAGGCGCCGTTACCCCCGATCGAGGAGCGGGCGCTGTCGACGTTACGTGCTGCAACAAGCTGACGATCCGTGCTTGGTATTGCAGCGCGATCTGTGGGTCGCACGCGATGGGTCGCGTTGCGAGCCGCCTGAAACGGATCGAAGGACGTTTCCCCCACACATGGAGGTCAATCATGACCGGATCACCGAATGACACGGACGAACACCTGGGTTACTACCTGTCAGTGGATGCCCAGTTCCGCCTGGAGCGGCTGCGCGTGTTCATGCGCTTCATCGCGCGGCTGGCCGAGCCGCGCACCAGTGAGGACGACCCACCGCAACTGGACTGGCAGGAACTGCAGTTCTGTATGGAACAGCTGGCCGAGCAGATCGACAGCGTGATGGAGGTGCTGGACTGGCCGGCGCGGCGGAGTGCGGCCGACCGCACCGACGAAGACGCAACGTCCGCGTCGGTGGATGAGGACGATGCGGCGCCTGCGGAACGCGCGGCCAAGACGGGACGGCCCGGCGGCCAGGCGTCGCGCGTGTCGGCGGGGCAGGCCGAGGACGCGCCTGCAGCGACCCCGTTCGGCCAGTGCACGGACGGCGAGCCGTTTGTCTTCGGCCTGACGACGGACCAGGCCGATGCGCTGGGGCGGCTGTTGCAGACGATTGCCGCGCATGGTGACGTCATTGCCTCCGATCACGCCGACGACCTCGCCGACGACACCTTGTCGACATTGGGTCTGGCGATCTCCGAGGGCGCGGATGACGCCCGTGTGCTGCTGGATCAGATCGAGACGCAGCGGCTCGGCGTCGCCTCGCGGCCGATCCACGGCGTCGAAGAACCCCGGCCTCGCTATGGCGCAACCCGCGTCGAGCGCACACGCCGCCCTACGGTTCGGCAGGCGGCAGCGCCGGTGTATCAGGTGCATTGAACAGGTGGACTTGGGGCTGCCGGACGCTTTGGCGTCCGGCAGTTTGAGGATGAAATGAGGTTGCGCATGTCTACCACTACCATTCGCCTACCTAGTGCGCTGAAGGCGCGTGTCGAGAAAGCAGCCGAGCAGGCAGGTAAGGGCCTCGATGCGTTCATCATGCATGCGATTGCCAAACCGGTCGAATTGGATGGGCGGCACGCCGACTTCGATGCCGTTGTAGAGGCGCGCTATGCGCGCTTGGCTGCGACAGGCCACGCTATTCCCTGGGACAACATGCGCACTTATCTGGAGGCGGTAATCGCCGGTGAACAACCGGAGCCGCTTGTGGCGCGCCACTGGAAGCGGGAGTGACGCGTGTCAAGTTGGAACGTGAAGCGGGCTATGCAGGTTGACGCATTGCTCACTTGCAGCGCCGAACCACCGATACGATCGTCTGTTCGAGCTCGTCCTGGGCTTGCGCCGGCGTGATGTCGCCGGCGCAAGCGGCATCGGACAGGGCATCGGCGGCGCCGAGCATCGCCCAGCGCGATGCCGTCGGCAGGCCCGCCGGACCGGCGAACGGGGCGAGGACCGCGGCGCATTTGTCCAGGAACGTCTGCTGATAGCGGCGTTTGACGGCAGCCAGTTCGGGCGAACCGCTGAGCGCGGCCAGCACGCCGGCGATCTCCGCGCCCTGGGTCAACACGCAGTCCACGTAGCTGGTGGCGATGGTGCGGGCCTTGGCCTGCAACGTTGGCCGTGCAGCGGCGACGGCGGCGTCGAAGAGTGCCGTCTGGCGCACGTCGAAGTCCTCGTACAGCGCCGCCAGCAGACCGTTGCGCGTGCCGAAATGGTCGTAGACGACGGGCTTGGTCACGCCCGCGGCCTCGGCCAGCCGTGCCAGCGTCAGGGCGTCCGTGCCTTCGTGGCCGATCAGCGTCCAGGCGGCGTCCAACAGCTGCCGCGTGCGCTCGGCACGTGGCAGTCGGCGGCGGGTGTTGTCGGGGGCGGGCGAGGGCAAGGTGTCGTGTCCGGTGTCGTCAGGGGCGGGGGGCAAACACACGTTGGCCCAGCGCGTGGGCGGTGTCGAGGTGCGCCTGTGGAAAGCCGGCGTCGGAGGCGAGCAGCAGTTCGGAAGTCAGCACCCGAGCGCCGCAGTAATCGAAGATGCCATGGTCGATCTGGGTCTTCATCGCGCCGAAGTAGCCATGCCGCGCCATGGTCCGCTGGTCGGCGCCGCCGTTGGCGATCAGGTGCACCTGCAGGCGTTGCAGCTTCTTGTGGAGCTTGCCGCCGTCGTCCTGGTCGTAGGCCCAGCCATTGGTGAAGACGCGATCGATCCAGCCCTTGAGCAATGCGGGGAACGACCACCAGTAGATCGGGTAGACCAGCACGAGCGCATCGGCGCGCTCGAGACGTGTGTGCTCGGCGGCCACGTCGCTCGGAGGAGACGCCTGTTTGTGGAACAGCGCGAGGTCGGCCTGGTTGAACCGGGGATCGAAGCCTTCCGCCGCGAGATCGGCGGTCTCGGCGGTATGGCCGCTGGCTTCGATGCCGGCGACAAAGTGCGCGGCGATGGCGTGGGTCAGGGAGGCAGGGTTGGGATGGGCGACGACGACGAGAGCGTGCACGGGAGATCCGGGGGAAGATGATTTCCTACGGATAGTAACTTACGAATAGTAATTTATGCTGAAGCGCCAGGCGCGTGGTCGGCTGCCAAGGCGGGCAGCGCGTCGCAGAAGAAATCCACGAACACACGCAGCTTGGGCGCCATCCACTCGCGCGCCGAGAAGTACAGATAGAAGCCCGGCTGCGCGCAGCGATAGTCGGCCAGCACCTCCACCAGCCGACCGGCGGCGAGATCGTCGGCCACGCATTGCGCGAATTGCCATGACAGGCCCAGGCCGCCGCGCGCGGCCTCGCGCACGAGGCGGTCGTCGGCGAACACCAGGCGGCCGTGGACGTCGAGGTCGATGTCGGTGCCGGCCTCGGCGAAGCGCCAGGCCTCGATGCGGCCACTGCCGGGCAGGCGAAAGCGGATGCAGTCGTGGGCGGTCAGGTCGCTGGGTGAGGCCGGGATGCCATGCCGGCGCAGGTAATCCGGGGTGCCGACGACGACGCGCTGCTGCGCACCGCCGATCGGCCGGGCGATGACATCGCGTGCAAGCGAGGGGCCGAACCGGATGCCGGCATCGAAGCCGCCGACGACGAGATCGGCCAGGGTGTCGTCGGTGAATAACTCGACCTGCAGCTCAGGGTAAAGGGCAAGAAAGTCCGGCAGTCGCGGCACCACCAGCAGGTCGGCGGCCAGGCGCGACAGATTGATCCGCAGCAGGCCGCTCGGCTGACCGCGGCCGGCGCGTGCCTGCTGCATGGCGATGTCGATCCGGTCGAGCGGGGTGTCGATCTGTTGGAGGAATGCGTGCCCGGCCTCGGTCAGCGTGACCCGGCGGCTGCTGCGGTGCAGGAGCCGCACGCCGAGTCGGGCCTCGAGCGCACGCACCCCTTGGGATACCGCGGACGGGCTGACGCCAGCGGCATCGGCCGCGCGGGTGAAGCTGCCCAGCCGCGCGACGCTGCGAAATGCGGCCAGGCCGGCGAGGGTTTCGTGCTTGGACATGAAGCAGAACTTACAGGCCGGTGAAGCCCGATCCGCTGTTTCTGGCATGTCGTGGGCGGGACAGTGTGTGCCCCGCAGCCCGAGAGTCCGCCATGACCGCCTTGTCTGCCTTGCTTGCCCTGTCCATTGCCGCCAGCAGCGCGCCGGCCACGCCATCGTCGCAGAACCTTGCGACGCGGCTCGACGCCGTGCTCGACACCGCGGTGCGCGAACAGCGCATCGTCGGCGCGGTGCTGCGGGTCGAACGCGATGGGCGCACGGTCTACCGGCGGGCCGTGGGCCAGATCGACCGCGAGGCCGGCCGTTCGATGCCCGAGGACGCGGTGTTCCGCCTGGCCTCGGTCAGCAAGCCGATCGTGACGCTGGCGGCGCTGCGCCTCGTCGATCAGGGCCGGTTGCGGCTGGACGACCCGGTCACGCGCTGGATTCCGGCGTTCCGCCCCGCGCTGGCGGACGGCCGCGTGCCGACGATCACCGTGCATCACCTGCTCACGCACAGCGCCGGGCTCGACAATCCGGGCGCGCAGCCACCGGAGGGGCCGTATCACCGGCTGGGTATTTCCGATGGGCTGGACCGGCGTGCGTTGACGCTGGCGCAGAACGTGCAGCGGATCGCCGACGCGCCGCTCGCGTTCGCACCGGGCACCGGCTGGCGGTACTCACTGGCGATCGACGTGCTCGGCGAGGTCGTCGCCCAGGCGCACCGCACCGATCTGCCGCGCGCGGTGGCCGACCTTGTCACCGGACCGCTCGGCATGACGGACACAGCGTTCTGGGTGCCGCCTTCGGATCGGGTCGCGGTGCCCTACGTCGATGGCGTTCCGGTGCCGCGGCGGATGGCCGGTGCGATGGACGTGCCGCTGCCCCCGGGGCTGGGCGTGTCGCTGCGCTTCGATTCCGAGCGTGCGTTCGATGCGCAGGCCTTCGCGTCGGGCGGTGCAGGGATGCTGGGCACGGCCGATGATGTCGTGCGCGCGCTCGAGGTCTTCCATGGGCGCGGGCCGTTCTTGCAGCCGGCCACCATCGCCCAGGCGAGGCGCGATCATGTCGGCGCGGCCGCGGCCACGCAGGGGCCGGGCTGGGGCTTCGGTTATGGCGGCGCCGTGCTCGTCGACCCGGCCGCCGCCGCCACCCCGCAGGCGCCCGGCACGCTGCAGTGGGGCGGGGTGTACGGCCACACCTGGTTTGTCGACCCGGCCAACGGTCTGACCGTCGTGCTGCTGACCAACACCGCATTCGAAGGCATGTCTGGCGCACTGCCGCGCGAGGTCCGGGATGCGGTGTATGCGGGCGACTGACTGGCCGTGGCTGCGGATTGCGAGCCATGCGTTGATTGGACGCTGTATTCGCCGCACAATATGCGGTGAATAAGGGGCGCAATCGCCGCAGGAGACGCCATGCCGCATTGGATCTGGGAACGTGACGATTGGCCTGCCTTCCGTTACGACCCTGGCCGCCTGGCGTCGTCACTGGCCGAGGCGGCCCATGCGATCGGCCGCCTGCACGGTCGCATCGAGGCACTACAGGCGCCGGAGCGCGACCGCGCCGCGTTGGCCGCGTTGTTGGCCGATGTCGTGAAATCCAGCGCGATCGAGGGCGAGCGACTGGACGTGGAGACGGTGCGCTCGTCTTTGGCACGACGGCTGGGCGTGGATGAAGGCAACACGATGGCGGTCGACCGCCATGTGGAAGGCGTCGTCGCGATGAACCTCGATGCGACGGAGCAGGCCGCTGTCCCGCTGACATCGGATCGATTGAAGGCGTGGCAGGGCGCGTTATTTCCCACCGGACGCAGCGGGCTATCGGCCGTGCGTGTTGCTGCATGGCGTGACGATCGTACCGGGCCGATGCAGGTGGTGTCCGGTCCGCACGGGCGCCAAGTCGTGCATTACCAGGCACCCCCCGCCGAGCGATTGGACGCAGAGGTCGCGCGTTTTCTGCGTTGGTTCGAATCACCTTCGTCCGAGTCGCCGCTGATCCGGGCCGGACTCGCGCACTTCTGGTTTGTGACCTTGCACCCGTTCGAGGATGGCAACGGACGCGTCTCCCGGGCAATCGGTGATATGGCGCTGTCGCGCTACGACCAGTTGCAATACCGCTACTACAGTGTCTCCGCTCAGATCCAGGCCGAGCGCGCCGATTACTACGCGCGTTTGGAGTGTAGCCAGCGTGGCGATCTCGATGTCACGTCGTGGCTGGCGTGGTTCCTCGGCTGTCTCACGCGAGCGGTGCTTCGCTCGGACGCCGAGCTCGATCGCGTGCTGCACAAGGCGCTGTTCTGGCAGCGCGTGGCGACGGTGCCGCTGTCAGAGCGGCAGATCAAAGCACTCAACAAAGTGATCGATGGCTTCGAGCAGCCGATCACCAACCGCAAATGGGCGGCGCTGACGCGGGTGTCGTCGGATACGGCATTGCGCGATCTCAAAGCGCTGGTCGCGGCAGGCGTGCTTGAACCGACGGCAGGCGGGGGGCGCTCCGCCGCTTATTGGCTCAAGGGCGTTCCACGGCCAAGTGAGAAGTAGGGCGCCTCCAGGCGTTTCCCGCGTCGAACTGGGATGATTCGCTCTACTGCCGCAGGTGGATCGCCCAATAGCCGAGCCCGACGCAGGCACCGCCGAGGATGTTGCCCAGCGTCGACCACACGAGGTTGACGCCGGCGCTGGCCCACGACAGGTCCGCGGGCGGCGCGATGCCGCTGGCGGACGCGGCCAGCAGGCCGAGCGGCAGCAAGGACATGTTGGCGATGGAATGCTCCAGCCCGAGCGCGACGAAGGCGGCGATCGGCGGCACGATCACCGCGACCTTGTCGACCGCGCTCTTGGCGCCAGCCGCCATCCACACCGCCAGGCACACGAGGATGTTGGCGAGGACGCCGCTGGCGAGGATCGCGGTGGGGGATTTCGCGGTCTTGGTCGCGGCGAGTTCGATTGCCGACGCCGCAACCGCGCCGTCGCCCGCGGTGTGCAGGCCGGCGGCGATCGCCAGCAGCACCAGCGCGAGCGCGCCGACGAGGTTGGCCAGCCAGACCACGCTCCAGGCACGCAGCAGACGTCTCGGACTGAGGCGGCGCTGGGCGAGCGGCAAGGTCATCAGCGTGTTGCCGGTGAACAGTTCGGCGCCGGCCAGCAGCACCAGGATCAGGCCGAGCGCGAAGCCGGTGCCGATCGCGAGTTGCGCCGGGCCGTAAGGCAGGTCGGCGGTGCCGGCGCCGAGCAGCGCGGCCATCAGACTACCGAAGCCAATGTAGGCGCCGGCCAGAATGCCCAGGCCCGCCATCGCGCCGAGCGGCCGATGGGCCTTCTCGACGCCGGTTTCGGACATGGTCTTGGCGATGTCCTCAGGGAGTGGCATCGCAAGGGCAGGCGTCGTCATCGGCGCGGTCCGTGCGGAGGGACAGGTGTAGCGGATGCGCGGTGAACGTGGCGGCCAGAGCGTTTTCGCGAACGGCTGCCCCCTCCCAACCTTCCACCCGTGAAGGGCGCAATGCCCCGTGCACGGGGAAGGAGACAAGCAGCCGCTCGCGTGGTGGCACCCCGCCGCGCGGGGAAGGAAACAGGCGATGGTCTGCGAGGTCGCCCTACTGTGTGAGGGAAAAGGAGGCAAGCGGCGGCCTTGCTTGATCACCTCCACTACAAGCGGGGGATCCACTATAAGCGGGGAAGGGAAACACGCAGTGATCTTGGATCGCCATCACCCGCGACTTGCGGGAAAGGAGAGGGGCCCGGGCGGTTACCTCCCCCGCGTGCGGGGGAGGTCGGTGCCGTGGGCACCGGGTGGGGGCGGGTTCGCAGGTACGAGGGGCTCGAGCCATGACCGGTGCAGGAGATGCCGATGGGAGGATCAGCACGGTGCGTCTTCCGCAATGGCCTTCACGCGTGCCGTCCTAGCCTCGAGGCTCTACCCATCGGGACAACGCCATGACCACGCAAGCCGGCAAGACGCAGGGCGGCGCCGCGCCGCAGGACGACGACACCACGCGGACTCCACCGCGCGATCCGAAGACAGGCATCGACCGCGAGGTCGGCGATCTCGATGATCCGGATGCGCCGGATAACGACGATGCACTGCCGGGGCGTGCAGGCGGGGGGCTGGCGGGCGGATGACGCCGAGCGCGTCTGCGACGCACCGCTTCGATCGCCGTTGGTGCGCGCAGCACACCTGCGAAAGCGACACGTTGCAACCCGCGACATTGCGTTCGCGACAACATCGCGTCGGACGCGACACTCGGGTTCTTGCGGTCGACGCGCACATTGGGGTCATCGTCCGCATTGAAGTCACCGAAACGCACGAGACGAGGTTGTCGCCTCGTGCGTTTCGATGCGAAGCGCCAGGCCGGCGATCAGACGATATCAGGCGACGTCCGGCAACCCCGGCAGCAGCTTGTCGAGCGTGATCGGGTAATCGCGCACGCGCACGCCGGTGGCGTTGTGGATGGCGTTGGCGATCGCGGCACTGACGCCGCACAGGCCCAGTTCGCCGACGCCCTTGGCCTTCATCGGCGAACTGTCGGCGTCGGCTTCATCCAGGAATACGACCTCCTGCTCGGGCACGTCGGCATGCACGGGGACTTCGTAGCCGGCAAGGTCGTGATTGACGAAGAAGCCGAGGCGCTCGTCGACGGCCAGTTCCTCCGACAAAGCGGCGCCGATGCCCATCGTCATCGCGCCGATGACCTGGCTGCGCGCCTGCTTCGGGTTGAGGATGCGACCGGCGGCGCACACGGCGAGCATGCGCCGCACACGGGTTTCGCCCGTCAGCGCGTCAACGCCGACTTCGCAGAAGTGCGCAGCGAACGTGGACAGCTGTTTGCGCTTGTCGAGGTCGCCAAACTCGATCGCATCCTCGACGACGATCTGGCCGTCACCGGCCACCTCGGCAAGCTTCACTGCACGTCCGCCGCCGCGCACTTCGCCGTCGACGAACTCTGCGGTCGCCGGATCGAGGTCGAGCCGGTTCGCGATGACTTCGCGCAATTTCATGCAGGCGGCATAGACGCCGGCGGTCGCGCTGTTGGCGCCCCATTGGCCGCCGGAACCGGCGGAAGCGGGGAAGGCGGAATCGCCAAGCTTGACCTCGATCTGGTCGATCGGCAGCCCCATCGTTTCGGCAGCGGTCTGCGCAATGATCGTGTAGCTGCCGGTACCGATGTCGGTCATGTCGGTTTCGACCGTGACCCGGCCGTCGGGCTGCAGGCGCGCACGGGCGCCGGACTTGGTGACCGGCGCATTGCGGAAGCCGGCGGCCATGCCGAGGCCGACGAGCCAGCGGCCATCGCGGACGCTGCCATGCGCGGCACGGCGATGCCAGCCGAAGCACTCGGCGCCCTGGCGCAGGCACTCGACCAGTTGCCGTTGCGAGAATGGCCGCTCGGGCTTTTCGGGATCGACCTGGGTGTCGTTGCGGATGCGGAACTCGACCGGGTCCATGCCGAGCTTCTCGGCCATTTCGTCCATGGCGATTTCCAGCGCCATCAGCCCGGGCGTCTCGCCCGGCGCACGCATCGCGTTGCCCTCCGGCAGGTCGAGCGTGGCCAGCCGCATCCTGGTCATGCGGTGTTCGCCGGCGTAGAGCAGGCGGGTCTGTTGGATCGCGACCTCCGGGTCGCCGCCGGGCAGGTTGCCCGACCAGCTCTCGTGACCGATCGCGGTGATGCGGCCGTCACGACCCGCGCCGATGCGAATGCGTTGCTCGGTTGCCGGGCGGTGCGTGGTGTTGTTGGCGATCAGCGGGCGGTGCAGGGCGACCTTGACCGGGCGCTTGGCCGCGCGTGCACCGAGTGCGGCGAGGATGGCGTCGGCGCGCACGAACAGCTTGCCGCCGAAGCCGCCGCCGATGTACGGCGAGACCAGACGCACCTTCTCCGGCGCAAGCCCGAGCGTGCGGGCGACGTCGCCGCGGCTCCAGGCGATCATCTGGTTCGACGTCCAGATCGTCACGTGGTCGCCGTCCCAGGCCGCGAGCGAGGCCATCGGTTCCATCATCGCGTGCGACTGGTCGGGCGTGGTGTAGGTCGCGTCGAGCGTGACCTCGGCCGATGCAAATGCGCTGTCGAAGTCGCCGACCGCTGTGTCGGCCGGCGTGTCGCCCTCCGGCTTGATGGCGCGGTCCTTCTCGGCATGCAGCGAGAAGCGACCGGGCTCGCGCGCATAGGTCACGCGGACCAGTGCGGCTGCGGCGCGCGCCTGCTCGAAGGTCTCGGCGACGACCAGCGCGATGGCCTGGTGGTAGTGCTCGATCGCCGGGCCGCCGAGCAAGGTCGCAGTGTTCATCTTGCCCTTGCCGAGCTCGCCGGCGTTGCGCGCAGTGACGACTGCCAGCACGCCCGGCGCGCGTTCTGCGGCCGAGGTGTCGAGCGCGGCGATGCGGCCCTTGGCAATGCCCGCGCCGACGACGTGGCCATAAGCGGCGCGTTCGGTGACGTCGTGCCATTCGTAGGCATAGGGGGCGGTGCCGGTGACCTTGTGTGGGCCGTCGATGCGGTCGAGCGGCTGGCCGACCACACGCAGGCGGTCGATCGGGTTGGGGCCGGCAGGCGTGTCGAATTTCATGCGCGGGTCTCCTGTGCGTCGACGAGCACGGCCGCGATCGTGCGCTGGGCGAGCGTGAGCTTGAAACGGTTGTCGTCGGTGGGCGTGGCGCCCTCGAACAGGCGCGCAGCGACGGCGGCCGCGCCGTTGGGCAGTTCGGCATCGGCGGCGTCGCTGCGCCAGGGCGTGTGCGCGACGCCGCCCACGGCGATGCGGCCGCGGCCATCGTCGTGCACGATCGCCGCGACCGACACCAGCGCGAAGGCGTACGAGGCGCGGTCGCGGACCTTGCGGTAGAGCTGGCGGCCGCCGACCGGCGGCGGCAGCACGACCGCGGTGATCAGTTCGCCGGGGGCAAGCGCGGTCTCGCGCTGTGGTGTGTCGCCGGGTGCGAGATACAGATCGGCGAGCGCGATGCGACGTTCGCGTCCGTCGGGCTGGACGGTCTCCACCGCCGCATCGAGTGCGCGCATCGCGACCGCCATGTCGCTGGGATGGGTGGCGATGCAAGCGCGGCTGCCGCCGATGACCGCGAGCTGCCGGCTGTAGCCGTCGAGCGCGCCGCAGCCGCTGCCGGGCAGGCGCTTGTTGCAGGGCTGCGCGGTGTCGTAGAAGTAGGGGCAGCGTGTGCGCTGCAGCAGGTTGCCGGCGGTGGTGGCGCGGTTGCGCAACTGGCCGGACGCGCCGGCGAGCAGGGCGCGCGACAGTACCGGATAGTCGCGGCGCACACGGGCATCGGCGGCAAGATCGGTGTTGCGCACCAGCGCGCCGATGCGCAGGCCGCCATCGGGTGTCGCCTCGATGGTGTCCAGTGCCAGGCCATTGACGTCGATGAGTTGCGCGGGGGTCTCGATCTCGAGCTTCATCAGGTCGAGCAGGTTGGTGCCACCGGCGATGAACTTCGCGCCCGGCGTACGGGCAGCAGCGGCCGCTGCCTCGGCCGGGGAGGCGGCGCGTGTGTAGTCGAAGGCCTTCATGCGCCAGCCTCCGTTGCGCGACGGCTGCCGGCCACATCCTCGATCGCGTCGAGGATGTTGGCGTAGGCGCCGCAGCGGCACAGGTTGCCGCTCATGCGCTCGCGGATCTCGTCGGGGCTGAGCGCAGGACGGGCAGTGAGGTCGCCGGTAACATGGCTCGGAATGCCGGCGCGCACTTCGTCGAGCACCGCGACCGCCGAGCAGATCTGCCCGGGCGTGCAATAGCCGCACTGGTAGCCGTCGTGCTTGACGAAGGCCGCCTGCATCGGATGCAGGCGCTCGGGCGTGCCGAGGCCTTCGATCGTGGTGACCTTGGCATCGGCGTTCATCACTGCCAGCGTCAGACAAGTATTGATGCGGCGGCCATCGACGATCGCGGTGCAGGCGCCGCACTGGCCGTGGTCGCAGCCCTTCTTGGTGCCGGTGAGCTGCAGGTGTTCGCGCAGCAGGTCGAGCAGTGTGGTGCGCGTGTCGACCTCGCGTTCAATGCGGCGGCCGTTGACCTCCAGCGAGACGCGTTGCATGACCGGGGGGCGGGGCGGGGCGGGGGTCACGGAGGCGGTGGCGGCCTGGGCGATGCCGGGCGCGGCGACGGCGCCGGCCGAGGCCGCGCCTGCCTTGAGCAGTTCGCGGCGGGAGAGCGGTGACATGGCGGAATCCTTCTGGCTGGCGACCGGGGGCACGGGCTGGCGGGGATTGGTGTGGGGCGGAAGATGCGCGCGCGGCGTGCGCACTTGAACGAGATGCAGAGCGAGCGTGCCGGTCGTGGCGTGTCGAGGGGATCAAGAATGCAGCGGGTTGTTGATCGGCGTGCGCGGCATGCCTATTCATTCGCCGCAAGCAGATGCGATCTGCGGACTTGCGGCGTGCTGGCGGTGGGGGCCCACCGGTCGCGACCGCCACCGATCTCAGCTGCACAGGGGCCTGCATGCTCGCGGGCGTTGATTCGGCGCGTGTAGACCGCGACCGTGACATGCAATTGTGGGCGCCTACGCGTGTGCGCCGCGCCAGAGCTGCAGTTGCGTGGCGATGCTCAACGCAATCGCCGCCGCGCCGCGGCCGCAGCCGGGAACACCGACCGGCGACTGCAGGCGCTCGGCGAGCGCATCGCGATCTTGAGCGCGCAGCAACTTGAACAGGTCGCGACGCCGACGCTCGGGCCCGAGCAGGCCGATGAAGGGAATGTGCGAGGCCGCCAGTGCTTCGAGTGCATCGCGGTCGGCCTCGAAGCCGTGGTGCATGACCAGCGCAACGTCGGCATCGGCGTGGGCGGTGATCGCGGCGGTGGGGGGGACCTCGATCACGTCGATGTCCGGCGCGACGCGGGCGCGCCAGGCGGGGCGGGCCTCGGCGATGACCACACGCCAGCCCAGCGTGCGCAGCATCGGCACCAGCACCGGCGTTTCCGGTCCGGTGCCGAGTACGAGCGCGGACGGCATGCGTCGCACGCTGATTGGCCAGTGGTCCACTTCGGAGGGCGGCACCGGCCCGCTGGGCAGGCGCCACTGCCATCGGCGTGCGCCGATGCGCCAGTCGATGGCGCCTTCGCGATCGAGCGTGATCGTCAGGTCCTGGTGTTCGGCGAGCCAGGCCTGCAGTGCGGTGTCGATGTCGTCTAGCGCAGCGAGCGGCAACAAGGCGATCAGCTGGCGGCCGCGACAGCCCACGGCCGAGCCCAGGAACAGCGCACCATCGTCGGTGGTGTCGATCTCCAGCCAGCCCACGCGTTCACCGGCCGCGGCCGCCATCGCCAGACGCGCGATCTCGGGTTCCAGGCAGCCGCCGCTGATCCAGCCGTGCTGCAGGGCCTCGCCGAACAGTGCGAGCGTGCCAGGCGCGGCATAGGTCGAGCCCTCGGTTTCGACGACGATCGCCAGCACCGGGCGCGTCCCTGCCGCCAGCGCATCGCGCGCTGCCTGCAGCACCGCGCCGGGGTCGCCGTCCGCAAAGCGGGAGGGCGGCGCCTGCGGACGTGGCGTCGATGCCGGTACGGTCGGCATCGGCATCGGCATCGGCGACGTGCGGAGCAGGGGAGCGACTGCGGCCATCGGGATCGGGAGCGCCGGCAGCGGAGCGCGATGCCGGACAGAAGCGAAAGAGCAGCCAGCCTCCATCAGTGGGTGTGAAGGGGGGTTGTAGGTGGTGCGGGTGGCAGGTTGAGCGCTTCGGGCAAGGCGGCCCCCATCCCAACCTTCCCCCGCAAGCGGGGGAAGGAGCAAAAACACCGCCGCGCGCAGATCACCTCCCCCGCCTGCGGGGGAGGTCGCCGCGCTTGCGGCGCGTGGGGGCAGGGCTCTGCGCGCGCGCTAGCCGCGGTGCGCGCGATCGGCGCCGACCGCGGCGGCGCCACGCAGCAGCATGCGGATCATCTTCGCGAGATCGTCGACCAGCGCGTCGTCGCGTTCGGGCGGAGAGTCGAGCGCGGTGCCGCCCAGCGCGAACACCAGGCGGGTGATCGCCCGGGCCACCAGCGCGGGTTCGTGGAAGGCCGCGCCCTGCGCGGCGGCGATGCGCACCAGATCGGCGCGCAGTTCGTCCTCGAAGAAATGCAATTGCCGGTCCACCGCGCGCTTGAACGCGTCCGAGCCCACGGTGCCTTCGCGCAGCAACACATGCAGCAGTTTGTCGTCTGCGCGCAGGCGTTCCATGAACGCCTCCAGAGAACCGCGCACGATGCTGCGTCCCGAGACCGCGCGCTTGCGGGCGTCGCCGACGATGCGGCGCAGCGATTCGCCGGCCTGGTCGATCAGCGCGACGGCCAGTTCGTCCATGTCGTGGAACTGGCGATAGAAGCTGTTCGGGGCGATGCCCGCCTCGCGCGCGACTTCGCGCAGGCTCAGCGTCGAGACGCTGCGGTGCGGACCGATCAGGCGCAGTGTTGCGGCGATCAGGTCATCGCGGACGATGGTCGGCTTGCGGCCGGGTTGACCGTCCTGAGCGGCGGGATCGCCGGCGGGCGCGGGAGCGGTGACGGTCAAAGGGGAAGCCAGGTGAAGCGGGCGACCAGCATAACAGTGCAGCGGGGAACGTCCGCCTGACCGCGGGAAACGGCGCGCTGAACAATTAATGCACAACTGTATACACGCCTGTGCGGATGCCTGTACAGTCGCGCCATGTCCGCCGTCTCCCAGTGTGCCTCCCGCACGCGCAGCCCGCTTCGTCGGCTCGCCGCGCCCTTCGTCGCGCCCCCGGTGTTCGACTTCTGGGCCCGCCGGCTGCATCCCACGTGGACCTGGGAGCGGCCGCTCGCACGGGTCGTCGGCCGGGTGCCGGCCGCCGATGGAGCGGTCACGCTGACCTTGCAGCCCAATCGCCACTGGACGGGGGCGCAGCCGGGCCAGCACGTCAATCTCGGTGTCGAGATCGACGGCGTGCGCATCACGCGCAGCTACAGCCTCGATGCGCCGGTGGCGGCCGATGGCAGGCTGACGATCACGGTCAAGCAGGTCGAGGGCGGTCGCGTGAGTGGGCATCTGCTCGAGCGCGCACGGCGTGGCGATGTGTTCGATATCGGTCCGGGCTTCGGCGACCTGGTGCTGCCCGAGGCGCCGCAGGGCAGCTGGCTGCTGCTGGCCGCTGGCAGCGGGATCACGCCGATGATGGCGCTGATCCGGCAACTCGCCGCGCAGGACATGCCGGTGCCGGTGACGCTGTTGTACTGGGTGCGTCATCGCGCGCAAGCCTGTTTCGTCGAGGAGCTCAGGACCTTGGCCGCACGCCATGCCGGCTTCGACGTGCGCTTCCTCCTGACGGGCGATGTGCCGGCGGTTGACGACGAAACGGCGGGCCGCATCGATGCTGCGTTGTTGGACACGCTGGTGCCCGATCTTGCGCAGCGCCAGGTCTATGCCTGCGGGCCCGGCGGCTTTGTCGCCACCGCGCAGACGCTGCTCGACGGGCGCGTGCCGCTTTTGCGTAGCGAAGCCTTTACACCGCCGCCAAGCCCGCCGGTCGACGACACCGGCACGGTGTCGGTGCAGTTGGCGCGCAGCGGACGCGCGCTTGTACTGCCGCGCGGCACCAACCTGCTTGCCGCCCTCGAAGCCGAGGGGCTCAAGCCCCGGTCGGGCTGCCGCATGGGCATCTGCAACACCTGCGCCTGCGGCAAGGCCGCCGGCGCTGCGCGCGACCTGCGCACCGGTCACGTCCACGGCGAGCCCTCGGCCGCGCTGAAGCTGTGTGTCAGCAGCGCGGTCACCGATCTCGTTCTCGATCTGTAGAAATTTGCGGAGCTCCCTGATGTCCAAGACCACCGCCCGCCGATTGGGCGCGCAGGAACTCGAAGCCTTCGGCACCGAACTCGATGCGCTGCACACGCGCACGATGGCGCAGGTGGGCAAGGTCGATGCCGACTACATCCGTCGGGTCGTTGCTGCGGTGCGCTGGACGGGCCTGGCCGGTCGCGCGCTGTTGATGCTCGGTGCGGTCGCCGGCGCGTTCGTGCCGTGGGTCCTGTGGGCGGCGTGGCCGGCGGGCGTCTTGCTGCTGGCGCTGGCCAAGATCCTCGAGAACATGGAGGTCGGGCACAACGTGATGCACGGCCAGTACGACTTCATGGGCGATCCGCAGCTCGAGGGCCAGCGCTACGAGTGGGACATCGTGGCGACCGGCGACAACTGGCGGCATTCGCACAACTACCGCCATCACACCTACACCAATGTGCGCGGCATGGACGACGACATCGGTTACGGCCTGCTGCGGATCTTTCCCGAGCAGCGCTGGAAGCCGTTCTACCTGCTGCAGCCGCTGATCGCGCCGGTGTTCGCGCTGTACTTCCAGTGGGGTGTGGCGATCCAGGAACTGAAGGTCGGTCGCTGGTTCGCTGGCAAGATGCCCAAGGGCAAGCTCGCGCGCGATTTCGCGCCGGTTGGCCGCAAGATGGGCCGGCAGTTGCTCAAGGACTACGTGCTGTTCCCGGCGCTGGCCGGGCCGTTCTTCCTGCCGGTGCTGCTGGGCAACCTGGTCGCCAACGGCCTGCGCAACATCTGGACGTTCGTGGTGATCTTCTGCGGCCACTTCACCGCCGATGCCGAGGTGTTCCCGAAGGACTGCCTGCGCCAGGAGACCCGCGGCCACTGGTACCTGCGCCAGTTGCGCGGCTCGTCGAACATCGGCGGTGGCCGGCTGATGCACCTGCTGACCGGCAACCTGAGCCACCAGATCGAGCACCACTTCTATCCCGACGTGCCGGCGCATCGCTATGGCGCAATGGCGGTCGAGGTGCGCGAGATCTGTGCGCGCTATGGCCAGCCCTACAACACCGGCTCGCTGCTGCGGCAGTTCGGCCAGGTGACCTGGCGGATCGTGCGGCATGCCTTTCCGAGCCGGCCGCGCCGCGCCGCCGCGCCGCTGGTCGGCGCGCCGCAGCAGGCTTGACGGGCCGGCAAGCGCCGCGCGGTCAAAGACTCGCGCGCAGGTCGCTCAGGGTCGCCATCAGCAGCATCGGATCGAGCGGCGAAGGCTCGAATCCCACCTGCCGGTAGAAGCGGGCGGCGTCTTGCGACAGCGCGTGCACCAGTAGGCCGCGGATGCCGATGGCGTCGGCCGCCTGCAGGACGCGCAGCGCGGCATCGCGGACGAGCGCGCGTCCGATGCCGCGCCCCTGCAGCGACCGATCCACCGCCAGGCGGCCGAGGACGACCACCGGGATCGGCTCGGGCATGTTGCGCCGGAAGCGGCCCGGCGCCGAGGCGACGGCGACTGCGCTCGAGGCCAGTGCGTAGTACGCCATGACGTGTCTGTCGTCGCATGCGACGAAGGTCCGCGACGCACCGCTGGTCTGGTTGGCGAGCGCGCGTCGTCGCAGCCACCGGTCCAGCCCGTCCTCGCCCGAGTCGAATGCGTCGACATCATGCAGAGCGGTCAACGGCTCGGGGGCAGCGAGCGTCATCGCGTCTGCGTGGAGCTGTCCCAGGGCGCCGGGGTCTGCATCGTGATACGCAACCGGTCATTTGGCTCGGGCGGCTGGTCCAGCCGTGCCAGGAAGGCGGCATAGGCCTTGCTGTCGACATGGAAGGTCGCCTGGTCGAGCAATGCTTCCTCGGCAGCGGCGCGGGCGGCTGCCAGCACGAAATCGGTGCGGTTCTTGCCCCGGCTCTTGGCGGCGCGATCGATCAGCGCCCGGTCCTCGGCCCGGATCCGCAGATTCAGGGTCTCGCGCTTGACGGGTGGGC
Source organism: Luteimonas sp. gir (assembly GCF_037198055.1). Taxonomy (NCBI): domain Bacteria; kingdom Pseudomonadati; phylum Pseudomonadota; class Gammaproteobacteria; order Lysobacterales; family Lysobacteraceae; genus Luteimonas; species Luteimonas sp. gir. The sequence goes on from NZ_JBBAXQ010000009.1 coordinate 19,365, forward strand.
GGCTGGCGATGGGCATGGTGTCGGGACGGTCGATGAACAAGATGATCATCGCACAAGTGTAATGACGGTGTCGTTACGTGGGCCGGAGCGCCGGCCGACGCCGCCGACACGGCGGCGGGCCGATAATGCCGGCCGCTTCCGCTTGTCAGGCCGCCCCATGCCCAAGTCGCCGTCGTCGATGCCGCCCGGTCCCGCGCACTGCGTGCGCGTGCGTGGCGCGCGCGAGCACAACCTCAAGGACGTCGATGTCGACATCCCGCGCGATGCGCTGGTGGTGTTCACCGGTGTGTCGGGCTCGGGCAAGTCGTCGCTGGCCTTCGGCACGCTGTTTGCCGAGGCGCAGCGCCGCTATCTCGATTCGATTTCGCCCTATGCGCGCCGGCTGATCGACCAGGCGGGCGTGCCGCAGGTCGATGCGATCGAGGGCCTGCCACCGGCAGTGGCGCTGCAGCAGGCGCGCGGCACACCGACCGCGCGCTCGTCGGTGGGCAGTCTGACGACGATCTCCAACTCGCTGCGCATGCTGTATTCGCGCGCCGGCGATTACCCGCCGGGGCAATCGATCATCTACGCCGACGGGTTCTCGCCCAACACCCCGGCCGGCGCTTGCCCGACCTGTCACGGGCTGGGCCGCATCTACGACGCGACCGAGGCGTCGATGGTCCCCGATCGCAGCCTGACGATCCGCGAGCGCGCGGTCGCGGCGTGGCCGGGCGCCTGGCACGGCCAGAACCAGCGCGACATCCTGACCACGCTCGGCATCGACGTCGATGTGCCGTGGTCGACGCTGCCGAAGAAGACCCGCGACTGGATCCTGTTCACCGACGAGCAACCGGTGGTGCCGGTCTATGCCGGCTTCAGCCTCGACGAGGTGCAGCGTGCGCTGAAAAAGAAAATGGAGCCCAGCTACATGGGCACCTTCACCAGTGCGCGGCGCCACGTGCTGCACACCTTCGCCAATACCCAGAGCCCGCAGCAGAAGAAGCGCGCGGCGCAATACCTGATCGGCGTCGACTGCCCCGAGTGCCACGGCAAGCGCCTGCGCCGCGAGGCGCTGTCGGTGACGTTTGCCGGGCTGGACATCGCCGCGTTCTCGCAGCGCCCGCTGGATGAACTTGCCGGCCTGCTGGCCCCGGCCGCGGCCGGCAAGACCCATGCCCGTGCGCATCCCGAGCAGGCGCTGGCCGCGCAGCGCATCGCGCAGGACCTGCTGGCGCGCATCGCGGTGCTGCAGGACCTGGGGCTGGGCTATCTGACGCTCGCGCGCAGCACGCCGACGCTGTCGCCGGGCGAATTGCAGCGGCTGCGCCTGGGCACGCAGATCCGCTCGCAGCTGTTCGGTGTGGTCTACGTGATGGACGAGCCCTCGGCCGGCCTGCATCCAGCCGATGCGCAGGCGCTGCTGCGCGCCCTCGACCAGCTCAAGAGCGCCGGCAATTCGTTGTTCGTGGTCGAGCACGAGATTGATGTGATCCGGCATGCCGACTGGATCGTCGATGTCGGGCCGGCCGCGGGCGAGCAGGGCGGCCGGGTGCTCTACAGCGGACCGCCGGCAGGCCTGGCGGACGTCGAGGCCTCGGCGACGCGGCGCTATCTGTTCGCCGGGCACGCGCCCGAGGCCAGCCGCTTGCGCGCGCCGACCGGCTGGTTGCAACTGCGCGGCATCGTGCGCAACAACGTGCGCGGGCTCGATGTCGACCTGCCGCTGGGTGTATTTGCGACTGTCACCGGCGTCAGCGGGTCGGGCAAGTCGTCACTGGTGAGCCAGGCGCTGGTGGAGTTGCTGGGCGCGCACCTGGGCCAGGCCGGCGATGCCGACGAGGCGCCACTCGACCCGCTCGAGCGCGGTGCCGAGACATCGCTCGAGGGCCGGATCGTTGGCGGGCTCGACGTCGTGCGCCGACTGGTGCGGGTGGACCAGAAGCCGATCGGGCGCACGCCGCGCTCGAACCTGGCGACCTATACCGGCCTGTTCGACCATGTGCGCAAGCGCTTCGCCGACACCCCGGCCGCGCGCCGTCGCCGTTTCGATGCCGGGCATTTCTCGTTCAATGTCGCCAAAGGGCGCTGCGCGACCTGCGAGGGCGAGGGCTTCGTCAGTGTGGAACTGCTGTTCATGCCCAGCGTCTACGCGCCGTGCCCGACCTGTCACGGCAGCCGCTTCGATGCGAAGACGCTGGCGATCACGCTGCGCGGCAAGACCATCGCCGACGTACTCGGCATGACCGTCGCCGAGGCGGCGGCGTTCTTCGAGGACGACAGCGCGATCGCACGACCGCTGCAGGTACTGCTCGAAGTCGGCCTGGGCTATCTGCGGCTGGGCCAGCCGGCGACCGAACTGTCCGGCGGCGAGGCCCAGCGGATCAAGCTGGCCAGCGAGTTGCAACGCGCGCAGCGGCGCGGCACGGTCTATGTGCTCGACGAGCCGACGACCGGCCTGCACCCGAGCGATGTCGACACGTTGATGACGCAGTTGCACGGGCTGGTGGACGCGGGCAATACCGTGATCGTCGTCGAGCACGATATGCGCGTGGCGGCTGCCAGCGACTGGATCGTCGATATGGGGCCGGGCGCGGGGGCGGCGGGCGGCCATGTGGTCGTGGCCGGGACGCCGGCGGCCGTCGCCAAGCATCGCAACAGCCGGACCGCGCCGTTCCTGCGCGAGGCGATGGGTGAGGTCGTACGCCGTCAGTCTGACGTGCAGACGCCCGAGCCGCCGCGCAACTAAGGCGAGATCGAGAACGCCACGAACGCGCCGATCTCGCCGGCGTCGGACTGGATACGTTCCACACGCAAGGTGCGGTTGCCGACGGTCAGCGTATCGCCAACGCGCAGTTCGAGGGCCTCGATCTGGTCGGCCGGCGTCCTCGCCAGCGGTTGCAGCTTGGGCCAGCGCCGGACATGGGCGATCTTCGCCTCCGGGGGAGCTACCAGTTCCAGGCGGGTCGATCCGATGTCCAGGCTGCCATGCAGCGGCAGGACCGCGTGCTCGGGTGGCACGGGTGCGATTGCACCTGTGTCGCTCGCCGGCGACAGGGCGATCCAGCCGCCGGGTTCGCCGTGACGGATCTCCGACACCCGCAGGAATCGGCCGCCGGCGGGCAGGATTGCATCTGGCTGCAGGCGGTGGTGCACCGACCAGGCCGGCTCGGCCTCGCTCCAGACATCAAGCAGGGCGCCGCCGCGTCCGTCGGCGCCGACGTAACCGAGCCGTTGGCCCTGCCACGTCGAGGCGGCACCCTGGCGGATCTGGAGGACATCGTCTTGCATGGGAGCCCCGGAAGAAGCAGAAGTGGACGCCGACGACGGCGTAGGAGCCGTGCACCCGGCCGCGATGCCAAGCGCCATCGCACTGGCAAGCAGCGGCCCCGAGCGGACAGACCGGACGTGCGTGTGGTGGCGCGGGAACGATCGCATGGGCCGATGCTACCGCACCGGCCCGCGATCGCGGTTCCGGTATCTGCAGTCGCGACCGGAGAGCAGTATCGACGTGCGCATCGCGCTGGCAAGGTCGCTGAGGCGGAGGATGTCGCCGTTACTCGGTCGCCGCGCTGCTGACCCAGCCGTAGACCTCCTGATAGCCCGAGTACGGCATGACTACGTCGGAACTGCCCCAGGGATTGTCGAGCACGACCACGTCCTCGTTGGCGACGACTGACTCACCGGTCGTGGGATCCACATAGGACGTGCCCGCGGGAATGACCTCGCTGACCGCGTAGGCGTGCCCGCCGGCAATGCCGTAGTGCTCGATCAACGCCTGTTGTTCTTCGGTGATCTCGGGCAGCCAGTTGCCGTCCCCGTCCTTGAAGCTCGGGGTCCAGGCGACGGTCGCCTCGCCATCGGCGAGGCGTCCGCGCATCTGCTCGGCCGAGACCTCGTCCGTGCCGGCGGTCTGCGCTTTCGCACCAAGAATGTGTTCCATCACGTCGGCTGGCATGACCCCGGTTTCGTAGGTGAGGTCGCCGTCCTTGTACTGCTGGGCGTAGGCGGCCTCGATGATGGCCGGCCAGACTTCCTCGCCGTTGGCGCCCACGTCCGCCGGATTCGCCGCGCCGCCGGTGAACAGACCGCTGACGGTCACCTCGACCGGCTTGAAGAAGGCGAAGCCGAGGATCTCGACCTTCTCCTGGAACGTCACTGTGTAAGTGCCATCGCCATTGTCCTGGATCATGTTCTGGATGACCGAGGGGTCGTGCTGGGCGATGGTGTGCAGCGTGGACAGCACCGCGCAGCTGCCGTAGCCGTCCTGCTGGATGTCGTTGGGATCGACGGTGTGCCGGTCGTCTTCGCCGCGGACGAACGGGGTCTGCTCGGGGGTCTCGGCTTTGGGCGAAGACTTGGGGTCGAGCGTCGGCGGCAGAAAGGTGGCCCTGAGGGCGTCGGGGGCGGCAATGTGCATCGTGGACCTCGGCGATCGTCAGCAGGTGGAAGGCTAGCGCGCGCGGCCCGATCGGGGCATTGGGGTGGACCCTAGCCTGGCGGTTGCCCGATCCTGCCTGGCTGTGGCACAAGCATCGACCGGCCGATCGGGCCGCTGCAGCGACGGGGACGATGGCACGACCGGACAAGGGGAGCGCGGGGCGGCTGGCCGCGTGGGGTGTGGCGGCGCTGCTGGCGCTCCCGGCGATCGTGATGGCGGCCGGGCCGGATGCCGACGACTACGCGCGCGCGCTGGCACTGCGCGCGCAGTGGAGCGGCTTGACGCGCAATGTGACCTGGCCGGCGCGCTGGACCGACGACGGGCGCTTCCATTACCGCGCGACGGTCGAGGGCGGCTTCGCGTTCCTGCGCTACGACCTCGCCGGCGGCGGGGCGCGCCGCGCGTTCGACCACGACGCGATCGCGACCGCATTGGGTCGCGCCGACGGCACGCGCCATGATCCGCTGCACCTGCCATTCGACGCGTTCGACTACGAGGCAGGCGGTCGCGCGATCGCGTTCCAGGTCGGCGACGTGCGCTGGGGCTGCACGCTGCAGCCCGCGCACTGCGCGCCGAAGCCAGCGCGCCCGGGCCGTCCGCGCGCATTCGGCGTGGTGCGCGACCTCACAGTGGCCGCCGACACGACACCGCGACCATCGCCCGACGGCCGTTACGAGGCCCAGGTCGAAGGCGACAACGTCGTCGTGCGCCGGGTCGCCGATGGCCAGGTGGTGCTGCGTGGCAGCGGCGGGAGTGCGGCGGCGTTCGACGATCCGCAGACGCTGGCCTGGTCGCCCGATTCGCGCTGGTTGGCGGTCTATCGCGTCGTGCCGGGCGATCGCCGCGAGGTCGTGCGGGTGGAGACCGCGCCGCGCGACCAGCGCCAGCCGCGGGTGCACACCCAGCTCTATCCCAAACCCGGCGACCGGGTCGATATCGAGCGGCCGGTGCTGTTCAATATCGCGCAAGGCCGGCAGTTGGAGATCGACGCCTCGGCGTTCGCCAACCCCTACCGGCTCTCGCCGATCCAGTGGCGTCGCGACAGCGGCAGCTTCGCGTTCGAGGTCGTGCATCGCGGTCACCAGCGCGTGGACGTGATCGCGGTCGACATGCCGCCCGGCGATGGCGCGGCGATTGCCCGGGTCGCGATCGCCGAGCCCAGCGCCACGTTCGTCGACACCTGGCGCGGGTTCCGCCACGAGGTCGACGGGCTGGGCGAGGAGATCGTCTGGGTATCGGAGCGCGACGGCTGGCGTCACCTGTACCTGTTCGACGGCCGCAGTGGTGCGATCCGCCAGCAACTCACCCGCGGCGACTGGGTCGTGCGCGACGTGCTGCGTGTCGACGAGGCCAAGCGCGAGGTCTGGTTCACCGCCAGCGGCATGGACGCCGGGCGCGATCCGTACTTCCGCCAACTGTTCCGCATCAGCCTCGACGGTGGCGACCCGGTGCGCTTGACCGAGGCGGATGCCGACCACGACATCGCACTGTCGCCCGATGGCGCTTATTACGTCGACGTATATTCGCGCGTCGACCTGCCGCCGGTGATGGAACTGCGCCGTGCCGACGGCCACCTGGTCGCGGAGATCGCGCGCGGCGACGTCACAGCGCTGCGTGCGGCCGGTTGGCGACCGCCCGAGCCGTTCGTCGCCAAGGGGCGCGACGGCGTCACCGACATCTGGGGATTGGTGGTGCGCCCGCGCGATTACGATCCGGCGCGGCGCTACCCGGTGATCGAGAACATCTACGCCGGTCCGCACGATGCATTCGTGCCCAAGACGTTCTGGCCGTTCGGCTATCACTCGGGTGGCGACAAGCAGATCGGCATGCAGGCGCTGGCGGATCTGGGCTTCATCGTCGTGCAGATCGACGGCATGGGCACGGCGCACCGCGGCAAGGCCTTCCACGACGTGGCCTGGAAGAACCTGGGCGACTCGGGCTTCCCGGATCGCATTGCCTGGCACCGTGCGCTGGCCGCGGTCGATCCGGCCTACGACATCTCGCGCGTGGGCATCTACGGCGCCTCGGCCGGCGGCCAGAGCACGCTCGGCGCGCTGCTGTTCCATCCCGAGTTCTACAAGGTCGGTGTGGCCTGGAACGGCTGCTACGACAACCGCATGGACAAGATCAGCTGGAACGAGCAGTGGATGGGCTTGCCCGAAGGCGAGGGCGATCACTACGCGCGCGCGTCCGGCGTCGACAATGCGCACCGCCTGCAGGGCGAGTTGCTGCTGATCCTCGGCGAGCAGGACGACAACGTCGACCCGGCTTCGACGATGCAGGTCGCCGATGCGCTGATCCGCGCCGGCAAGGATTTCGAACTGCTCGCCATCCCCGGCGGCGGCCATACCGTCGGCCGCTCCAGCGGGCCGATCGACTACGCCCACCGTCGCCAGGCCGACGTCTTCGTCCGCCATCTGCTCGGTGCCGCACCGCCACGCTGGAACCGCGCCGCGACCGCCACCCCATGAATCCGTTGTCCAGGAGTTGCCCGATGTCCATGCCACTGCGTCGTCGTACGACGCTGTCCGTTCTCGCCCTGTCGCTCTCGCTCGCGATCGGCGCCGCCCTGCCTGCGCTGGCGCAGGACGCGCCTCCCGCGCCGTTGGCCGCACCGGCGAACGCCGCAGAAGCCGCCCTGCGCGCGCTCTACACGCAGGAGTGGGCGTGGCGGCAGCGCGAGTTCGTGCGCGAGAAGGTCGACGGGCGCTGGCAATCGGGCGACCGCCTGCCGTCGGTGACCCCCGAGGCCTGGACGCGCCGCGCCGACTACTGGACACAGACACTGGCCGCGCTCGATGCCATCGACGTCGCTGCGCTCGGCGGCGAGGAGCGCATCAATGCCGCGGTGTTCCGCGCCACGCTCGAGGCCAATGTCGCCAACGCGCAGTGGCGCACCTACGAGGCGCCGTTCAACAGCGACAGCTTCTTCTGGGGCGGCATAAATCCGCGCCAGCCGTTCCAGACCGAGGCCGACTGGCGCCGGTTCATCGGCCGGCTGTCGGACGTGCCGCGGTACTTCGACGAGCAGATCGCCAACATGGAGCGCGGCCTGGCGCGGGGCTGGAGCGTGCCGCGGGCGACGCTTGAAGGCCGCGACAACACGCTCGACCCCTACGTGCAGACGGGCGAGGGCAATCCCTTGCTGGCGACCTTCGAGCGCATTCCCGCGACCATCCCCGAACCGGCGCGCACGCAGCTGCGCGAGGAAGGCCGGCGCGTGGTGCTGGAACGTGCGATCCCGGCGTACAGCAAGCTGCTGGATTTCATCCGCGGCGAGTACCTGCCGCGCACGCGCACCACGATCGCCGCCAGCGACCTGCCTGACGGCCGTGCGTTCTATCGCGCGCAGATCCGCGAGTACGTGACCCGCGACATGGACCCGCGGCAGATCCACGACCTGGGCCTGGCCGAGGTTGCGCGCATCACCGCCGAGATGGAGCAGGTCAAGCAGCGCGCCGGTTTCAGCGGGACCTTGGCGCAGTTCATCGAGTTCCTGCGCACCGACCCGCAGTTCTATGCGACCACGCCGCGCGGGCTGTTGGCCGAGGCGTCACTGATCGCCAAGAAGATCGACGGTCAGCTGCAATACGTCGTCGGCACGCTGCCGCGCTACCGCTTCACGATCCTGCCAGTGGCCGACGACATCGCGCCGATCTACACCTCCGGTCGCGGCGGGCTGGAGGCGTGTTTCTTCAATACCTACGACCTGCCGTCGCGGCCGCTGTACAACCTGCCGGCGCTGGTGCTGCACGAGTGCGCGCCGGGCCACAGCTTCCAGGCCGCGCTCGCGCTCGAGGCGCCGGCACGCCCGGATTTCCGCCAGCAAACCTACTTCTCCGGCTACGGCGAGGGCTGGGGGCTGTACACCGAGTGGCTGGGCACGCGCATGGGCCTGTACGAGACGCCGTACGAAGAGTTCGGGCGGCTCACGTTCGAGATGTGGCGCGCGGCGCGGCTGGTGATCGACACCGGCCTGCACGAGTACGGCTGGACGCGTGAGCAGGCGATCGACTACCTCGCCAGCCACACCGCGCTCGCCAAGCACGATGTCGTGACCGAGGTCGACCGCTACATCTCCTGGCCGGGCCAGGCGCTGTCGTACTACATCGGTTACAAGACCATCCTCGACCTGCGCGCCGAGGCCGAGCGCGAACTCGGGCCGGCCTTCGACCAGCGCCCATTCCACGACACGATCCTGAATCTGGGCTCGGTGCCGCTGCCGGTGCTCGAGACGGAGGTGCGCCGCTTCATCGCGGAAGAGAAGGCGAAGCCGGCCGCGCAAGGCTGACCGACGGCGCAGGCGCGCGCACCGCCGGTGCGCGGTCTCACGGTTTGAGACGTCGCCGCGGCAGGCTGTGCGCATGTCCCGACGCACCGGCAGCGCCGATCTTCCCCTGCATGGCGGGCGCGTGCCCGCGTGGCTGGGCCAGCGCATGACCCGGCTGGGGGCGGTGCTGTGCGAGGCCATCGTGCTCGAGTACGGGCGTGCCGAGCTGCTGCGCCGGCTGGCGCATCCGTTCTGGTTCCAGGCCTTCGGCGCGGTGATGGGCATGGACTGGCATTCGTCGGGCATCACCACCAGCGTGGTCGGCGCGCTCAAGCGCGGGCTGGCGCCGTTGTCGGGCGAACTCGGCCTGCATGTCTGCGGCGGGCGCGGGCGGCACTCGCGGGCGACCCCCGACGAGCTGCTGGCGGTCGGGGCGCGCACCGGGCTCGATGGCACGGCGCTGGCACGCACCAGCCGGCTGGTCGCCAAGGTCGACAGCGCGGCGGTGCAGGACGGCTTCGATCTCTATCTGCACGGCTTCATCGTCGCCGACGACGGCCAGTGGGTCGTGATCCAGCAGGGCATGCATGGCGGGCGAGGGCAGGCGCGTCGCTACCACTGGCTGTCCGAGGGCCTGGAGAGCTTCGTCGATGCGCCGCATGCGGCGATCGACGGGCCGGGGCAGGGGCGGATCGTCAATCTCGCCGATCGGCGCGCGGCCGCCTCGCGCGCATCGCAGGTCGCACTGCTGCAGGAGATGGCGCCTGCGCAACTGGTGCAGGAATTCGGGCAGTTGGAACGGGCGGCGGGTGCGGCGCCGGCACGTGTTCGGCCTGCGACATCGACGCAGCCGACGCCGGGCGCGACCGGCGATCTGTTCGCGCCCATCGGTGGTGACGCGGCCCCGCTGCAGCCGCACCTGAGTCTGCCCGATCATCACGACGTACGCAGTGGCGATGTCGTGCTGCGGCGGCTGCATGGCGCGCTGGCCGCGGCCGCCGAGTGTGGGCCGCGCGATTTCACCGAGCTGCTGCAGGTGCCTGGGGTGGGCGCGCGGACAGTGCGTGCGCTCGCGCTGGTGGCCGAGGTCGTGCACGGCACGCCGTGCCGGTTCAGTGATCCGGCGCGGTTCTCGCTGGCGCACGGGGGCAAGGACCGACACCCGTATCCGGTGCCGACGAAGGTGCTGGACCACACGATCGAGGTGATGCGCACCGCAGTGACGCGCGCCAAGCTCGGCAACGACGACCGGTTGGCGGCGATCCGTCGGCTCGATGCGCAATCGCGCGCGCTGGAGGCGACCGCGGGCGGTCCGTCATTGGCGGCCTTCCTGGCCCAGGAGCGCGCCGCCTCGCACACTTACGGCGGACGCAGCGTGTTCGGCTGGGAGCCGCCCGTTGATGACGCAGGCGTGTCGCGCGCGGGTTGAGGTGTTCGCGAGGCGTCTGCCCCCGCCCCAGCCCTGCACCCGTAAAGAGCGCAATGCCCCGCACGCGGGCAGGGTGAGGCATCGGCAGGGGTGTTCGCCCCCACCCCAGCCCTCCCCCGCATGCGGGGGAGGGAGCGTTATTCGGCGATTGGGGGCACTACCTTGCGGGGAGCGTTGCCTCGTAGGGCGAGCAGCGCTTTGCGGTAGGGTCACCTCCTCCGCGTTGCGGGGGAGGTCGGCGCGCATTGCGCGCCGGGTGGGGGCACGGCTCCGCGCAGGATCCTCAAGGCACCGCGTAGCCCGCCTCGCGCAACAGGCGGGCGGTCTCGATCAGCGGCAGGCCGATCAGCGCGGTCGGGTCGTCGCTGGTGATCGCCTCGAACAGGGCGATGCCCAGACCTTCGCATTTGAAGCTGCCGGCGCAGTCGAAGGGCTGTTCGGCGTCGACGTAGCGCTCGATCGTCGCCCGGTCGAGGGTGCGGAAGCGCACCTGTGTGCGATCGAGGGCCTGGCGTGCCGGCTCGCCATTGCGGACCAGGGCGACCGCGGTATGGAACACCACGGTGCGGCCGGCCATCGCCGACAACTGGACGATGGCGCCGTTGCGGTCGCCGGGCTTGCCCAGCGGCGCGCCATCGAGCGCGGCGACCTGGTCGGAGCCGATGACCCAGGCGTCCGGTGCATGGGTCGCCACGTCGACCGCCTTGGCCAGCGCCAGGCGTGTCGCCAGCGCCTGCGCGTCCTCGCCCGGGGCTGGCGTCTCGGACACCTCGGGGCGCCGGCATTCGAAGGGCAGGCGCAGGCGGGCGAGCAGGTCGCGGCGGTAGGGGGAGGTGGAACCGAGAATCAGGGGCGCGGGCATCGTGGGTCCTGTGCAGCAGGGGGCAGGGCGGGTGGAGCGGAGAGGCGCGGCGTGCGCCGTCATCATCGCCTGAATGGGTGGGCGATCGCGAAGTGGCCGCTCGCGCCGCTACAATACCGACCCATCGGCCGGCGCCCGCAGTGCGATCGGCCCGTGTCGAACGATAACGGCAGCATCGCCGGGCGGTCGAAGACGATTCCGGGGCGATGGCGTATTTGACAGGCTCTCGGCACGTCTTTAACATTCAGCGGCTTATGTCCGCGCAAATGCCCGAGTTGGTCGATGCTTGGCGTCTGGTCGCGGCCGGAAGCCGTCTGGAAGCCAAGGTTCCGTTGTCGTCGATGTCGCGTCTGCGCGACGTCCTGGCCGATACCGAGGCCGACGATGTCGTCTGTTCGATCGAGTTCGGTCGCGACGCGCTGCAGATCCCGTATGCGGAACTGCGGATCGACGCGATGCTGCCGCTGATGTGTCAGCGCAGCCTGCAGCGGTTCGTGTTGCCGGTCGGCACGGTGCAGCGGTTGGGCCTGATCCGCGACGAGGCGGACGAGGCCGGGCTGCTTCCGGACTACGAAGCGCTGCTGGTCCCCGAGGACGGCATGTTGTCGCCGGCCACGCTGGTCGAGGACGAGCTGATTCTCGCGGTGCCGCTGATTCCGGCGGCCCCGGGGTCGGAAACGGTCGAGCGCGATTGGCCGGTGTCGACCGAAGAAGAAACACGCGTCAATCCGTTCGCGGCATTGGCGGATCTCAAGAAAGAACGAAACAACTGAACCTGTTGCTGGAGCAATTCCCATGGCTGTGCAGAAATCCCGAGTGACCCCGTCCCGCCGTGGCCAGCGCCGCGCGCACGACAAGCTGAGCGCCAAGCTGCTGTCGACCGATCCGACGACCGGCGAGACCCATATCCGCCACCACGTCACGGCCGATGGCTACTACCGCGGCAAGCAGGTGATCCAGCCCAAGACGCGGATCGTCGAGGAAGACTGAGGTCTTCTCCGGGTCCGTCGCGTCGCGGCGGACCCTTCGGCGTGTATCAAGCGTTTTGAGTATCACGCTTTCCAGGCGACGCGCCGCGTTGCGGCATAGCGCCGGTCGCTTTCGCGAATTCGCGGACGCTCCGGTCGCCGCCGTCCTTTCCAAGACGTTCATGAGGCGAGGGCAGTCCGCACGATGAGCAGCGAACGCATCTATTCCCGCATCGCAGGCACCGGCAGTTATCTGCCCGAGAAGGTGCTGACCAACGACGACCTGTCGAAGATTGTCGACACCAGCGATGAGTGGATCGCATCCCGCACCGGCATTCGCGAGCGTCACATCGCGGCCGAAGGCGAGACCACCAGCGATCTGGCCTTCCACGCCGCCACCCGCGCGATGGAGGCGGCCGGTGTCTCGGCCAGCGAGCTCGACCTGATCATCGTCGGCACCACCACGCCCGACATCATCTTCCCGTCCACCGCGTGCCTGCTGCAGGCGCGGCTGGGCGCGGGCGGCTGCGGCGCGTTCGACGTCAACGCGGCCTGTTCTGGCTTCCTGTTCGCGATGTCGGTCGCCGACAAGTTCATCAAGTCCGGCGATGCGAAGACCGTGCTCGTGGTCGGCGCCGAGACGCTCACCCGCATGGTCGACTGGACCGAACGCACCACCTGCGTGCTGTTCGGCGACGGTGCCGGTGCGGTGGTGCTCAAGGCCGATCGCGAGACCGGCATCCTCAGCACCCATCTGCATGCCGATGGCGCGAAGAAGGAACTGTTGTGGAATCCGGTCGGCGTGTCGGCCGGATTCAAGCCCGACGAGCCCAATGCCGGCGTGCGCATCCGCATGGCCGGCAGCGAAGTGTTCAAGTACGCGGTCAAGGCGCTCGACTCGGTGGTCGACGAGACGCTGCACGCCAACGGTCTGGATCGCCACGACATCGACTGGCTGATCCCGCATCAGGCCAACCTGCGCATCATCGAAGCCACCGCCAAGCGGCTGGATATGCCGATGGATCGGGTGGTCGTGACGGTGGACCGGCACGGCAACACCTCGTCGGGATCGGTGCCGCTGGCGCTGGACGAGGCGGTGCGGTCGGGCCGCGTCGAGCGCGGCCAGTTGCTGCTGCTGGAAGCCTTCGGCGGCGGATTCACTTGGGGTTCGGCGCTGCTGCGCTACTGAATGCCGATCGTGGCGCGCGCGTGACCGGTCCGGCCCCGCGCGGACCGGCTGCGATCGCACGGAGGACGCCGCCATGGGCGTGCAATCGATCGTCATCGCCGGGCGCGAGGCCTGGCTCAAGGCCTATGAGGCTGGAGACAGCCGCAAGCTGACCCTTGGTCTGCTCGACGCCGTCGTCCGCAAGCTGGAGATCGATGCGCTGCGCCCGCCGCCGCATCCCGGCGGCGAGGAAGCCAAGGCCATCGAGGCGCGCCGTCTGGCCGAGCTCGAGGCCCTGGGCATCCGTGTGCCGCGGGTGCTCGGGGAAGGCGAGTCGACCCTGCTGCTCAGCGACATCGGCACCACGCTGTCCGCACGCCTGCGTGCGGCCGATGGCGACGCGGCCACGATCGATGCGCTGACCCGGCAGGTGATCGCCGCGATCTCCGATGCGCATGCACGCGGCGCCTATTTCGGGCAGATGGTCCCGCGCAACATCACCATCGACGACGCTGGCCGCGTGGGCTTCATCGACTTCGAGGAAGATCCGCTCGAGGTGATGTCGCTGCCGCAGGCGCAGGCGCGCGACTGGCTGCTGTTCGCCTTCGGCATCGCCAAGTACTACGACGGACGCACCGACGCGCTGGCCGATCTGCTTGCCCCGGCGCTGCGCGATGGGCCCGGTGAGGTCGCGTGGCATGCGGGCCAGGTCGGGCGCCTGCAGGGGCTGGCGCGGCGCATGCAGTGGCTGGGGCGCTCGGCGCGGCATATCGCCCATTCGATCCTGGTGGTGCATGCCGCGACGTTGCTGCCGCTGCTGGTGCTGGCCTTCGTGCTGTGGGACTGGATCGATGATGGTGAGATCGATCTGCTGCAGATGCTGTTCTGAACCTGCGTGACTGGCCGCTGCGCTGCTGCGCTGAGGGCGTGACCGCGCGCACGCGTCGTCGCCCTGCATACGCCTGAGTACAGACAATGTCGTACCCGGGCCCTTATCATCGCCCCGGTTTTTTCCGCTGGAAGATCGTGTGACCGCATCGCAACTCGCATTCGTGTTTCCCGGGCAGGGCTCGCAGTCGCTGGGCATGCTCGGCGAACTGGCCGCGCAGCACCCGATCGTGATCGACACGTTCGCGGAAGCTTCCGACGGTGCCGGCGTGGACCTGTGGGCGCTGGCCCAGCAGGGGCCGGAAGCTGAGTTGGGCCGCACCGAGTTCACCCAGCCGGCGCTGTTGGCCGCTGGAGTCGCGGTGTGGCGCGCGTGGCAGCAGCGCGGCGGTGCCCGCCCGGCGGTGCTCGCCGGCCACAGCCTGGGCGAGTACACCGCGCTGGTCGCGGCCGATGCGCTGTCGCTGGCCGACGGCGCGCGCCTGGTGCGTCTGCGCGGGCAGCTGATGCAGGACGCCGCGCCCGCCGGGACCGGTGCGATGGCCGCGGTCATCGGCGCCGAGGATGCGATGGTCGAGGCCCTGTGCCGCGAGGTGTCGGCCGACACCTCGGTGGTGGTACCGGCCAACTTCAATTCCCCCGGTCAAGTCGTGATCGGCGGGCATGCCGACGCCGTCGACCGGGCGATCGCGTTGCTGGGCGAGCGTGGCGTACGCAAGGTGGTGAAGCTCGCGGTCAGCGTGCCCTCGCATACCCCACTGATGCGCGAGGCCGCCGACCGGCTGGCCGACGCGATGGGCGAGATGACCTGGCAAGCGCCTGCGCTGCCGGTGGTGCAGAACGTCGATGCGGCCGTGCACGACGAGGTCGGAGCGATCCGCGACGCGCTGGTGCGCCAGCTCTACTTGCCGGTGCAGTGGACGCGTTGCGTCGAGGCCCTGGCCGCGCGCGGCACCACCCGTATCGCCGAGTGCGGGCCGGGCAAGGTGCTGGCGGGCCTGGTCAAGCGCATCGACAAGTCGATCGAGGCGCGCGCGCTGGGTCTGCCGGCCGATTTCGACGCCGCCCTGGCCGATTGGGCCGCCTGATTCCCGGGCGGCGGATCGGCCGGTCGGCGCGGATCGCGGGCAGGGCGGACGGGGATCGCACCGTCCGCCGTGACTTCGATCGACCTTGACCCCGCTGTAGATCCGTCGCACCCGACGTCTTTTTTTGGAGCATTCCATGAGCACACCGCTTTCGGGCGAGATCGCCCTCGTCACCGGCGCCAGCCGCGGCATCGGTGCCGCGATTGCCGACACCCTGGCCGCGCAGGGCGCGACCGTGATCGGGACAGCGACCAGCGAGGCCGGCGCTGCGAAGATCGGCGAGCGTCTGGCCGCGCATGGCGGCCATGGCCGCGTGCTGGACGTGGCGCAGGCCGGCGCGATCGAGGCGCTGGTCGAGTCGATCGCCGCCGAGTTCGGTGCGATCTCGATCCTCGTCAACAACGCCGGCATCACCCGCGACAATCTGCTGATGCGCATGAAGGACGAGGACTGGCAGGCCATCCTCGACACCAACCTGACCAGCGTCTACCGCAGCTCCAAGGCAGTGATGCGCGGCATGATGAAGGCGCGCCGCGGCCGCATCGTCAACATCGCCTCGGTGATCGGCGTGACCGGCAACGCCGGCCAGGCCAACTACGCCGCGGCCAAGGCCGGGATCATCGCCTTCAGCAAGTCGCTGGCCAAGGAGATCGGCTCGCGTGGGGTCACAGTCAACGTGGTTGCCCCCGGCTTCATCGCCACCGACATGACCCGCGACCTGCCCGAGGCCTCCAAGGCCGCACTGACCGAGCAGATCGCGCTCGGCCGTCTTGGCGAGCCGAACGACATCGCGCAGGCGGTGGCGTTCCTGGCCAGCCCGGCCGCCGCCTACATCACCGGTGAAACCCTGCACGTCAACGGCGGCATGTACATGCCCTGAGACGGCCGTCACCGTCCTCCCGATTTCGAGGGCAAGTCGTTGAATGGCAAGGGCTTCGATGGTGGTGCGCCCGCTGCCCGGCTTTCCCTTACACTATCCACCGCAAATCGCCTCCCCGGAGCAGAAGACCTATGAGCAACATCGAAGAGCGCGTCAAGAAAATCGTGATCGAGCAGCTGGGCGTCAAGGAAGACGAGGTCAGCAACAACGCCTCGTTCGTCGACGACCTGGGCGCCGACTCGCTGGATACCGTCGAGCTGGTGATGGCGCTGGAAGAAGAGTTCGAGTGCGAGATCCCGGACGAAGAAGCCGAGAAGATCACCTCGGTGCAGCAGGCGATCGACTACATCAAGGCACACGCCAAGGGCTGATGCCCGCGTCCTGCGTCGCGCCGCCCCGCGGTGCGCGCAGGTGCCGACCGGTCCGCCGGTCGGCTGCCCGATCCGAATCTGTCACGAGGCCGCACTGCGGCCTCGTGCGTATCGGCGGCCGCGATCTGCGCCGCATCCACGTCAGGAGTTCACCATGGCCAAGCGCCGCGTCGTCATCACGGGCATCGGCATTCTCTCGCCGCTGGGCAACGACCTGGCTTCGAGTTGGGACGGTATCGTCAACGGACGCTCGGGCATCGGCCCGATCACGCATTTCGACGCCTCCAACTTCGCCACGCGCATCGCCGGCGAGGTCAAGGGCTTCGATGCCGGACAGTGGATCGGGCCCAAAGACATCAAGAAGATGGACCCCTTCGTGCACTACGGCGTGGCCGGCGGCCTGATGGCGATCGCCGATGCCGGGCTTGAGATCCGCGAGGCGGACGCCGAGCGCATCGGTGTGGCGATCGGCGCGGGCATCGGTGGCCTGAAGGGCATCGAAGAGACCGCGATCAAGTACCACGAGGGTGGCCCGCGCAAGATCTCGCCGTTCTACGTGCCCAGCACGATCATCAACATGATTTCCGGCCAGGTCTCGATCATGACCGGCGCCAAGGGGCCGAACATCGCCGCGGTCACCGCGTGCACGACGGCCACCCACAACATCGGCCTGGCGATGCGCATGATCCAGTACGGCGATGCCGACGTGATGATCGCCGGCGGTGCCGAGTTCGCGACCACGCCCACCTCGGTCGGCGGCTTCTGCTCGATGAAGGCGCTGTCCACCCGCAACGACGACCCGACCGCGGCTTCGCGGCCGTGGGACCGCGACCGCGACGGCTTCGTCATGGGCGACGGCGCCGGCATCCTGGTGCTCGAAGAGTACGAGCGCGCCAAGGCGCGCGGCGCACGCATCTACGCCGAGGTCGCCGGTTTCGGCATGAGCGGCGACGCCTACCACATGACCGCGCCCAGCGAGAACGGCGAGGGCGGCGCACGCTGCATGCGCGCGGCGATCGCCGACGCCGGCATCGACGCCTCGCAGATCGGTTACATCAACGCGCACGGCACCTCGACGCCGGCCGGCGACCTGGCCGAGACGATGGGCATCAAGAGCGTGCTTGGCGACCAGGCCGGCAAGGTGATGGTCAGCTCGACCAAGTCGATGACCGGCCACCTGCTCGGCGCAGCCGGCGGCGTGGAAGCGGTGTTCTCGGCAATGGCGCTGCACGCCGGCATCATTCCGCCGACCATCAACCTCGACCATCCGGGCGAGGGCTGCGACCTCGACTATGTCCCGCACACCGCGCGGCAGGTGCAGGTCGAGTACGCGATGTCGAACTCGTTCGGCTTCGGCGGCACCAACGGCTCGCTGGTGTTCCGCAAGGTCTGACGCCTCCGGTATCCAGAGGACGACAAGGCCCGCGCAAGCGGGCCTTGTCGTTGATGGCATTCAAGAACCCGTTGCGCGCGCGATCAAAGAGCGCCTCCGTAGGCCGGTGCGGCGCACGATCCAGGCCCTCCCGCGTGCGGCGAGGCGGTGCGATTGCGGCCTCCCGCGTGCGGCGAGGCGGCGCGATCGAAGCCCTCCCCCGCGTGCGGGGGAGGGTTGGGTGGGGGCGCAGTGCAGCGGACACCCGCATCGCGCGCAGGAGCAGCCCCCACCCGGCGCCTGCGGCGCCGACCTCCCCCGCAAGCGGGGGAGGTGAACGACAAAGCCTTCCCTCGCATGCGGAGAGGCGCGCGATCAAAGCCCTCCCGCGTGCGGCGAGGCGAGCGATCAAAGCCCTCCCCCGCGTGCGGGGGAGGTGAACGAAAAAGCCTTCCCCCGCGTGCGGGGGAGGTGCGCGATATGGCGTTCTCCCACAGGCGGGACGGCGCGCTTTCGTCAGCCGCGCTTCCAGCGCACGCCCTGGGGGGTGTCCTCGAGCACGATGCGTTCGGCGGCCAGTTGGTCGCGAATCGCGTCGGCGCGGGCGAAGTCGCGCGCGGCCTTGGCGGCGACGCGTTCGTCGATCAGGGCCTGGATGCGGGCGTCGTCGTCGTCGCTGGCGCCGCGGCCGAACCAGTCGGCCGGCGCCTGTTGCAGCAGGCCCAGGGCCAGACCGGCGCCGAGCAGTGCGGCTTTTTGGGTGGCGCGGGCCTCGAGCGTCTCGGCGCGCCGGGCCTCGCCGGCGATGCGCGCCAGTTCGGCCAAGGCGGCCGGCGTGTTGAGGTCCTCGTCGAGGGCCCGCTCGATGCTGTCGGGGATCGCCGGCGCGGCCTCGATCTCCTGCAGGTCGCGCAAGGTGCCGTAGAGCCGGTCGAGGGTGCGCACCGATTGCTCGATCAACGCGTCCGACCAGTCCAGCGGCTGGCGGTAGTGCGCCGACAGCAGCGCATAGCGCAGCGCCTCGGGCGGGTGGGCGCGGACGAGGTCGTGTACGCGCTCGATGTTGCCCAACGACTTGGACATCTTGCTGCCGGCGAAGGTCAGCATGCCGTTGTGCAGCCACACGCGCGCGAACGGCGCGCCGCCGTGGGCGCACTCGCTCTGCGCGATCTCGTTCTCGTGGTGCGGAAACTGCAGGTCGACGCCGCCAGCGTGGATGTCGATCGTCGTGCCCAGGTGCGCGGCGGCCATCGCCGAGCATTCGATATGCCAGCCGGGGCGGCCGCGGCCCCACGGCGAGTCCCAGCCGGGCAGGGCGTCGGTCGAGGGCTTCCACAGCACGAAGTCGCCTGGGCCGCGCTTGTAGGGGGCGACCTCGATGCGGGCCCCGGCGAGCATGTCGTCGGGGTCGCGGCGCGAGAGCTTGCCGTAGCCGGCGAAGGTGTCGACCGCGAACAGCACGTGGCCTTCGGCGGCGTAGGCGTGACCGGCGGCGATCAGCGATTCGATCATCGCGACGATGCCGTCGATGTGCGCGGTCGCGGCCGGTTCGATGTCCGGCGGGGCAACGCCGAGCGCGGCCATGTCCTCGCGGTAGGCAGCGACGAAGCGGTCGGTGATCGCCGAGATCGGCACGCCCTGGGCGGCTGCGGCGGCGTTGATCTTGTCGTCGACGTCGGTGATGTTGCGCGCATAGCGCAGCGCGCCGTGCCGGCGGCGCAGCAGGTCGGCCAGTACGCCGAACACCACCGGGCCGCGGGCGTTGCCGATGTGGACGTAGTTGTAGACGGTGGGGCCGCAGACGTACATCGTCGGGCACGCGGGGTCGAGTGGGGCGAAGGGCTCCACTTGACGACTCAGGCTGTTGTACAGATGCAGGGACATTGCGTGCTCGCCGGATAACCGCTCGATTCTAGCGGCGGGGCGCTGTCGGCGACAGGTCGCACATGGCCTTGGCATGTCGCCAAGCCGGCCGGGTCACGACAGCGAGGATTCAGCCCCGGTCGTCGGGGGGCGCCTACACTGGTTTGGTGCCCACGCTCGCCCGTCGAATCCGCCGTTCGTCCATGCCGGTGCCCGTCCTGGCCCTGCTGGCCGTTGCCGCGCCCGGGGCAGCGTTCGCACAATCGCCGGCCGCATCGGCGCCGACGGCGCAGCAGCAGATCGAGAACGCACGTATCGAGTACGCCCAGGTGCTGCGCGCCGAGCCGGTGTACCAGACGTTGCGCGCCACCAGCATGGTCGAGCGCTGCGAGGCGACCACGCCGGTGACGGCCGAGTCGCAACGCCGCGGCTTTGCGCGGGTGGTGGGGGCGGTCAAGGACGTGCTGCGTTCGGATGATGACAAGGTCGAAGAGGTCGACCGTTCGGCCGGCGGCGACTGCCGCATGGTGCCGGTCGAGCGCGAGTTCCGCAGGCCGATCGCCTATGACGTCGACTACGTCCACAAGGGGGTCAAGTACCGCTCCCGGCTGCCGTACGATCCCGGCAACCGGCTGCGGGTGCGGGTCGCGGTGACCCCGGTCATCGAGCCGCGTTGAGCGTGCGGCCGGCCCCTGTTGCAGCGCAGCGCGGCGCATGCGAGGATGCGCGCCCATGACCGCATGCCGCGCCGACGCCGACATCCTGACCTCCGCCCGTATGGCGTCGGGCATGACCTCGCGCGCGCGTCGACCGCAAGCCCACATCCTCCCGGGCTAGACGGAACCTGCCTGCGCGTTGGCGCAGACTCCGACCAAACCCGGCCCATGCCGGGTTTTTTCGTTTCCGCACCGGCCATTTCCTTCCTTCCCGCCTCCCTCGAGCCCATTGCCGATGACCGCCATCCGCCATTTCCTCAACACCCAGGACTGGAGCCGCGCCGACCTGGACGCCGTGCTGGCCGATGCCGCGCGCTTGAAGCGCGAGAAGCTCGGCGATGCGCTCAAAGGCAAGTCGATCGCACTGGTGTTCTTCAATCCGTCGATGCGCACGCGCACCAGCTTCGAGCTCGGCGCGTTCCAGCTCGGCGGCCATGCGATCGTGCTGCAGCCCGGCAAGGACGCCTGGCCGATCGAGTTCGACCTGGGCACGGTGATGGACGGCGACACCGAGGAGCACATCGCCGAGGTCGCGCGCGTGCTCGGCCGCTACGTCGACATGATCGGTGTGCGGGCGTTTCCGAAGTTCGTGGACTGGCAGTACGACCGCCAGGACATCGTGCTCAGGTCCTTCGCCAAGTACTCGCCGGTGCCGGTCATCAACATGGAGACCATCACCCATCCCTGCCAGGAGCTGGCGCACGCGCTGGCCTTGCAGGAGCATTTCGGCACGTCCGACCTGCGCGGCAAGAAATATGTGCTGACCTGGACCTACCACCCCAAGCCGCTCAACACTGCGGTCGCGAACTCCGCGCTGACCATCGCCACGCGCCTGGGGATGGATGTGACCCTGCTGTGCCCGACGCCGGATTACATCCTCGACGAACGCTACATGGACTGGGCCAAGCAGAACGTCGCCGAGAGCGGCGGCTCGCTGGCCGTGAGCCACGACATCGACAGCGCCTACGCCGGCGCCGACGTGGTCTATGCCAAGAGCTGGGGGGCGCTGCCGTTCTTCGGCAACTGGGGCCCGGAGAAGCCGATCCGCGACCAGTACCAGCACTTCATCGTCGACGAGGCGAAGATGGCGCTGACCAACAATGGCGTGTTCTCGCACTGTCTGCCGCTGCGGCGCAACGTCAAGGCGACCGACGCGGTGATGGATTCGCCGCAGTGCATCGCCATCGATGAAGCCGAGAACCGCCTGCACGTGCAGAAGGCGGTCATGGCGACCCTGATGCGCTGACCCGCTGCTCGACACCGAATCTCCTTTTTACGCATCTCACGGACCACGCCCCATGACCAGCGCCACCACCTCCCGCGACATCGTCCTCGCCTTTTCCGGCGGCCTCGACACCAGCTTCTGCGTGCCCTACCTCAAGGAGCAGGGCTGGACCGTGCACACCGTATTCGCCGACACCGGCGGCGTGGATGCCGAGGAGCGCGCGTTCATCGAGCAGCGTGCGGCCGAACTGGGCGTTGCCAGCCACGTCACCATCGACGGCGGTCCGGCGATCTGGGACGGCTTCGTCAAGCCCTTCGTCTGGGCCGGCGAGGCCTACCAGGGCCAGTACCCGCTGCTGGTGTCCGACCGGTACCTGATCGTCGATGCCGCGCTCGCGCGCGCCGCCGAACTGGGCACGAATGCGATCGCGCACGGCTGCACCGGCATGGGCAACGACCAGGTCCGCTTCGACCTGGCGGTCAAGGCGCAGGGCGATTACCGCATCGTGGCGCCGATCCGCGAGATCCAGAAGGAGCACACCCAGACGCGCGCCTACGAGCAGGCGTATCTGGAAGAGCGGGGATTTGGCGTGCGCGCCAAGCAGCAGGCCTACACGATCAACGAGAACCTGCTGGGCGTGACCATGTCCGGCGGCGAGATCGACCGTTGGGAAGCGCCGGGCGAGGGCGCGCGCGGCTGGTGTGCACCGCGTGCCGAGTGGCCGGAAGCGCCGCTGCAGGTCACGCTGCGTTTCGAGCAGGGCACGGCGGTCGCCCTCGACGGCCAAACGCTGCCGGGCGCGCAGATCCTGGCCAGGCTCAATGCGCTGTTCGCGCCCTACGGTGTGGGCCGCGGCGTCTACACCGGCGACACCGTGATCGGGCTCAAGGGCCGCATCGTCTATGAGGCACCGGGTCTGATCTCGCTACTCGCCGCGCACCGCGCGCTCGAGGACGCGGTGCTGACCAAGCAGCAGAACCGCTTCAAGCCCGAGGTCGCGCGCAAGTGGACCGAGCTGGTGTACGAAGGCTTCTTCCACGATCCGCTCAAGACCGACATCGAGGCGTTCCTGGCCTCGTCCCAGGCCAACGTGACCGGCGAGGTCGTGCTCGAGACCCGCGGTGGCCGCGTCGACGCGGTGGCGGTGGCGTCGCCGCACATCCTCAATGCCAAGGGTGCGACCTATGCGCAGTCGGCCGACTGGGGTGTCGAGGAGGCGGAAGGCTTCATCAAGTTGTTCGGCATGAGCAGCACGCTGTTCGCGCAGGTCAATCGTTGAGCCCTGTTCGTGACGCTGGCTCATGCCGGCGTTGCAACGCATCCGTTGCTCCCGTGTCTCTGTCGATGTGGACTCCATGACCGATCTGCTTGCCGAGACCCTCGATCATCTCGAACGGCTGGTGTCCTTCGACACCCGCAATCCGCCGCGCGCGATTGCGGCCGAGGGCGGCATCTTCGATTACATCCGTGCGCAGCTGCCTGGCTTCGCGGTCGAGGTGATCGACCACGGCGCGGGTGCGGTCAGCCTGTACGCGGTGCGCGGTGCGCCGAAGGTCCTGTTCAACGTGCACCTGGATACCGTGCCCGACTCGCCGGCCTGGTCGGCCGATCCGCATACGATGCGGCGCCTGGACGACCGCGTGGTCGGGCTGGGCGTGTGCGACATCAAGGGTGCGGCCGCGGCGCTGATCGCGGCCGCCAACGCCTGCGAGGGCGATGCAGCCTTCCTGTTCTCGTCCGACGAAGAGGCCAACGATCCGCGTTGTATCGCCGCGTTCCTGGCGCGCAGGCTGTCGTTCGACGCGGTACTGGTCGCCGAGCCGACGCAGTGCGAGGCGGTGCTGGCGCATCGCGGCATCAGTTCGGTGCTGATGCGTTTTTCCGGTCGCGCCGGGCACGCGTCCGGGCGCCAGGACCTGGCCGCGAGCGCGCTGCATCAGGCGGTGCGCTGGGGCGACCGCGCGCTCGACCATGTTGCCTCGCTCGACGCCGAACGCTTCGGCGGGCTGACCGGACTGCGCTTCAACATCGGCCGGATCGAAGGCGGCATCAAGGCCAACATGATCGCCCCTGCGGCTGAATTGCGCTTCGGCTTCCGGCCACTGCCGTCGATGGATGTCGACCGATTGCTGGCGACCTTCGCCGGCTTCGCCGAGCCTGCGGCCGCGTATTTCGAGGAAACCTTCCGCGGCCCGAGTCTGCCGTCCGGGGACATCGCCCGTGCGGAAGAGCGCCGGCTCGCCGCACGCGACATCGCCGATGCATTCGAACTGCCGATCGGCAATGCGGTCGATTTCTGGACCGAGGCCTCGCTGTTCTCGGCCGCCGGCCATACCGCCCTGGTATACGGGCCCGGCGACATCGCCCAGGCGCATACCGCCGACGAGTTCGTGACCCTCGACCAACTGCAGCGCTATGCCGATGCGGTGCACCGGATCATCGACGGCGGATCGCGTCCATGAGTGCGTCACCCGACCCGCACCGTCGCGCCGCCGCGACCTGACGCAGCGGCCGATCGTTCTCCTTCCCGTCCGCGCCCGGTGCGCGGCACAGCACAAGCCCAGACCCATGCACGCACACCAACAGACCCGCCAGACCATCGTGCGCCTGCTCTCGAGCATGGCCAGCGCGAAAGAGATCAGCCAGTACCTCAAGCGCTTCTCGCAGCTCGATGCCAAGCGCTTCGCCGTGGTCAAGGTCGGTGGCGCGGTGCTGCGCGACGAACTCGATGATCTGACCTCGTCGCTGTCGTTCCTGCAGGAGGTCGGCCTGACCCCGATCGTGTTGCACGGTGCTGGCCCGCAGCTCGACGCCGAACTGTCGGCAGCCGGGATCGAAAAGAAGACCGTCGACGGCCTGCGCGTGACCACACCCGAGGCGCTGGCGATCGTGCGCCGCGTGTTTCAGGCCGCGAACCTGCGCCTGGTCGAGGCGCTGCAGAAGAACGGGGCGCGCGCGACCTCGATCACCGGCGGCGTGTTCGAGGCGCATTACCTCGATCGCGAGACCTACGGGCTGGTGGGCGAGGTGGAGCGCGTCAACCTGGCCCCGATCGAGGCCAGTCTGCAGGCCGGCTCGATCCCGGTAATCACCAGCCTGGGCGAGACCGCCTCGGGCCAGATCCTCAACGTCAACGCCGACTTCGCCGCCAATGAGCTGGTGCGCACGCTGCAGCCCTACAAGATCATCTTCCTGACCGGCACCGGCGGACTGCTCGATGAAAGCGGCAAGGTCATCGACTCGATCAACCTGTCGACCGAGTACGACCACCTGATCCGGCAGCCGTGGCTGCACGGCGGCATGAAGGTCAAGATCGAGCAGATCAAGGACCTGCTCGAAGGGCTGCCGCTGGCTTCGTCGGTCTCGATCACCCGGCCCGCGGACCTGGCCAAGGAACTGTTCACGCACAAGGGCTCGGGCACGCTGGTAAGGCGCGGCGAGCGCGTGCTGCGCGCCACCTCGTGGGATGCGCTCGACCTGCCACGGCTGCGCACGCTGATCGAGTCGAGCTTCGGACGCACGCTGGCGGACGATTACTTCGAACGCACGCCGCTGCTGCGCGCCTACGTGAGCGAGAACTACCGCGCGGCGGTCGTGCTGAGTGCGGCCGAGGGCAGCACCTACCTCGACAAGTTCGCCGTGCTCGACGACGCCCAGGGTGAAGGGCTGGGACGCGCGGTCTGGCAGGTGATGCGCGAGGAAACACCACAGCTGTTCTGGCGCTCGCGTCACCACAACCCGGTCAACATCTTCTACTACGCCGAGTCCGACGGCTGCATCAAGCAGGAGAAATGGAAAGTGTTCTGGTACGGCCTCGACGGTTTCGAGCAAATCCAGCGCTGCGTGGCCCATTGCGCAACACGTGCCGCCACGCTGGCGGGCTGAGGACAGCGACATGACGGACAAGAAGACCATCGGCATCGTCGGCGCGCGCGGTCACACCGGCAGCGAACTGATCCGCCTCGTCGCCGCGCATCCGGGCCTCGAACTTCTGTTCGTGTCCTCGCGCGAACTCGACGGCCAGCGCGTGGCCGACCACAACGCGGCCTGGCAGGGCGCGTTGCGCTTCGAGAATCTCGATGCCGACGCCGTGGCGGCCAAGGGCGCCGACGCGGTGATCCTGGCGCTGCCCAACGGCAAGGCTGCACCGTTCGTCGCTGCACTCGACGCCGCCCGGGCCGAGACGGTGATCGTCGACCTGTCGGCCGATTACCGCTTCGATCCGGCCTGGTACTACGGCCTGCCGGAGCTGACCCGCGACACCTACGCCGGTCAGCGTCGCATCAGCAATCCCGGCTGCTATGCCACCGCGATGCAGTTGGCCATCGCGCCGCTGCTCGACCAGCTCGCCGGCCCGCCCCAGTGCTTCGGTGTGTCCGGTTACTCGGGCGCGGGTACCACGCCGTCGGACAAGAACAATGTCGCGCTGCTGGCCGACAACCTGATGCCCTATGCGCTGACCGGCCATGTGCACGAGCGCGAGGTCTCGGCCCGGCTCGGCGTGCCGGTCGAGTTCATGCCGCACGTGGCGCCGCATTTCCGCGGGATCACGATGACCGTGAACCTGTGGCTGCGCGCATCCATGTCGCGCGATGCGGTCAAGGCGCGTTACGAGGCCCGCTATGCCGACGAACCGCTGGTCGAGGTGGTCGACGAGGCGCCCTGGGTGAGCCGCATCGCCGGCCAGCACGGTGCCCAGGTCGGCGGCTTTGTGATGGCCCAGGGCAACGGCCGCGTCGTCGTGGTCGCCACGCTCGACAATCTGCTCAAGGGCGCGGCGACACAGGCCATGCAGAACCTCAACCACGCGCTGGGCTTCGACGAGCTGACGTCGATCCAGTGATGCGAGCCCCTCGCAAGCGCCCGCACCGCGCTGCGCGGGATTGAACACAGGCCCATTTCGAGACACATTTCGATGAGCAATCTCCTCTGGCAGAAGCCCGGCGTCGCCGTCGACACCCAGATCCAGGCGTTCCTGGCCGGCGACGACGTGATCCTCGACCGTGCGTTCTTCCTGCACGACATCGCCGCCAGTGCCGCGCATGCGCAAGGGCTGCAGCGTGTGGGCATCCTGTCGTCTGACGAACTCGCCGGCCTGGAGCGTGAGCTGGCAACGCTGGCCGAGGACTTCCGCAGCGGCGCGTTCGTCCTCGACGACCGCTTCGAGGACGGCCATTCGGCGATCGAAGCGCGCCTGACCGAGCGCCTGGGCGATGCCGGCCGGCGCATCCACACCGGCCGCAGCCGCAACGACCAGGTGCTGGTCGCCACGCGTCTGTGGCTCAAGCAGAAGCTGGCGCGTCTGGCCGCGCTGTCGCGCGAGATCGCCAAGATCGCGCTGGATCGCGCCGAGGTCGAGCGCGATCTGCCGATTCCCGGCTATACCCACATCCAGCGCGCGGTGCTGTCTTCGGGCGGCATGTGGTGGTCGGGCTGGGCGGAAGCCTTCATCGATGACGCGGTGCGCGCGGCCGACACACTGGCGCTGATCGACTGCAATCCGCTGGGCACCGCGGCAGGTTACGGCGTCAACCTGGCGCTCGACCGCGACCACACGACCGCTGCCCTGGGGTTCGCGCGGCTGCAGGTCTCGCCGGTCTATGCGCAGCTCTCGCGCGGCAAGTTCGAACTCGCCGCGCTCGAAGCACTGGGCAGCGCCACGCTCGACCTGCGTCGCCTGGCCTGGGATCTGTCGCAGTTCACCAGTGCCGAGTACGGCTTTGTCGCGTTGCCGGCGCAGTACACCACCGGCAGTTCGATCATGCCCAACAAGCGCAATCCCGATGTGGTCGAGCTGATGCGCGCCACGCACGCCAGCGTCGCGGCCGCGCGCACCGAGATCGAGCAGCTGCTGTCGTTGCCGTCGGGCTATCACCGCGACCTGCAGAGCTCCAAGGGCGCGATCGTCCACGGCTTCGGTCGCGGTCTGGCCGCCCTCGAACTGCTGCCGGCCTTGCTGGCGAACCTGGAATGGCGCGAGGACCGGCTGCGTGCGGCGGTCGATTCGGGCATGTACGCGACCGATGTCGCGGTCGAGGCGGCGATCGCCGGCGTGCCGTTCCGCGAGGCCTACCAGGCGGCCGCGGCCAGCGCCGACACCGCCGGTCAGGGGCGCACGCCCGAGGGCAGCCTGGCTGCACGGACTTCGCCGGGGGGCGCGGCCGACCTGCGGCTCGATGCCTTGCGTGCACGCTGGGACGCGCTGGCATGAGCACGACCACGCGCTACCTGGTGCTGGCGATGCGGCGGCCGGACTTCGATGCCTCGGTCATCGCGCCGCACCTGGCCTTTCTCGACGACCTGCGCGCTCGCGGCCTGCTGGAGATGACCGGCGGCTTCGGCGACGGCAGTGGTGGGGCCTACGTGCTGCGCAATGTCGCCTCGCTGGAGGCGGCCCAGGCCATCGTCGCGGCCGACCCGCTCGCGCTGCAAAGTGCGAGCGACCTGGTCGTGCGCGAATGGCACACCCGCTGAAGGCAGACGCGATGTCGGTGTCCCAGTCTCCGGTGTTTCCCGAGCAGCCGCTGCCGCCGTGGCGCCGCGCAGTGCTCAAGGTCGGCAGCAGTCTGCTGGCCGCCGATGGTGGCGGGCTGTCGCCGCAGTACGCCGCTGCGCTCGCCGGTTTCGTGCGCGCCGTGCATGCCGCCGGGCGCGAGGTCGTGCTGGTGTCGTCGGGGGCGGTGGCCGCTGGCCGCGCGATCCTGCAGGCCGGCGGCGAGCCGGGCGCACCCATGGCCGAGCGCCAGGCGCTGGCCGCGCTCGGCCAGGCCCGGCTGACCGGGTTCTGGCAGGGCTTCTTCGAGCGGCCGGTCGCGCAGGTGCTGCTGACCCACGACGACCTGCGCAACCGCCGCCGGTATCTCAACGCGCGCGCCACGCTGCAGACACTGCTGCGCCATCGTGCGCTGCCGGTGGTCAACGAAAACGACACGGTGTCGGTCGACGAACTCAAGCTCGGCGACAACGACAACCTCGCCGCGATCGTCGCCGCGCTGGTCGATGCCGAGGTGCTGTTCATCGCCACCGACATCGATGGCCTCTACGACGCCGACCCGCGGGTGGAGCCGTTTGCCCGGCCGATGCCGGTGGTCGCGCAGATGAGCGGCTCGCTGCTCGCGGTGGCCGGCGGCGCGGGCAGCAGTGTCGGCACCGGCGGCATGCGGACCAAGCTCGAAGCTGCCCAGCGCGCCGCCTCGGCCGGCATCGCGACCGTGCTGTTCAACGGCCGTCGCGCCGACGTGCTCGAGGCGCTGTCCCACGACCGGCTGACCGGGACGCGCATCCATGCGCTGCGCACCCGTCTGGCGGCGCGCAAGCACTGGCTGCGCAATGCACCGGCCGAGCCGGGGGCGCTGGTCGTCGATGCCGGCGCCGCCCATGCCCTGGTGGAGAAGGGCGCCTCGCTGCTGCCCGGGGGCGTGGTCGCGGTCGAGGGGGCGTTCCGTCGCGGCGACCTGGTCGAGATCGTGCGGCGCGATGGCGATGGCCAGGACGCGGTCGCACGCGGTGTCAGCCAGTATTCGGCCGATGACATCCGCCGCCTGTTGCGCCGGCATACGCGCGACATCGAGTCGGTGCTGGGGTACAGCTACGGCGGCAACATCGTCCATCGCGACGATCTGGTGCTGACATGACCGGCGCCCAACTACGCAAGTCCGTATTGGCGGTGGGCATGGGGCTGGCGATGGTTGCCGGCATCCCGCTGCTGATCGCCTGGATGCTGTCGCGCCATGCCGACAGCCGAATCCAATCCGGTCCACTGTTGCTCGACGATGCCGAGGCGCCGCAGATGGCATTCGTGCTCGAAGACACTCGCGCGCACGCGGTCGAGAAGGGCATCGTGCGCAGCCGCTCGCGCCAGTACGCGCAAGTTGTCGACATGCGCGACGGCCGGCTGCTGTGGAGCCGGCGTCTGGACGCCGAGGATGCACAAGGCCGCGACTGGGGCCGCGGCGTGCTGCTGGGCGCATCGCAGCATCACCTGTTTGCTTGGCGCAATGCGGTCTATGCCTTCGGCCGTGCCGATGGCCACCGTGAAAAGCCGGACGGCCCCCTGGCCACACCGGTGGAACGGGCGCGCTACGACGCACAGGCCGGACGGCTGGCGATCGTCGACGCGCAGGGCCGCGCCTGGCGCATCGACGGCGACACGCTGGCGACGACGGCCGCAGACGACATCGATCCGGCAACGCTGTTCGACGAGACCAACCCGGAGATGGCCGCGCCGACGCTGGCGGCGGCCTCGGCGGCGGTCGACGCCGAGGGCCTTTGGACGTTGCTGGCGGCACCGGCGGAGGCCCAGGCGCTGGCCGCCGGCCGCGAGCGTAGCGGCGACGACATGCTCGATGCGCGCCGCCAGTTGCTGCGTGGGCGGCTGGATTGGCGATCGCCCGAGCGCAACCGCTTTGCGCCAGTGGGCGAGGCGGTGTTCATCCGTGGCGTATTCCTGCGCGACCCGGCGCACCCACCGTTGGACATCGACACGGTGTTCTCCCAGGCCGCCCCGGAGGACGACGTGCCGATGCCCGAATCGCCGCGCATGCCGCATTTCGGGCGCGAGCCGTCCGATTTCCCCAGCGAGGCTGCCTATCGGCAGGCACGGGCGCGCTACCGTGCGCAGTTGCCGGCCGCGCTGCGCCGCTTCCATGCCGAGCAGGCGGAGTA
Organism: Luteimonas sp. gir; assembly: GCF_037198055.1. NCBI lineage: Bacteria > Pseudomonadati > Pseudomonadota > Gammaproteobacteria > Lysobacterales > Lysobacteraceae > Luteimonas > Luteimonas sp. gir. The sequence goes on from NZ_JBBAXQ010000009.1 coordinate 49,549, forward strand.
CATGCGCGCGATGGCGGCCTATCGCGAGCAACGGCAGCAAGCCGATGCGCGTGCGGGGCAGGCGCGCGGTACGCGCAATGCCTACATCAACGCGATGCGTCCGTTGTTGCAGCGGGCCTGGCTCACGGCCGACGAGGCGCTGTGGACGGTCGGCGATGCGCGTGATCGCCTGGTGCTGCACGCCACCGACGCGGCGCGCGGTGCACCGCAACTGCTCAGTGCGGTCGGCGAGGACGGTCTTGTGCGCTGGACGCTGGCGCTGGGCGTGGACCGGGTCGATGCGATCTGGCGCGCGCGCGACGGCGCCCTGCTGGCCGCGGGGCGCAGCGACGACGCGCGTTCGGACGTGCTGCTGCGGGTGGACCTGGGCAGCGGCACCGGCTGGCGCTATCTGGCGCGGACACGCGAGACACAGCCGTTGGCGACGGAGGCGCGCCGATGATCGAACTGATCCTGGTGCTCATGGCAATGGCACTGGCGACGCTGGCGGCGGCATGGGCCGCGGTGTGGCCGCTGCGGCAATGGTGGCGCGTGCGCCGGATCGCCACCGCTGGCGTTCGCCGTGAGGCCGAGGTGGTGTCGGCGACCGCAGGGCCGGGCCCGGCGACCACGGTGACCTTGGCTTTCGACAATCTGGGCGGGCATCGGATCCAGGACGCGGTGACGCTGGTCGACACCCGGCCGCAGCTGCGCCGGTTCGTACCCGGTGGACGTCTGGCGGTGCGGCTGGCACCGGATCCGCGCCGCGTGCCGCAACTGGTGATCGAGGGCGCGCGTTCGCGCCCAACCCTCTGGGTCTGGGCCTTGCCGCTGCTGCCGCTGGGCATCGGCGCACTGTGCGCCTGGCGCCTGCGGCTGCGCCATTACCAGGCCGGCGGCGAGTGGTCGGAGATGTTCGGTCATGGTCAGGCCGAGTTCGGGCTGGCGATCGCGGTGCTGTTGCTGGTGGCGGTGCTGGCGTTCATGGGCCGGACGCTGCGGCGCCATGCGCTGACCGTGCCGGCCGAGCTGCGTTATGGCGGCGTGCCGGCGATGGCCGAGGTGCTGTCGGCCGAGCACACCGGCGCGGTGATCAACGACGCGCCGGTGATCGCCCTGCGCCTGCGCTTCGTCGACCGCGCCGGCGTCAGCCACACGGTGGTCGCCGAGCGTGCGATCGCGCCGCTGCGGCTGGCGCGCGTGGAGACCGCGCGGACGCTCGAGCTGCTGTATCTGCCCGCGCAACCGACGCGGATCGCCTTGCCGTCGCTGGAATAGGCAAAGGCGCAGGTCCCAGGCACGGCCTCTCGGTGCTACGGTGACGCCCTGTTTCCTCGGCACAGGAGCCGGCATGCAGACTCTCCGCGACCAGGCCCTGGCATGCCGCGAGGCCGCCCGCACACTGGCAGGTCTGCGCACCGCCGCGCGCGATGCGCTGCTGCGCGCGATGGCCGATGCGCTGGACGCGCACGCCGAGGCGATCCTCGCAGCAAACGCACGCGACGTCGCCGCCGCCCAGGCGCGTGGCACCACCGGCGCGTTGCTCGATCGCCTGCGCCTGGACGCGGCGCGGCTGGCCGGCGTGTCGGCCGCAGTCCGCGAAGTCGCCGCGCTGCCCGACCCGGTCGGGCAGGTGACCCGCGATGACGTGCGCCCCAATGGCTTGCACGTGCGCAAGGTGCGCGTGCCGCTGGGCGTGATCGCGATGATCTATGAGGCGCGCCCGAACGTCACCGCCGACGCCGCGGCGCTGTGCATCAAGGCCGGCAACGGCGTGATCCTGCGCGGCGGCAGCGAGGCCATCCACTCCAACACGGCGATCGCCACTGCACTGCGCGAGGCGATCGCCGCGCATGGCATCGGTCCCGATGCGTTGACCCTGGTGACCGACCTGCGGCGCGAGACGATGCTCGCGCTGTTGCAGCTCGTGGATGTCGTCGATCTGGCCATCCCGCGCGGCGGCGAGGGGCTGATCCGCTTCGTCGCCGAGCACGCGCGGGTGCCGGTGATCAAGCACTACAAAGGCGTGTGCCATCTGTTCGTAGATGCCAGCGCCGATCCCGAGGTCGCGTTGCGGCTGCTGATCGACGGCAAGACCAGCCGCCCCAGCGCCTGCAATGCGCTCGAGACAATGCTGGTGCATGCCGACATCGCCGCGACGTTCGTGCCGCGCGCGGTGCAGGCATTGCGGGCGGCAGGCGTCGAAGTCCGCGGCGACGCACGTATCCGCGCCGTGGCCGGCGATGTCGCCGAGGCGAGCGAGGACGACTACGCTGCCGAGTTCCTCGACCTGGTCATCGCCGTGCGCGTGGTCGATTCGCTCGACGACGCCATCGCGCACATCCAGCGCTTCGGCTCCGATCACACCGAGGTCATCGCCACGCGCGACGATGACAATGCCGCCCGCTTCGTCGCCGCGCTGCGCGCCGCGGTGGTGATGGTCAATGCGTCCTCGCGCTTCAGCGACGGTGGCGAGCTGGGCTTGGGCGCGGAGATCGGCATCTCGACCACGCGCCTGCATGCTTATGGGCCGATGGGCCTGGAGGCGCTGACCATCGAGCGCTTCGTGGTCGAGGGCGCCGGTCAGGTGCGGCACCCGTAGCGGACGCCGCGCCGCGCCGATACGCGGGCGCGGATTCAGTTCGACGCGGTGTGCTGGCGTGCGGCGATTTCGCGCATCCGGTACTTCTGCACCTTGCCGGTGATCGTCATCGGGAAGCCGTCGACGAAGTCGATGTAGCGCGGAATCTTGTAGTGCGCGATGCGGCCGCGGCAGAACGCGCGGATCTCGTCGGCGGTGCAGATGGCGCCTTCGGCCAAGCGGATCCAGGCGCAGATCTCCTCACCGAACCGGTCGTCGGGAACGCCGAACACCTGCACATCGGCCACGGCCGGATGGGTGTGCAGGAACTCCTCGATCTCGCGCGGATAGACGTTCTCGCCGCCGCGGATGAGCATGTCCTTGAGCCGGCCGACGATGCGGCAGTAGCCGTCGGCATCGAGCGTGGCCAGGTCGCCGGTGTGCATCCAGCCGTCGGCATCGAGCACCTCGGCGGTGCGCGCCGGTTCGCCCCAGTAGCCGCGCATCACCGAGTAGCCGCGGGTCTGCAGTTCGCCGGTCTCGCCGCGTGGCACCACTGCGCCGTCCTTGTCGACAATGCGCACTTCTACGTGCGGGTGCACCCGTCCGACCGAGTCGACGCGCCGGTCGAGCGGGTCATCGGGCGTGGTCTGGAAGCTCACCGGGCTGGTTTCGGTCATGCCGTAGGCGATCGTGACCTCGGTCATGTGCATGCGCTCGACGACCTTCTTCATGACCTCGACCGGGCACGGCGAGCCGGCCATGATCCCGGTGCGCAGCGACGACAGGTCGAACTCGCCGAAACGTGGATGGTCGAGTTCGGCGATGAACATCGTCGGCACGCCGTGCAGGCCAGTGCAGCGTTCGCGCTCGACCGTCTGCAGCGTCGTCAGCGGATCGAAGCCTTCGCCGGGCACCACCATGCACGCCCCGTGGGTCACGCAGGCCAGGTTGCCCAGCACCATGCCGAAGCAGTGGTAGAACGGCACCGGGATGCACAGCCGGTCGGCCTCGGTCAGGCGCATCGCCTCGCCGACGAACCAGCCGTTGTTGACGATGTTGCGGTGGCTCAGTGTCGCGCCCTTCGGCGCGCCAGTGGTGCCGGAGGTGAACTGGATGTTGATCGCATCGTCCGGCGCCAGGCGCTCCTGCAATGCCGCCAGCCGCGCGTGCGCATCGCTGTCGTCGCAGGCCGCCACCGCATCGAAGCGCAGCGTGCCGGGCACCTCGTCGCCATCGCCCAGCACCAGCACATGGCGCAGTTCGGGCAAGCGGGCGGCCTGCAGCGCGCCGGGCGCGGCGCTGTCGAGCTCGGGCGCCAGTTCGCGCAGCAGGCCGACGTAGTCGGAGGTCTTGAAGGCCCGCGCCAGCACCAGCGCTCGACAGCCGACGCGGGTCAGTGCGTACTCGAGCTCGTGGGTGCGATAGGCGGGATTGATGTTGACCAACACCAAGCCGGCGCGCGCGGACGCGAACTGCATCAGCACCCATTCGGCGCGGTTGAGCGACCAGATGCCGATGCGATCGCCCGGTTCGAGCCCCAGCGCGAGCAGGCCGGCGGCCAGCCGTGTGACCGCGGCATCGAACGCCCGGTAGTTCAGCCGCACCGATTGCGACGGAGCGACCAGCGCCTCGCGATCGGGGTGACGGGCCGCGACGCGCGCGAGCATCGCGCCGACGGTTTCCTCGAGCAGAGGCATATCGGTGGGGCCGGTGACGTGGCTGGGCGTGTCGTGCATGGCAATCGGCTGCGCTATCGTTGAGTGCGCAGGATACGAGGCTCGCCCGAGAAGTTCACGGCGCGGCGGCTGCGGTACAGCCGGTGCGACACGCAGATTCAGGCGTCTGTGACCGAACGCGAGTACCGATGCCTGCGCTTCGCCTTGCCGGATACGGATCTCTCGCCAGTTGAGCGCTTTCGTCTTTCTCTTCCAGCTGTTCGGCGGCATCGTCGGTCAGGTCGCGTTGATGCAAGGCATGTTCGTGCTGCGTCCGGCTGAGGCGGGCATCGACCATCCCTCGCGTCCGCATCGGATGTTCTATCGCGGCATGGCGTTGATGATGTGCAATCTGTGGTCGCTGCTGGCGACCGTTCTGCTGCTCGATGCGGCTGGCATCGATGTGCTGGCGCCGGGTCTGTCGCAGCCGGCGCGCGTGGCGATCTTGGTGCTGCTGCCGCTGCCGTTGCTCGGCGTGTTCTATTGGCTGTACCGGCGATTCCTGCATTGGGCAGTGCGCGGCGATGGGCGCGCGAACCGCTGACCGCCGGAACGCGTCGCCTACCAGCTGTCCTCGAGCGCGCGCGGCTTGCAGGCCAGCCAGCCGCCGACCAGCAGCACGGCGACGAAGCCGTAGAGCATCGCGAACGGCCAGCGCCAGCCGCCGGTCGCGCCGTGCAGCACGCCGAACAGCAACGGGCCGGCGCAACTGAGCGTGTAGCCCACGCCCTGCATGAAGCCCGAGAGCGCGGCCGAGCCGGCCGGCGTGCGCGTGCGCAGGTTGATCAGTGTCAGCGCCAGCGGGAACGTCGACGGACCCAGCCCCAGCAGCACGACCCATAGCACCGGTGCGGCCATCGGCGCGAGCAGCAGGCCGGAGAACGCCGCGATGTGGCAACAGGCGCACAGCAGCACGATCGCGAACGGATTGCGCACGCGCACCGCGAGCGCGGGCATGCCCAACGCGCTGACCAGACCGAGCGCGGAGAACAGGGCGACCATCGTGCCGCCGAACGCAGGCGATGCGCCGGCCTCGCTGAGCAGGGTCGGCAGCCAGGTGAACATCGCGTAGGTGATCAGCGAGGTGGTGCCGAACATCATCGCCATGCCCCAGGCGACCGGCGAGCGCCACGCCTGTCCGCGTGCGCCACCGGTCGGGACACTGGCCATCGCGGTGGACGGGCCATCGACCCGCACGCCGCTGCCGCGCCGCCGCGCCATCGCCAGCAGGCCGATCCACGGCAGCGCCGCGGCCAGCGCGGTCAAGGTCCAGGCGCCGAGCGCCACCCGCCAGCTGGCGGCCTCGGCCAGCGGCACGGCAAGCAATGCGGGCAGCATCGTGCCCAGCTGCAGCACGGTGATGTAGAGCGTGGAGACCGCACCGACCCGATCGGGGAAGTAGCGCTTGACCAGCGGCGGCAACACGACGTTGCCGATGCCCATGCCGGCCAATGCGACGATCGATCCGGCCATCAGCAGCCCCACGCCGCCGGCGCACGAGCGCAGCGCCAGGCCGGCGGTGGCCAGCAGCATCGCCAGCAAGGCAGTGCGCTCGATGCCGACACGGCGTGCCAGCATCGGCGTGGTCACGCCGAACACGGCGAAGGCCGCGGTGGGCAGCATGCCGAGCACCCCGGCGGTGGCCGAGCCGAAGCCGAACTGCGTGCCCAGCAGATCGAGCAGCGGGGTGAGCGAAGTCACCGCCGTGCGCAGGTTGAAGGCCGACAACACGATGCCCAGCAGCACGACCAGGCGCACCGTGCGCAAGGCGATCGGTGGGCGGGTGGCGTGAGGCGTGGGCGTCATGGAGGGCGGCATCGCATGCCGCGAACCGGGCACGGCCGTAATAGACGAAAACCGGCGCAAGGGCCGGTTTCGGATCACCAGATTGGTCGGGGAGACAGGATTCGAACCTGCGACCTCTACGTCCCGAACGTAGCGCTCTACCAGACTGAGCTACACCCCGACAGGTGAGCCGCGCATTCTACCGATGCACCTGTCATCAGGGCAAGGGGGTCGTGTTCGACGGGGGCGATCGGCCTCCTGGCGGAGGGCACTCGCGTCGTCGGCGCGGCGGGCTGCGATAATAGCGGGCACGACGCGATACCGACAATGGGTCGCCGTCATCCGCTGCTGGATTTTCCGATTCCATGACCTCGCCGCCGCAAGGAAAGGACCGTGCCGGTCCTCGTCGTCTTCGCCTGCAATGGCTCGATGCGCAACTGCTGCCGAGCCGGCCGCGCCACCGCGTGGCCCAGGCCAGCCAGGTGCTCGCCGGCTGGCTGCTGGTGCCGCAGGCCGCGGCGATCGCCTGGGGGCTGGATGCGGCGCTGATCGACGGACGCGGGCTCGAGGCGCTGCGTGCGCCACTCGCGCTGCTGGCGGTCACGTTGCTGACGCGCACGCTGCTGGGCTGGATCGGGCAGCGCGCGGCCGCCGATGCGGTCGAGGACACACTGGCGCGCATGCGCGTGGGGCTGGCACGTGTGGCGATCGCGCGCGGTCCGGTGTGGCTGCGCGGGCGGCGCAGCGGCGAATTGGTCGCGCTGTCGACCGGACATGTCGATGCCGCGGCGCCGTATTTCGGCGGCTACCTGCTCGCGCGCGCCGAGGTGATGCTGGTGCCGCCGGTGCTGCTGGTGGCGGTGTTCGCTGCCGACTGGATCGTCGGTCTGCTGCTGTTGGCAGCCGCGCCGCTGGCGCCGTTCTTCATGGCGCTGATCGGCATGCGCGCCGAGGGCGCGGGTCGCGCGCAGCTGTCGGCGCTTGCCAGGGCCGGTGCGCATTTCACCGACCGCTTGCGTGGGCTCGACCTGATCCGCGTCTACGGCCGTGGCGAGGCGGAGCTGGCGCAGGTGGGCGAGGCCACCGAAACCATCCGCGTGCGCAGCATGCGCGTGCTGCGCATCGCCTTTCTGTCCTCGACCGTGCTCGAGTTCTTCGCCTCGGTCAGCGTCGCGCTGGTGGCGCTGTACTTCGGCTTCAGTTATCTGGGGCTGATCGCGCTGCGCGCCCCGGCCCCGACACTGGCGACCGGCCTGTTCTGCCTGCTGCTGGCACCGGAGTTCCACGGGCCGATGCGCCGGTTGGCCGGGCATTACCACGATCGCGCGAACGCGCTGGCCGCGGTCGCCGAGGTCGAGGCCGCGTTCGACGACAGCCGCCCCGCGCTCGATGCAGTGCCGGCGGCCGACCCGGCACCGAATGCGACCGGTGCGCCGGCGGTGCGGATCGAGGCGGTCACGCTGCGTCATCCCGGCGCCGCGGTGCCGGCCCTGGCCGGCGCCTCGCGCGACATCCCGGCCGGGCAGCGCCTGGCGATTGTGGCGCCCAGCGGTGGCGGCAAGAGCACGCTGCTCGATGCGCTCGCTGGCTGGTTGCCGCCGGAATTCGGGTGTATCCATGTGCCTCCCGGCACGACGATCGCCTTGGCCGGGCAGCGGCCGTGGCTGTTCCAGGGCAGCCTGCGCGACAACCTGCGCATCGGCGCGCCGCAGGCCGACGAGGCTGCGGTGCGTGAGGCGGCGCAGATCGCGCAGGTCACACGGTTTGCCGCGCACCTGCCCGAGGGCCTCGACACGCCGATCGGCGAGCACGGTTTCGGGTTGTCGGGCGGGCAGGCGCGCCGCGTGGCGCTGGCGCGCGCATTGCTGCTGCGCCCGCAATTGCTGTTGCTCGACGAACCAACGGCGTTTCTCGATCCCGCAACCGAAGCCGACCTGCTCGCCGCACTCGACACCTCGCTGCGCGACTGCACGGTCATCGTCGCCACGCACAGCCAGGCGGTGATGGACTGGGCCGACGCGGTCTGGCGCTTGCCCGGGCCGTCGGCGGCCCCGGTCGAGCCCACCGTGGAGGCGGCGCGATGAGTGCGGCCTCCGATCGCGACATCGCCAGCACCCGCACGCTGCTGCGCCGACATCGCGGGCGCGTGGCGGCGGCGATCGGCTTGCTGGCGCTGACCCTGGTGTCCGGCGTCGCGCTGTTGGGTCTGTCGGGTGGTTTCATCGCCGCGAGTGCGCTGACCTTCGGCACGCTGGGCAGCTTCAATTTCTTTACCCCGTCGGCCGGCATCCGGGCGCTGACCTTCGCGCGCATCGCCTCGCGCTATGTCGAAAAGCTCGCCGGCCACGACGCGATGTTGCGCATCGCCCGCGACCTGCGCAGCTGGTTCTTTGCGCGCGCGCTGCGGCTCACGCCTGGGCAGTTGGGGCGGCTGCGCACCGGCGATCTGCTGGCGCGACTGCTGGGCGACATCGACGCGGTGGATGGTCTGTTGCTGCGCGCGACCGGCCCGCTGCTGGCCCTGCTCGCACTGGGCGTCGCAGGCCTGGGCATTGCCGCCTGGCTGCACCCGCCGACCGCGGCCTGGCTGGCGCTGGTCGCGCTGGCGACCGGGCTCGGCGTGCCCTGGCTGGTCGCGCGCGGGCGGTCGGCCGCCGAGGCCGAGCGGGCCCGGCGCCGTGCCGAACTGCGCGCCCGCCTGCACGAGCTTTACGACGGTCAGGCCGACCTGGCGGCGCTGGGCGTGGCCGACGGCTGGCTGGCCCGCGTCGACGCCGACGCGCAGGCCGTGGGCGATGCCGAGCGCGTGCGCCGGCGGCAGTTGGCCGATGGTGGCCTGTGGCATGGCCTGGCGACCGGCGTCGGCCTGGTCGGCACGCTGTGGATCGTCGGCGCCTCGGCGCTGGGCGGGGCGCTGCCGCCCGCACACGCGGCGGCGCTGTTCTTTCTCGCGATCGGGCTGTTCGAGGCCTGGGCGGGGGCCGGACTGGCCTGGCAAGCGTTGCTGGCCGCGCGTGCATCGATTGCGCGTCTGGACGCGGTGGCCGGCACCGAGCCGACGGTCGTCGATCCCCCAGCGCCGGTGGCCTTGCCGGCCGCCGGGGCGCTGCGTTTCGATGACGTGACCTTCGCCTGGCCTGGCCAGGACCGGCCGGTGCTACGCGGCCTGACGCTTTCGATCGCGCCGGGCGAACGCGTGACGATCGGCGGCGACAGCGGCGGTGGCAAGTCCACGCTGGCGGCGTTGCTGCTGCGCAGTGCCGAGCCCGACGCGGGCACGCTGTCGTTCGGCGGCGTCGACCTGCGCGCGGTCCGTCAGCGCGACTGGTTCGCACGGATTGCCTGGTTGCCGCAAAACGCCCCGGTGTTCGCCGGCAGCGTGCGCGACAACCTGGTCTTTGGCGCGCCGCAGGCCGATGACGCGCAACTGTGGGCGATGCTGGCGCGGGTGCAGCTGGCCGACTGGGCGCGGGCGCTGGGCGGGCTCGATGCCTGGGTCGGCGAGGCCGGCATCACGATGTCCGGGGGCCAGGCGCGGCGATTGGCGCTGGCCCGGGCGCTGTTGCGCGATGCCGCGCTGGTGGTTCTCGATGAACCCACCGAGGGCCTGGATCACGACACCGCCGACGCGCTGCTGCGCGAATTGCCCGACCTGCTCGATGGCCGCAGCCTGCTGCTGATCACCCACGGCGCGGTGCCTCCGGGGCTGGCGGACCGCTGCCTGTGGTTGCGCGACGGGCACCTGCATGCCGACACGCCCTAGAATGGCGGTCTTCCTCCGCATCACCGACGAGCTGCCCGCATGATCAAGCCCCGGACCCCGCCCGGCGTCATGGAACTGTTGCCGCGCGACCAGATCGCGTTCCAGCGCATGCTGGACACGATCCGCCGCACGTTCGAAGGCTTCGGGTTCCTGCCGATCGAGACGCCGGTGTTCGAACTGTCGGAGACGCTGCTGACCAAGTCGGGCGGTGAGACCGAGCGGCAGGTCTACTTCGTGCAGTCGACCGGTGCACTCGCCAAATCGGCCGACAGCGGCCAGGCCGACGGCCTGCCGGAACTGGCGCTGCGCTTCGATCTGACCGTTCCACTGGCGCGTTATGTCGCCGAGCACGAGCACGACCTGGCATTCCCGTTCCGCCGCTACCAGATGCAGCGCGTCTACCGCGGCGAGCGCGCCCAGCGCGGACGCTTCCGCGAGTTCTACCAGTGCGACATCGACGTGATCGGCAAGGACACGCTGTCGCCGCGCTATGACGCCGAGGTGCCGGCGGTGATCAGCGCGGTGTTCGCCGCGCTCGACATCGGCGAGTTCACGATCCAACTCAACCACCGCAAGCTGCTGCGCGGCTATTTCGAAGGGCAGGGCATCGACGATGCGCAGCAGATGACCGTGCTGCGCGAAATCGACAAGCTCGACAAGCGCGGCGAGGACGCAGTGCGCGCGACGCTGACCGGCGAGGCGTTCGGCCTGTCGGACGACGTCGCCGAACGCCTGCTGGCATTCTCGCGCGTGCGCTCGACCGGGCACGACGATGCGCTGGCCAAGCTCGATGCGCTCGGTGCCGGTACGGCGCTGTTCGAGGAAGGGCGTGACGAACTGCGCGCGCTGCTGGGCCAGTTGCGGGCGCTCGGCGTGCCAGAGTCGCGTTACGCGCTGAATCTGTCGATCGCGCGCGGCCTGGATTACTACACCGGCATGGTCTACGAGACCGTGCTCGACGCGCATCCGCAAATCGGTTCGATCTGCTCGGGCGGACGCTACGACAACCTCGCCAACCACTACACCAAGTCCAAGCTGCCGGGCGTGGGCATTTCGATCGGCCTGACTCGGCTGTTTTGGCAGTTGCGCGAGGCGGGCCTGGTGCACACCGCCGACAGCTCGGTCGATGTGCTGGTGACGCTGTTCGACGATGTCGGCCTGCCGTCGGCGCTGGCGCTGTCGCAGCGCCTGCGTAGCGCCGGACTCAACGTCGAGACCCAGCTCGAGCCGCGCAAGCTCGCCAAGCAGATGCAGTACGCCGATCGCGCCGGCATCCGCTTCGTGGTGATCCGCGGGGACGAGGAAGCGGCGCGTGGGGTGGTCGCGGTCAAGGATCTGCGCCGCGGCGAGCAGTTCGAGGTCGCCGACGACGACCTGCCGCGCACATTGCTGGTCGAGCGGGAACAGGCGAGATCGATGCCGTGATCGGCCGGCGTGTCGCCGCGCTGGCCGTGATCACGCTGTCGGCGTGCACGTCCGATCCGCGTGTGTCCCTGCACAAGGTGGCGGCCGACCGGTGGACGGTCGAGGTGGTGCGGTGCGGTCCCGATCCCGAGGCGCGGCGCGTGCGCGAAGATGTCGAGGCGATCGGTAGCCGGCGATGCCCGCGTGGGCATCTGATCGAGTCCAGTGAGGCGGACCTGACGTGGCTCGGCTCGCTCATTGGCGGTGAATGCCAGGCGACCCGCCTGCGCGCAACCGTCGTTTGCAAAGGAGCACACTGATGAAATCCATCCGCCTCGACGGCCGCTCGCTGACCCGGGCGCAGTTGGTGATTGTCGCGCACGGCGCGCCGGTTGAACTCGACGACCAGGCGCTGCGCGCGGTGGCGCAGGCGGCCGATTTCCTCGCCGAACAGGTGCGCCGCGAAGAACCGATCTACGGCGTCTCCACCGGCTTTGGCAGCAATGCCGATCGCCTGCTCGGGGCGCGCCCGCTGCGTGACGACCTGCCGGGTGCCACGCCCTCGGGCCGTGCGTTGCACGAGGAACTGCAGCACAACCTCATCGTCACCCATGCGGTGTGCGTCGGCGAGCCGTTGGCGCCGGAGGTGGTGCGCGCGATGCTGTGCATCCGCATCAACACACTGCTCAAGGGCCACTCGGGCATCCGCGTGGCGACGCTGCAGGCGCTGGCCGACCTGCTCAACGCCGGCGTTGTGCCAGTGGTCCCGGAGCTGGGCTCGGTCGGCGCCTCGGGCGACCTGGCGCCGCTGTCGCACCTGGCGATCGTGCTGCTGGGCGGCGGCGAGGCGTTCTTCGAAGGCGAGCGCATGCCCGGCGCCGACGCGCTGCGGCGCGCCGGCCTGGCGCCGGTCACGCTGTCGTACAAGGAAGGCCTGGCGCTCAACAACGGCACCGCGCAGATGCTCGCCACCGGCGTGCTGGCGCTGCACCGGCTCGATGCGCTGCTCGACACCGCCGATCTCGCCGCGGCGATGACCATCGATGCCTTCGCCGGCCGGCTCGGCGCGTTCGACGCCGATGTCCATGCGCTGCGTCCGCACCCCGGGCAAGTCGAAGTCGCCGCGCACCTGCGCGAGCTGCTCGACGGCTCGACGCTGGCCGACATCGCCTACCACCTGGTGCCGAAGTTCCGACCGTGGCTGCCGTCGAGCTGGGACACCACGCAGGCCCAGGCGCTGCGCTTCGACATCGGCTGGGACTGGGTGCCGAGCGATCAGCGCCATGGTCGCGAGAAGTTCTACGCGCGCTTCCGGCCGTTCCGCGGCGGCAAGAAGCACCAGCCGCAGGACGCCTATTCGTTGCGCTGCATTCCCCAGGTGCACGGCGCGGTGCGCGATGCGGTCGAGCAGGCCAAGCGCGTGTTCGACGTCGAGCTCAATGCGGTCACCGACAACCCGCTGGTGTTCCCGGGTCGCGAAGCCGAGCACGTCGAACAGCAGGTGATCTCGGCCGGCCACTTCCACGGCATGCCGCTGGCGCTGGCGATGAGCTACGTCAAGGCGGCGATCCCGGTGCTGGCGTCGATCTCCGAGCGCCGCTTGGCCAAGCTCGTCGACCCGGCAACCAACGACGGGCTGCCGGCGTTCCTGATCGGCAACGAGGACGCCACCGAATCGGGCTTCATGATCGTGCAGTACACCGCAGCGGCGCTGGTCAACGACCTGGCCACCCGTGCGCACCCGGCGAGCGTGTATTCGGTGCCGACCAGCGCCAACGCCGAAGATCACGTGTCGATGGGCACCAATGAAGCGCGCCACGTGCTGGCGATGGCCGACGATCTGGGCAAGGTACTCGCGCTCGAGCTCTACACCGCGGCGCAGGCGCTGGACCTGCGGATGGACATGATCAATGCCGCCCGTGACCTCGCGCGCCGGGCCGATGCCCAGGCGCTGGCGACGAAGGTGCAGGGCGGCCCGGCGCAGGACCGCGCGACGCACGCCGGCTTTCTTGACGAAGTCGAGGCGCTGCGCGGCGAGCTGGCCGCATGCGCGCCGTTCCACCCCGGCGCGATCGTCGCCGAGGCGCATGCGCGCATCCGCGAGGCGATCCCGTTCCTCGACCGCGACCGTGCGCTCGATGGGGAGGTCGCCGCCGCAGTGCGCCTGGTCGCCGACGGCACGCTGCTGGGGGTGCTGCCGCGCTGGCGGGTGCCGACCACTGGACCTGCGGCGTGAATCTGCCGCTGCATTTCGGCTGGCTCGGGGTGCTGGAGGCCGCGCTGATCGCGATGGCGGTCGGCGCGCTGTGCTACCTGCTGTTCCATTGGCTGGGCGCGCGCTACCGCTGGGCGCACGGGCATTCGATCGGTTGGGGTTGCCTGGGCGCGCTCGCGATCGCGGTCGGGATCGACGCCTGGCACCTGTTCTACATGGGCGTGGTCAAGCTCGAGTCGCCGGTCTACGCGCGCATCGCGCTGCAGAAGATCCACGATCCCGACTTCCTCGCCACCCGCGTGTTCATGTCCTCACTGGCCGCGTTCTCGGGCGTCGCACTGGCCTGGCTGGGCATGCAGGCACGCACGCGCGCCGACTGACACCCCTCTCAAAGAACCGGGGTCAGAGTGGATTTCTGCGAAGAAATCCACTCTGACCCCGGTTTTGTTTTGGGTGGGCGATCAGGGCTTTGAATGCCGTCCGCGCTCGATCCGTCGCAGGAACACCATCATCTCTTTGGACGACTGCACGTCTCCGCGCCGCGCTGCGGCGTCGAGTCCGGCGCGCCAGGCCGCTTCGGCATCCGCGTCGCGTCCCAGCGTCAGCAACGCTTTGCCGAGCAGTTTCCACGCGGCCGAGTAGTCCAGATCGTGTTGGGTGGCGGCGGCCAGGTGCGTCGCGGCCGCGGCTGGGTCGCCTGCCTGCAAGCAGGCGTTGCCCAGCCCGAAGCGCAGCAGCGCGTCATCGCGCCCGGCATCGAGCAGGGCCTGCAGTCGTTCGCGCATGGATTCCCCGGATCTGGAAGGCCGACGCGGGATCTTCGCGGATCGGCTGGCGAGGGCGGTGGAACGCTGCAATCCAGTCGACGACAGCGCGGACCGCCTGTAGGGCCACTGCGACACGCACGTCGGCGAGCGCTTGCACCGTCGCTGTACGGCCTCGCTGTCCCGGTTGACTTCAGGTCAGAAAGGCGTAATGTGCTAGCACGCTATTACATTGATACGTGCCGACGTCCGTGAAGCAACGCCCCGAACCCCTGCCTGACCACGAAGCCAGCGCCTCACTGCAGGCGCTGGCCCGCGCATTTGCGGCGTTGAAGACCGCCGGCGAGGTCGCGCGGTTCCTCGACGACCTGTGCACGCCGGCCGAGCTCGAGGCCCTGGTCGACCGTTGGCGGGTCGTGCCGCTGCTGCAGCAGGGCGTGCCGTATCGCGAGATCCACGAGCGCACCGGCGTCAGCGTGACCACCGTCGGCCGCGTCGCACGCACGCTCGACCGCGGCGCCGGCGGCTATGCGATCGCCGCGCGCCGTGTGGCGCGAACCGCGTCCACCGATTCCCACTGAGGTTCCCCATGAGTCCTGTCACCGGCGGCGCCGCGCGCGACCGCCTGCGTATCGCGATCCAGAAATCCGGCCGGCTCAGCGAGCCGGCGCGGGCGTTGCTGGCGTCATGCGGCCTGTCGTGGCGCGAGAGCCGCGACAAGCTGTTCTGCTACGGCGAGACGCTGCCGGTCGACCTGTTGCTGGTCCGCGACGACGACATCCCGGGGCTGCTCGCCGACGGTGTCTGCGATTACGGCATCGTCGGCCGCAACGTGCTCGACGAGGTCGCGGCCGATCGCGCATTGCGCGGCCTGCCGCAGGTCTCCAAGGCGGTCCGTGCGCTCGGCTTCGGCGGCTGCCGGCTCGACATCGCGATTCCCGAGTCGCAGGACTGGTCGGGGCCGGCGCAGTTGCAGGGCAGCCGCATCGCGACCAGCTACCCCGGCCTGCTGCAGCAATGGCTCGACGCGCAGGGCGTGCAGGCGAGCATCGTCACGCTGTCGGGTTCGGTCGAGATCGCACCGCGACTGGGCCAGGCCGACGTGATCTGCGACCTGGTGTCCAGCGGCGCGACACTGACCGCCAACCAGCTCAAGCCCGCGGTCACGCTGATGACCAGTGAGGCGGTGCTGGCCGGCCCGGTGGAGCCGTTCTCCGATGTGCGCGGCGATCTGGCTGCGCTGCTGCTGCGCCGGCTCGATGGCGTGATGCGGCTGCGCGACAGCCGTCTGCTGATGTTCCAGTCGCGCCGTGACGGCGTCGATGCCTTGCTCAAGCTGCTGCCCGACGCCGAACCGCCCACGGTGCTGCAGGTCGACGGCCGCGAGACGGTCGCGTTGCAGGTGCTGTGCCATGGCGAGCTGACCTGGCCGCGGCTCGAGGCGCTCAAGCAGGCCGGTGCGGCTGGATTGATGGTGCTGCCGGTGGAGCGGATGCTGGCATGAACGCAACCGATGCTTTCTCGCTGGACGGCGCGATCCCGGCGATCGTCGACTGGGCGGCCACGGACGCCGCGGCCCAGGCCGAACTGCTGCGTCGCCCCACGCAGACCGTCGCGGCGCAGACGCGGGCGGCTGTCGCCGACGTGCTCGACGAGGTGCGGACACGCGGCGACGCCGCACTGCGCGCGTTGACCGAGCGCTTCGACCGCGTCGCGCTCGACGATTTCGAGGTCGGCGCCGACGAATTCGCCGCGGCCGAGGCCGAGGTCTCGCCGCGCTTGCGCGAGGCGATGGCCAACGCCGCCGCACGAATCGAACGCTTCCATGCTGCGGGCAGGGTCGCCGGCTATGCGGTCCAGACCGCCGATGGCGTGGAGTGCGCGCGGATCGTGCGGCCGATTCCGCGGGTGGGGCTGTACGTGCCGGCGGGCACCGCGCCGCTGCCCTCGACCGCGTTGATGCTCGGCGTGCCGGCGCGCCTGGCCGGCTGCCGCGAGGTCGTATTGTGCACGCCGCCGCGTCCCGACGGCAGCGCCGATCCGGCAGTGCTGGTCGCCGCTCGACTGATCGGCGTGCACCGGGTGTTCAAGCTCGGCGGCGCGCAGGCGATCGCCGCGATGGCCTTCGGCACGACCTCGGTGCCGGCCTGCGACAAGCTGTTCGGCCCGGGCAATGCGTTCGTCACCGAAGCCAAGCAACAGGCGGCGCAGTCGGGCACGGTCGCAATCGACATGCCGGCCGGCCCGTCGGAGGTGCTGGTGATCGCCGATGCGGGCGCCGACGCGGCGTTCATTGCCGCCGACCTGCTGTCGCAGGCCGAACACGGACCCGACTCGCAGGTGCTGCTGCTGTGCGACGACGAGGCGCTGCTGCGTCGCGTGCGCGTCGAGCTGGCGGCCCAACTGGAAGCGCTGCCGCGCGCCGACATCGCGCGCCGGGCACTGGCGCGCTCGCGGTTGCTGCGGGTGCCGACGCTGGACGTCGCATTCGACATCAGCAACCGCTATGCGCCCGAGCACCTGATCCTGGCCCTGCGCGCGCCGCGCGACTGGCTCGACCGGGTCGAGGTCGCCGGCTCGGTGTTCCTCGGCGACTGGACGCCCGAAGCGCTGGGCGATTACTGCAGCGGCACCAACCACGTGCTGCCGACCGGCGGCGCCGCGCGCGCCTGGAGCGGCGTTGGTGTGTCGAGCTTCCAGACCCTGGTCAGCGTGCAGAGTGCCGATGCCGCGGGCATCCGTGCGATTGGGCCCGACGCGGTGACGCTGGCGCGTGCCGAGGGCCTGGACGCGCATGCCAATGCGGTCGCGTTGCGGCTGGCGAGGGCGGGCGCATGAGCACGGTGCTCGATCTGGTGCGCGACGACCTGCGCGCCTTCGCAGGTTACGCCTCGGCGCGGACCCAGGCGATCGAGGGCGAGGTCTGGCTCAATGCCAACGAGGCGCCGTGGGCCAATCCCGGCGATGCCGACGGCCAGTGCCGCCGCTATCCGGCACCGCAACCGCCGGCGCTGCAGGCAAGACTCGCCGCGCTGTACGGCGTGGACGCGTCGCGGCTGCTGATCGGCCGCGGCAGCGACGAGGCGATCGACCTGCTGGTGCGTGCGTTATGCGTGCCCGGGCGCGATGCGGTGCTCGCCACGCCGCCGGTGTTCGGCATGTACGCGGTCAGCGCCCGGTTGCAGGGCGCGCCGTTCGTCGAGGTGCCGTTGCGCGATGGCGCCGAGGGCTTCGTGCTCGATGTCGACGCGGTGCGCGAGACCGCGCTCGCGCGTGGGGTGCGCTTGGTGTTCTTGTGCTCGCCGTCGAACCCGACCGGCGGCCTGGTGCCGCTGGCCGATGTCGCGGCGCTGGCCACTGCGCTCGACGGACGCGCGGTCGTCGTCGTCGACGAGGCCTACGTGGAGTTCGCCCACGTGCCGTCGGCGACCACGAGGCTCGACGCCCACGCCAATCTGGTCGTGCTGCGGACATTATCGAAGGCGCATGGCCTGGCCGCGGCGCGGATCGGCGTGGCGATCGGCGACCCGGCGCTGATCGCGGTGTTGCGGCGCTGCCAGGCGCCGTATCCGGTGCCCACGCCCTGCGCCGAGCTGGCGCTGGCCGGGCTCGCCGACGCGGCGTTCGCGCAGACCCGCGCGCGCGTGGCGCAGACGGTCGCCGAACGCGATGCCCTGGCCGCCGCGCTGGCCGCGACGCCGGGCGTGCGCCGGGTGTATCCGTCGGCCGGCAACTTCCTGCTGGTGCGCTTCGCCGATGCGTCGCGCGCGTTCGCGGCGCTGCTGGCCGCCGGCATCGTCGTGCGCGACCAGCGCGCCGCGCCCGGCCTCGACGACGCGCTGCGCATCACAGTCGGCACACCGGCGCAGAACGCGCGTGTGGTGCAGGCGCTGCAAGCGCTGGAGGTGGCAGCATGAGCGGCACCAAGATTCTGTTCGTCGACCGCGACGGCACCCTGATCGAGGAGCCGGCCGACTACCAGATCGACGCCTACGAAAAGCTGCGCTTCGTGCCGGGCGTGATTCCGGCGCTGCTGCGGTTGCGTGATGCGGGCTTCGAGTTCGTCATCGTCAGCAACCAGGACGGCCTGGGCACCGAGGCCTATCCGCGCGCCAGTTTCGACGGTCCGAACGACCTGATGCTGCAGATCTTCGAGAGCCAGGGCATCGTGTTCCGCGAGGTGCTGATCGACTGCAGTTGGCCGGCCGACAATGCGCCCACGCGCAAGCCGGGCCTGGGGCTGGTGATGCACTACCTGCGCGACCGCGGCATCGATCTCGACGCCTCGGCGATGGTCGGCGACCGCGACACCGATCTGCAGTTCGCCGACAACCTGGGCATCCGCGGTTTCAAGCTGCGCACGCCGCAGTTCGGCGGCGACTGGGACTGGCCCGGCATCGCGCACGCGCTGAGCGATGCGCCGCGCCAGGCGCGTATCGTGCGCAACACCCGCGAAACGCGTATCCGGGTCGAGCTGGACCTCGATGCCGTGCGTGATGCGCACGTTGCGACCGGGTTGCCGTTCTTCGATCACATGCTCGACCAGATCGGCAAGCACGGCGGCATCGCGCTGACGGTGCAGGCCGAGGGCGACCTGGAGATCGACGAGCACCACACGGTCGAGGATGTCGGCATCGCGCTCGGCCAGGCGCTGCGCGCGGCGCTCGGCGACAAGCGCGGCATCGCCCGCTACGGGTTCACGCTGCCGATGGACGAGACCCTCGCCAGTGCCGCGCTCGACTTCGGCGGCCGGCCGTACCTGGTGTTCGACGGCACGTTCCGGCGCGAGCGCGTCGGCGACCTGCCGACTGAACTGGTCGAACACTTCTTCCGCTCGGTCTGCGACGCGGCGGCATTGAACCTGCACCTCAAGGTCGAGGGCGACAACGACCACCACAAGGTCGAAGCCTGCTTCAAGGCCTTCGCCCGTGCGCTGGGCCAGGCGGTGCGCCGTGATGGGGACGCGCTGCCCAGCACCAAGGGGGTGTTGTGATGCGTGTGGTGATCGTCGATGCCGGCGGCGCCAACACCGGCTCGGTGCGCTACGCGTTCGAGCGCCTGGGTGTGACCGCTGCGTTGGTCACCGATGCCGAGGCGATCCGCAGCGCCGACCGCGTGATCCTGCCCGGGGTCGGTACCGCGGCGCAGGTCATGGCGCGGCTGCGCGCGCTCGATCTGGTCGAGGTCCTGCGCACGCTGGAGCGGCCGCTGCTGGGTATTTGCGTGGGTATGCAGCTGCTGTTCGAGCGCTCGCAAGAAGGCGATGTCGAGGGGCTGGGCCTGCTACCCGGCACCGTCGCCCGGCTGCACGGCGGGCCCGGAATCCGGGTGCCGCACATGGGCTGGAACCGGCTGCAGCCCAAGGCCGACAGCGCGCTGCGTACCGGCATCGACGACGATGCGCAGGCCTTCTTCGTACACAGCTATGCGGCGCCGGTGACCGATGACTGCATCCTCTCCTGCGACCACGGCCAGCCGTTCGCCGCTGCCGTGCAGCGGGGCCTGGTCGCCGGTGCGCAGTTCCATCCCGAGCGCTCGGCCGCGGTCGGCGCGCAGCTGCTGCGCAACTTCCTGTCCCCATCGTTCGTTGCTGGAGTCCGCGCATGAGCGGTTTCACCGTCTATCCCGCCATCGACATCCGCGACGGTCGCGTGGTCCGGCTGGCGCAGGGCGACTACGCGCGCGAGACGCGCTACAGCGACGATCCGCTGGCCCAGATCCAGGCCTACGCGGACGCGGGCGCGACCTGGCTGCACCTGGTCGATCTCGACGCCGCACGTGCGGGCGGCTTCACCCTCGCACCCTTGCTGGCGCGCATCCGTCAGACCACCCGCCTGCAGGTACAGACCGGCGGTGGTGTGCGCAGCGCCGACGACGTCGCGCGGATCCTCGATGCCGGCGCGGCCCGCGTGGTCGTGGGTTCGCTCGCGGTGCGCGATGCCGATGCGGTGGTGGGCTGGATCGAGCGCTTCGGTGCCGAGCGCATCACCGTGGCGCTCGACACGCGGCAGGATGCCAGCGGGGTCTGGCGTCTGCCGGTGCATGGCTGGACGCAGACCGCCGAGGCCACCCTCGACACTTTGGCGGTGCGCTATGCGCAGGTCGGGCTGCGTCACCTGCTGAGCACCGACATCGCCCGCGACGGCATGCTGTCGGGGCCCAACAGCGCGCTGTACACCCACCTGCGCGTGCTGGCGCCGGCGCTGCAGGTGCAGGCGTCGGGCGGCGTGCGCGCACTCGAGGACATCGTCGCGGCGCGTGCGCAGGGCTGCGCCGGCATCGTGCTCGGTCGGGCACTGCTCGAAGGCCGCTTCGCACTGCAGGACGCACTGGCATGCTGAGCCGGCGGATCATTCCATGCCTGGATGTGCGCGAGGGCCGCGTGGTCAAAGGCGTGCGCTTCCGCGATCACGTCGACATGGGCGACATCGCCGAACTGGCGCTGCGCTATCGCGATGCCGGCGCCGACGAGCTGGTGTTCTACGATATTTCTGCCAGTCCCCAGGGACGTTCGGTCGATCGTGGCTGGGTCGAGCGGGTGTCGCGGCTGATCGATATCCCATTCTGCGTCGCCGGCGGCATCCGCGATGTCGCCACCGCGCGTGCGGTGCTGCATGCCGGCGCCGACAAGATCTCGATCAACACCCCGGCGCTCGAGCGCCCGGCACTGATCGCCGAACTGGCGGACGCGTTCGGCGTGCAATGCGTGGTCGTGGGCATCGATTCGATTCGCGAGGCCGATGGGCAATGGCGGGTGCGTAGCCACACTGGCGATCCGGACCGCACCCATGCGCTGGCGGTACGCACGCTGGACTGGATCGTCGAAGCGCAACGGCTGGGCGCCGGCGAGATCGTGCTCAACTGCATGGACAACGACGGTGTGCGCCGCGGCTACGACATCGCGCAGCTGCGGCAGGCGCGCGCGCTGTGCGAAGTGCCGCTGATTGCCTCAGGCGGAGCGGGGGAGACCACCCACTTCGTGGATGCGTTTCGTCAGGCCGACGTCGACGGCGCGCTGGCTGCCAGTGTGTTCCACAGTGGCCGCATCGCGATTCCCGAACTCAAGCGTGAGCTGCGCGCGGCCGGCGTGGCGGTGCGCGATGTCTGACCGCCGCGACCAGGGCGCGCAGTCCGCCCATCCCCCTGCGCCACAGGACGATGCGATGACCGATCTGCCTTTCGATCCGGCAACCCTGGATTGGCACAAGGGCGATGGCCTGTTGCCGGCGATCGTCCAGGACGCCGACACGTTGCGCGTGCTGATGCTCGGCTATATGGACCGCGATGCGCTCGATGCCACGCGCCGGCTGGGCAAGGTCACGTTCTTCAGCCGCAGCAAGGGACGGCTATGGACCAAGGGCGAGCAGTCGGGCCACGTGCTCGAGCTGGTGGCCATCGACGCCGATTGCGATGCCGACACGCTGCTGGTGCTGGCCCGGCCGCGGGGGCCGACCTGCCATCTGCAGCGGCCCAGCTGCTTCCCGTCCGCCCCGGGCGGCGTGCTGGCCGACTTGGATGCGCTGGTCGCGCAGCGCGCCCGCGAGCGGCCGGACGGCAGCTACACCACGCGGCTGTTCGACGGCGGCATCCGCCGGATCGCGCAGAAGGTGGGCGAGGAGGGCGTGGAGACTGCGCTCGCGGCGGTCGCGCAAGGGGACGACGAGCTGCTGGGCGAGAGCGCCGACCTGCTGTACCACCTGCTGGTGCTGCTGCGCGCGCGCGGACTGTCGCTGCGCGATGTCGAGCGCGTGCTGATGGCGCGGGGCCGCTAGCGCCGGCGCGCCCGCTTACCGATATGTCGTGCGCCGCCAGCGTCCAGCAAGGGCGGCGCGGCGACGGCTGACTCACACCGGGTCGCGGATCACCAGCAGCCGGTCCTCGCACATGTCGCGGATCGCATAGCGCACGCCTTCGCGGCCGATGCCCGAGTCCTTGATGCCGCCATAGGGCATGTTGTCGACCCGGAAGCTCGGCACATCCCCAACGATCACGCCGCCGGCCTCGATCCGGTCCCAGGCGCGCATCGCGTGGGCGAGGTTGCCGGTGAACACACCGGCCTGCAGGCCGAAATCGCTGTCGTTCACGCGGGCGATCGCCTCGTCGAAACTGTCCACTGGTTCGAGCAAGGCGACCGGGCCAAACACTTCCTTGCGCTGCAGGTCGGCATCGCGCGGCACTTTTTCCAGCAGCGTGGCCGGGATCAGATTGCCCTCTCGCTTGCCGCCGGCGATGACCTTGGCGCCGCCCTTGCGCGCGGCCTCGATCCACGATTGGATGCGGTCGGCCGCGTCGGCGTCGATCACCGGGCCAATGAACGTGGCCTCGTCGCGCGGGTCGCCCATGCGCAGTGCGCCGACGGCCTTCTTGAGTTTGCGCCGCAGCGCGTCGTGGATCGCGCGGTGCGCATAGATGCGCTGGACACCGATGCAGCTCTGCCCGGACTGGTAGTAGGCGCCGAACACCAGCCGCTCGACCACGTGGTCCAGGCTCGCGCCCGGGTCTTCGTCGACGATGCAGGCGGCGTTGCCGCCCAGCTCCAGCACGACCTTTTTCTTGCCCGCGCGCGCCTTGAGGTCCCAGCCCACCAGGCCGCCGGTGAAGCTCAGCAGCGCGATGCGCGCATCCTCGGTCAGCGCGGCGGCGTCCTCGTTGCTGCAGGGGATCACCGAGAACGCGCCCTTGGGCAGGTCGGTCTCGGCCAGGATCTCGCCGATGATCAGCGCGCCGACCGGGGTCTTGGCTGCGGGCTTGAGCACGAACGGGCAGCCGGCGGCGATCGCCGGCGCGACCTTGTGCGCGACCAGGTTCAACGGGAAGTTGAACGGCGTGATGAAGCTGCACACGCCCACCGGCACGCGCTTGACCATGCCGCGATAGCCGCGGGTGCGCGGCGAGATCTGCAGCTCGACGACCTCGCCGTCGAGCCGGGTCGCCTCGCCGGCGGCGATGCGGAAGGTGTCGATCAGGCGCGTCACTTCGCCGCGTGCGTCCTTGATCGGCTTGCCGGCCTCGATGCACAGCGCCAGCGCAAGTTCCTCGGCGCGCTCCTCGAACCGGCGCACGCAGTGTTCGAGCACATCGCGGCGCTGATCGGGCGCAAAGGCGGCCATCGCCTCGCGGGCCTTGTGCGCGGCGACGATTGCTTTGCGGATCGCGGTGGCATCGCCCATCGCCACGCGCGTGGCGACGGCACCGCTGTACTTGTCGCGGACCTCGAGATCGGTGTTGGCGGCGACCGCGACATTAGCGAGGTAGTAGGGATAGCGGCGGGCGAGCCCGTCGCTCTTGGGGGCGGTCTTGTGCTTGGCCATTGGGCGCTCCGGAGTCGAAGGCGGAAGGACGCGGCGCCGATCAGTCGATCGCGGCGCTGCGCGCGGGAATCTCGGTGTTGAGCAGGGCGTCGTCGTCGCGATAGTCGATCGCCAGATCGATCAGATCCACGCCCGGCGTGTTCAGCGCGGTGCGCAGGGCATGCGCGAAGGCGGCGGCACTGTCGGGGCGGTGGCCGCGCGCGCCGTAGCTCCGGGCGTAATGCACGAAGTCGGGATTGCCGTAGTCCATGCCGTACACCGGATAGTCCTCGTGCTGCTGCTTCCACTTGATCATGCCGTAGGCATCGTCGCGCAGCACGATGACCACCAGGTCGAGTGCCAGGCGCACCGCGGTCTCGAGCTCCTGCGAGTTCATCATGAAGCCGCCGTCGCCGCAGACTGCGACGATCTTCCGGTCGCCGTGCACCAGCCTGGCTGCGATCGCGGACGGCAGGCCGGCACCCATGGTCGCCAGTGCGTTGTCCAGCAGCAGGGTGTTGGGCGCGCGGCAACGGTCGTTGCGCGCAAACCACAGCTTGTACAGGCCGTTGTCGAGGCAGACGATGTCGCGCGGCTCGATCGCATCACGCAGCGTCTTGACCAAGTGCGGCACGTGCAGGGGGAAACGATCGTCGGCGGCGAGTTCGGCGATGTTCCGGCACAGCGCGGTCCGCACGCGATCGAAGAACGTGAAGTCCCAGTGCGACTGCGGCGCATCCAGTGCCTCGGCGAGCTGCCAGACGGTATTGGCGATGTCGCCGATGACCTCGATCTGCGGGAAGTACACCTGATCGACCACGGCGCTTGCATAGTTGACGTGAATCACCGTGCGCCGGCCGCGGTGCATGAAGAACGGCGGTTTCTCGATGACATCGTGGCCGATGTTGACGATGCAGTCGGCAGCATCGATCGCGCGGTGCACGAAATCGTGATCCGACAGCGCGGCCGTGCCGAGCCACAGCGGATGCGTCTCGTCCAGCACGCCCTTGCCCATCTGGGTGCTGAAGAACGGGATGCCGAGCCGGTCGACGAAGGACCGCAGCATCTTGGCGGTGGTCTTGCGGTTGGCGCCGGCGCCGATCATCAGCAGCGGATGTCGGGCATTGCGAATCGCCTGCGCGGCATGCGCGATTGCCTTGTGCTCGGCCAGCGGACGGCGCGTATAGGGGGCGGGCAACAGGCACGCATCGGTGTCGTCGCCGGCGATGTCCTGCGGCAGTTCGAGATGGGTGGCGCCGGGACGTTCCTCGATCGCACGCTGGAACGCGTCGCGCACGCGCGCGGGTATGGCGTCGGCGGAGACCAGTTGATGGGTCGACTTGGTCAGTGGCCGCATCATGTCGACCACGTCGACGATCTGGAAATGCCCCTGCTTGCTGGTTCGGATCGGCTTCTGGCCGGTGATCATCAACATCGGCATCGCGCCCAACTGGGCATAGGCGGCCGGCGTGACGAGGTTGGTCGCGCCGGGGCCCAGCGTCGACAGGCAGACGCCGGCCTGCCCGGTCAGCCGCCCCCAGGTGGCGGCCATGAAGCCCGCGGCCTGCTCGTGGCGGGTGAGCACCAGCTCGATGGACGAGGCGCGCAGCGATTCGAGCAGGTCGAGGTTCTCCTCGCCCGGAATGCCGAAGACATGAGTCACGCCTTCGGCTTCCAGCGCCGAGACGAACAGGTCGGAGGCCTTGGTCATCGGTCCGTATGCTCCAGCGACAGATCACCGGTCATCGTGCCAGCCGCGGCGTGATCGCCGGGCGAGGGCAGGGCCGTGCTACTGCACCTCGACCCGCAGCATGCCATCGCCGACGCGTGCATCGAGCCGATCGCCGGGCGCGGCGTCGGCGGTGCTGCGCACGATGCGGCCGTCGTCGCGCTGCAGGATGCTGTAGCCGCGGGCGATCGTGGCCAGCGGGCTCACCGCCTCGAGCGAGCGCACCAGCCCGCGCAGATGCAGCGCGTCGCGCTGCAGCCGTCGCGCCACCGCGGCCTGGGGCCGCGCCTGCAGCGCATCCAGGCGCTGGTGCAATTGGGCGAGCCGGCGCTGCGGCGAGGCGGCACGCAGCACCGCGCCGGCATGCTGGAGCCGCGCCTGACGCTGCTGCAACTGCTGCCGCTGGGCGGCCTGCAGCCGGCGCAGCGCCGCTTCCTGCCGCTGACGCAAGGCCTCGAGCCGCGCCTGGGGGCGGGTGGCCTGCAGACGCAGCGCCGCGCGATCGAGCCGTTGGGCGCAGGCCTGCAGCGTGCGCAGTTGCACGGCATCGACCTGGCGCTGCAGCTGGCGCACCCGTCCGAGCAAGTCGCTGCGGTCGGGCGTCAGCAACTCGGCCGCGGCCGACGGGGTCGGCGCGCGCAGGTCGGCGGCGAAGTCGGTCAGGCTGAAGTCGGTCTCGTGGCCCACGGCCGAGACCACCGGCACCGGCGAGGCCGCCACTGCGCGCGCCAGTGCCTCGTCGTTGAATGCCCACAGGTCCTCGAGCGAACCGCCGCCGCGGGTCAGCAGCAGCACGTCGTAGCGGCCACTGTCTCCAGCGCGCTGCAGCGTGCGCAGCAACTGCGCCGGCGCATCGACGCCCTGGACCAGCGTCGGCAGCACCTCGACGTCGAGCAGCGGAAACCGGCGCGCCAGCACGCTGAGCACGTCGCGCACCGCCGCGCCCGACGGCGAGGTGATCACGCCCAGCCGCCGCGGAAACGCCGGCATCGGGCGCTTGCGCTCGGCCTCGAACAGGCCTTCGGCCTGCAGGCGGGCCTTGAGCGCATCGAACGCCCGCCGCAACGCGCCTTCGCCGGCTTCTTCGAGCGCGTCGAGGATCAACTGGTAGTCGCCGCGCGCCTCGTACAGCGTCACCCGGCCGCGCGCACGCACCAGCATGCCGTCGCGCGGCACGAAGCGCAGCCATTGGCTCTTCTGCCGGAACAGCGCGCAGCGCACTTGGGCGCGCGCGTCCTTGAGTGTGAAGTACATATGGCCCGACGCCGGGCGTGAGACGTTGCACAACTCGCCCTCGACCATGACCTGGGGGAAGCTGTCCTCCAGCAACCCGCGGGCGAGGGTGTTGAGCTGGCTCGGGGTCAGGACGTCGCGTGCGGAATCGTGCATGCGCACAAGGATACCGGCATGCGGTGCGCGAGGCTGCGACACCCGGTCGCAGGCGCCACGCCCGCAGCCGGCGATAATGGCCGGCCAGGCGCCGCAGGCGTCGCAGCGGAGTACTCGGATGCGCCATCCCCGTTTCGGTCTTCTTGCCGTCGGCCTGACCGCCCTGACCCTGGCCGCCTGCCAGCCTTCGTCGCCCGATGCCGCCGCGCCGGCGGCCGCGACCGATGCCGCCCAGGTCGCGGTGTCCGACCCCTGGATCCGCGAGACCCCGCCCAATGCGGCGGTAGCCGGTGGCTATCTGACCCTGCGCAGCGCCGCCGACGATCGGCTGGTGTCGGTGGACAGCGCCGCAGCCGCTGCGGTGGAGATCCACGAGATGCGCCATGACGGCGGCATGATGCGCATGCGCGAACTGCCCGACGGCGTCCCGCTGGCCGCTGGCACGGATGTCGAATTGCGCCCCGGTGGCTACCACCTGATGTTCATCGACCCGGTCGAGCCATTGCGCGCGGGCGCCACGGTCGAGGCGACGCTGCACTTCGAACATGCGCCTGCACAGCAGGTCCAGTTCGACGTCCGCCCCCTGGCCGGCGATGCCGCGGCCGAGGGCCACAGCGGGCACTGACGCCGCGCGAGATCGCGTCTTGCCGACGTGATCGCGTCGGTGCGGCCGATGTACGCGCGATGCTGGTCGCCGGTGCTTGCATGACCAGCGCAATGCGGACCCGGTGCTTGAAGACGCCCCCACCCGCCGCGCGTTGCGCGTCGACCTCCCCCGCAAGCGGGGGAGGGAACGCACGGCTGCCGTGCGCGGTGTGCGCTCGCGTCGTATCCCGGTCGAATGAGAACGGCTTTGCTCCCTCCCCAGCATGCGGGGGAGGGAACACACGGCTGCCGTGTGCGGTGTGCGCTCGCGTCGTATCCACGGTCGAATGAGAACGGCTGTGCTCTCTCCCCCCGCATGCGGGAGGCCGGAATGCAACGGGTGCATTGCCTTGCTTCCTCCCCCGCATGCGGGGGAGGGCTGGGGTGGGGGCGGACGCTCGCGGCGAGCTTTCGGCAACGCCTGCACGCAAGCGCGCCGTCGCCTGCGCACGCTGCGACGGTGCGGGGATCGGGGGCGGTCTGTCCGAGCTCGGAAGATGCCGCGAGCGCAGCACGCAACGCGCATTGCGCGATCGATGAAACGCAAAAACCCGCGCAGGCGCGGGCTCTTGAAAGATGACCGGCTGGCGAGCGAAGGCTGGCGGGCGGGTCGTGCGCGGCTGGCTGGCGCGGGCGGGCTTGCGGCGCGCCTCGATTCTAGCGAGCGCGCACAGGGCATGACGGAATGAGAATTGCTCGCGTTACAGCAGGCGCAGTGCGTGCGACATGGCCTCGGTCTGACGCGCTGGCCGCGATCGCCCGCACCGGGCGATCGCGTTCGGCAACGATCTGCGCGGTCTCGTCATCATCGTGTCTGTGCGTTACACAGCACGCCGACAGGACGCGCGTGATCAGGCGGCAGGATCGACCGCGTCGAACGAGGTCACGCGGCGGTGGCCGTTTGCGGCGGTCGCATCGCGCGGTTCGGGATAGTCGTCGAGGCGGTCGACCAGCACCGTGCGCAGGCCGGCCTCGCGGGCGGCGTCGAGTTCGGCCACGACATCCGACAGGAACACGATCGCCGCCGGTGACTCGTGCAAGGCCTCGGCAATGCGCGCATAGCTTGCCGCTTCGCGCTTGCCGCCGACCTCGGTGTCGAACCAGGCCGAGATCAGACCCGTCAGGTCGCCGGCATCGCTGTGGCCGAAGAACAGCTTCTGCGCCGGGACCGAGCCCGACGAGTACACCGCCAGGCGTTCGCCGGCCGCATGCCAGCGGCGCAGGGCCTGCGCCGCGTCGGGGTAGATGTGCGCGGTGAAGTCGGCCTCGCGGTAGCCGGCTTCCCAGATCTTGCCTTGCAAGGCCTTGAGTGCGGTGTGCTTGCGGTCCTCGTCGATCCAGCCCTGCAGTGTCTCGACGATCATCGCGTCGTCGCACATCGCGCCGTGCTCGATCGCCACCGCATCCAGCCAGCGACGGACTTCGGGATCTTGACCATGTGCGGCGACGAAACCGGGCAGGGCGCGGCGGGCATAGGGGAAGAGGACGTCTTTGACGAACGAGATGCTGCTGGTGGTGCCTTCGATGTCGGTGAGGATCATGCGATTTATCGGTCCTGGCGCGCGTGTTGAGGAGCGGGTCAGTCGCGCGCGCCCGGCTCGTAGCGCGGGAACTGCTGGGCGATGTCCGAGCCGGTGAAGTGGCCGATCCAACCATCGGGCTGCTGGAAGAACCGGATCGCCACAAAGCGCGGCTCCGGGCCCATGTCGAACCAGTGGGTCACGCCATGCGGCACGCCGATCAGGTCGCCCTTGACGCACTCGATCTCGTAGACCTTGTCCTCGACATGCAGCGTGAACAGCCCCGAGCCGTCGACGAAGAAGCGAACCTCGTCTTCCTTGTGCAGGTGTTCGTCGAGGAACTTCTTGCGCAGCTCGTCGCGATTGGGGTTGTCCGGCGCGATGCTGATGACATCGACCGTCGTGAAGCCGCGCTCGGCGCTGATGCGGTCGATGTCGGCCTTGTAGGCGGCCATGACCTGCTCGGACGAGGCGCCGGCAGCGACCGGTTGCGCGGCTTCCCAGCGCTCGAAGGTCGCGCCGAGCCTGCCGAGCTCGCGGGCGATCTCCTCGCCGTCGCGGCTGTCGAACAGCGGCGTGTCGGGGGCGTTGTCGGCGAAGATGCGAAGGCGGCTCATGGCGGTCTGGCTCGGGCGAGAGGGTGAGCGCGCCAGACTAGCAGCTGCCCTCGGCGCCGGCGTTGACCGGCGCGGAACGCAGGCGTTCCACGCGCGCGTGGATCGGGACGTCAGCGACCGCGCAGACGATGCAGCGCCAGTTCGCAATGCAGCAGGAAATCGAAGGCTTCCAGATGCCGGCGCGCCTCGGCCATGTCGCGTCCCCAGGCATACAGGCCGTGGCCGTCGATCAGGTAGCCCCACATCGGGCCGGCATCGAGCAGGCACTCGACCTGCGCGGCGAGCGTGGGCATGTGCTGGCTGTTGGGCAGCACCGGCACGTCGATCGCGGTCTCGTGGGTGGCGTTGCCGGCGAAGGCCTTGAGCAGTTCGTAGCCTTCGAGGCGCACGTGACCGGCGCCGGCGTACAGCCGCGAGGCGATGGTCTGGTTGGGCGAATGCGTGTGCAGGATGCAGCCGATCTCGGGGAACCGGCGATAGAGCTGGGTGTGCAACAGCGTCTCGGCCGACGGCCGATGGGTGCTGCCCACGGCCTGGCCATCGAAATCGACGACCATGATGTCGTCTTCCTGCAGCCGGCCCTTGTCGCGGCCCGACACGGTGATCGCCGCGTGGCGGTCGTCGAGGCGTTGCGAGAAGTTGCTG
Source organism: Luteimonas sp. gir (assembly GCF_037198055.1). Taxonomy (NCBI): domain Bacteria; kingdom Pseudomonadati; phylum Pseudomonadota; class Gammaproteobacteria; order Lysobacterales; family Lysobacteraceae; genus Luteimonas; species Luteimonas sp. gir. The sequence continues at coordinate 79,593 of NZ_JBBAXQ010000009.1, forward strand.
CTGGTCGCCGGTGTCCAGCCGGCCTGAGCGAGTTCGCGGACGTTGACGATCAACTCGCCGGCAAGCTCGCGCAGGCGGTGGGCATCGAAGGGGGGTGTCGGATCGGGCATGGCGCAGAGTCTACCGCGCGTGCGCACCGATCAACGATGCCAGCGCCAGCGCGGTGGTTCGCCCTTCAGCGCACAGGTTGCGATCAGCAGCCCGGTGGCCAGCGACAGGCAGCCGAAGAAGGCCGCCGGGTCGCGCTGCGGCGGAAACCGCAGCAGCACGACGACGACGCTGATCGCATAGACCGCCAGCACCGCCCAGCCCTGCCAGCACCGCGGCGCCCCCCAGCCCCAGCCGAAGGACTTGGCCGGAAACCAGTAGTCGTCCTTCTGGGGCGTGGTCACGGTGCGGCATCCGGCCGTGCGCGGCGACTGAACCCGCGATAGCCGGCCCAGGCCAGCAGCGCGATGATCGCCGCGCCCATCAGCGTCTCGATCGGCGTCGACCAGACCAGCAGGCCGCAGGCGAGCAGGGCGCCCATGCCGAGCAGGCGCTCGCGCGTGCCCGAGGCATGCGTGCGGTTGCCGAGCAGCAGGCTCAGACCCGCGGCGGCATAGGCCATCACCACCAGCGTCACCGCCATGTTGATGATCGTCTCGAACTGGCCCGCCACCGAGTCGGAGAAGGTGGTCAGCGCGATCGCGGTCATCGAGATCACCACGATCAGCAGGCCGGTGCCGGCCGCGCCGTTGCGCAGCAGCCGGCCAAAGATCGCCGGCAGGAAACCGCGCTGGGCGGCGCGCGCGCCCGACTCGCCGGTCACCAGCATCCAGCCGCCGAGCGTGCCGGTGGCCTTGAGCGCGGCCGCCGCGGCGATCACGGGGATCGCCCAGGCGCCGAACATCTGTCCGGCGACCAGCGCGAACGGTGCGCTCGACTGCGCGAGTTCGGCGACCGGTACGATGCCCATCATCAGCACCGAGGACACCAGATAGACGATACCGGCCAGCAGGATGCCGCCGAGCGTGGCGATCGGCACATTGCGGTCCGGGTCACGGACCACGCCGGCGACCATCGCTCCGGTCTCCAGGCCGATGAACGCCCAGAACACCACCGACAGCGAGCCGATCGCGACCGCTGCGTCCGATTGCCCGCTGACGTTCCAGCCGGCCAGGTACAGGTCGGGATCGAAGTGCGCCCAGCCGGCGATCAAGATCGCGGCGACCGGCAGCAGGCCGAACACCACGCAGAACGACTGGAACCGGGCGATGGTGCGCGGCCCGAACAGGTTCAGCGCGAACATCGACCAGATCAGCACGACCTGGCCGACGACCTGCGCGACGGGCGTCGCCTCGATCGGCAGCAGGATGATCAGATAGCCGAACGCAGCCACCGCGATCGCGTTGTTGCCGATCCACGATGACAGCCAGTACAGCGTGGAGGCCAGAAAGCCCATGTCGCGGCCCAGCGTCGGGCGGATGTAGTCGTCGGGCGATTCGAGGTTCGGGTACTGGCGGGCCAGGCGTGCGAATGCGCCGCCAAGCGCGACCGCCAGCAGCGTGCCGAGCAGCCACGACAGCGCGGTCACCGCGCCCGAGCGCGCCAGTGTGGCCGGCAGCAGGAAGAAGCCCGAGCCGATCATGTTGTTGGCGACCATGAACGTCGCCAGCACCGGTCCGATCTTCCTGGCCGTGGGAGCAATGGACATCGCGGAATCTCGCAGTGGCGCGCGGCGCCGGGTCGGAAACGACACGGCCCGCGCGATGCGGGCCGTGGAGGGCACTCAGCGGGCGTTGCGCAGCTTGCTGTGCCGGTAGCCGTAGGCGAAGTAGATCGTGAAGCCGATCACCGTCCAGCCCAGCAGCACCATCCAGTTGAGCATCGGCATGATCGCCACCAGCCCCAGGCACGCCAGCACGCCCAGGGTGCCGACGACGTAGACCGCGGGCGTGCGGAACGGGCGGTGCAGCCCCGGCTGCGTGCGCCGCAGCACCATCACGCCCAGGCACACGGTCGCGAACGCAACCAGCGTGCCCATCGACACCACATCGCCGAGCAACTGGATCGGCAGCAACGCGGCCATGATCGCGGCGACCGCGGCAACCAGTACCGTGCCCTTGTGCGGGGTGCGGAAGCGCTTGTGCACCGCGCCGAAGAAGCGCGGCAGCAGCCCGTCCTGGGCCATCGAGAAGAAGATCCGCGGCTGGCCCATCAGCATCACCAGGATCACCGTGGTCAGGCCGGCGATCGCACCGACTTCCACCAGGACCTTGAGCCAGGCAAGGCTGGGATAGGCCTCCAGCGCGGTCGCGACCGGCTTGGCGGTGCCGAGTGCGGTGTAGGGCACCATGCCGGTCAGCACCGCCGAGACCGCGATGTAGATCAGCGTGCACAGCACCAGCGAGCCGAGGATGCCGATCGGCATGTCGCGCTGCGGGTTCTTGACTTCCTGGGCGGCGGTCGAGACCGCGTCGAAGCCGATGTAGGCGAAGAACACGATCGAGGCGCCGCGCAGCACGCCCTCCCAGCCGAAGCGGTCGCCACCCTGGTTCTCGGGAATGAACGGCAGCCAGTTGTCGACATTCACGTACTGGGCGCCGAAGGCCAGCAGCAACAGGATCACCACGACCTTGATCGAAACGATGATCGCGTTGGCGGTCGCCGACTGGGTGATGCCGACGTAGCACAGCGTGCCCACCGCGCCGACGATCAGCAGCGCCGGCAGGTTGAACAGCGCGCCGGTCAGCACGAACCGGCCGAACTCGCAGGCGCCGGCCTGCGCCGCTTCATGGGTACAGAAGTTGATCGGCGCCTGGGTCAATGCCGCGGGCAGATGCAGTCCGAACGATTCCAGGAAACTGACCGTGTAGCCCGACCAGCCGACCGCGACCGTCGAGGCAGCGAACAGATACTCGAGCACCAGACTCCAGCCGACGAACCAGGCCAGCGCCTCGCCGAGGGTGGCGTAGGTGTAGCTGTAGGCACTGCCCGAGGCGGGGATCATGGCCGCGAACTCGGCGTAGCACAGGCCCGCCATCGCGCAGGCGAAGGCGGCGATGACGAAGCTGAGCATGATCGCCGGCCCGGCATGGTTGGCGGCCGCGGTGCCGGTGATCACGAAGATGCCCGCGCCGATCACCGCACCCAGCCCCAGCATCACCAGGTGTTTGGCGGTGAGCGTGCGCTTGAAGCTGGCCTCGCCCGACAGGCTGCCTTCGACCGGCTCCCCGGCGTCGACATGTGGTTGGGCCTGGATGGGCTTGGTGATCAGCAGGTTCTTGAGCATCGGGTTCCCCGGGTTGGACGGTCGGTCGGGCACACGAATGGGCGGCTCCCTGCCGATACCCCTTTTCCCGATGCGCCCCGCGAATCGCCGTACCTTGCCAAACGCAGCGTTCCGGCACAAGCAACGCGCCGCATTCATTGCAGGCCCTCAGACGAGGCGTCCCGACATCAGTGGCGGCGGTGGCGATGCCGTCGGCCCCGGCGGATTCCCGGTGGGTTCATGCTGCAGTGCGCAACGTCCGGTCCCACAGTCGGCATGCGTTCGTCGCTACAATTGTCCGCTGACCTTGGTGCAGAAGCGGAGCGGCCGTGGAGTTCGGTTTCAACGAAGAGCAGTTGATGATCCAGGACATCGCGCGCCGGATCGCAAGAGAGAAGATCGCGCCCAGTGCCGAGCACTTCGACCGCACGGGCGAGTTTCCGCTGGAGAACATCCGGCTGCTCGGCGAAAACGGCCTGATGGGCATCGAAGTGCCGGTCGAGTACGGTGGCGCGGGCATGGACCCGATCGCCTACGTGCTGGCGATGATCGAGATCGCCGCGGGCGATGCCGCGCACTCGACGATCATGTCGGTCAACAATTCGTTGTTCTGCAACGGCGTCCTGACCCACGGCACCGAGGATCAGAAGCGCACCTACGTCTCGGCGATTGCTGAAGGGCGCGAGATCGGCGCGTTCGCGCTGACCGAGCCGCAGTCGGGCTCGGATGCGACCGCGATGCGATGCCGCGCGGTGAAGCAGGCCGACGGCAGCTTTGTCGTCAACGGCAAGAAGAGCTGGATCACCTCCGGCCCGGTCGCCAAGTATTTCGTGTTGTTCGCGATGACCGAGCCCGACAAGGGCGCGCGCGGCGTCACCGCGTTCCTGGTCGACGGCGAGCGCGCGGGCTTCCATCGCGGCAAGACCGAGCCCAAGCTCGGCATCCGCGCATCGGCGACCTGCGAGATCGAGTTCCAGGACTATGTCGTCCAGCCCGACGAGGTGCTGGGCGAGGAGGGGCAGGGCTTCAAGATCGCGATGGGCGTGCTCGATGCCGGGCGCATCGGCATCGCCTCGCAGGCGATCGGCATCGCCCGCGCTGCGTACGAGGCGACGATCGCCTACGTCAAGGAGCGCAAGGCCTTCGGCCAGCCGATCGGCGCGTTCCAGATGACCCAGGCCAAGATCGCCGACATGAAGTGCCGGCTCGATGCGGCGCTGCTGCTGACCTTGCGTGCGGCCTGGACGAAAGGCCAGGGCCAGCGCTTCGGCAACGAGGCGGCCATCGCCAAGCTCACCGCGTCCGAGACCGCGATGTGGATCACGCATCAGGCGCTGCAGATCCACGGCGGCATGGGCTATTCGAAGGAAATGCCGATCGAGCGGTATTTCCGCGACGCCAAGATCACCGAGATCTACGAGGGCACCTCGGAGATCCAGCGGCTGGTCATCGCCCGCAACGAGACCGGCCTGCGCTGAGCGCTTCGTGATCCTTCGCCCTGTTCCCGTCGTTCGTTCCACCGGTCCGCGCCGCCCTGAGGGCTGCGCGGCCGCTTCTGTCGTCCCCGATCCGGCCGCCAGCCGCACTGCGTGCAGCTCGCCACCCGTCGTTTTCCTTTTCCCTGTCGGCCCGCGTGAGAACGCGGGCCTCATTGCATCGGACCTATCGTCGTCATGAGCACATCCCGCAAGACCGGTACTCCTTCTTCCAAACACAAGGCCACCGCGGCCCCGGCCCCGGCACCGCGCAAGCGCGCCAAGCCGCAGGGCAGCGACGCCAGCGTCATGCCGGCGCCGTCCCGGCCCGCCGGCGCCAGCTTGCTGGACCCGATCTTCGAGGCGGTGCGGCGGCGCACGGGCAAGGCCGCGGGCCGCGGCGCCGATGCGTTCGCGCAAGGCTTCTACCGGCGCATGACCGAGGACGAGATTCCGCTGCACAGCGCCGAGGGCTGGGCGGCCCTGGCCGCCGACCTGTTCGAGTTCGCCGCGCGCCGCAAGCCGGGCACCGCCAACGTGCGGTTGTTCAATCCGGCCCAGGACAGCCACGGCTGGGAATCGCCGCACACCGTGCTGCAGATCGTCAACGACGACATGCCGTTTCTGGTCGACTCGGTGACCATGGCGCTGGCCGAGCGCAGCATCGGCGTGCACGTGCTGGGACACCCGGTCCTGCACATCGCGCGCGACCGCAGCGGCCGTTTGACCGGCGTGGGCGAGGGCGATGCCGAGTCGGTGATGCACCTGGAGATCGATCGGCAGACGCCCGAAGCGAGCGCGCAGATCGAACAGGTCGTGCGCCGCGTGCTCGACGATGTGCGTGCGATCGTGGCCGACTGGGGCCCGATGCGCGAGAAGATGCAGGAGGTCGCCGCCGATCTCGTCGCCCGGCCGATGCCGGTCGCCGACGCCAGCCGACGCGAGGCGCAGGAGTTCCTGCGCTGGGCCGCCAGCGACCACTTCACGTTCTTTGGCTACCGCGAGTACAAGGTGCGCCGCAAGGGCGCCGACGGCGTCCTTGAGCCGGTCGCCGACAGCGGCCTGGGCCTGCTGCGCACGCCGGCCACGGTCAAGTCGCGCCCGCTCAGTGAGCTCGGCGCCGATGCGCTGCGACGTGCGGGCGAGGTCGACGCGCTGATCCTCACCAAGACCAGCGCCCGTTCCACCGTGCATCGTCCCGGCTACATGGACTACATCGGCGTGCTGCGCTACGACGCCAAGGGCCAGGTGATCGGCGAGCAGCGCTTCCTGGGCCTGTACACCTCCAGCGCCTACACCCGCCGGCCGTGGGACATCCCGCTGGTGCGCGAGCGGTTCGAGCACGTGATGAGCGAGTCCGGCCTCAAGCCGACCGGCCACAGCGGCAAGACCCTCAAGCACCTGCTCGAGACCCTGCCGCGCGACGAGCTGTTCCAGTCCACGCCCGATGAGTTGTTCCGTCTGGGCACCGGCATCCTCGGGCTGCAGGAGCGCGTGCGCAGCCGGTTGTTCCTGCGCCGCGACCGTTACGGCCGCTTCTACTCGGTGCTGGTCTACATTCCGCGCGACCGCTTCAACACCGACGTGCGTCACCGGGTGGAGGACATGCTGCGCGAGACGATGCAGGCCGACCACGTCGATGCGCACGTGGTGCTGGGCGAGTCGCCGTTGGCGCAGTTGCACCTGATCGTGCGCCCGCGCGCGGGCGTGCAGGGCGATGTCGATCAGGCCGCACTGGAGCAGGCGCTGCAGAAGATCGTGCGCAACTGGCACGACGACCTGCGCGACGAGCTCGTGCGTCGCCAGGGCGAAGGCGAAGGTCTGCGCCTGGCCGGTCGCCTGGGGCGTGGCCTGTCGGCCGCCTACATCGAGTTCGCATCGCCGGCCGTCGCGGCCACCGATGTCGAGAAGCTCGCTGCTGCCCAGGCGAGCGGCGCGCTGCAGCTGAGCTTCTACACCCAGGCCACGTCACCGGCCGGCGACGCGCTGCTGCACTTCAAGCTCTACCGCAGCGGCCAGCACCTGCCGCTGTCGGAGGTGCTGCCGGTGATGGAGAACCTCGGCCTGCGGGTCATCGCCGAGAATCCGACGCGTCTGGTCGTCGACGGCACCACGCTCTACATCCAGGATTTCTTCGTCGAGACCCTGGCCGCGAACGTCGACATCGAGGCGCGCGCGGCCGCGTTCACCGAAGCGTTCGACCGCGTGTGGCGCGGCGATGCCGAGAACGACGGCTTCAACCGGCTGATCCTCGCCGCCGATCTCGACTGGCGCCAGGTGGCGATGCTGCGCGCGTACTGCAAGTACCTGCAGCAGGTCGGCGTGCCGTTCTCGCAGGCCTACGTCGAAGACACGCTCGGCCGCTATCCGCTGCTCGCGCGCTTGCTGGTGGAAGTGTTCGAGGCCCGCTTCGATCCGGCCACCGGCCGCGAGAGCGGGGCGCAGGTCGCCGCCGGCATCGAGATGCTGTCCAGCCAGCTCGGTGCCCTGTCGGGCGACGAGGCCACGCTGGCGCTGCTGCAGCCGGTGCTCGATGCCCGCGCGCAGGACCGCGACGCGCAATACGACGCGGCGCGCACCGCGCTCAAGGGGCTGCTCGACCGCGTCGCGAGCCTCGATGAGGACCGCATCCTGCGCAGCTACCTGGGCGTGATCGACGCCACCCTGCGCACCAGCTACTACCAGCGCACCCGCGAAGGCGCGGTGTGCGACACGATCGCCTTCAAGTTCGATTCGGCGCGCGTGCCCGAACTGCCCAAACCGCGCCCGTATCGCGAGATCTTCGTCTACGGTCCACGCGTGGAGGGTATCCACCTGCGCTTCGGGCCGGTCGCCCGCGGCGGTCTGCGCTGGTCGGATCGCCGCGAGGACTTCCGCACCGAGGTGCTGGGTCTGGTCAAGGCGCAGATGGTCAAGAACACGGTCATCGTGCCGGTCGGCTCGAAGGGCGGCTTCATCGTCAAGCGCCCGCCGGCCGGCGGTGACCGCGACGCGCTGTTCGCCGAGGGCGTGGCCTGCTACAAGCTGTTCATCAACGGCCTGCTCGACATCACCGACAACATCGTCGACGGCAAGATCGTGCCGCCGCGCGACGTGGTCCGCCACGACGACGATGATCCGTACCTGGTCGTCGCCGCCGACAAGGGCACCGCGACGTTCTCCGACATCGCCAACGGCATCGCCCGCGAGCATGGATTCTGGCTCGACGATGCGTTCGCGTCAGGCGGCTCGGTCGGCTACGACCATAAGGGCATGGGGATTACCGCGCGCGGCGCCTGGGAATCGGTCAAGCGGCACTTCCGGGCGATGGGCCGCAACTCGCAGACCCAGGACTTCACCGCGGTCGGCGTCGGCGACATGTCCGGCGACGTGTTCGGCAACGGCATGCTGCTCTCGCAGCACATCCGGCTGGTGGCCGCGTTCGACCACCGCCACGTGTTCATCGATCCGGCACCGGACGCGGCGGTCTCGTTTGCCGAGCGCCAGCGACTGTTCGCGCTGCCGCGTTCGAGCTGGGCGGACTACGACGCCAAGCTGATCAGCAAGGGCGGCGGCGTGTGGCCGCGCAGTGCCAAGTCGATCCCGCTGTCGAAGGAAGCCCGCGAGGCGCTGGGCATCGACGGCGACACCGCCGCGCTCAGCCCCAACGAACTGATGTCGGCGATCCTGCGCGCACCGGTCGACCTGCTGTGGAACGGCGGCATCGGCACCTACGTCAAGGCATCGTCGGAGAGCCACGCCGATGTCGGCGACCGGGCCAACAACGCGCTGCGCGTCGACGGTCGCGAGCTGCGCTGCAAGGTGGTGGGCGAGGGCGGCAACCTGGGCATGACCCAGCTTGGCCGCATCGAGGCCGCGCAGAGCGGCGTGCTGCTCAACACCGACTTCATCGACAACTCCGCCGGCGTGGACACCTCCGACCACGAGGTCAACATCAAGATCCTGCTCAATGATGTGGTGCAGGCCAAGAAGCTGACCGTGCCCGCACGCAACAAGCTGCTGGCCTCGATGACCGACGAGGTCGCCGAGCTGGTGCTGTGGGACAACTACCGCCAGAACCAGGCGCTGAGCCTGATGGAGCGCATGAGCGTCTCGCGGCTGGGTTCCAAGCGTCACTTCATCCGCACGCTCGAAGCCCAGGGCCTGCTCGATCGCCAGATCGAGTTCCTGCCCTCGGATGCCGAACTGTCCGAGCGCAAGGCCAAGGGCCTGGGCCTGACCCGTCCCGAGCTTGCGGTGCTGTTGTCGTACTCCAAGCTCGTCGCCTTCGATCAGATGCTCGCCTCCGACATCCCCGAAGACCCGTACCTGTCGCGCGAACTGCAGCGCTATTTCCCCGTGCCGCTGCAGAAGAAATACGCCGCGACGATGGAGCAGCACCGCCTCAAGCGCGAGATCATCGCCACCGCGGTGACCAACCAGATGATCAACCGCATGGGCGCGACGTTCCTGCTGCGCATGCAGGAAGACAGCGGGCGCTCGCCCGGCGAGATCGCCAAGGCGTTCACGATCACCCGCGAGACGATCGAGGCGCGCGCGCTGTGGAACAGCATCGACGCGCTCGATGGCACCGTGCCCGAGTCGGTGCAGGTCGATGCCCTGCAGGTGATCTGGAACCTGCAGCGGGCCTTCACCCGCTGGCTGCTGGCGCGCGCCGGTGCGATCCCGGACATCACCACGGCCGTGGCGCGTTATCACGATGGCTTCCATGCCATCCGCATCGGCAGCCAGATCATCGCCGACAGCCAGCGTGCCGAGCACGATGCCAGTCTGCAGGTCTGGCGCGAGAAGGGCGTGCCGGAGGACCTGGCCGAGCAACTCGCAGCGCTGCCGTATCTGGAAGCGGCCTGGGACATCATCGAGGTTGCCAGCGAGACACGGCGCAAGCCGATCGATGTCGCGCGCGTGCACTTCCGTCTCGGCGAAGCGCTCAATCTGCCGTGGCTGACCGCGCAGATCGACGCGCTCGAGGTCGATGGCCGCTGGCATGCGGTGGCACGCGGCGTGCTGCGTGAGGACCTCGGCCAGCAGCATCGCCTGCTCGTGGGCCAGGTGCTGGCGATGCCCGGCGACACGCCCGAGGAGAAGGTGCGGACCTGGCTCGAGCGCGACGATCCGACGTTGCGCTTCACGCTGGCGATGCTGGCCGAGCTCGCCGCGCAGAAAACGCTCGACTACCCGACCGTCTCGGTCGCGGTGCAGCGTGTCTCGCAGCTCGTCCAGCGCAGCTGAGGCAGACGGGGAGGGCGCATGGGCGCCCTCCCTGCACGTCGGCGGGGTCGAGTCGTCGATCCACTGCTGCGGCATCGACCCGCCACCCCATCACCTGCGCTAAGCTGCGCGCCGACGTTCCCGCACCGGCCCGCCGATGACCGCAACGCCCCGCATCGCCTTCGTCGCCAGCCAGACCGCCGATGCCCAGGAGGCGCTGCAGGTGCTTGGCGCCGAGCACGGCCAATGTGATCCGGCGGACGCCGATGTCCTGGTGCCGCTCGGCGGCGATGGCTTCATGCTGCAGACGCTGCATCGCCATGGCCATCTCGGCAAGCCGGTCTACGGCATGAAGCTGGGCACCGTGGGGTTTCTGATGAATCAGCACCGGCAGGGCGACCTGCTGGCGCGCATCGCCGCGGCCCAGCCCGCGGTGCTGCATCCGCTGGAGATGCTGGCCGAGACCGAGTCCGGCGCCACCGTCTCATCGCTGGCCTACAACGAGGTCTCGCTGCTGCGCCAGACGCGTCAGGCCGCGCACATGCGCATCGAACTCAACGGCGTCACGCGCCTGGAGGAACTGGTCGGCGATGGCGTGATCCTGTCCACCGCTGCCGGCAGCACGGCCTACAACTTCTCCGCGCACGGCCCGATCCTGCCGCTGGGCGCGGGCATCGTCGCGCTGACCCCGATCGCCCCGTTCCGTCCGCGCCGCTGGCGCGGCGCCATCCTGCGTGCCGAAACCGAGGTCCGCTTCCGCGTGCTCGATCCCTACAAGCGCCCGGTCAGCGCGACCGCCGACTCGCACGAGGTCCGCGATGTCGTGCAAGTCACCGTGCGCGAATCCGAACGCACGGTGACGTTGCTGTTCGACCCCGAGCACAATCTCGAGGAGCGCATCCTCAGCGAGCAGTTCGTGGCGTGAGCCACACGGGCGCTGATGGCGCCCATGCGGTCCGGCGGGTCCGTCCCTGGACCCGCCGGAGACGGACTCAGCGCAGGCCTTGCTCGATCGCCCGCGTCAGCGTGCCGCTGCTGTCGTCGCCGCTGAACTCCCAGAAGAACGCGCCGCCAAGGCCCTGCGCCTTCACGTAGGCCATCTTTTCGGCGATCAGCGCCGGGTCGTCGAACGACCAGAATGTCGTGCCGTTGTAGATCCACTGTGCGCGCGCGGTCGAATCCACGAAGCGCGGCCAGCCGAGCGTCTTGAGCACTTTCCAGTCCTCGATGCCGGCCTCATACGTGCCCGGCGCCGCGGTACCGGTCTGGTACAGCCCATTATTGGCGTTGGGGACATTGGTCCAGCCGCGCCCGTAGTAGCCGATGCCCAGGTTGAGCTTGGACGCCGGCACGCCGAGGTCCAGGAACGCCTGGATGGCATCGTCGGTGTTGTACAGGCGCACATCGCCCGTGGACGGGTCGCTCGGGGAGGCGAACAGCGCCGAGTGGTGGTTGGTGCGCGGCTCCCAGCCGCCGTGGAAGTCGTAGGTCATCACGTTGATGTAGTCCAGCGACGGGTGGTAGAGGTTCGGGTCGGTGACGCGGATCTTGTCGACGCCCGCACCCACCGCCACTGTCAGCAGCAGGCCTGGCCGCACCGCGTTGAGCTGGCGGCGGAACTCGGCCAGCAGCGCGGTGAAGTTCTGCCGGTCCTCCGCCGTGCCGCAGGCGATCCCGCAGGCCACCGGATACTCCCAGTCGATGTCGATGCCGTCGAACACGCCGGCCGCAGCCGCTGCGCCGCCCGCCCCGTCGGTCACCGGCAGGTTGCCGCGGATGTAGGCATCGATGCACGAGGCCACGAACGCCTGCCGGTTCTCCGGCCGTGCGGCTTGCGAGAACCCGCGCGACCAGGTCCAGCCGCCGAGCGAGATCAGTACCTTCAATCCGGGGTGGCGGGCCTTGAGCTTGCGCAGTTGGTTCCAGTTGCCACGCAGCGACTGGTCCCAGGTGTCGGCCACGCCATCGACGCTTTCGGCCGCCGAGAACGCCTTGGTGTAGTCGGCGAACGCATCGCCGCCGGCCCCGGTGTTCGGATCGGCCGGCTGGGTGACGCCGACCTCGCAGCGGTTGTTGCGCACGTTCCCGAACGCGTAGTTGATGTGGGTGAGGCGGGCGGCCGAACCGCTGGTCTCGATGTCACGCACGCGGTAATTGCGGCCGTAGATGCCCCATTGGGTGAAGTAGCCGATCACCCGCTTGTCGCCGCCGGCATTGGCCGCAGTCGTGCGCGCGACGATCTCCGGCGACGAGGCCGAGGCGTTGCCGCTGCGGTCGCGTGCGCGGACCCGGTAGGTGTAGGCGGTATTGGCCGATAGGGGGCTGTCGGTGTAGCCGGGCGTGGTCGGCGACCCGACGAGCTGGCCGTTGCGATAGACGTCGTAGCCGGCCATACCGCTGCCGCCGACGTTGTCGGTCGAGGCGGTCCAGCTCAGCGTGATGCTGGCGGCCGTCTGCTGCGTCGCCTGCAGCCCGGTCGGCACGCTGGGCGCGGTGGTGTCCGGGCCGGTGCCGCCGCCGACGGTGATCGTCACCGCGGCCGACGTGGTGGTAGCCCCCTTGTTGTCGGTGGCCACGGCGGTCAGCACGTGCTGGCCTGCGGTCGCGTTCTGCCAAGTCAGCGAATACGGCGCGGTGGTATCGGTGTCCAGCGACACCGCGCCGCGGAAGAACTGCACCGAGGCGATCGTGCCATCGTTGTCATTGGCGTTGGCGGAGATCGTGACGTGGGCGCCGGTGGCGAACGTCGCCCCCTGAGCCGGGGCGGTGAGCGAGACGGTCGGCGGCTGGTTGGCGGTGCCGCCGCTGCAGGCGCCCAGGTCCTGATACCAGCCACAGGACGTGCAGTAGTCGGGCGCCGCGTTCCAGATCTGGGTGCGCGCCTCGTAGAGGCGGTTCTGGTAGGTCAGGCGGTCGCCCGGGTTGTAGATCGTGCCGGCGTTCCATGCGGGAACGCCGGCGCAGGCGGCGGTTTGCGCCTGTGCGCTGGTGGCCATGCCGGCCGAAGCCAGCAGGCACAGCGACCAGGCGGCGAGTCTGCGATGCATCATGACGAAGTCTCCTTTTCCGATGCCGAGTGAAGCCGGCGCCCAGCCGCCATCGGCGAGCCGATCGCGGAGCGCAGCGCCGACCGGGTGCCCTTTCCGCCGCCTCCTGCGATCCAGGGGGCAGCGGAAACCGGTACGAGGTCGGGACGAGGAGCGGTCGGCCGCCATGTGCCTCCCGAAAGACAACGTTGTCAATGCCGAATGCCCGGAATGCGAGGGCAGTCACGCTTGTGCGGACTGCGGGCCGACAACACCGGGCATTCATGATGCGGCGCAGCGAACGCAGCCGCTGCGTTTGCGGCGCGCGGCCCGGGGCTTCGGGCGCATCGGGCAGCATGGGGCGACGCACATGAGGTCGGAGGCCTGGGCGTCTCGCCGCCTTGACCCGAGACGACACCGTCTCGACAGCGCGAGCGGGCAGGGCGGCGGGGCGGGTCGCAGCCCGGGCTGGCATAATGTGCGGTCGGCCCGCGATGTGATTCGGCGGCGCGGTCCTGCCGTCGGTCCGACGATCCCCGCTGCCTGCGGGGAGGCGCCGTCCCCTTCGAGCTCACGACATCCTGCCATGCCCGACACTTTCGTCCCCACGCTGACCGTCGCGATCTCTTCGCGTGCGTTGTTCGACCTCGAAGACAGCCATGCGCTGTTCGAGAGCGAGGGGATCGATGCCTACGCCGAGCACCAGCGCGCGCACGAGGACGACGTGCTGGAGCCGGGGATCGCATTCCCTGTCGTGCGCAAACTGCTGGCGCTCAACGTCGATGCGCCGCCCGATGCCCCGCGCGTGGAGGTGATCCTGCTGTCGCGCAATTCGGCCGACACGGGCTTGCGGATCTTCAATTCGATCCAGCACCACAACCTGGGGATCACCCGGGCGACCTTCACCTCGGGCGAGCCGACCTGGCCGTACATCAAGCCGTTCGGCACCCAGCTGTTCCTGTCGGCCAACCCCGATTCGGTACGGCGGGCGCTGGAGAACGGCATCGCGGCGGCGACGATCATTCCGGCGCGCGCGCCGGCGCATCGCAACGATCAGTTGCGGATCGCATTCGACGGCGATGCGGTGATCTTTGGCGACGAAGGCGAGCGTCTGTCGCAGGAAGGCGGCCTGGACGCGTTCCACAAGCACGAGCGCGAGCGTGCGCGTGAGGAAATGACCGGCGGTCCGTTCCGCGGGTTCCTGGCCGCGCTGCACGACCTGCAGGCGGCGTACCCAGCCGGCAAGGACGCGCCGATCCGCACCGCCTTGGTCACTGCGCGCTCGGCACCGGCGCACGAACGGGTCATCCGCACGCTGCGCGCCTGGGGCGTGCGCCTGGACGAGGCGCTGTTCCTCGGTGGGCGGCCGAAGGGGCCGTTCCTGGATGCGTTCGGGGCGGACATCTTCTTCGACGATTCGCAGCACAACATCGATTCGGCGCGGCCGCACGTCGCCGCCGGGCATGTGCCGCACGGCTGGTCCAACCGCTGAGCGCCGGCATGGGGCAGGCGGACGACACCGGGGGGGCGTCGTGGTGGGCGCGATGGCTGGCGCATTGGCGCGGCCGCGGCGCACCCAAGCGGCCGTACGTGCGCCGGCATGACGGCTTCACCTCGCTGCAGTTCGTGCGGCGGCAGACGCAGAGCCGCATGGTCAGCGGCGATCCCGATCGGCTGTTGGTCGACTACACGCGCACCATGTTCGCCGCGCTGCTATGGCAGCCGGCACCGGCGATGCTGGGCATGATCGGCCTGGGTGGCGGTTCGCAGGCCAAGTTCGCCTATCGCCACCTGCCGGCCGCGCGGATCGAGGTGGTAGAGAACAACCCGCACGTGGTCGCGCTGCGCACGGAATTCGGCGTGCCGGCCGACGACGCGCGGCTGGAAGTCGTGATCGATGACGGCGCGCGGTTCGTGGCGTCGCGTCCGGCCCGTTTCGACCTGCTGTTGGTCGACGGCTACGACGAGCACGGCATTCCGGCGGCACTGTCGAGCCAGGCGTTCTACGACGCCTGTCGTGACGCGCTGGTCGCCGACGGCGTGCTGGCCTGCAATCTGTACGTGCGCGATCCCGAGACGCATGTGGCCCGGCTGCGGCAGGCCTTCGGCCAGACGCAGGTGCTGGTGGTCGACGAGCCGAAGATGAGCAACCGCGTTGCATTTGCTTGGCGCGGGCCGCTGCCGGCATTGGAGGCCGAAGCGCTCGTGGCGCGGGTGCCCGAACAGGTGCGCGCGTTGTTGCCGGAGGTGTTTGTACGTATCGCCGCGCGCGTGGTGCGGCACAGGACGATGGCCGCGCGCACGCCCTAGCGATGTGACCCACGTCGCGGGTCAGCGCATGGGAAGCTTGGAGATAGGCGGCTTGTATTTGCCGCGGATGAGGACACGGGGAGACGCAGCATGCAATTGATCTATCTCGCGCTGTGCGTGTTGGGCGCTGTGCTTCCGCTCTCGCGGTTCCTGCCGTGGCTTGCACAGTATGGCCTCGATGTTCCGCTATTGATGTCTGAAGCAATGGCGAGCCCTGTTTCCGCATTCGCCTGGGCGGATGTGCTCGTGTCTGGAATCGTCGTCATCGTGCTGATCGTTGCCGAAGGGCGGCGGATCCAGATGCGCAGGCTGTGGCTTCCACTTGGATGCCTGGTTGTCGGCCCTTCGCTCGCCTTGCCCGCATTCCTTCTGATGCGAGAGCGCCATCTGGCCGCTGTCGGGCGCCTGAGATAGCGTCGAATGGGGCGCGCGTGGCGGACAGACGCGGCTTCGTCTGGCGTCTCGATGCCGCTCGGCCCGCGCGCCGTTGCGCCCCCCGCCGAAGCCGGTCAAAGTCCGGGGCTGTCTTTCGATCGGGGAACCCGAATGCAACGTTGGATCATGGGGATCGCCTGCGCGCTGGTGCTGGCGACCGGGACGCCGGCCGTCGCCGCGCGCCAGAGCGCGGGCATGACGCTCGAACAGGTGGCGCAGACGCGGGCCGCGAACCAGGCCGCGATCAGCCCAGACGGCAGCGAAGTGGCCTACGTCCTGTCGGTGCCGCGCACCTTGGGCAAAGATCCCGATGGTCCGGCGCGCAGCGAGTTGCACGTAGTGGACCGCGCAGGCCGTGACCGTGGATTCGTGACCGGGCAGGTCGATGTGTCCGCACCGCGCTGGCTGCCCGATGGCCAGTCGATCGCTTATCTGAGCAAGCGCGAAGGCGACGCGACCCGGCGGCTGTACACGATCCCACTGCGTGGCGGCGAATCGACCGCGGTTGCGCACCTGAGCGGCGACATCAGCAGTTTCGATCTTTCGCCCGACGGCCGCCGCGCCGTACTGCTGGCCGCGCAGCCCGAGGATGCGACGCGCAAGCAGCTGCGCGAGCAGGGCTTCTCGCAGAAGGTCTACGAGGAGGACTGGCGCCCGGTCGAGGTGTGGATCGCCGACCTGGGCGGCAGCGCATCGCCGCGCAAGCTCGCGATCGAAGGCAGCGTGCGCACCGTGCGCTGGAGCCCGGCCGGCGACCGGCTGGCGGTGGTCGTGGCCCCGCGCCAACTCACCGACGACATGATGGTCGACGCGCGCGTGCGCATCTATTCGGTCGAGGGCCGCGAACTGGGCCGCGTGGACAACCCCGGCAAGCTCGGCGAAATCGCCTGGAGCCCGGATGGTGAGCACCTGGCAATCATCTCGGCCGCCGACGCGAACGATCCGAGCGAAGGCCGGCTGACCGTGGTCGGCAAGACCGGCGGCGCGCAGCGCGACTTGCTGCCCGGACTCGAAGGCCACGTCTGGCATGTCGGCTGGCGCGATGCGTCGACGCTGGTGTTCCTGAGCCAGGAGGGTGTACAGAGCCGGCTGGCCGAGATCGCCGTGGACGGCACGGGCCAGCGCACCCTGCTGCCGGCCGCAGGCCCCGTGCACATGGGTCTGAGCGTGGCGCGCAACGGCGACATCGCCCTGGTCGGCAGCACGCCGGCGCACCCGTCCGAGGTCTTTCACCTGGCCGCCGGCAGCGCCGAAGCGCGGCGGCTGACCGACAGCAACCCGTGGCTCGCCGACGTGCGTCTGGCGCGGCAGGAGGTGGTGCGCTACACCGCGCGCGATGGCCTGGAACTCGAAGGCCTGCTGGTGCATCCGCTCGAGCGCCGGGGCAATGCGCGGGTGCCGCTGGTGGTGGTCGTCCACGGCGGCCCCGAGTCGCACAACGTCAACGGTTGGCTCAACAGCTACGCACAGCCGGCGCAGACGCTGGCCGCGCAGGGCTTCGCTTCGTTCTTCCCCAACTACCGCGCCAGCACCGGGCGTGGCGTGGCGTTCTCCAAGCTCGACCACGGCCGGCCGGGCATGGAAGAGTTCGACGACCTAGTCGACGGCGTGGATCACCTGGTCGACATCGGCCTGGTGGACCGCGACAAAGTCGGCATCACCGGAGGCTCCTACGGCGGCTACGCCAGCGCTTGGGGCGCCACCTACTACAGCGAGCGCTTCGCCGCGTCAGTGATGTTCGTCGGCATCTCGGATCAGGCCAGCCTGGTCACCACCGGCGACATCCCGCGCGAGCAGTACCAGGTGCACATGCAGACCTGGCCGTGGGAGAGCCCGGAGATGTACCGCCAGGCCAGCCCGATCACGCACGCGCAAAAGTCGCGCACGCCGACGCTGATCCTGCACGGCGAGGCCGACCCGCGCGTGCCGGTGATGCAGTCCTACATGCTCTATCGCTACCTCAAGCTGGCCGGCCAGGCCCCGGTACGCCTGGTGCTGTATCCCGGTGAAGGCCACGGCAACAGCCGCGGCGCCTCGCGCTACGACTACTCACTGCGCCTGATTCAGTGGATGCGCCACTACCTGACCGGGCCGGGCGGCGAACCGCCGGCCTATCAGCTCGACTACGCGCTGCCGAAGACCGACGCCACGCGCTGAGATCTGCATCGAGGCCGCGTCCTTCCCGATGCATCGGGAGGGCGCAGGCCTGGGACGGCAGCCGCCGCGCAAGCGCATGCAGGGCGGTCGCGCTTTCACAAGATCGTCGCCCGCGCGTCACGTGTCCTTGCCCGACGCGTGGCTAGGGTAGGCCCCATCGCTCCACGGCAACGCGCAGTCATTGCTTGCCTGGACGATGCGGCCCGCGACCCTGATCGCGATCACGCCGCGCCATCCCTCATTCGATCGGAGACCCAGATGACCAACAAGTCCGCGCATACGCTCAACGACCTCATCGCCATCGCTCGCGACGGCAAGGATTTCTACGAGGAGGCTGCGCAGAAGGTCGATCACGCCGAACTCAAGACGCTGTTCTCGCGCATCGCCGCGCACAAGTCGCAGCTGGTCACCGACCTGAGCGCCGCGGTGCAGGCCGTCGGCGGCAAGCCGGAGACCTCGGGCACGATGGTCGGCACCCTGCAGCAGTTCTACGGCAAGGTCCGCGCCGCGTTCGGCGACAAGGAATACGGCTACGTCGCCGAGCTGGAAGAGTCGGAAGACCGCCTGCTCGAGGCGTTCGATGAAGCCGCCCGCGACGCCGACACGCCGCCGGCCGCGCGCGATGTCGTGACCCGTCTGCTGCCGGAGGTCCGTGCGACCCACGACGAGCTGCGCGCCCGCAAGCATGCGCTCAAGGAGCTCAAGGACCGCGGCTGATGCTTCAGCCGGTGTCTCGGGCCGGCTGACATGGTTGCTTCCAAGCCCCGGCTCGCGTCGGGGCTTTTTTGTGCTGGTGGCCAGGCATTCGCTCTCTGACGAGCAAATGCGCAACCTTCAGTCGACGCGCAGCAACCCGCGCAGCAACAGGTCCAGCGCATCGAGACTTCGCGCCAGTCGTGTGGGGCCGTCGTCGCCGGTCGCAATCCAGAACGCAGCCTCGGCCAGGCTGCCGTGAATCAACGCGGCCAGCGCCTGCGGGTCGGTTGTGGCGATAACGCCTTGCGCCATCAACGATTCGAGCAGGCCCTGCATCGATGCGATGCACGCGCGCTGCGATTGTGCCGATGCGCCGCCCAGCACGATCCGGGCATCGCGCAGCACGACCTGCTGGATCTCCGGGTCCAGGGCCATTTCCAGATAGGCGCGGCAACGGCTGGTGAGTCCGGTCCAGGGCGTATCGGCCGCCTCGGAGAGCGCGTGCAGGCGCGCGTCCATCTCGGCATCGATCTGCGCCACCACGGCGGCCAGCAGGCCCGGCTTATCGCCGAAGTGGTGGTACAGCGCGCCCCGGGTGAGGCCGGCCTGCGCGGTGAGCGCATCCATCGATGCCTCGGCATAGCCATGGTGGGCGAATGCGTCGCGGGCGGCGGCCAGCAAGGCCGCTCGGGTTTTCTCCATCTCCGCGCGGGTACGACGCACCATCGCCATCTCCTCGATACCGGCACAGTGGTGTTTACATACGAGGCGTATGAATCTACGATTGGATTCATACGCGATGTATGTATTGTCTGCTTGTCGCTCGACCTCGGCAAGCGCATCCAGGAGGCCCGTGTGCGCAATCCCTATGTCGAACTGTTCGCCGCGCCCGGCACCCGGGGGCTGGTGCTGGCCGGCGTACTGGCCCGGATCGCGTTGCCGATGGCCGGCATCGGCATCATCACCATGCTGGCGCAACTGCGCGGCAGCTATGCGCTCGCGGGCGCGGTGTCGGCGACATTCGTGCTGACCTACGCGCTGCTGTCGCCGCAGATCTCCAGATGGGTGGACCAGTACGGGCAACACCGCGTCCTGCCGATCGCGACCGCGATCAGCGTTGCCGGCTTTGTGCTGCTGATCGCAGGATCCCACTGGCCCGCCGCCGACTGGGCGCTGTTTCCGGGCGCGCTGCTAGCCGGCTGCATGCCGAGCATGTCGGCGATGGTGCGGGCGCGCTGGACGGCGATCTATCGTGGGCAGCAGCGGTTGCAGACCGCGTACTCGCTGGAAACAGTGCTCGATGAGGTCGTCTTCATCGCGGGGCCGCCGCTGTCGGTGGGCCTGTCGGTGGTCGTCTGGCCCCAGGCCGGGCTGCTGGCGACGGCGCTGTTGCTGGCCCTGGGCACGGCGGCGCTGGTCGTGCAGCGTGGCACCGAACCGCCAGCCGCCGGCCAGGCGTGCGGCGATGATCGTTCGGCATCGGTGATCCGCCTGACTGAAGTGCGGTTGCTGGCGCTGTTGATGCTGGCAATGGGCGTCATCGTCGGCACGGTGGATATCGTGAGCGTGGCGTTCGCCGGGCAGATGGGCCAGCCCGCTGCTGCGAGCCTGGTGCTGTCGGCCTATGCCTTCGGGTCGTGTCTGGCCGGATTGCTGTTCGGCGCCGTGCGCGTGCCGATGCCGCTGCATCGGCAACTGCTGGCCGGCGGGCTGGCGACGGCCGCGACGACGTTGCCCTTGCTGCTGGTCGACAGCATCGGTGCACTGGCAGGTGCGGTCTTCGTCGCCGGGCTCTTCTTCGCGCCCACGATGATCGTGGCCATGTCGCTGATCGAGCGGGTGGTGCCGGCGCGCCGATTGACCGAAGGCATGACCTGGCTGCTGGCCGGCCTGAATGTCGGCGTGGCGCTGGGGGCGGCGGCGTCCGGACAGCTCGTCGATCGCAGCGGCACGCGCGTCGGCTTCGCCGTTGGACTGGTGGCTGGCGCCGCGGTGCTGCTGTTCGCGTTGTGGGCCAGCGTCCGCCTGCGCGGACGCGACGCGCAGGCCGGCGAGCTGGCGTGACGCGCGGCATCACGAGCGTGCGCCGCCGGTCGTGACCGGTCAGGGCAGGCTGCGCAGGGCGCGGGTGCAGATGCGA
Organism: Luteimonas sp. gir; assembly: GCF_037198055.1. Classification (NCBI taxonomy): domain Bacteria; kingdom Pseudomonadati; phylum Pseudomonadota; class Gammaproteobacteria; order Lysobacterales; family Lysobacteraceae; genus Luteimonas; species Luteimonas sp. gir. Next base: position 100,296 of record NZ_JBBAXQ010000009.1, read on the forward strand.
CGCGTGGCCTCGGTCGGCTGTCCCTGGCGCCAGCGCGCGCAGAGCGCGCGCACCCGGTCGGGTCGATCCTTCGCCGCAGCGTTGCGCCGGCTCGCCACCGCCCTGGACGTCGGCGGCGGGTTGGCTGAAGCGGCTTGAGGAGGCAGCACGGCAGCGGGCTTGGGCACAGTAGTACCCAGAAGCGACGCAGGGCGTTGACAGTTCGTTAACGAACGATAATCATTCTCGTATCGGCGCATACATCCGGCGCTGATCCGCCGCAGTCGCCACCCGTGCGAGACCGCTCGCACCGGCCAGCCCTCCCTGCCACCCGTCGCGTCGCTTTGGCGCGCGACGCGTGCCGCCTTTTGCCTGTCGTCCAAGGAACCCTCATGTCCCGTTGTACCGCTCGACCTGTCCGCCCCATCACGTCCCCCGTGCTCGGTTGCGCCGTCCCCGCGTCTGCGCCGCCGACTCGCCGCCCATTGGCGCTGGCGCTCGGGGTGCTCGTGGCGGCCGCGCCGCTGCTGGCGCAGGCCGAGGACAACGACAGCGGCCGGTACGCGGATGCGACCTCGCTCGACCAGGTGGACGTGCACGGCACGCGCTACGCGGCCGGGATCAAGCAGGCGGTGGACCTGAAGGACATTCCGCAGACGATCTCGGTGATCTCGCGCGAGCAGATCGAGCTGCGCAATCTCTACACGCTCGAAGACGCGTTGATGCAGACGCCGGGCATCACGGTGACGGGCGTCAGCTCCGAGGGGCAGACCTACATCTCGCGCGGGTTCAACATCAGCACCTATCTCATCGATGGTGTGCCCTCGACCGGTTATCCGGGGCCGCGTCCCGACCTGACCGTGTACGAAAGTGTCGAGGTCCTGCGCGGTGCGTCGAGCCTGTTCTCCGGCGCCGCGCAGCCCGGCGGCGCGATCAACCTCGTGCGCAAGCGCCCGCAACACACCTTCCACGCCAGCGGCGCGCTGCTGGCCGGCAGCTGGGACAACACCCGCGCCGAGATCGATGTCGGCGGGCCGCTGGTCGAGGGTGGGCAACTGCGCGGCCGCTTCGCCGCCTCGGCGCACGAATCGGACATGTTCTACGACGTCGGCCGCCGCGAGCGCTATGTCGCCTATGGCGTGACCTCGCTGGACCTGGGCGACGCCGCCACGCTGACCGTCGGTGCGCACTACCAGGATTACCTGGCGCCGATCCAGACCGGCCTGCCGGGCTACGTGGGCGGCGGTCTGCTGCCGGTCCGGCGGTCCACGTATCTGGGCGCCGACTGGAACGCGCTCGACAGCCAGAGCCTCGTCGGCTTCGCCGAACTCGACTGGCGTCTGGGCGAGGACTGGCGCGCCAAGGTCACGTTCCAGCGTGCCCGCGACGAGTCCGAGAACTACTATGCCTACGTCGGCAACGGCGCGGTCCGGCCGGACAACGGCTGGGTCAACCAGATCGCCTACTACGGCGACACCACCGAACGCTGGACCAGTGTCGACGTCAATGTCGGCGGCGCGTTCGAACTGTTCGGTCGCGACCATGACGTGCTGATCGGCGCCGACCTGCAGAAGAGCGACTACAGCTACGTCGAATGGCGCGACAGCGCGTTCGCGCGCATCGACGTGTTCAATCCCGATACCGGGATCCCCCGTCCGGCCTACCAGCCCAACAGCGGGGGCCTGAGCAAGACCCGCCAGTGGGGCGTGTACGGCCACGCCAACCTGAGCCTGAGCGAGCACCTGCACCTGTTGGCCGGCGCGCGCTTGAGTCAGTGGCAGATCGAACAGCGCGACGGCTTCACCCGCGACCGTCCCAGCCTGAGCAATCCGCAGCCGGTGCGCCTGGGGCCGTGGACGGAGAACCGCATGCCGTCGGAAGTCACGCCGTTCGCCGGCCTGACCTACGCGTTGAGCACGCAGTGGACGGCCTATGGCAGCTACGTCGAAAGCCTGCAGCCGCAGCAGAACCGCACCGCCGACGGCCGGTTGATCGATCCCTCGCGTGGCGAGCAGTGGGAGGGCGGCGTCAAGGGCACGCTGATGGACGGTCGGCTGCTGCTCAGCGCAGCCGCCTATCGCATCGACCAGGTCGGCCGCGCCCAGCCCGATCCCGACAACGAGGGCTTCTACGTCGCCGAAGGCGAGGTGGAATCGAAGGGCGTCGAACTCGAAGCCAACGGCCGCATCACCGACAACTGGTCGATCTTCGGCGGCTACGCCTACAACACCAACGCCTATGCGAAGGACACCACCAACGAGAACCGGCCGTTCACGCGAATCTCGCCCAAGCACGGCCTGAAGCTGTTCACGCACTACGACGTGACCGCCGGTGCACTCGCAGGTCTTCAGCTGGGCGCGGGCGTGAACTGGTATTCGCCGGTCGAAGGCGGTAACGCGTACGTCGCCGTGCCGACCGTAGTGCGACAGGGCGGATACGCCGTGGTCGATGCGCTGGTCGGCTACCGGGTGCGGGACAACCTGACCGTGCGCTTGAACGTGGGTAACCTGTTCGACAAGGTCTACTACACCCGGATCTCGGCCACCGGTCGCGGCAACTTCTACGGCGAACCGCGCAACGTGACCCTGTCGCTGCGCACCACGTTCTGATCGGGGCGTGTCGGGCGGGCCCGTGCCCCCACCCGACACGCTGCGCGTGTCGACCTCCCCCGCACGCGGGGGAGGTTGATCTCGCGCGATCCCTCGCACGCGGAGGACGTGGATCCCGCGCGATGAGGGCTTTTGGCCCCTTCCCCCGCAGGCGGGGGAAGGCTGGGATGGGGCCGCTTTCTGCGACCAGCCCGTTCCCCCACCCGACACGCTGTCGCGTGTCGACCTCCCCCGCGCGCGGGGGAGGTTGATCTCGCGCGATCCCCCGCACGCGGAGGAGGTGGATCCCGCGCGATGAGGGCTTTTGGCCCCTTCCCCCGCAGGCGGGGGAAGGCTGGGATGGGGGCCGCTTTCTGCGACCAGCCCGTTCCCCCACCCGACACGCTGTCGCGTGTCGACCTCCCCCGCGCGCGGGGGAGGTATGCCCTGGGCGTTGAACAGCTCGCGCTGGAAGAGCGACCTCTCCCGCGCGCGGGGGAGGTATGCGGCGCAGTCCGCACCTTTGCAAGCCACGGCCCGTCCTGTCCAGAATGCCGGCTCCCCCCGCGCTGCCTTCGCCATGTCCTCGACGCCGCCCAACTCGAAAGGCCGTGTGCTGTTCGCCAGCCTGATCGGCACGACCATCGAGTTCTTCGACTTCTATATCTACGCCACGGCCGCGGTGCTGGTGTTTCCGGCGCTGTTCTTTCCCGACGCCGATCCGGCCGCAGCCACGCTGCAATCGCTCGCCACGTTCGCATTGGCCTTCATCGCCCGCCCGATCGGGTCGGCGGTCTTCGGCCACTATGGCGACCGCATCGGACGCAAGGCCACGCTCGTCGCCGCGCTGCTGACGATGGGCATCTCCACCGTCGTCATCGGCCTGCTGCCCACGCACGCCCAGATCGGCATCGCCGCGCCGATCGCGCTGGCGCTGTGCCGCTTCGGCCAGGGCCTGGGACTGGGTGGCGAGTGGGGTGGGGCGGTGCTGCTGGCGACCGAGAATGCGCCGCCCGGCAAGCGCGCCTGGTACGGCATGTTTCCGCAGCTCGGCGCGCCGCTGGGCTTCTTCCTGTCGACCTCCACCTTCCTGCTGCTTGGCCGGCTGATGGACGAGGCCGCGTTCCTCGCCTGGGGCTGGCGCATTCCGTTCCTGGCCAGCGCCCTGTTGGTGCTTGTCGGCCTGTGGGTGCGCCTGCGCATCACCGAGACGCCCGACTTCCAGCGCGTGCTCGACCGCCATGCGCGGGTGCGCCTGCCGATGCGCGAGGTGCTGCTGCGCCATGGGCGCGGCGTGCTGCTGGGCACGCTGCTCGCGCTGGCGACCTTCGTGCTGTTCTACCTGATGACAGTCTTCGCGTTGAGCTGGGGCACTGCGCAGCTCGATTACACCCGCGAGGAGTTCCTGCTGCTGCAACTGGTCGGCGTGCTGTGCTTCGCCGCGACGATTCCGGTGTCGGCGCTGTATGCCGACCGCGTCGGCCGTCGTCGCACGATGATCCTGGCCTGTATCGCGATCGCGCTGTTCGGCCTGCTGGGCTTTGCGCCGTTGTTCGTCGCGGGCAGCCCCGGTGCCACGCTCGTGTTCCTGATGCTCGGCCTGGCGCTGATGGGCCTGACCTATGGCCCGGTCGGCACGCTGTTGGCCGAGCTGTTCCCCGCCACGGTGCGTTACACCGGCGCCTCGCTGGCGTTCAACCTGGCCGGCATCTTCGGCGCCTCGCTCGCGCCGTATCTGGCGACCTGGCTGGGCGGGCGCTTCGGCCTGCATGCGGTCGGCGCCTATCTCGCGGTGGCGGCGCTGCTGAGCCTGTGCGCGCTGTTGGCCTTGCCGCGCGACCGCCCGGCGGCATGCGCGCGCGCAGGCGCGGGCCGCGCCACGTAGACTGATCCGCCGCTATGCCGGAGTCCCGCATGAACATCTGGCTGCTGTCCAGCATCGCGCTCGCTGCGGTTGTGGGCATGGCGCTGCCGCTGCAGGCATTGCTCAATGCGCGCCTGGGCGCGCTGACCCACGGGGCGCTGTTCGCGTCCTTCGTCTCGTTCGCCGTCGGCACCTGCGCGCTTGGCGTTGCACTCGCAGCCAGCCGCACACCTTGGCCGTCGCTGCGCGAGCTCGTCGCGCTGCCGCCGTGGCTGTGGCTGGGCGGGTTGATCGGCGCGGTATTCGTGTTCAGCGGCACCTTGCTGGTGCCGCGGCTCGGCGCGGCCGGGATGATCTGTCTGATCGTGGCCGGGCAATTGGTGGGTTCGCTGCTGGTCGATCACTTCGGTGTGCTCTCGCAGCCGCGTCCGATCGACGCGATGCGGGTGGTCGGCGCGTTGCTGGTGGGCGTCGGCGCACTGCTGGTGGTGCGGCCGTGGCGGGTGGCGACATGACCCGGCCGGCCCCGATCGCGTTGCCGGCGCCGATGCGGGCCGCGCTGGAGGCCGCCTACGCCACGCCGCCGCGCGCGTATCACAACCTCGACCATGTGGCCGAGTTGCTCCGCCATTACGATGCCGTCACCGCGGCCGAGGGCTGGGCGCAGCCGGTCGAGGTGTGGCTGGCGGTGCTCTATCACGACGCGATTTACGAGGCCGGTCGCAGCGACAACGAGTCGCGCTCGGCGCAGTTGGCGGCCGATGCGATCGCGCGTTGGCTGCCTGAGGCGGGCGTCGACGTCGCGCGCGTGGTCGAACTGATCGAACTCACCGCGCGCCACGGCAGCCTCGCGCCAAACGACTTCCCGCCCGATGCGCAGGGCGACGACACCCGCCGGTTTCTCGACTGCGACATGGCGATCCTCGGCGCCGAGCCAGCTGCGTTCGATGCCTACGACCGCGGCATCGCGTCCGAGTACCGCCACGTGCCGCGCTGGCTCTACGCGCTCAACCGGCGACGCTTTCTCAAGTCGCTGCTGGTGCGCGACCGGCTGTATCTCGACGACGGCTTCCATGCCCGGCTCGATGCGCAGGCGCGCCACAACCTGCGCCGCGCGGTGACGACCAAGCGCTGAGGCCGGGCTATCATCGGTGCACGCTGCCACTGCAGCGTCGCCGTCTCCGTCTTCTTCGATCGCCATGGCCAAACTGCTGCTCAACCTGCGCTACGTGCCCGAAGACGAGGCCGCCGACGTGCGCGCCTTCCTCGACGAGGCGCGCATCGACTGGTATCAGACCCGGCCCAGCCCGTTCGGGATCTCGCTGGGCGGTATCTGGCTGCGCGATAACGATGACCTGCCGCGCGCCAAGGCGCTGATGGCCGACTACCAGGCCAAGCGCCAGACCCAGGCGCGCGCCGCGCAGGCCCAGGCCGAGCGCGACGGCACCGCCGAGACCTTCGCCGACATCGTGCGCGAGAATCCGTTGCGCGTGGTGCTGATCGTCGCCGCGATCGTGGCGCTGATCGGGCTGATGGCGGTGCCCGGGTACATGCTCTCGCGCTGAGCCCACGTCACGCCGGGGCGACGTCAGGCGCTGCAAGCTCGCGCCCGTCCCGTCGTCGTCCTGGCCGGCATCGCTGCCGGCGGACGGGGACGGGCGATCCTTCGCACTCGATGAGCGCATCGCCATGTCCGGCACGCCGACCCGCGCGCAGCCCAAACCCAAGAGCAAGCCCTGGACACGGCCGAATCCGAAGCCGCGACCCGCACGCACCCGGTTGAGCACGGCGCAGAAGAACGCAGCGCAGCAGCGGGCCGACGAGAACGGTCGGCGTTATCCCAACCTCGTCGACAACATGTGGGCCAGTCGCCATCTCGCGAAGGACGGCTCGCCGAAAGCGTGAGCGCGGTTCGGCAGGCATGACCATCGGCACGGCGTCAGACGCGCCGGCATTGTTAAGGTCGATGGTTGCCCGCGCGCGCGGGCCCGCCCATCGCCCTTCGGAGATTCCATGCGCCGACCCCGACCGCTGCAGCCGCTGCTGCTCGCGAGCCTGATCGCCACGTTCGCCCTGCCTGCCGCCGCGCAGCGCGACATCCGCTTCGACAGCGCACAGGCCCCGGCCGGCGGCACGCTGGTACTGGCGGTCCCGGAAGCGACCGATGGCGCGGTGCGCAGCAGTGCGTTCGCGCGGATCGACGACGCCAGCCAAGGCGCACTCTCGCGGGCCATCGCCGCTGCCGGCTTTAGCGGCAGGGCGGACAGCCAGCTCGATCTGCCGGGGATCGCCGGCTACGACCGCGTGCTGCTGATCGGGACCGGGGCGGGCACGCCCGATGCGCGCCGGATCGAGGACGTCGGCGGCCTCGTCGGACGGTTCGCCGCGCGCAGTCGGGCGCCGCAGGTCGACGTGCTGTGGGAGGGCACCGAAGCGGGCGCCGCCGCGCACCTCGCGTTCGGCGCCGCGTTGGGCCAGTACCGCTTCGACAAATACCGCAGCAGTGGCGATACCGAAGCAACCGGCACCGGCACCCTGGTCGTGCGCAGTCCCGCCGGCGCCGATGCTGCGCGTCAGTGGGACGGCGATTGGAAGGCGGTGGCCGAGGGTGTGGCGTTCGCGCGCGATCTCGTCACCGAGCCGGCCAACGTGCTGTACCCGGAGACGTTCGTCGCACGCACGCGTGCAGCCTTCGCCGGCAAGTCGAACGTCAGCATCGAGGTACTCGACGTGCCGGCGATGGAGAAGCTGGGCATGGGCAGCCTGCTGGCCGTGGGGCAGGGCAGTGCGCGGCCACCGCGGCTGATGGTCGTGCGCTACAACGGCGGCGCGCGCGGCGAGGCCCCGGTCGCGTTCGTCGGCAAGGGCATCACCTTCGACACCGGCGGCATCTCGATCAAGGGCAGCGAGAACATGTGGCGCATGAAGTACGACATGACCGGCGCGGCCAGCGCGACCGGTGCCGTGCTCGCGCTCGCCGGCCGCAACGCCAAGGTCAACGCCGTGGCCGTCGCCGCACTGGCCGAGAACATGCCCTCGGGCACCGCCGCGCGTCCCGGCGACGTGGTGCGTACCGCGTCCGGCAAGACCTACGAAATCATGAGCACCGATGCCGAAGGGCGCATGGTGCTGGTCGATGCGCTGTGGTACGTGCAGCGTCAGGACAACCCGCGGGTGATCGTCGACATCGCCACGCTGACCGGCGCGATCGTCACCGCGCTGGGCAATGACTACGCCGGCCTGTTCACCCGCGACGATGCCCTGGCCGCACAGCTGACCGCCGCCGGTCAGGCCGCCGGCGAGCCGGTCTGGCGCATGCCGATGCATCCGGGCTACGGCAAGCTACTCGAATCGCCGATCGCCGACCTGCGCAACGGCGGCGGCCGCCCGGGCTCGGGCACGGCGGCGCACTTCATCGGCGAGTGGATCGATCCGGGCCGGGCCTGGGCGCATCTGGACATCGCCGGCATGGCCTGGCGCGACGGCAACGAGTTGCCGACAACCCCGGCCGGCGCATCGGCCTATGGCGTGCGGCTGTTCGACCGCTTCGTGCGGGACAACTACGAGCGCTGAGGTCCAGCCACCGCACGCCATTGCAATCGCGCGCCCTCCTCGCGGCGCGAGGGCTGTCCCGCAACAACGGCACGCCGATGCGATCGTGCTCCTTCCCCCGCGGCGCGGGAGAGGCTGTCCCGCGGCAACTGCACGCCGTTGCGATCGTGCTCCCTCCCCCGCGGCGCGGGGGAGGGTTGGGGTGGGGGCATGGGCCGCGGGCGGAACGTCTCGACTCCCGAGATCGGCGCACATGTCTCGCTCCGGTTGTTCGGCGCCCCGAGCGTTCGCGCGCTTCCAACCGATTCCCGCAGGGAGCGCACGTCGGCGCAGAGGCCGTGGGCGGGCACCGCTACAATTGCGTCCATGATCGACAACCTCGCCGCCTACCACTTTGTCGCCATCGACGACCCGACTGCCGTCGCCGACTGGCTGCGCGCGCTGGCCGAAGCCGGCGAGCTGCGCGGTACGGTGCTTGTCGCGCCTGAGGGCATCAATCTGTTCTTGGCCGGCCGCGTCGAGGCGATCGATGCACTGGTCGCGGCGGTCCGCAGCGATCCCCGCTTCGCCACGCTGCAGGTCAAGCGCAGCCGCAGTGAATCGGTGCCGTTCGCGCGCCTGAAGGTCAAGGTCAAGCGCGAGATCATCAGCTTCCGCCGGCCCGATGCAATGCCCTTGGCCGCACCGGCGCGCGCGCCCGACGTCGCGCCCGAAGATCTGGCGCGCTGGATCGCGCAGGGCCACGACGATGCCGGTCGCCGGCTGGTGCTGCTCGACACGCGCAACCGCGAGGAGATCGCCCACGGCAGCTTCGCCGGCGCGCTGACCCTGCCGATCGACAACTTCACCGAGCTGCCCGATGCGCTCGCGCCGCACCGCGACGGACTGCGCGATGCGACCGTCGTGAGCTTCTGCACCGGCGGCATCCGGTGCGAGAAAGCGGCACTGTGGATGCGCGCCGACGGCATGGACAACGTGCTGCAGCTCGACGGCGGCATCCTGGGCTACTTCGAGCGCGTCGGCGGCTTCGGCTACGACGGCCGCTGCTTCGTCTTCGACGACCGCGTCGCGCTCGATCCCGCGCTGCGCCCGCTGCACGACGGCGCGGAGGCCGCATGAGTTGGCTCGGTTTCGTGCTGGTCATCGTCGGCATCTGGCTCGCGTTCAAGGTCGCGGGCGTGGTGCTGCGGCTACTGGTGACCGTACTGATCCTGGTCGCGGCCTACTGGTGGCTGGCGCCGTACTTCGGCTGGCCGCCGTTGGCCGAGGTCTGGCACGTGCTGGGGCCGGACGTCCGTCTGCCGGATGTGTCGTTGCCGGAGATCGGGGGACGGCTGTAAGAGGCAAGCCCGTGCCCCCACCCGACGCGCGGTGCGCGTCGACCTCCCCCGCAGGCGGGGGAGGTGTGCGCTTGTCCGTTCTCCCATAACGCGCGGCGTCGCTCTGCTCCTTCCTCCGCGAAGCGGGGCATTGCGGCCTTTACCGGAGGGTTGGAATGGGTGTGCTTCTGGGGCGGCCCGGTATCTCCACTCGGGCGCTTCCGCTCAGCCGAACTCCCGCGACGGCAGCACGAAGCGGCGATCGGGACGGCCGACCAGGTCGAGAAAGGTATTGAAGACCGCTTCGGCGCGCGCCTGCATCGGGGCGATGTGCTGGGCGGTGAGTGCGCGGATCGCCTCGGCGTCGTGCGGCAGGCCGGCGCTGGCGAGCTCGTCGCGATAGGCCGGCGTGCCGAGCCAGCGTTCGATCAGCGGCGCGTCCATTTCCAGATGGAACTGGAACCCGTAGGCGTTGTCGCCGTAGCGGAAGGCCTGCTGCTCGCAACTGTCGGTGCGTGCTAGGTGCACGGCGCTGCTGGGGATTTCGAAATGCCGGCCATGCCACTGGAACACCGGCGCGCCTGCGCCGAGCGGGGCGAGCACGGGGTCGCTGAGCCCGGCCTCGGTGCTGCGTAGTGGATACCAGCCGATCTCCGGCCGCGCGATGCGCCGTACCGGCGCGCCGAGCACGTGCGCCAGCAGCTGCGCGCCCAGGCAGATCCCCAACACGGGACGGCCGAGTTCGAGCATGCGCTCGATCGCGCGCAACTCGGTCAGCAGGTGCGCCCGCGCATGCCGGTCCTCGACGTTCATCGGACCGCCCAGCACGATCAGGCCGCGGTAGCGGTCGACATTGGGCTGCGCATCGGGTTCGCGCTCGAAGTTGACGAAGCGGATTCGATGCCCACGCCGGCGGATCAGCGGATCGAGTGTCCCCAACGGCTCGGCGGCGACATGCTGGAAAACGAGAATGCGGGGCATCTCCCGATTCTAGGCACACTCCAAACCGGGATCCAAAAACCGGGGTCAGAGTCGAATTTCGCTACGGAACGCCGGGGTCGAACGCACGTCAGGCGAAATTCGACTCTGACCCCGGTTTGGGGTTGAGTCAGTCGCGGCGGGGGCCTTTGCGCGGACCGCCGGGGCGGAAGCCGGGTTTGCCGTGCGGCTTGCCGGCGAACGGGCGCTTGCCGGTACGCGGCGGGGCGGCGGCCATATCGGCCTCCTCGGCGCGGCGCATGCGGATCGACTGGCCGGCGACGCGGACTTTCTTCAGGTGTTCGAGCAGTTCGCGCGGCATGCCTTCGGGCAGGTCGACCAGGCTGTAGTCGTCGCGGATGTCGATCCGGCCGATATAGCGGCTTTCCAGGTCGGCCTCGTTGGCGATCGCGCCGACGATGTTGCCAGGCTGCACGCCGTGCACATAGCCGACTTCGATGCGGAAGGTCTCCATACCCACGTCGGGCTCGCGCGGGCCCTGGTCGGGACGCGGCGCGCGGGGTTCGCGGGGTTCCCGCGGCTCGCGTGCGGCGCGCGAGGCCTCACGACCGCCGGGGCGCTCGATGAACTCGCGCTCGAACGGCTTCTCGGGCTTGCGCGGCGGGTCGAGCAGCAGCGGCGTGTCGCCCTGGACCAGCGTGGCCAGGGCCGCGGCGATCTCGACGGCGGGCACGTTGTGCTCGCGCTCGTAGCGTTCGACCAGATCGCGGAACTGCGCCAGCTGCGGGCTCTCCAGCGCGCCAGTGATCTTCTCCAGGAAGCGATCGACGCGGCGTTCGTTGACGATCTCGACCGTCGGCAGCTGCATCTGCTCGATCTTTTGCCGGGTCGCACGCTCGATCGCGCCGAGCATGCCGCGCTCGCGCGGGGCCACGAACAGGATCGCCTCGCCGCTGCGTCCGGCGCGACCGGTGCGGCCGATCCGGTGCACGTAGCTCTCGGTGTCGTAGGGGATGTCGTAGTTGAGCACGTGGCTGATGCGCTCCACGTCCAGTCCGCGCGCGGCGACATCGGTCGCGACGAGCACGTCGATGCGGCCATCCTTGAGCTGCTGGATGGTCTTCTCGCGCTGCTTCTGGTCGAGGTCGCCGTTGATCGCGGCCGCGGCGAGGCCGCGCGCCGAGAGCTTCTCGGCCAGTTCTTCGGTCGCCAGCTTGGTGCGCGCGAAGATGATCATCGCGTCGAACGGCTCGGCTTCCAGGATCCGGGTCAGCGCATCGAGCTTGTTGGTACCGCTGACCATCCAGTAGCGCTGGCGGATATTGGCGGCGGTCGTGGTGGTCGCCTTGATCGCGATCTCGACCGGCTCGCGCAGGTAGGTCTGCGCGATGCGCCGGATCTGCGTCGGCATCGTCGCCGAGAACAGCGCCACCTGGCGCGAGTCGGGCGTCTTCTTCAGCACGGCTTCGACATCGTCGATGAAGCCCATGCGCAGCATTTCGTCGGCCTCGTCGAGCACCAGCGCGCGCAGTTCGGACAGGTCCAGCGAGCCGCGCTCGAGGTGGTCGATCACCCGGCCGGGCGTGCCGACGATCACCTGCACGCCGCGCTTGAGCGCCGACAGCTGCTGGCCGTAGCCCTGGCCGCCGTAGATCGGCAGCACGTGGAAGCCGGGCATGTGCGCGGCGTACTTCTGGAACGCCTCGGCGACCTGGATCGCCAGCTCGCGGGTGGGGGCGAGCACCAGTGCCTGCGGCTTGTGGGCGGCCGGGTCGATGCGCGCCAGGATCGGCAGCGCGAATGCGGCGGTCTTGCCGGTGCCGGTCTGGGCCTGGCCGAGCACATCGCGGCCCTCGAGCAGCGGCGGAATGGTCGCGGCCTGGATCGGCGACGGCGACTCGTACCCCACGCCGGCCAGCGCGCGCAGCAGCGGCTCGGGCAGGGCGAGGTCGGTGAACTTGGGGGTCGAAGCGGGGGCGATGGGCGTCTCGGCGCTCATGGTGCGGTCTCTCGTAGCGCCGGCGCAGTGCCGGTCGGGGGAACCGCATAGTGTAACCCGCCATGGCGTCTGGATTGACGGAAGACGGCGCAAACGCCAGCGAGACGCCGGGCAGGGGCGCAGCGCAGGCGTGGTCCCGGTTCTGGTGCGGGCACCTGCGATGAGGCCCGGCGAGGTCCTGATCCTGAGCGAGCGCAGCAGACGGGCACGGCCATCGGGGGCAGGCTTGCAGCGATTGCCGGCCCCCACGGTGCGCGGGCCGCCCCGATTCTCCGCGTCTTGTCATGCCCTGGCCCATCATGGCGGCCACGAGCCGAATGCAGAGGACCCGATGGCGACGATCCGCGTGCATCACCTGAACAACTCCCGCTCCCAGCGCGTGCTGTGGTTGCTCGAGGAACTGGGGCAGCCCTACGAGGTCGTGCGCTACCAGCGCGACGCCCGCACGATGCTCGCCCCCGAGACGCTGCGCGCGGTGCATCCGCTGGGCAAGTCGCCGGTGGTCGAGCTCGATGGCCGCGTACTGGTGGAGTCGGGGGCGATCGTCGAAACCCTGGTCGAGCGCTTCGACCCCACACATACGCTGTCGCCCGAACCGGGCGACGAGGACGCCCGGCTGCGCTACCGGCAATGGCTGCATTACGCCGAAGGCTCGGCGATGCCGCCGCTGCTGCTGACCCTGGTGATGGCGCGCCTGCGCAGCGCGCCGATGCCGTTCTTCGTGCGGCCGATCGCGCGCGGCATTGCCGACCGGACGATGCAGGCCTTCGTCGGCCCGCAACTGGGCACCCATCTTGGCTATGTCGAGCATGAACTGCAGGCGCAGCCCTGGCTGCTTGGCGAGCGCTTCAGCGCGGCCGACATCCAGATGAGCTTTCCGCTGGAGGCGGCGGTAGCACGCGCCGGCGAGTACGTCGGTCCCCGCATCCGAGACTTCGTCGAGCGGATCCATGCACGGCCAGCCTACCGCCGCGCGCTCGAGGTCGGCGGTCCCTACGAGCTGGGGCGATGAGCGCGACGGTCCTGCCGCAGGTCGCGCTGGCGCATGGCCTGCGCTTCGAGAACCGGTTCGTGCGCGAGTTGCCGGGCGATGCCGAGGCCGGCAGCCGGCGGCGCCAGGTCGAGGGCGCATTGTGGTCGCCGGTGCTGCCGACGCCGGTTGCCGCGCCGCGCCTGCTCGCGCATTCGGCCGAGATGGCGCAGGCGCTGGGCTTCGATGCCGACACCATCGCCTCGCCGGCGTTCGCGCAGGTCTTCGGCGGCAATGCGCTGGCGCCGGGCATGATGCCCTATGCCAGCAACTACGGCGGGCATCAGTTCGGGCATTGGGCCGGGCAGCTCGGCGATGGCCGCGCGATTACACTGGGCGAGGGCGTCGCCGACGACGCCCAGCGCTGGGAACTGCAGCTCAAGGGCGCCGGTCCCACGCCGTACTCGCGCACGGCCGATGGGCGGGCGGTGCTGCGCTCGTCGATCCGCGAATTCGTCTGCAGCGAGGCGATGCATCACCTGGGGATCCCGACCACCCGTGCGCTGTCGCTGGTGGCCACCGGCGATGCGGTCGTGCGCGACATGTTCTACGACGGCCATCCGGCCGCCGAGCCGGGCGCGGTGGTGTGCCGGGTTGCGCCGTCGTTCGTGCGGTTCGGGCATTTCGAGCTGCCGGCCGCGCGCGGCGACCTTGCGCTGCTCAAGCGGCTGGCCGACTTCACGATCGCGCGCGACTTCCCGCATCTGGCCGGCCAGGGCGAGACGCGGTACGGCGACTGGTTCGCAGAGGTCTGTACCCGCACCGCGACAATGATCGCCGGCTGGATGCGCGTGGGCTTCGTGCACGGCGTCATGAACACCGACAACATGTCGATTCTGGGCCTGACGATCGACTACGGGCCGTATGGCTGGGTCGACGATTACGACCCGGAATGGACGCCCAACACCACCGATGCCCAGGGCCGGCGCTATCGCTTCGGTTGGCAGCCGCGCATCGCGCACTGGAACCTCGGGCGACTGGCGCAGGCGCTCGCGCCGCTGTTCGGTGAGGTCGCGCCGCTGCAGGCCGGGCTCGACGCCTATGCCGCTGGCTACGGCGCTGCCGATCGCAACAACACCGCCGCCAAGCTCGGTTTGCCGGATGCGCGCGAAGGCGACGTCGCGCTGATGCAGCGCCTGTACGGCCTGCTGCAGGCAGGAGAGGTCGATATGACGCTGTTCTTCCGAGGGCTGGCCGATCTCGACCCGGCCGCGCCGTCGCTCGATGTGGTCGACGAGGCGTTCTACGAGCCGGCGCGCCGTGCGGCGGTCGAGGACGGGCTGGTCGCGTGGTTGCGCGACTATGCCGCGCGCCTGGCCGACACCGCCGAACCTGCCGAGGGCCGGCGAGCGCGCATGCACGCGGCCAATCCGCGCTACGTGCCGCGCAACTACCTGGCCCAGCAGGCGATCGACCGCGCCGAGGGCGGCGATGCGGCGGGCATCGCGGAGTTGCTGGACGTGCTGCGCCGCCCCTACGCCGACCAGCCGGGGCGCGATGCCTTCGCCGGCCGCCGTCCGGACTGGGCGCGCACGAAGCCGGGCTGCTCGATGCTGTCGTGCAGTTCCTGACGGCGCGTGCCTGCCGGGGCGATCGCGCGGGGATGTGGCGCCGGTCGTGACCGCGGTCGCGGCTTGCCGACACCGGGCATGGCAGGCTGGCGTGGTCTCTGGCCGCCTGGAGTTTTCATGAAAGCGCTCGCCGCCTCGCTCTCGCTGCTGCTGCTCGCCGCGTGCTCCGACGCCGATCGCGCAGCGACGCCCCCCAGCACCACGGCCGACCCCGGCGCTGCATCGCCATCGGACGCCCGCACCACGCCCGCTGCTTCGCTCGGCACAGCCGGCGCTGCGGCGCCGGCGCCGGAAACCGCCCCATTCTGTCCGGACGACGAGACCGTGGTGTTCGGCTGCCGCCACGCGGCGGGCGTCGATGCGCTGTGCGGGTCGCCCGACGGCGCGCGCATCACCTACCGAAGCGGCGCCGCGCAGGGCGCGGCACCACCCGCGGTCTATCCGTTCGACGACACCGCGCCGTCGCATGCATTTCGTGGCGGCACGTTGGTGTACTCGGGCGGTGGCGGTGCCTTCCTGCGCTTCGATCACCAGGGGCAGGTCCACACGCTGTACACCGGCATCGGCCGTGGCTGGGACAAGGCGGGCGTGGTGATCGCGTCGACTGGCGGCGCTGCGGTCGAGCGCAGTTGCGACGGTGATGCCGTCTCGCAGATCGGGCCCGCACTGTTCACCCAATACGGCATCCCAACCGACCCGGAAGGCTTCGAGATTCCCTGAGTGCGATGCGCGCGGTGCCCGGCGTCAGGCGCGTTGAGGGCCGGTCGCAGGGCAGCCGGCCGATCGCGTCACTGCCGGCGCTCCGCAATGCACGCCGGCACCGGCCATCGCCGGTGGCGCAGCGGGGCTCAGTCCAGGATCGCGCTGGCGCGCGCGTAGTAGGCCTCGCGGTCGGCCAGGCCGTTGGTGCCGCCATTGATCAACCGCGTCACTTGGGTGAAGTCGCCGGCATCGGCGGCGGCATTGATATCGCGGCTCTGCCAGTACCAGGCCGCAATCCGCGCGGCGTTCTCGGGCTGCGCGGCGAGCTCGGGGTTGTTCACCAGGTCCAGGCCGAGGGCGCGCCCGGCCTCGGTGTAGTTGTGACGGCCGGTCACCTGGATGTAGCCGCGGCCCTTGTAGCGCTCGCCGTCGCCTGGCTGGGTGTTGCCCAGGTCCGCGCGGCCTTCGTACGCCGCGCCGCTGGCGATCTCCTCCATGTAGTGGAAGCCGCCGCTCTCGTGCGCCAGCTGGGCGATGAACATCGCCTGGCGCTGCGGCGTGTCGATATTGGCCTCGGCCATCGCGGCGTTGAGGTGCGGCGCGACCGCCTCGGCCTTTGCGGCGCTGAGCGTGGGCACGATCTGCTGCAATTCGGCTGCGGTGACGCCGCCCGCCCCGCCTGTGGCTGGCGGTGCGGTCGGGTCCGGGCCCGTCACAGGACCGGCGCCGTCGCCACCGGTGCCGCCAGGCAACTGGATGCGGTCGCCGACGACGATCAGGTCGGGGTTGCGGATCTGCGGGTTGGCCTCGAGCAGTGCCTGCACCGTCGTGCCGTTGGCCGAAGCGATGCCCGACAGCGAGTCGCCGGGCTGCACGGTGTAGCTGCCACCGGCGCTGCTCGCCGCCTGCGTGGAGCCGCCAGGGACGTTGATGGCATCGCCGGGATAGATGACATCGGGGTTCAGCACCTGCGGGTTCGCCGCCAGCAGCTTGTCGAGCGGCACACCGAGCTGTGCGGCCAGGCCGGACAGCGTATCGCCGTGCTGGACAGTGACCGAGCGTCCGGAGGCCGGATCGGTGGCGGGCAGGGCGGCCTGCGGGCCGACGGCGGAAATGGCGTTCATCGACGTCTCCTTCGTGGCGGATCGCGATGCAGCGCATGCGGTGCGATCAGGTTGTCATCCTGGATACCGCCATGCCACGGGCGCTCCAACTAGGGAAAGCCCTAAGGCGCCCGGTTCAGGGACGTTGGATCGTCGAGACTGAGACGGCGGTCCGGTCAGCGGCGCGGGCCGCTACACTGTGCGGATGCCTTTGATGACCTTGAATGCCGTCGACTACAGCGTCGGCGGCCCTTTGCTGCTGGACGGTGTCGAGCTGTCGATCGACCGGGGCGAGCGGATCGCGCTGATCGGCCGCAACGGTGCCGGCAAGTCCACCCTGATGCGCCTGATCGATGGCGAGCTCAAGCCCGACGACGGCGAGATCCGCCGCGAGCAGGGCGTGCGCGTGACGCGCCTGGAGCAGGAAGTGCCCGCGGGCGCCGACGGCAGCATCTTCGATGTGGTGGCGGGCGGTCTGGGCGAGGCGGGCGCGGCGCTGGCCGAATACCACCGCCTGCTGCACGCCGAGGACTACGACGCACTCGCCGACGTCCAGGCGCGCATCGACGCCCTCGACGGCTGGCGCATCGACCAGCGTGTGACCGAGGTCCTCGAACGCCTGCAGCTCGACGGCGATGCGGCCTTCACCCGGCTGTCTGGCGGCATGAAGCGCCGCGTGCTGCTGGCGCGTGCGGTGGTGTCGGCGCCGGACATTCTGCTGCTCGACGAACCGACCAATCATCTTGATATCGCCGCGATCGACTGGCTCGAAGGCTTCCTCAAGCAGTGGCCCGGCGCAATCGTGTTCGTCACCCATGACCGCCGATTCCTGCGTTCGCTGGCCACGCGCATCATCGAGATCGATCGCGGCAAGCTGACCAGCTGGCCCGGCGACTGGGACAACTACGTGCGCCGCCGCGAGGAACGCCTCAACGCCGAAGCCCAGGAGCAGGCGCGCTTCGACAAGATGCTGGCGCAAGAAGAAGCGTGGATCCGCCAGGGCATCAAGGCCCGTCGCACCCGCGACGAAGGCCGCGTGCGCCGGCTCAAGGCGATGCGCGTCGAACGTGCGCAGCGCCGCGATCTCACCGGTAACGTGCGCATGGCGGCGGCCTCGGCCGGCAATTCCGGCAAGAAGGTCGTCGAGCTCAAGGACATCAGCTTCGGCTTCGGCGATCGCGTCCTGATCCGCGATTTCTCCACGACGATCTTCCGCGGCGATCGCATCGGCCTGATCGGCGCCAACGGCACCGGCAAGACCACGCTGCTCAAGCTGCTGCTGGGCGAACTGCAGCCGCAGACCGGTGAGGTGCGCGCGGGCACGCAGCTTCAGATCGCGTACTTCGACCAGTACCGCGCGACGCTGCGCGAGGACTGGAACGCGTTGGAGAACGTGGCCGAGGGCCAGGACTTCGTCGAGATCAACGGCACCCGCAAGCACGTGATCGGCTATCTGCAGGATTTCCTGTTCACGCCCGAACGCGCGCGTGCGCCGATCACCCGCCTGTCGGGCGGCGAGCGCAACCGTCTGCTGCTGGCCAAGCTGTTCGCGCAGCCGTCCAACCTGCTGGTGATGGACGAACCGACCAACGACCTCGATGTCGAGACGCTGGAACTGCTCGAAGAACTGCTGGGCGAGTATCCCGGCACGCTGCTGCTGGTCAGCCACGACCGCGACTTCCTCGACAACGTGGTCACCTCGACGCTGGTGATGGAAGGCGAGGGTCACGTCGGCGAGTACATCGGCGGCTACGAGGACTGGCTGCGCCAGCGCCCACAGCCGGGCGAGGCGCTGCCGGCGACCACGCTCGCGCCGAAATCCGCGGCGAGCGCGGTCCAGGCCGCGTCGGCGCCAGCAGTGGCCGAGGCGCCGGTGGCGGCCAAGCGCAAGCTCAGCTACAAGGATCAGCGCGAACTCGAACAGTTGCCCGGTCGCATCGAGCAGTTGGAGACCGACATCGCGCGCATGACCGAGGAGATGAACACGCCGGCCTTCTATCAGCGCGATCCCTCGGCGATCGCCGCGCACGGCCAGGCGTTGCAGCAGGCGCAGGACGCGCTCGATGCGGCCTACCTGCGCTGGACCGAACTCGACGCCTGACCCTCAACCACGACGGACGCCCCGTGCTGATCACTCGACCGCTGCCCGCCGACACCGATCTGCTCGCGCTGCAGCGCGCCGCGCCCGCGCGCCATCCGCTGCTGCTGCAGTCGGTCGCGCACGGCACCGCACAATCGCGCTGGGACCTGCTGCTGGCGACCGACGGTGCCTCGCTGCGGCTGGATGCCGACGGCACCACCCGCGACGCCGACGATCGCAGCCTCGAGGGCGCGTTTCTCGACTTGCTCGATGCCCAGTGGCGTGCCGCACGCATCGATCGCGATGAGCCGCGCTGGCCCTTTCGCGGTGGCTGGGCGCTGTACCTGGGCTATGAACTCGCCAGTCAGGTCGAACCGGTGCTGGCGCTGCCTGCCGCGGTCGGCCAACTGCCGGTCGCGATCGCCTGGCGCTGCCCGGCCGCGGTGCTGCGCGACCACGCCACTGGCGAGGTCGTCGCGGTCGCCGAGCCCGGCCACGCCGCGCTGCTCGATGCGCTGACCGAGGCGGCCTCGGTGTCGCCTGCGCCGTTGCCGGCCTGGCGCGCGCCGCTCGCGCTCGACGAAGACGCCCCGGCGCGCTTCACCGACGGTGTGCGCCGCGTGCTCGACTACCTCGCCGCCGGCGACGTGTTCCAGGCCAACCTCTCGCGCGGCTGGCGTGCGACCTTCGACGGCGCGCTCGATCCTGCCGCGCTGTACGCCCGCCTGCGCGAGCACAACCCCGCACCGTTCGCCGGCCTGCTGCAGGGCGCGGGCTGGGCGGTCGCCAGCGCTTCGCCCGAACGTCTGGTCTCGGTGCGCGGCGATCTGGTCGAGACCCGGCCGATCGCCGGCACCCGCGCCCGCTTCGACGGCGACGACGACCTGGCCCGCGTACAGGAACTGGTGGGCCATCCGAAGGAGCGCGCCGAGCACGTGATGCTGGTGGACCTGGAGCGCAACGACCTGGGACGCGTGTGCGTGGCCGGCAGTGTCGAAGTCGACGAGCTGATGTGCGTGGAGAGCTACGCGCACGTGCACCACATCGTCAGCAACGTGCGCGGCCGGCTGCGGGCGGATGCGACGCCCGGGCGGACGATCGCCGCGGTGTTCCCCGGCGGCACGATCACCGGCTGCCCGAAGGTCCGCTGCATGCAGATCATCGCCGAACTCGAAGGCCTGGGCCGTGGCGCCTACACCGGCGCGATGGGCTGGCTCAATCGCGACGGCGACCTCGACCTCAACATCCTGATCCGCAGCGCCGAGATCGAAGGCGACACCGCCCGCTTCCGCACCGGCGCCGGCATCGTCGCCGACTCCGACCCCCAGCGCGAACTCGACGAAACCCGCGCCAAGGCCCGCGGCACCCTCCGCGCGCTGGGGTGCGATGGCTGACGCGTTCGTCGCGCGACGAAGGACGCCCTCTGCGATGACCTCCCGCCCGCGGGGGGGGGGGGGCGCGCATCGCGAGTCGGGTGGGGGCAGGAGCTCGCGAAAAGCAGCCCCCATCCCAGCCTTCCCCCGTAAAAACGGGGGAAGGAGTTAAAGCGTCATCGCGCGAGATCACCTCCCCCGCTCGCGGGGGAGGTCGGCGCGCAACGCGCGCCGGGTGGGGGCATGGGCTCGTCGCGTAAAGCGCCCCCATCCCAACCTTCCACCCGTGAAGGGTGCAATGCCCCGTAAACGGGGGAAGGAGCCAAAGCCATCATCGCGCGAGATCACCTCCCCCGCTCGCGGGGGAGGTCGGCGCGCACGCGCGCCGGGTGGGGGCAAGCGCCGTCAGTGCTCCGTCACCGACACCAGCGGCACGCGCTTGACGCCACACAGCAGCCGGTACGCGCTCGTCTGGCTGCGGGCGACGACTTCGCCGGCCGGGATCTGGCGGCCCCACAGTTCGACACGGCTGCCGACGCCCGCGTCCGGATGCTCGGTCAGATCGACGGTGAGCATGTCCATCGACACCCGTCCGATCAACTGGCCCGGGAGCCCGTCGATCGCGACCGGCGTGCCGGTGGCGGCGAACTGCGGATAGCCGTCCGCGTAGCCCATTGCCACGACGCCCACGCGCGTCGGACGCGGTGTGACGAACGTGCCGCCGTAGCCCACGGGTTCGCCGGCCGGCAGCTCGCGCACGGCGATCACCTGCGACTCGAGCGTCATCACCGGTTGCAACTGCGCCGCGGCCGGATGGCCGGGCGCGAATGGCGATGCGCCATAGAGCATCAGCCCCGCGCGTCCCCAGTCGCCGCGTGCCTGCGGCCAGGTGAGCAGGGCGGGGGAGTTGCACAGGCTGGTCTCGCCCGGCAGGTCGGCAGTGACCGCGGCGAACGTGGCGATCTGCTCGCGCGTGCGGTCATGCGCAGGCTCGTCGGCGCGCGAGAAGTGGGTCATCTTCACCAGACGGCCGACCTGCGGCAGCGCGCGCAGCCGGTGCCAAGTGTCGGCGTAGGCATCGGGATCGATCCCGACGCGGTGCATGCCCGAATCGAGCTTGAGCCACACGTCCAGCGGCCGCGACACCGTCGCGCGCGCGAGCGCCTCGACCTGCCAGGGCGCGTGCACCACCATCCACAGATCGTGCTCGGCAACCAACGGCAGCTCATCGGCGGCGAGCACGCCCTCCAGCAGCAGGATCGGTGCGGTGATGCCCGCTTCGCGCAGCGTCAGCGCTTCTTCCAGGAACGCGACCGCGAACCCGTCGGCTTCGCTCGACAGTGCCTGCGCGCAGCGCACCGCGCCGTGGCCATAGGCGTCGGCCTTGATCACCGCCAGGGCCTTGCCGCCGCCGAGCCGGCGAGCGAGTCGATAGTTGTGGCGCAGGGCGTCGAGGTCGATCAGCGCGCGAGCGGGGCGCATTGCGGTGTCCTTGCTGCGGGGGAAATCAGCGCGCCATTGTCGCGCCTGCGACGCTGCGCGTGTCCGACCGCGACGCAGTGTCCCGCGCGTGTCCGTAGCGAGAGAGGTCGAGCCCGTCGCCGCGGATCGCGGTCGGTTGCATCGCCATCAGGTCGGCCAGATAACGCCCGGAGCCACAGGCCATCGTCCACCCCAGCGTGCCGTGGCCGGTGTTGAGGAACAGGTTCCGGTAGCGGGTGGCGCCGACCACGGGTGTGCCGTCGGGCGTGGTCGGCCGCAGGCCGGTCCAGAAATCGGCCGCAGCGAGGTCGCCACCATGCGGATACAGGTCGCCGACCACTTTCTCCAGCGTCGCGCGCCGACGCGGGTCCAGGCGCATGTCGAAGCCGGCGACTTCGGCCATGCCGCCGACGCGGATCCGGGTGTCGAACCGGGTGATTGCGACCTTGTAGCTCTCATCGAGCACGGTGGAGACCGGCGCCATCGCCGGGTCGCGGATTGGGATCGTCAGCGAATAGCCCTTGAGCGGATACACCGGCACGTCCAGACCCAGCGGCCGCAACAAGGCCGGCGACCAACTGCCCAGCGCCATCACATAGCGGTCGAAACGTTCCAGGCGACCATCGATGCGCACGCCGTCGATCCGGTCGCCGCTGCCCTCGATGCGCTCGATCGTCTGTCCGAAGCGGAATGTCACGCCCGCGTCCCGGGCCAGTTCGGTCAGCCGCTCGGTGAACAGCCGGCAGTCGCCGGTCTGGTCATCGGGCAGGCGCAGCGCGCCGGTCAGGCGGTCGGCGACGCCGGCCAGCGCCGGCTCCACACGCGCGATGCCGGCGCGGTCGAGCAGTTCATAGGGCACCCCGGCCTCGTCGAGCACTGCGGTGTCGCGCCCGGCGTGATCGAGCTGCGCCTGGGTGCGGAACACCTGGAGCGTGCCCAACTGGCGCGCCTCGTAGGCGATGCCGGTCTCGGCGCGCAGGGCGTCCAGGCAGTCGCGGCTGTACTCGGCCAGCCGCACCATCCGCTCCTTGTTCACCGCATAACGTGCGGCGGTGCAGTTGCGCAGCATCTGCGCCAGCCACAGGTACTGCTGCGGATCGGAGGTGAGCCGGATTGCCAGCGGTGCGTGCCGTTGCATCAACCAGCGGATCGCCTTGAACGGCACGCCCGGCGCCGCCCACGGCGACGCGTAGCCGGGCGAGATCTGGCCGGCGTTGGCGTGGCTGGTCTCGCAGGCCGGGCCGTTCGCCCGGTCGACCACCGTCACCTCGAACCCGGCGCGCGCCAGATACCAGGCGCTCGTCACGCCGATCACACCGCTCCCCAGCACCAGCACCCGCATGTGCGCGACTCCGCAAGACATTTCGCCGGCGCAGGGCGCGGCCGGCACGCAATCCGCGCAGTATAGTGGCGGTCCGATAGTCGATTCCGCTGTTTTGAGGCGCGGTTCACGGCGGATTGTCCTGTCGCGCGCCGCTCTTGCCCGGAGTTTTTCATGCCCGTCCCGCGCACCACCCGCAGCCGCCCGCTCGACCGCATCGACGCGCGCATTCTGCGCATCCTGCAGGAGGATGCGCGCATCTCGTTCACTGAGCTCGGCGAGCGCGTCGGGCTGTCGACGACGCCATGCACCGAACGCGTCCGCCGGCTCGAGCGCGAGGGCGTGATCCAGGGCTATCACGCCCGGCTCGACCCCGCGCGGCTGAAGGCCGGGCTGCTGGTCTTCGTGCAGATCGGCCTGGCCTACAAGTCCGCCGATATCTTCGAGGAATTCCGCCGCGCCGCCCTGCGCGTGCCCAACGTGCTCGAGTGTCACCTGATGTCCGGCGATTTCGACTACCTGATCAAGGCCCGCATCCCGGAGATGGCCGCCTATCGCGAACTGCTCGGCAGCAGCCTGCTGACGCTGCCGCATGTGCGCGAATCGCGTAGCTACATCGTGATGGAGGAGATCAAGGAGACGCTGGCGCTGGCGATCCCCGACTGAGACGGCGGACAGCGCGTCCGCCCAACGTCTCACCGACGCCCGCCCTTGCCATGGCCCGCATCCGCTGCCCCCGCTGTCTGCGCCCGGTCTCGCATTGCCTGTGCGCGTGGATCCCCGATCTGTGCAGTCGCGCCCGGGTGCTCGTGCTGCAGCATCCCGACGAGGCGGCGCATCCGCTCAACACCGCGCGGCTGGCCGCCCTCGGCTTGCGCCACGCCACGCTGTGGGTGGGCGAGCGGTTTGCCGACCTGCCGGCCTGGCTCGAGGCGCCCGGTGTGCGTGCGCTGCTGCTGTTTCCGGGGGAGACGGCCGTCGATCCCGCGACATGGACGGCAGCAGGCGAGGGCGCGCAGACGCTGCTCGTCGTTCCGGACGGCACCTGGCGCACCGCCCGTCGCCTGCTGCGCCTGAACCCGGCACTCGCGGCGCTGCCGCGTCTGGCGCTCGCGCCGGACCGGCTATCGCGCTACCGCGTGCGCCGCGCCCGAGAACCGCATGCACTCGCGACCGTTGAGGCCATCGCCGCCGCACTCGACGTGCTCGAGCCCGGTGGCGGATTCGAGGCGTTGCTCGCCCCGTTCGACGCGATGGTCGATGGGCAGATCGCGGCGCAGCAAGCGCGGGAAGCGGGCGAGGCGGGCGAGGCGGAGGTGTCGGCAGATACCGCGATTACGGACGAAGCCGGGGCCGCAGACAGATAAGCCATGGACGGCGCATGACGTGCGTTGTGCTCTCGCATGCGTGTTCGTGGGGGGAGACGCCATCGCGCCAGTCCGTGCCCCCACCCGCCACGCTGCGCGTGTCGACCTCCCCCACGCGTGGGGGAGGTGACATCGCAGCGTCGGCTTCGGGCCTACCCTCGCCGAACTCCCTCACGCGTAGGGAGGGGCCCATGCGACGTCGCGTCGCTGGCGTCTTTCCGTCTGTGGGGAAGAAGCATGCGCCGCCCGCGCTTACTTCGTGAAGGGGGCGCGTGACGACTCCTTCCCCCGCTTGCGGGGGAAGGTTGGGATGGGGGCGCTTTTCACGCGCGGGTCTGGTCCTTCCGAGAGCTGCGCGCGTTGTGCCTTGCGGCGGACGTGGCCATGCGTCTCGGTGTGGGTTACTTCGTCTTCATCTGCAATGAAGCGGACGCGCTGCTACTCCTTCCCCCGCTTGCGGGGCATTGCGCCCTTCACGGGTGGAAGGTTGGGATGGGGGCGCTTTCGCGCTTTTCGCTGCGCGGTTCGCGCGCGCCTTGACCCCACGCAGCAATGGCATGCTTGCCGACTGTTCCCGCCTTGATGGATCCGCCGATGTCCCTCCCGCTCTCCGACCAGATCGTCCTCGTCACCGGTGGCGCCCGCGGCCTGGGGGCCGCGATCGTGCGCGCGTTCCTGGGCCAGGGCGCGCGTGTGGTGGTCAATCATTTCCGCAGTGCCGCGGCCGCGCAGGCGCTGCAAGACGAGTTCGGCCCCGAACGCGCGCTCGCACTGCGCGCCGATGTCACCGATCCCGCGCAGGTCGCTACATTGTTCGAGCAGGCGCGCGCCCGGTTCGGTGCGCCGGTGACCACCGTGGTCAACAATGCGCTCGTCGATTTCGCGTTCGATGGCGATGCGCGCCCGCAGGGCGAGACGATCGATTGGGCGCGGTTTTCCGCGCAGTTCGAGGGCAGCGTGCGCGGGGCACTGAATACGATCCAGGCCGCCGCGCCCGGCATGCGCGAGCGCGGCTTCGGGCGCGTGATCAACATCGGCACCAACCTGTTCCAGAACCCGGTCGTCCCGTACCACGACTACACCGCGGCCAAGGCCGCGCTGCTCTCGCTCACGCGCACGATGGCCGCCGACCTCGGTCCGCACGGCATCACCGTGAACATGCTGTCGGGCGGGCTGTTGCGGACCACCGATGCGAGCGCCGCGACCCCCGACGCGGTATTCGACCTGATCGCCGCCAGCACCCCGCTGCGCCGCGTGACCACGCCGGCCGAATTCGCCGACGCGGTGCTGTTCTTCGCCTCGCCGTGGGCGCGCGCCGTGACCGGCCAGAACCTCGTCGTCGACGGCGGCCTGGTCAAGGACTGAGCGGTCGCGGCCCCTGCGACCGCCCCCGCGCACGCTGCCGCGACGGTGACCTGCAACCGGTGCACACTGCACCCGGGCATCCGCCAAGGCCGGTGGCAGGCATCGGCCGCGTTCGACGCAGGCACGCAGGAGGCAGCATGGCGACCACGACCCCCCGCGCCGGCAAGGCGCCGCGCACGACAGCGGCCACGCCGCGGCTGTTCGACGCCCGGCCCGACACCGCCGACTTCCGCGACCGCATGTTCGAGCCCACGCTGGTCGACGTGCCCTCGGAGATGCCGCTCGCGCACTTCCTGGCGCTGAAGGTGCCCGTGCTCGACCAGCGCAGCGACGGCGCCTGCACCGCCTACGGCCTGGCCACCGTGGCCCACACCTTGCTGCGCCGCCGCCGGCCCGAGCCGGTCACCCGGCGGGTGAGCACGCGCATGCTCTACGACATGGCACGCCGCTACGACGAATGGGAAGGCGAGGACTACACCGGCTCGAGCTGCCGCGGCGCGATGAAGGGCTGGCACCGCCATGGCGTGTGCGCCGAGGAATGCTGGCCGGCCCGCCCCGGGCCGCTGCACGAGGTCTACACCGAGGAACGCGCTCGGGCCGCGCAGGAACATCCGCTCGGCGCCTACTACCGCGTCAACCACAAGGACCTGGTGGCGATGCATGCTGCCTTTGCCGAGGCCGGCGTGCTCTACGCCTCGGCCGCCGTGCACGACGGCTGGCTCGCGCCACCGGCCACTGGCGTCATCACCTGGGCCGAGCAGCCGGTCGCCGGCTGGCATGCGTTCGCGATCGTCGGCTATGACCGCGATGGCTTCTGGCTACAGAACTCCTGGGGCACGCGCTGGGGCCGACGCGGTTACGGCTGGGTGAGCTACGACGAATGGCTGCAGCGCGGCACCGATGTCTGGGTGGCGCGGCTGGCCGTGCCGGTGCGCCTGCAGCGCGTGCAGGCCACGGCCACCAGCAACTCGTTCCTGGCTCGTCAGTCCAACAGCTACGCCCAGGCCGACCTGCGCCCGCACATCGTCAGCCTCGGCAACGACGGCCGCCTGCGCACGACCGGCCGCTTCGGCACCAGCCAGGACGCCGTGCGCAATCTCGTGCGCGACGATCTGCCGCGCATCACCCGCGACTGGCCGAAGAAGCGCATCGCGCTCTATGCGCACGGCGGCCTGGTGCCCGAGGAGGCCGCCATCCAGCGCGTCGCCGACCTGCGCGAGCTGATGCTGCCGCAGCAGGTCTATCCGCTGTGCTTCGTCTGGAAGACCGGCTTCTGGAGCACGCTGGGCAACCTGCTGCGCGATGCCGTGCGCCCGCGCACCGAGGGGCTGATGGACCGCGCCAAGGGCCTGCTGCTCGACCGTGTCGACGACACCATCGAGCCACTGGCCCGCGCCCTGGGCGGCAAGGCGTTGTGGGACGAAATGAAGGAGAACGCCCTGCTGGCGACCAATGCCGTCGTGCGCAGCGGCGATGCGATCACCGAAGCCGGCGGCGCGGCCCAGGTCGCCCGCCTCCTGGGCGAATGGATGCAGGCCGACCCCGACGTGGAACTGCACCTGGTCGGCCACAGCGCCGGGTCCGTACTGCTCGCGCCGCTGGCGCAGTTGCTGACCTCCGACGGCCGCGTCGCCGACGGCCCGGCCGCGACGATGCAGGGCATCGGCCAGCGTATCGCCAGCCTCACGCTATGGGCGCCCGCGATGACCATGGCCCTGTTCGAGCAGACCTTCCTGCCGGCACTGCAGAACGAACGCATCGGCCACGCCGCGCTGTTCACGCTGACCGACCGCGCCGAGCAGGACGACCATTGCGCGCGCGTCTACAACAAGTCCCTGCTGTACCTCGTGGCCCATGCCTTCGAGGTCCGGGCACGGAGCTGGGTGCGCAGCGAGCATCGCCAGGGCACCCCGTTGCTGGGCATGGCCCGTTTCATCGAGGCCCATCCTGGCATCCGCGACCTGCTGGCCACCGATCGCCTGGATTGGATCCAGTCGCCCGCGCGCGAACCGCCCGCTGTTGCCGCAGACGGCAGCGCGGCGACCCGTCACGGCGATTTCGACAACGACCCCGAAACCCTGCAGGCCACCGTATGCCGGATTCTCGGCCGCCGCGACGGCCGTGCACCGGTGCGCATCCACCGCACCGAGTCCGGCCTGGAAGACAGCCGCAACCAGCTGTGCGAAGCGTTGGACGCCGCGCCGCCGCGACGCTAGGCGAGGGCGGCGCGCATCATCGCGTCGGCCATCGAAGGCCGGCGATGCTCAGGGCGCCTCGAGCCGGCACCGCGGCGGGGAAAACATCGTGTTCGCGCACGGCGACCTGCCGAGCTGGACGAGCTGCAGGCCGCCCAGGGCCGCTGCGTGCCGCACCACGGCCGCCAGCCAGCGGATCTCGAATTGCGAGCCGATGCAGGCGCCAGGGCCAGCGGAGAAGGGCATGAATGCCGCCGGCCGCGGGTCTTCCTGCCAGCGCTGGGGCGCGAAGGCGCGCGCATCGGGCCAGGCGTCGCGATGCCGATGCAGCACGAACACCGGAATCACCAGGTCGTCGTCGCGCAGCGCCTTGACCGGCCCGACCTGATGGTCCTTGAGCACGCGCCGGCCATGCGCCGAGGCCGGCGGCCACAGCCGCAGCAGCTCCAGTGCGACATGCTCGGGCTTGCAGGCGAACAGCAGCGCCCGCGTCTCGGCGGAGGTCTCGATGTCGGCCACGGCGTCCATGTGCAGCACGCACGCAAGCCACGCCAGCATCACCGCCGAGGCGCCGACCACCGACAGCACGGCGTGCAGATAGACCTCGCCGCGCGCCGCGCCGGTCAGCACACCATCGGTGCGCAGTACCGCCGGCAGCTCGGCATCGCAGGTCGTGAGCATCGCAGCGACGCGCGACGCCAGCCCTTGGGCGCGTGCGATCTGCGCATCGTCGAGGTGCGCATTGACGAGTTTGGCGTGGAAGACATCGCCGATGTACACCCGGACCGCGGCTGCCAACTCGAGATCGCAGTCGAAGCCCAGCATGTCGGCGACCGAATCGAGCGCCGCCAGCAGGGCAGCGCGATGCAGATCGCCCGAGGCCGCCGCGAGCGCCACGACCGCGACACGCGCTGCCGCATCGACATCGTGCCGGGCGGCCGCGCCGTGCAGCCAGCGGTTGAGTTCGGTGACTGTGGCGGCGGGCACCCGCTGCTTGTCGCCGAACTGCCACACGCTCGGTTCGCGCGCCAGGCAGTTATCGCTGTCGAGCAAGGCCCGGCGTGCCAGCGCGGCATCGCACACCACCACATCACCGATCCAGGCACGGTAGACCGGCCGGCGCTCGCATTTGCGCAGCAACGCCTTCATGCGGCGCCAACCGGCGTTGTCGGCGACGCGGCCGCCCAGGAATCGGCCCACGACGGGGAGCTTGTCGAGCATGGATGTCCTTCTCCACAAAACAAACGCCGCGCAGCATGACGCTACGCGGCGCAGTGTCGACGCGCGACTCAGCCCAGATAGATGCTCGGCCAGAGGTAGGCGTACTTCCACACGGCCTTCTGGCGGCCAGACCCGGTACGCAGCACCGAACGCACGAAACGCTTCATGATCCTGTCTCCTTGTGTCGTCATGAGATCGAGAACAACGGGGCAAACCGCCGATACGACCGCAAACCGACCGCGGGACATACCGACACCCGTTGCGTTCCTACTGTCCTAGCGCGAACCGATGCGTCTGCGCATCTTCCCCCACAAGCGCCGCGATCCGCGCCGGCAGTCTAGGCACAGTTTTTGGTCGCTTGCAATCACCGGTCACCCTGGGTGCTGGCCGTGTCCCAGGTGCAGGGCCATGGCCAGACGACGCCCTTCACGGGCATTCGTTGGCCGCCAACGCATGGGATACCCGGGTAGGCGATAGCCCACGCGCCGTGCTCGTGACAGTGCGGCGGCGGGACGCAGGTCATCCGAGTGCTGACAATCGCATACTCCGCGCCTCTGTCGTCGATGGCTTCTGGGGGCCGCTATGCCGCTTGTTCGTATCGATCTGCGTAAAGGTAAGGACGTCGGGTATCGCGAGCGGGTGGGGCAGGCAGTCCAGGACGCACTGGCAGGCGTGGGTGTGCCCAGCGACGACCGCTTCCAGGTCATCCAGGAGCATGACGAGGCGGGGCTGGTGTTCGATCCCGGCTATCTCGGCATCGCGCGGACAGATGACTTCATCGCCATCCAGATCACCTGGAGTGAAGGCCGCAGCCTCGAGCAAAAGCGAGCGCTGTATCGCGCGATCGCCGACGGCTTGCACGCCCAGGTTGGCCTGCGGCCGGAGGACGTGTTCATCAACCTGGTCGAGGTCAAGAAGGAAAACTGGTCGTTCGGGAACGGCGAGGCGCAGTACGCGCCTTGAGGTTGGCGGCGATCTTGCCCACTGCGACGTGCTTGGCATCGGCTGGTGACGAGTCCGTCGCGAAAAGCACGGTTCTTTGCTGAAAATCGGCGTTCAACGTGTTTCCAGCGAAGCCTGCAGCGCCGTGGCCAGTGCCGCGTCGCCGCTGACGAGCTCGGTCCAGCGCAGTTCGAGGCCCTTGCGCTTGCCCTTGGGCACGAGCTTCAAGCCGTCGGGGTCGATGGTCAGCACATACGGCGCATCGTCGATCTGCACTTCGCGCTTGAGGGGCTTGTCGAGTGGGGTCATGGCGAACTCCGACGGGGATATCGACTTTCGACGCTACAGCGCGCAGCATCAAGTGGAGCAGGGATGTGGGCGGTCCCATAGTGACCGGAACCGCCCGTGTGCTGGCGCCTTGAGACGGTTTCCTGCAGTAGACTCAACTATTACTACGCCCAAGGAAGAATGCGTGCGTCATTCATACGAGCATCGACCAGAGCGAGAATCAATTTCATCGCCGACTCTGGGGCGGGCAGCTTCGTCTTTGACACGCTCATCGATCTCGTCGATTAGGCCGTCTACAAGGGGTTCGAGGCTCTCAGCGAGCGCGGCGGTGTGCTGGGCGCCAGCACCATCTGATTAAGGATGTCTGGCGGCGGTGTTCGCACACGGTTGTCAGTAGCGGGGTCAAGTCTCTTATCTAGGATGAAGCCGCGCGAGCGGTGACGTAAGCCAGTCAGGGGGACGGCATGCGACAGGGATTGAAGCGAGTAGCGCACCGTCGCGACGATGCGCTGACGGGGGGGCGGTGGGACCGGCTGGAGCATCTGCTTGCTGCGTACTACCGCGATGCGGGTTATCAGGTTGCACACGTGGGGACGGGCGCGACGGCTGGCCGGTTCGATGGCGGTGTCGATCTGGAGTTGCGGCGTAATGGGCGACTGCTGCTGGTCCAGGTCAAGCACTGGAACGCCTACAAGGTGCCGCACAACGACGTGCATCAACTGATCGGCGTGATGGTCAACGCCAGGGCCGATGGGGCCATTGTCGTGACCAGCGGTGAGTTCACTCGTGCCGCGATTGAAGCCGCCGCCCGCAACGGGCATGTGCAACTGATCGACGGCGACGAACTCCGTGGCATGCTCGGCCCGCTGCCGGACGTGCCGCCCGCCGCAGCCCATACCGCCGACACGCTGGCCGCCCAGGTGGGGGAGCGCCTGTTGAATGCCGCACTCAGTCGCGCTTTGCCTACTGGACGCAAGGCAGCGAGGTCATATGCCAAAGCCGCTGGGATGGCGCTGCTGCTGAAGTTCGCAGCGCTTTGCTTCCTGTTGCTGGTTGCCTATCAGGTGATCCAAGGCCTAAGCCGAAACCTGAATCTGAGGCTCCAGAGCGTCGATCGGTCTGCTGTCGTTATGCCGCCGCGTTACGAAGCGTCGCCGTCAGTGGCGCCATCTCGTGCTGCGATCGCGGCGCCGCCTGCGGCTCACAATTTCTGTATCGAGCGCGACCGTCGCACAGGCGCGACTGTAGATCGCTGCGTCGAGCACGCCATGCGTCCCAAGCCGACGCTTGCAGAAGTCCGAGAATCGCAGCGAAAAGCGGATGCGGCGATGGAGGTGCTTCGCGCTTCGACACCGGAAATGTAAGGACGTGCTTTCTGCTTCGGTCGGATTTAGTGGTTATGTCAGTAGCACAAGTTCGGGGAGTAAAACGCCTTCTTCGGCGTTTCGTAATAACAAATATGAGAAATTTGATGAAGCGAGTAGGCATGCAAAGTAAGGAGCTTTTTGCGTCGGCGCGGGAGATGCTGTTGGATGCCCAGCGCAGTCGCACATTCGGGTCAGTGGCCTTGCTCGGCGCTCTGGTGGCGGCTGCCGGTAGTGCACCTGCGGCGGTACTGAACCTGCCTGCAATACCGGATAAGCCCCAAGGCGAACAGTTTGTGGGCGTGCGGGCGCCATGGCGCGACTATCTGATCGCCGTGCGCGCCGCAAGGCAGATCGACGACCCGCTTGCCCGTTGCTTGGCGTGGCCTGATCTGCCAGACATTGCTTGGCCCGCCGGTCACGCGGCGGCGCATTGTCACTATCACTTCGCCAATGCGCCTTCGCCCGCGCAGACGAAGGCGCTGCTCGATGCCGGGCAGGTAGACGTGCTCGAGGCGCAACTCGCCGCGGTTTCGGCAGGTCATGGGCAGCGCGAGGAGGCCGAGCGCATCCATACGTTTGTTCACGACGTGGCCAAGCTGCCGGACGGTGAGCGCGATGCACTCACGGCGCAATGGATCGAGGCAGCGCCTGACAGCGCGTTTGCGTCGATGATGCGCGGGCACCACTACTCGACAATGGGGTGGGCGGCGCGAGGCGCGGCGTGGGCATCGGAGACCACCCCTGCCCAGATCGAAGCGATGGAGGGCCACTTCGTCGAGGCTGTACAACTGTATGGCCGGGCCATCGAACTGGATCCTGCGTTGACGCAGGCCTACATTGGCCTGATGGAAATCGCGAAGGCAGTGTCCGACAGGGATCTAGAAGCTTGGGCATTCGCACAAGCTCAGCTCGCAGGGCCTGCGTGCGCCGAGGTTGCACTGTCGCGTATGGGCGCGTTGCAACCGCGATGGGGCGGGTCGTTGCAGGCAATGGCGCAGTACGCGCAGACCTTGGCACCGAACGTGGAGATGTATCCGCTACAGGCGAATCAGCTCGCAGCGCCTTACGTCGAGGCGGTGCGTATCGAAATGGCGGAAGATCGCTACACGCAGGATGCTGCGGATGTCATCGAGGACGCGGTTCGGATGGCGTCGAATGAGGACGCGCTCGCAAGAGCCGCGCAGCTGAGTCTTCATCGTTCCGACGGATCGTCCGAGGATGGTATCAAGGGCCTTGCACTGCTCCTGCAACGCGAACGCTTCACACAGTTGACGCCCTGGCAAGCGCGGCAGGTTGCAAGCCGGCTAGTGCGGGGGGAGCCCGAATGGGCATTTGCGACGGCGGCGGATGCCGTCGCGCGTAGCCCGGACGATGCGTACGGCCAGTATCTCCTGGCAGCAGCCAGCTACAGCATCGGTCGGTTCGAACTTGCCGAAGCCCACTATCAGCTGGCCCGGAAGGACCCGAGGCAGGAGCAGGTGGTCCTGCGCGAACTGGTGACGATGTGGATGTACGACGCCGGGTTGCCTACCGAGGACGCAATGGCGAAGGCAAGCCCGTATCTCGATGCGCTTTTGGAGAAGTATCCCCGCGACGGTCGCGCGCATATCCTGGACTGGTCGCGTCGTGAGTCCCTAGGCCAACCCATTTCGAGGCGGTGGTTCGAGAATTTCCTTGAAGTGGCGGATTCGAACGACCCGCTTCAGGTACAGGCAATCGAGAACGTGAAGCACGCGCTTGCCGAGTGATACTTGAGCTTGATTGCGGCAGCGCCGGAGAGCGAAGTCCGACCCTTGGCTCTCCGGCGCCTATGCCTTGAAGCGATGGCGGTCAATCGCGCTGTCTTCATGAATTATGTGGCAGGTGGGCTCGTAACCCCTCGATAGCAAGCCGACGCCGGGACCTTTGGTCCTAGGGGGGCGCCGCTGTACAACACGAATGAGAGTGGACCACCAAGCGGCGGCGTGACATCGCACCGATCTGCATTGAGCGATCGCGGCCCGCAGCCGCTCGCGTGCTGCCGGTCGCATCGGTGTCTGAGTTCACTCGCTTCTGTTTGCGGTAGTCGCTTGGTGTCCCACCGCTGGTCAACAGCAAAGGCATTGCGCCGCCGTGCGTCGCGGGCGCCGGTACATTGACGACACGCGGATGCAGACCTCGCTGGTTAGATCCAGTCTGATGGGCGCAGCATAAGAACGTCTTTCTGCCATCTAGGGTCTGCCCTAGATATGGAAATCAGCAGTCTTTCACCTGCCATTTACGTAGTCCAATCTCGCCTGAAGGCGCATGGAGGCGACTGCAAGAACGCCGCTATATTCCGGACTCCCCCGAAGCAGGAGAACCCGAATGTTGCTCACCCCTCAGCGTCGTAGAACGGCGCAAATGATCGGCGTGGCGCTTGTTGCCTCTGTGGCCCTTGGTGGCTGCGCTACCTACAAGGAAGACTTCGCACGCATCGACTCGCGCCTGGATTCCCTCGACTCGCGAGTGCAGGGTGCGGCCCAGAGTGCGGAATCCGCCAACCAGTCCGCGACGCAGGCCAACCAGCGCCTGGATCAGATGGAGCGTCGTGTCCAGCAGCTCGAAACGGCGCCGCGCCGCACGCCGCGCGGTTGATCTGATCGAACCGGGACCTGCGGGCCTGCTGGCCACGGGTCCCGGTGTTTCATCCGTCTTGTCGAGGAGTTGTCCCATGGCCCAGTCCACACACGCTGCGAGGCGGGTCTTTCACGGTGCGCTGTTGCTTGCGTTGGCATCCGCCAGCGTCGGCGTGGCCATGGCCGAAGACGCGGTGACGCCGCCTGTCGCCTCGGTCGACCAGCTTCCGCCCGGTCAAGAGGTGTCCGACACGGTGATCGAGCTGGCGGGCTGGGTCATCGCGGCCAACGACAATCACGGCTATCCGTTCGCGGTGATGGACAAGGCCGCAGCGCAGATCCTGGTGTTCGGCGGCGATGGCCGGCTGCGGGGCGCAGCGCCTGGGCTGTTCGGTTCTGCGGTGGGCGACCACGCGGCGCCCGGCATCGCCGGCCTTGCGCTGCGCGAGATTCCAGGGCGCGATCGCACCACGCCGGCCGGTCGTTTCGTGGGCGGCTATGGTCCGTCGATCGACGCCGGGCGTGTGCTCTGGGTGGACTACGACTCAGCGGTCTCGCTGCACCCGACCGCGAGCGGCACGCCGGCCGAGCGACGCGCCGAGCGCCTGGCATCGCCTTCGCCAGACGACAATCGGGTGACCCACGGATGCATCAACGTCGCATCGGACTTCTATGAGCAGGTTGTCCGCTCGACGTTCGAGAAGGGCGGCGTGTTCTACATCCTGCCGGACAAGGATTCGATTGCCGAGACCTTTCCGGACTTCGCGGCAAGCCGCGCGGCAAAGGGCGCCGATTGATTTGAATTGCGGTGCCAGGGACGTGCCCCTGGCCCCCGTCGGGACGCGCGTCTGCTACGCGCGGTCGATGACGAACGCATGCAACTCCGCGAGTTTCCCGTCGCGCAGACGCCACGCGTCGCTGTAATCGGACGTGGTGCGCGTGCCATCGGCAGAGACGATGGTGATCGTGCCGATCGCCACCACATGGTTGGCATCGGAGATCAGCCGGTCCACCACGACCTCCGGTGGATTGACATAGGTTTCGTCCATGAAGCGCCGGATCGCCTCCTTGCCTGTGATCGTGCGGTCTCCGACGAAGTGCCAGACCACATCGTCGGTGCAATGGGCGAGGAAGCCGGCATGGTCGCCGCGCGAGACGGCGGCATTGGCTTCGGTCAACACGGCAGCGGGATTGATGGGCATGGTGCGTCTCCTGTCAGGTTGGCCAGACCTTAACGGCGAGAACGTAAGCCGGCGTGACTTGGACGAGAAGGCCGAGCTGGGCTTTGCTGGCTGAGTCACGCGAGCAGTCGGATCGCAGTCTCCAGACAGGAACGCGCGTCGACCAGTGATGCGCGCCTGGGATGCTCAGGTGTTCGAGGCCTCAAGCTGGCTGCCTTTGCATGCCATTTCTCGGATCTGTGAATCTGGTGCTGTCACGGGGCGCTAGACTCCGCCGATGAGACCCGACCAGACCAAGCTCGACCGCATCGTTGCCGAGGCGCGTCGCAGCGCTGAGCAGCGCAACAACGGATACCGCGAGCGGGCGTTGAAGCTGTACCCGTGGATCTGCGGCCGCTGCGCGCGTGAGTTCATCCGCGCCAACCTGCGCGAGTTGACCGTGCACCATCGCAACCACAATCACGACGACAACCCATCCGATGGCAGCAATTGGGAGTTGCTGTGCATCTACTGCCACGACAACGAGCACGCCCGCCAACTCGACCACACCGGTGTGAGCGCGCGCAACGCCGAGGATGTGCCGGCCGCGGCTACCTCCAACCCCTTTGCGGATCTGAAGGCGCGGCTGGAGAAGGCGCGGTCATGAGTGGCATCGCGCGGCGTCGTGATGACTCGCTGCGGCGACCGCTGGGCGCCGCTCGTTTAGCTCAGTTGGGAATAGTCTCGATGGCGAGTCGATAAGAACCTTATGATGCGGCGCCAGCTCTATAAGGTTTCTCGCATTTCCTTTTAGTTTGCGGCGAATGCGGCGCTCAACAACCTGCTTGCTGAAGGCATCGTCAGTCTGGTCAACGAGCGGCAGTGGGGGCGCGTGTTTCAGGCGACCGAGATCATGGCGCGGCTGGACCGACCGCCTCAAGGGGCCGGAGCGGGCTGAACTGCTGTCATGCCTTCTCAACAACCGTGACACGCACCTTCATTACCGGTGCATCCGGACCTCCAACAGCTCCACCTCGAACACCAGCGACGCGCCCGGCGGAATCACCTTGCCGGCACCACTGCTGCCGTAGCCGAGCCAGGCGGGAATGTGCAGTTCCCGCGTGCCGCCGGGCCGCATGCCGGCGACGCCCTCGTCCCAGCCCCGGATCACGCGGCCGGCGCCCAGTTCGAACACGAAGGGCTGGCCACGATCGCGCGAACTGTCGAACTTGGCACCTCGCTTGTCGGGCGCGTGCTCGTCGTAGAGCCAGCCGGTGTAGTGCACGGCCACTTCGTCGCCGGCTGCCGCGGGTGCGCCGGCACCCTCGGTCATGTCGATGCGCTGCAGCTCGGCGACATCGCCCCCGGTGTAGGGCGCCGGACCGCCGCACGCGGCGAGCAATAGGACGGCGAGCAGGGCGGCATGGCGATGCGTTCGATAGGACATGGGCAAAAGTACGACGAAGGAGCGGGGCAGCATAGCGGCAAGCGCCGCTCACCGCGCCGGGTTCACAGCGGGCATGGCGAACTGTGAGCAAGCGCCTGGGTCTGTCCAGTGCGCATCCGGAGAAGAGGACGCATGCGTCGCCAGTTGCTGCCGCGTGATCTCGGCTTCGAGATCAAACCCTATGACGAGTTGGCCCTGTTCAAGTGGTTCCTGGCCAGTTTCCTGTTCGGCAACCGCATCTCCCAGAGTATTGCAGCCGAGACGTGGCGGGTGATCGTGGAGGTGCACGGCTGTGACACGTCCCGCAAGCTCGGCGCCTGCACCCATGCGCAACTGGTGCGGATGCTGGGCGAAGGCGGCTATCGACGCTACGACGAGTCCACCGCGACTCGCCTCTCGCTGCTGTGCCGCACGCTGATCGACGACTACGACGGCCGCATCCTCGGCATCGCCGAGGCCGCCGGCAGCCGCGAAGACTTCGAGCGCCGCCTGCTTGCGTTCAAGGGCGTGGGGCCAGTGACGCTGGGGATCTTCATGCGGGAGGCGGGGGCGGCGGTGTTTGGGGATGGATAACGCGGCGTGCATGTCAGGTTGAACGATGAGCGGTCGCCGGCTGCTATCGGATCCTGCGGGCGGGCGTTACGCGGTCGCCCCCAGCGAAGCGTCCTACCTTCGAGCATCTCAGGCCGCGGGTGATCGCGGGCCAAACCTGTCCCCGCCTCCCAGTAGCCGCGAAAGTGGCGCCGTTTGTCCTTATGATGCGTCCGGCACCGCCATAACCTGCTGCCTGCTGGTCAAAAAGTTGGATAGGTGACATGCACAACAGCGAACGCGACAGCGGTTTTACGTTCGAAGACGCCGAACGAGCCCAATTGCGGGATTGGATCGGGCTCAGCACCGCCGCAAAGATCGATTTCTTTGAGGAGATGGTCCTGCTCGCTTATCGAAGTGGCGCGCTATCGTCTGAGCGTCTTACGCTTCGCGATTGAGATTCTGTAGAAACTTGTACAGCGTCGACTCCCATCGCATGCTCAGTTCATTGTTGTCGCCGTGGATTCGAGACGTTGTCGTGATGCTTTTGGAGGCTGGTCGCGTGACGAAACGCAACTCCTATGAATGGTGTGTTCGGGCGATCGCGCTGTGGCTGCTCGCCAGCGGTACTGGTTGCACTGTTGAACCCGCGATCAGCCCCGATGACGTTCGGCTCGTCCGTACAGACGCCTCGCAGGAGCCAATGGTTCACGCGCTGGCGCCTTTTCAAGGCGCCGCTAAGGTGGTCGACGGGTGCTTGGGCTTCAATAATTCTGAGGTCGGCGACGTCATCCTCGTCTACCCGTACGACCACACAATGGCGCGCCTTGATGGCACTTTGAGCGTTGTGGACGCGAAAGGATCTCTTGTCTTGCCGGTAGGTCGTCGCGTCCAGATCGGCGGTGCGATGCTACCCGGAGATGAAGCGGTAGAGAGATTGGTCTCCGCGGAGGATCGACGTGACTGCAAAGGTCCGTTCTTTTTGGTGCTGCCGCGGCCTGCCGAGCTTTTGTGACCAAAACGACCTGGCTCCGCGTTTGATCGCAATGCGGCAACGCATTGGCCGAGCCTAGACTTCGATAGCAGCGGCAGCCTTCGGCGAAGGCGTTGCATGGGTTTGACAGTGGAGACGAAAGCACCAGCATGACGGTGGTCCAGGGGGCCGATCCCGCCTCGCCTCAGGGAAGTGAGGTCCTGGTGCTGTACGGAAGTCCAGCCAGGATCATTGCCGACCCGCGCGATCGATCGAGCCCCTGACTGCAGGGCAGTGGCGTCATCACGGGCTGGAGCGCGTCCATGCAGCCAGTCCTCGGGAGCGACGGTCCGTCCGGTCGCGATCCGACCGGTCGAACCCGCGGACGCGCCGTCGTCTCTTCTGTCGCGGATCAGTCGGGGGCGTCGCGTCGATCGTCTTGCGCGGCCCTCGTGTCCGCACTCACCACCCGCCGAACCCGCGTCCGGTAGTCGCGCAGGTTGTCGCCGCGGATGCGGGTCGCCTGCGTGCCTTTCACCGTGCCGACCTTGGTGTCGGTGCCGGTGACAGGGGTGGCCTCGACGGTGGTCTCGCGCTCGAACGCGTGTGATTTGTCGGTGTTGCGATAGAACCGGTACAGACCCCAGTACAGGGCGGTCGCGCCCAGGGGGCCGGCGGCCAGCAGCCAGAGTCCGTTTTCGTCGCTCATACGGTGCTCACCAGAAATGCGATGACGGCCGATTCGATGATCGTGCCGGTGACCAACGCGGCCAGCAGCAGCTTCCACTGCTGCACCGGCACGCTGCCCATGGTTTCGCCGGTGCGGCCGTTGACGGCGATGTAGTGCAGCAGGCCGCCGTTCCTGCCGGGCTGGTGGTAGGAGTACAGCCAGACGGGCAGGTACATCGAGACCCAGCGTGTCCCATGGACCTCGAGCTGTTCTTGCTCCCAGCGCACGCCGCGGTCGTAGCGGCGCGCCGAGCCTTCGACCTGGGCGCGGGCGATCGACAGCAACTGGTCTTCCAGACGCGGGCGCAGGTGCTCGACGTTGCGGTTGCGCTTCTCGGAAGTGAAGCCGCTCAGGTAGGAGGCGTTCCAGCGCACAGCATTCTTGGTGTCGAACGGCAGGATGGTGTTGATGATGTTGTTGGTGTTGGCCTGGATATCCAGGTTGCCGCGCTCGGCCGAGGACTCCAGCGGCAGGTCGTCGACGGTGAAGTCCACTTGTCGTTCGACGCGGTAGACGTCGGCGTCGTAGTAGGTCTTCTTGTTGTTGTCGGTGCCGCGGGTGTAGCGGCGTGTCTCGACCTCGCCTTCGCCGGCCACTGCGGCGCTGGCCCGGGCATCGACGATCATGTAGGGCAGGTACACGCCGACGACGTTCTCGGGCGTGAACTGGTCCTTGAATGCCTTGAGCGCAAGCAGCCGGCGCTTGTCGACGAACTGGCGGATGCGTGCGACCGCGTCGTCTTTCTTGATGTGGAACGGCAGCACGGCGTCGGGCACGGCGCCATTGGGCACCTGCTCGTTGATGCCGAAGACGTGGCGGCACCAGTGGCACCGCGCGGTCATCGCGTTTTCGGTGTTGACGGTGACCTCGGCGCCGCAGCCGCTGCACTTGAAGCTCATCAGCGCCGCGGCGTCGGCGGCGATGTCGCGGGCGCCGGAGGCGACGACGGTGCCGGTCAGCGTGTCCAGCCCCGCGCCGAAGCCGAAGACTTCCTCCACGCGTTCGCCATGCCATTCGTTGCGGCAGTACTGGCAGACGAGCAGGTCGGTGCCGGGCTTGTGACGGATATCGGTCGAGCCGCACTTGGGGCAACGGTTGAGGCCGTCGCGCAGTTCGGCCGACGCGGTATCGATGGCGACGGGGTCGGGCGCCTCGAGCTCGTCACGGATCGCGCCCGGCAATGTGGCCGGGTCGATCGGATACGTCCCGGGCAGCGGCGGGACATCGCGTGGCGAGCCCGGGCCGTCGACGGGCTGGGCCGGCAACGGCGGGGGCAGCTTGGAGTCGGACATGGGCGCGGCGCCGGTGGTCTTACAGGCCCAGTGCCTTGGCCTTGAGCGCGTCGTAGTCGGCCTGGGTGATCAGGCCGAGATCGAGCATCTCCTTGGCCTTCGTGAGCTTGGCGACCGGGTCGTCGGCCGCGGGCGCCGCAGCTGCGGGCGGTGTGGCGGGTTGCTGCAGGCTGCCGAGTCCGCCCGCCATCCCCGAAGCCATGCCCAGGCCCACCAGGCCCGCGGCGCCGCCATTCTCGCCGGCCGACTGCATGCCCTGGGCGACGCTGGCCTGCAGATTGGAATTGCCACGCGACCCCGCCAGCGCATCGGCGCGCTGCACGGTCTTGAGCAATTCGCGGGTGTTGGCGTCGTACTCGATCGAGACGATCGCGGTCTTGACGATCGCAAGCCCGCGGTCGGACTTCCACTGGTAGCCCTGTTCGACGGCGGCCGACAGGCTCTGGGCAAAGCCCAGCGAATCCTGCTGCAGCTTGGTGATGCGATTGCCCTTGGCCGGATCGTTGGTGTACAGGCTGAAGGCCGGGGCGAGCGAGCCGACGACTTCGTTGAATAACTGGCTGGCCGCGGCGTTGTCGATGTCGGTGAAGTCGAACACCTGGCCCGGCTGCAGGTAGCTGGCGGGCACGAAGTTCTTCACGAACAGGATCGGGTCGACGATCTTGAGTGTGTAGGAGCCGCGGGTGATCGCGCCGACCTGGGTGCCGAGGAAGCCGTCGTCCCAGTAGATCTCCGACTGGGTGCCGAAGCGGTTGTCCGGCAGTTCCTTGAGCGAGACGAAGAACGCCGCCTGCTGGGCGCCGGGCTGGCCGCCGAACTTGAAGCGCTCCCAGCTCTGGCGGATCAGCGGGCTGACGATGCCGTCGCCAGCGAAGATCGACTGCGAGTTGACGTCGTCCGAGCGCCACTCATAGCCGCCGGGTTCGGCGACGAAGCCGGTGATCGCGCCGTCCTGCATCAGCAGCAGGCCATAGCCTTCGGGCACGACGATCTTCGAGCCGTTGGTGATGATGTGGCTCGAGCCGCGGGTGTTGGACCCACGCCCGGCGTTGGTGCCCTGGGGCACGGCGGCGAACAGGGCGGCGGTCGGGGGCAGGCCCGCCGGCACCGTGAGGAAGTCCTTCCACTGGTCCGCGAACACGCCGCCGACCGCGCCTTTCACTGCCTGCACAAGACCCATGGACACTCCTGCGTTCGATCGGCGGACACTGCGCCCGCCGTGTCGCCGGACTATACCCGCGCGCGGGGCTGTGGCGCGTCGGGGGCATCCCCAGGTCAGCGTGTCCACAGGTTGGGGTGGCGGGGCGGCGCCGCCGACGGCCTCAGGACTGGCCTGCGCGCCACTGCGTACGGTCTGCGGCGTCGTGGAACGTCCAAGCCACGAACCGGCTCTGCTTGTTGCCCTGGGCCATCGCAACCTCGCGCACCTCGACGGCTTCGGCCTGGCGCAGTTGCCGGCGCAGGCCCGACAGGTGCTCGGCGCGGGCGACGAGGCTGGTGAACCACAGCACCTGCCGGCCGATGGCGGTACTTTCGCGGACCATCTTGCGCAGGAACTCGGCTTCGCCGCCCGGGCACCACAGTTCGTGGTCGTGGCCGCCGAAATTGGGCGCAGGCGCCGGTGCGCGCTTGGCCGGCGGCGCCTTGCCGAGCTGGCGACGCTTGCGCTGGTGCGCGCCGGCGGCCTCGGCGGCGGAGGCATGGAACGGCGGATTGCACAGCGTGAGGTCGAAGCGCTCGTCCGCGCGCACGACGGTCTGGAAGATGCGGTTGCGCGCCGGCTGGCGGCGCAGCGCGATGGCCTTGTCGAGGCGATTGGCGTGGACGATCGCAGTGGCCACCTGCAGCGAGGTGGCGTCGACGTCGCTGCCGACGAAGCGCCAGCCGTACTCGGCGTGGCCGAGCAGCGGATAGATGCAACTGGCGCCGACGCCGACATCGAGCACGCGCACCGAGGCGCCGCGCGGGATCGTGCCGTCGCCGGAGGCGGCGAGCAGGTCGGCCAGGCCATGCAGGTAGTCGGCGCGGCCGGGGATCGGTGGACACAGTGCGCCGTCGGGCAGGTCCCAATGCGCGATGCCGTAGTCGCTGCGCAGAATCGCGCGGTTGAGCGCACGCACCGCGGTGGGGTCGTCGAAGGCGATGCTGGTCTCGCCGCGCGGGGTGGTCAGCAGGTGGGCGGCCAGATCCGGACTGGAGGCGACCAGCCGGGGAAAGTCGTAGCGGCCCTGATGGCGGTTGCGCGGGTGCAAGGCGGGGGCGCTGCGCGCAGCGGTGCGGGCGGCGCCGGGAGAAGCGGGCATGCGGACACTCGGTGGGACGGACGGCGGGCGTCAGTATGGCGGCTCGGGGGACGGACAAAGAAAACCCCGCCGGAGCGGGGGGCTGTCGGGCGGCGCGGGTCTACGGCAGCTCGCACTGCATCTTGGCATCGACGTAGTAGGGCTTGGGCACGTCGGGGTTCTCGCTGGTGCGCTCGAACACCACCTCGAACGAGTCGGCATTCGGCGTGCCCTTGCGCTCGGTGCAGGCGGCCTGGAGCTTGTCCTTGACGGCGGCGATGCCGGCGTCGCGGTTGGCGCCTTCAGCGCTGTTGGTCAGGTTGACGACCTCGGCAGAAGCCTGGGCGCTGACGGCCAGCAGGCCGGCGAACAGGATGGCGGGCAGGTGCCTCATGGGATCTCCTCGTCATGGTGGCGGTGATGGGGGACAGCGCTGCAGCGGT
The DNA here is from genome assembly GCF_037198055.1 of Luteimonas sp. gir. Lineage (NCBI taxonomy): Bacteria > Pseudomonadati > Pseudomonadota > Gammaproteobacteria > Lysobacterales > Lysobacteraceae > Luteimonas > Luteimonas sp. gir. The sequence continues at coordinate 143,398 of NZ_JBBAXQ010000009.1, forward strand.
GCGAAGCCGTTGGCGCCGCGGGCCGTCAGCGTAGGGCGGTGAGGTTAAGGCGGCGTGCGCGTGACCGGTGAAGCCCAGATGCGTGCTCCAGCGCAGCGGGACGGCCGAGCGCTACGGTGGCGCATCGTCAGGTCGCGGCGCCATGTGCGGCACGGTCGCCGACTGGCGGTGACGGAGAAGGTGCCACAATCGAGGCGTCGACCCCCTCTCACGGAGAATCCGGCCATGCGCCTCGTATCCCTTGCGCCGCTGCTGTTTGCGATCGCCGTATCGTCGGCGGCCCACGCCCAGTCGCAGCCTGCCCCAGGAGATGCCCCCATGTCCCACGCCTCCCAACCGAGTTCGACGGCCGCGATCGAAGGCACGTGGCGGTTGGTGTCCTACGAGGTGGAGGTCAAGGCGACCGGGGAGCTGTTCCCACCGATGGGCGAGAAGCCCTCGGGCTATACGATCTTCGCGCCCGAGGGGCGGGTGTGGTTCATGCTCACCGCGCAAGGCCGTGAACCGGGCGAGAGCGAGCGCGAGAAGGCGCGCCTGCTCGAAACGGTGATCGCCTACACCGGCCGCTACCGGATCGAAGGCGATGCCTGGATCACCGCGGTGGACGTGGCCTGGAACCCGGCCTGGGTCGGTACCGAGCAGCGCCGCCAGTTCAAGCTCGAGGGCGACCGGCTGCAGGTGCTGACGCCCTGGCGGGTGATGCCCAACTGGGCTGACAAGGGCGAGACGCGCAGCATCATCACCTTCGAGCGCGCGCACGAAACGCGCTGAGCGAGGGATCGGCGATACCGCGACATCGCGACCGCGGCACGCTGGCGTACCGGCGTGCCGCCTTGCACGCGCGTGTGTCAGTTCGTGACCAGGGTGACGCCGTAGGTGCTGAGCATCGGGGTCAGTCGCTGGTACCAGCTGCGTCGCTGGTTCTGTGCGATGCCGCAGTTGGTGCCATCGCTACCGAGTGCACCGCCCGAGGTGACACCCTGGGCGTGGCCTGCCGAGGAGATCCACGAGCCGCCCGAATCGCCCTGGCCGGCACAGGCGTTGGACTCGCGTAACCCGTTCACGGTGCCCTGGGCATAGTTCACGCTGACATTGGTGCGGGTGATCGTGCCGCAGCGCCAGCCGGTGCGATAGCCGGAGCGGCACACGGCCGAGCCGACGGCGGCCTCCGCGCTGCCGACGACCGGCGTCGTGCTGCTGCCGCTGTACTGCCACACGCGGCCGAACAGCGTGTCCTGCTGGCGCACGGTGGCCCACGCGGCGTCGGAGCCGGGGAACGTGCTGGACTGGAAGCTGCCGACGGTCGTGCCGCCGATGCGGACGGTCGTGCCGGCGCTGCCGCAATGGCCTGCGGTCACGAAGCCCTTGGTGCTGCCGCGGGTCACCGGGAAGCCGATCGAGCAGCTGTTGTACTGGATGCCGCCGTAGATGTTGATCAGCGTGGACGGGATCTGCTCGGACACTTCGAAGTGCAGGGCCCCGGTGTCGACATCGCTGCGCGCCAGAAAGTCCATCACCGCTTCGGTGCGGCCGGCGCCGGGCGACAAGGTGACGACGACCCGGTTGTTGGGCAGGTCGACGCCCCAGGATTGCACGCCGTCGAGCCGGCGCATGATGCGCGAGGTGGCTGACTGATCGAGCGCGTGCACGGCCTGCTCGAGCTCATACAGGCTGTAGCGCACCTGGCGCACGTCGGCGCCTTCGACCGCCGGCAGCCGCTGGCGGCCCTGGACTGCGGTGCCCACCACCAGGCGCGGATGCCCGTCGGCGTCGTGTTCGATCCAGGTGCCGGCGTAGCTGTCGCCATACAGTTGGCGCGCCGTGGCTTCGGCCGCAGGTACTTGGCGCTCGACATCCACGGTCACGCGGTACTGGTCCTGGGTCATGCCCAGGTCGCGTTCCAGCGCGGCGACCATGCCGGGGTCCAGGCTCGGCAGGCCGGGTTGCGCGGCCAGGGCACTGCCGCCCGCGGCGGCAGCCGAGAGCAGGGCGAGGGCGAGGGTGCGGCGGACGGCTGCGTGCAGGGTGTGCATGGGTGCTTCCTCCTTGTGCATTCGAAGTGGGCCGTCCCAGCGGTCCGCCTCGGGTCCGACGTCGAAGGCAACGCAGTGCGGTCGTCGACCGCCTCGTCCATCCGTCGACGCCGCAGGACATGATCGTGCTGCGGCATGCGCCTGGTACAACCGCACGGTGGATGTCGATGACCCGGTGGCGACAAAAACGATGGACGTGGACCACTGCGATTGCCGTCCGGCATCCTGATCCGGAACGAGCTTGCTGACACGACGCGCCGCGATCGCAAGGCCTCTGCCGCGTGTTCCCGGCGCATTTCGACCCTAGGGCGGCCGAGCGATTGCGGTCAAGCGCGAATGCGCTGACTGAATGCCAACCAGCGCTCCTTTTCCGACATTGAGGCAATGCCGATGCACGGGCCGGCGGGAAAGTGTGCACTCGGTCCGCAATGAGGTGTCGAGGCCGTCGCGATGCCACGCACGTTGTCATGCGCGCGACACCCGCATTCAATCTCCTGGTCTTGCAGCGCGTGCATGATGCGGGCTCCCCCAAGCGAATGGAGACCAGGATGAAGACGCGGACAATCACCGGGGTTCTGCTGCTGGCGGCCCTGTCGAGCACGGCGGCGTTCGCCGCACGCCATCACTACGACGTCGTCGGCGAAGGCTATGGCCGGACCCAGCAGGAAGCGCTCGAGTACGCCGAGCGTGCGGCTTACGAGCAGTGCTACAACAACTGGGGCCAGGCCGGCCAGGAGCTCACTGTGCTGGCCGAGTGGGTCGATCCGGCCACCGGCTACATCCATATGCGCGTATCGCTGGGCTGCACCGTCGACGACTGATCGCGGCGCTGCCTTATCGATGCGGGAATCGCCGGCTTCGCAGGGGCCGGCGATTCCGTCGCGATGCGGTCGCGCGAGCGGCGCGCTGTCGTTGAAGCGATGGCGCGCGTCGTCTTCGCTGACGCGCATGGCCAAAGGCATAAGTGCGGATGCGGCCGACCGCTGCCGGCAAGGGGGCGTTCCTTTACCCTGTGCGCCCTTTCCGGTCCGCAAGTGGTCCACATGAAGCTGCAGCTGTCCCTCGAGTGGTTCCTCAATCCCGACCACCTGCCGTTGATCGCCGGCATCGAACTCGGCTGGTATCGCGATGCCGGGCTCGACCTCGCACTGCAGGTGCCGGACGACCATTACGATGGCTTGGCCGCGGTGGCGGCCGGCGAGATCGCGTTCGCCTGCAACGAGCCGCTGCACATGATCGACGCCGACCGACCCGGTCTGCGCGCATTGGGCTGCTTCTTCGAGACCGATGGCGGCATCGTGCTGCAGCGGGCCGCAGGAACGCGGCTGCTCGAAGGCGGTGAGGTGCGCTTGGCCTCGCCGGTTGCCGGCGGTGTGACCGATGCGATCGCGGTGGAGATCCTGGCGCGCTGGTGCACGGCCCGGGGCGCGGCAGTCGATCCTGCGCAGGTGCGGATCGAGAGTGCCGGGTTCGAGCATCTGGCCAACCTGCGCGCTGGCTTCGACGGGGCCTGGCTGTGCTTTGCCAACTTCGAGGGCGTCGAGGCACGGCAGGCCGGGCTGGACACCGACTTCATCACCACCGATGACGTGGGGCTTGCGAACTTCTCGGCCCTGGAACTGTTCACCTCGCAGGGCTTTCTTGCCGAACACCCCGAGGTGGTCGCGACCGTGACCCGGCTGATCGGGCAGGGCGCGCGGCTGTGCCGCGAGGATCCCGGCCAGGCAGCCGCGCTGTGGTACGCCTACAGCGGCACCACGCCCACCCCGCTGGTGGACGCGATCATTGCCGACACCTGCCCACGACTGATCGATCCGGTGGTCCGCGACGCGACGCGCTGGCACGCCATGTGGGCGCAGTTCGACCGCCTGGGCCTGAGCCAGGTCGATCGTGACGGCTACGCCGCGCTGTACGCCTGACGCCGCCGCGCGCCGATGAAACCTCCCCCGCGCGCGGGGGAGGTCGCTGCTCTTCGGGGATGACGAAGACCGCGTTGCCAAACCTCCCCCGCGCGCGCGGGAGGTCGCTGCTCTTTGGGGATGACGAAGACCGCGTTGCCAAACCTCCCCCGCGCGCGCGGGAGGTCGCTGCTCTTTGGGGATGACGAAGACCGCGTTGCCAAACCTCCCCCGCGTGCGGGGGAGGTCGGCACGCTTCGCGTGCCGGGTGGGGGAGGGCCTCGGCTCTTGGTCGCGGAGCCTCACGCCCGCACACGTGAGCATCGGCCGCTGACTGCATCGAGCGCCCGCCACGCCTCAGCGGGCCCAGGTGTGCGCCGTGTCGCAGTTGACGCGCGGTCTACAGCCGGTCGATGGATCGCGTCGCCAAGTGGGTCCACAGGGGGCGGCTACGGCGACGCTGCACCTCTCTAAATGTATCTTTTGATGATACAAATAAGCACCCTCCCACGCCCGCTCCCACACCGGGTGCCCATGGCGCCCGACCGCAGGCTCCACCGCCCGGTACTCCACGCATGACACGCCCCGACGCCTCGCCATTCGACGATCCCTCGGCCGTTGCGTCTTACGCCACGACGACGCCGACCAAGGTGCCAGGTCTGGCCGACCTGCATCGCATGACCACGCTGCTGTTGGCCGAGGGCGCGCCGGCGCAGGCGCAGGTGCTGGTCGTCGGCGCCGGCGGCGGGCTGGAACTGGCGGCGATGGCCGAGGCGCAGCCGGGCTGGCACTTCACCGGCGTCGATCCCTCGCGTCCGATGCTCGATCTCGCGCAGCGGGCCGTGGTGCCGTTCGCCGATCGCGTGATGCTGCTGGCAGGCACGGTCGAGCAGGCGCCGGCAGGGCCGTTCGATGCCGCAACCTGTCTGTTGACTCTGCATTTTCTCGACCGGGCGTCGCGGTTGCGGACGCTGCGCGAAATCCATGGCCGCTTGCGGCCCGGCGCGCGACTGGTGGTGGCCCATCATGCGCCGCCGCCCGATGACGCGGCGCGTTGGCTGGCGCGGTCGGCCGCGTTTGCCGACCGTGCAGGTAGGGCGCCCGAGGCCGCGATCGCGACGGGTCGCACGATGGCCGCGCGTCTGCCGTGGCTGTCGCCTGAGGATGAAGAGGCGTTGCTGCGCGAAGCCGACTTCAGCGCTGTCGCGCTCTTCTACGCGGCGTTCTCGTTTCGCGGCTGGGTCGCCACCGCCTGAGCTCAGCGGGCGGGTCGGGGGGCGCGTTTGGCGGTGCGGCGGGGCGGTGCCTCGGCTGCCGCTGGCGGATCGCCGTACAGCCGCTGGCACGTGTCGCACCAGAAGGCGCGCCGTTGCGCGGCCCCCAGGTGCTTGCGGTATTGCAGTGGTGTGCCATCGCGCGGGCAGCTGCGCTTGGTGTGCACCTGATAGTGCTTGCGCAGTTCGAAAGCCTGCTTCCAGCGGTAGAAGTCGAAGCTGTAGGTGCGCGCCTGGGTCACCAGCTCCGACAGCTTGCGCGGCGGCAGGGCGCCGATCCGGCTTTCGGGGTGCACGCGGATCCGGTGCAGGACTTCGTTCTTGATGATGTTGCCGACCCCGGCGAACACGTCCTGGTCGAGCAGCACGTCGGCCGCCAGCGCCTGCGGCCTTGCGCGCAACTTGCGGCGCGCCGCGGCTGCGTCCCAGGCATCGCTCATGACGTCGCCGCTCCAGTCGTACACGGCGTCGAGGTCGTCTTCGATGAAGCGCACCGAGCAGGCATAGAAGTTCAGGCATTGGCCCTTGCTGAAGCCCAGGCCCAGCCTGACCGGTGCGTCCTTGCTGTCGTCGATACGATAGCTGCCGAACAACAGGAAATGGATGCGCACGCTGAAGCCGGGGAATTGCAGCAGCAGGTGCTTGCCCCAGCTGCGCACGGCGCGCAGCGTGCGGTTGCGCAGTCGTTGGATGTCCTGCGTGCTGTTGCCGGTGACGTGCAGTACCTTGCGGCCGACGAATTCTGCGGCCGCTTCGCGAAGGATGACGATCGATGGACCCTCGGGCATGCGGCGAGTATCACCTTGCGCCGTGAGTGCCGGGTCAGACGGCCGGGTGGGGGCGTGCAAAATTCGCTGCCCCCACCCGGCGCGCGGTGCGCGCCGACCTCCCCCGCGATGCGGGGGAGGTGCGCAAGCCATCGGGCATGCGGCGAGTATCGCCTTGAGTCGTGAGTGCCGGGTCAGACGACCGGGTGGGGGCGTGCAAAATTCGCTGCCCCCACCCGGCGCGCGGTGCGCGCCGACCTCCCCCGCGATGCGGGGGAGGTGCGCAAGTCATCGGGCATGCGGCGAGTATCGCCTTGCGCCGTGAGTGCCGGGTCAGGCGGCGGAGTGAGGGCGTGCAAAATTCGTTGCCCCCACCCGGCGCGCGGTGCGCGCCGACGTCCCCCGCGATGCGGGGGAGGTGCGCAAGTCATCGGGCATGCGGCGAGTATCGCCTTGCGCCGTGAGTGCCGAGTCAGACGACCGGGTGGGGGCGTGCAAAATTCGCTGCCCCCACCCGGCACGCGGTGCGCGCCGACCTCCCCCGCGATGCGGGGGAGGTGTGCAGCGACGCGTCACGGTGGCCGCGCTGCCGTGGCGGGCGTTCGGGGTGGGCCGGCGGCGCCGCGATCACCGTGCGTCGGCCCGGAACACGCTAATCTGGCCGCCAATCGACAAGGTGCACGCCGATGGGGCCCGTTCCGTTTCCGATTCCGTCCGACGAAGCGCTGCGGGCCAGTACGCTGGCGGATTACCACGTGCTCGAGTCGCCCCCCGAGCTGGAGTTCGACCGGCTGGTGCAACTGGCCTCGCGGCTGTTCTCGGTGCCGATTGCACTGATCTCGCTGGTGGCCAGCGACCGCCAGGTGTTCAAGGCGCGCGTTGGCCTGGACGTGTGCGAGACCGATCGCGATGTGTCGTTCTGCGCGCATGCGATCCTCAGCGATGAGGTGATGGTCGTTCCCGATGCATTGGAGGATCCGCGCTTTGCCGCCAACCCCTTGGTGCTCGGGGCGCCGTTCATCCGTTTCTATGCCGGCAAGCCGCTGGTCACGCCCGGGGGGCAGCGCCTGGGGACGGTGTGCCTGATCGACACGCAGCCGCGTGCGACGTTCAGTCAGTCGGAACAGGACAACCTGTCGGACCTCGCCGAGTTGGTGATGGATCGCATGGAACTGTTGCGACTGGCGCATGTGCGGACGGTCGGCCAGGCGCGTTTCGAGAACATCGCAGTCACTTCGCCCGATGCCATCATCTGCACGACCGACGTCGGCGCGATCACGTTCTGGAACCATGCCGCCGAGCGCCTGTTCGGCTACACGTCCGAGGAGGTGACCGGCCGCTGCGGCAGTCTGGTCGTGCCCGACAGCTGGCGCGCTGCGTACTTCGAGGATCTTGCCCGGCTGCGCGAGGGCGCGGCGATGTCGGCCGCTGGTCAGACGATCGTGCGCTCGGGCCTGCGCCGGGACGGCAGCGAGTTTCCGGCCGAGATCTCGCTGTCGTCCTGGCGGGAAGGGCGCGCGACGAGCGTGGGCGCAATCGTGCGCGACATCACCGAGCGGCGCCGCAACGAGGACCGGCTCTATCGGCTGGCCTCGCTCGATGCGTTGACGGAGTTGCCCAATCGAGCCGCCTGGCGCGCCTGCATCCAGGACACGCTCGAGCAGGGCACGCCGGTGTCGGTGCTGTTGCTGGACCTGGACGGCTTCAAGGAGGTCAACGACACCCTGGGCCATTCGGCCGGCGACCAGGTGCTCAAGATGGTCGCTGCGCGCTTGAAGGCCGAATGCCCGGATGCACGGATGATCGCGCGGCTGGGCGGCGACGAGTTCGTGCTGCTGCTGGCCGGCGATGACCGCCGTGGTGCGAGTGCCGTCGCCGATGCGCTGGTGCGCGCGTTGTCGCGCCCCTACGACCTGCCGGGACATGTGTTCGAGATCGGTGCCAGCGTCGGGATCGCGTTGTATCCCGCGCATGGTGCCCGCGCCGAGGATCTGCTGGGCGCGGCGGACCTGGCCCTGTACCGTGCCAAGGCAGCAGGCAAGGGGCGCTATGTGGTGTTCGAGCGGGCCTTTCGCGAGGTCGCGGTGGCGCGCCGCGAGTTCGAGCGCGAGTTGCGGCGTGCGTTCGAGCAGGACCAGTTCGCGCTGCTCTATCAACCGCAGATCGACCTGCGTGACGGGCGGATCCGCGGCGCCGAGGCGCTGCTGCGCTGGCAGCATCCCACGCGCGGCCTGCTGTCGCCGGTTTCGTTCATCGACGTGCTGGCGCAGAAGCCGATCGCGCCTGCGGTCGGCGAGTGGATCATGCGCACCGCCTGCGCTCAGGCGCGCGGTTGGCGCGAGCGGGTGCCGGGGTTCCGGATCGGCGTGAATCTGTTCGAGGCGCAGGTGCGATCGGCGCAGTTGCGCAACGTCGTCGAGCGCGTGCTGGGCGAGACGGGCTTGCCGCCCGAGGGGCTGGAGCTGGAACTGCTGGAGAACACGATGATTCGCCACGACGGCGCCTTGCTGCAGGTACTGCAGGCGCTGCGTGCGATGGGGGTGGGCCTGGCGTTCGACGACTACGGCACCGGCTTCGCCTCGCTGAGCCTGCTCAAGCGGTTCCCGGTGAGCCGGCTGAAGATCGACCGCTCGTTCATCCGTGACGTCATCAGCGATCCCGAGGACGCGGCCATTGTCCGCGCGGTGATTTATCTCGGCCGCAGTTTCGGGCTGGAGGTCATCGCCGAGGGCGTGGAGACGAAGGCGCAGCTCGATTTTCTCGCCGCCAACCAGTGCACGCAGGCCCAGGGTTATCTGTTCGGGCGGCCGATGACCGCGCAGGCATTCACTTCGGAGCTGGCGCGCGCGGCGGTCCTGCCCTGAGCGATCGGCAGGGATTGGTGTCGGGCGCCGCGGTTGCTAGTCTGCGGCGACCCCCGAGCGACAGGCGCGACATGCACCGGCGACAGTTTCTCTCCCATGCCGCTGTGGCGGCGCTGGCGTCCACGCTGCCGCTGGGCGCGCTCGCCCAGGCGCAGGCCGCTTCGCCCGGCGCACTGCTCGCCCCGGCGCTGCGGCCCGGCGACACCGTCGGGCTGATCAGTCCGTCGTCGCCGGTCGATGAGCCGTTCGATCTCGAACTGGCGCAGGAGGTGATGCGCGCGCTGGGCTTCCAGGTCAAGACCGGCGCGCATTTCGCCGGCCGACGCGGCCATCTGGCCGGTACCGATGCCGAGCGGGCAGGGGATCTCAATGCGATGTTCGCCGACCCCCAGGTGCGGGCGGTGATCTGCGTGCGGGGCGGCTCGGGCGCTGCGCGGCTGCTGCCGCTGCTCGACTACGACACGATTGCGCGCAACCCCAAGGTGCTATTGGGCTATTCGGACATCACCGCGCTGCACAGTGCGATCCATGCCCGCACCGGGCTGGTGACCTTCCACGGCCCCAACGGTACGGGCAGTTGGAACCGCTTCAATGCCGACCAGTTCCGCCGGCTGTTCTTCGCGCGCGAGGCGATGGTCTACCGCAATGCGGTGGACGATGCAGACGAGTTGGTGCCGCGCCGCAACCGCACGACCACCATCACCGGCGGGCGCGCCCAGGGCGTGCTGGTGGGCGGCAATCTGACCGTGCTCAGCGCGCTCGCCGGCTCGCCGTATCTGCCCGACTTCGATGGCAAGATCCTGTTCCTGGAGGACGTGGAGGAAGCGCCGTACCGGATCGACCGCATGCTCAGCACGCTCAAGCTGATGGGCGCGCTGGACCGGATCGCGGGCCTGATCTTCGGCCAGTGCACCGACTGCGACCCGGGGCCGGGTTACGGCTCGCTGACACTGGCGCAGATCCTCGAGGACCATCTGCGGCCGCTGGGCATCCCGGCCTATCGCGGGGCGATGATCGGGCATGTGCGCGAGCAGTTCATCGTGCCGGTGGGCGGCCGGGTCGAGTTGGATGCCGACGAAGGCGTGTTCCGCCTGCTGGGCCAGGTGCTGGCCTGAGCAAGACGCCGGCGCCGCGCGCGGGCACGGACGTCCTGGGGATTCGGCCCTGCGGATCGGCAGCGCAGGCGTCTGCGGTCATCGCCGCGTCGGTCCGATGTTTCGTTGTTCGCTCAATGGCGAAATTTAACGAAAAGGGGCATACTCCGCCGCATTGTGAGAACGTCCATGACAGGAAGCCGGGATACCAGCCAGCGCAGGTTGCGGATCAGCGAACTGGTGCGTCAGCACGGCAGTGTGCAGGTCGCCTCGCTCGCCGAGTTGTTCGGGGTCAGCGTGCAGACAGTCCGCAAGGACCTGCGCTACCTCGCCGAACGCGGGGTCATGGCACGGGCCTACGGTGGCGCGATCGACAGCAGCGTGGTCGGCGGCCCGGCGGCCGAGCCGGCTTATGAGGTCAAGCGCAGCGAACGCCTGGACGCCAAACGTCGCATCGGTCGGCTGGCCGCCACGCTGATCAAGGCCGGTGACACCATCGCGATCGACTCTGGCACCACGGCCATCCAGTTGGCCGAAGCGCTGCCCAACATCCAGGTGACCGTGGTCACCAACGACTTTGGCGTGCTGACGGCGTTGACGCCCAAGAACAACGTCGACATCGTCATGCTCGGCGGCGAACTGCGCCGCAAGAACATGGCCTTCTACGGCGGCATGACGGTCGATGCGATCGACGCCCTGCACGTGGATGTGGTGTTCCTCGGGGTCGACGGGTTCGACCTGGAGCGCGGGATCACGACCCACTACGAGCCCGAGGCGATGCTCAATCGCAAGATGATCGAGGCCGCGCGCAAGGTGGTGGCGATCACCGACAGTTCGAAGTTCGGGCGCATCTGCCTGCACCGGATCATGCCGGTCGCGGACCTGCACACGCTGATCACCGATTCGGGCGCGCCCGAGGACGTGCGCGAGGCCAGCCGGCAACTCGGCTTCGAGCTGCTGCTGGCCTGACCCGCGCGCCGCGGCTCAGCGCCGGTGCGGGGCGAACACGCGCATCGCGTTGGCGTAGTACACCTTGTCGATCACCTCGCGCGGCAGCGCCAGTCCGCGCACGTCGGCGCGGATGGTCTCGATGCGCTGGGACTGCGCCGTCGCCAGGAACATCCAGTCCGAGCGCCAGACCGCATGCGCGGCCTGCCGGAACGCATCGGGGTCGGTGCCCGGCTCCTGGGTGAGATCGGTGCCGTAGAGCAGACGGTCCTGGTAGGCGAGGAAGAACGCGCGCACCTTGTCGTGGTCGCGCACGGCCTGGTACTGCACCTGGGCCATGCGTGCGGCGAGATCGACCGTGGCTTCGGGGTAGCGATCGAGGAAGGCGGCGAGCCGGTCGACGTTCCATTCCAGGCTGGCCATGTGCGCGCCGACGAAGCGCAGTTGCGGATGCGCGTCCAGGAATCGGTCGCGGACCGCCATGTGGGTCTCGTAACCGGGCTGATCGGGATGCAGATACATGTGGTACTCGGGATGGTTGCCGAAGTACTCGCGGTCGTTGTCGGTGGTCATCTGTTCGAGCGGCAGCCAGCAGTTGTGCGGCTCGCCCTGGTGGCCGATCAGCGGAATGTCGAGCGCGCGGATGCGTTCGGCGATCGGCGACAGCGCCGGATGGTCGAGCATGATCGGCCGCCCCTGTGCGTCGGTCTCGACCATGCCGACGTTCTTCCAGATCTTGACCGCGAGCGCGCCGCGCGCGACCTCGGCCGCCAGCGCGTCGCCGACCGCGTCCGACCAGCCGGGGCTGTCGAAACCGGTCATGCGGAACGTCGCCGCCCAGTGGAACCGCGCGGGATCGGCGGCGGCCTGCTTGAGCGCAATCGCGTGCTGGGTCTCCACCGGCGGGAAGGCGGGATAGTCGACATTGATCGACAGCAGTTCGAAGCCGTCCGTGCGTGCCTGCTCGAGGAACGCCGCCGAGTCGGCATTGGCATGCACGTGGGCATCGAATTTGCGGACCGCGGCGAAGTCGTCCATCGCATAGAGGGCTGCGGAGGGGGTGGCGTCGGGCCGGGGCGCGGCGCAGGCGCCAAGGACGCAGGCGGCGACGAGCGCCGCAAGCCGGGACGGGAAGGGCATGCCGATCTCCAGTTCGATAGCGAAACTTTTTTATCACATAACGAAACAAATGTGTTGCGGTCTCCGGCCGGTTTGACGCAGACTCGGCAACACCGAACGAAAGGGGAGAACCCGGCACATGCTGCCCGTCCGACGTCGTACCGTGCTCAAGCTCGTCTCCGGCACCGCGGCCTATGCCGCGGCATTGCCGTTGGTCCAGGCCGCTTCACCGACCACCGCTGCCCAGGTCCGCGCACTCGCGCATGACAGCCTGCTGTCGCTCGAATTCGATGCGGCGTTGCGCAGTCGAGTGCTGGCGCGTGGCGAGCCGATCACCGGCTTCGACGCCAGCGAGGCCTTGTTGTTGGCCGACGGCAGCGCGATCGAACACTTCGCGTTCGTCGACGAGCGGGTGGAGCGGGTCCGCAGTGAACGTCACGGCCCGGGGCGGCGGCACGTGGTGCGCGGCCGCTCGGCGCAAGGCGTCGAGAAGACGGTAGAGGTGACGTTTCACGAACGTCATCCGGGGCTGGCGGTGCTGCGCACGCGTTACCGCAATGGCGGCCAGACGCCGCTTGAGATCGCCGGGTGGCGCAATGCCGCCCATGCGATGGCCGACGCCGGCGACGGCTTCTGGAGCTTCTCGGGCGCCACGCATACCGACCGCCGCGACTGGGTGCAGCCGCTGACCGAGGGGTTCGCGCAGCGCAATACGCTGGCGATGGATTCCTCGGACTATGGCGGCGGCACGCCGGTCGCCAACATCTGGCGCCGGGATGTGGGGCTGGCCGTGGGCCATGTCGAGCCCAAGCCGCGGTTGCTCGATCTGCCGGTGACGCGCGAGGCCGACGGCGGCGCGCGCATCGCGATCGAAAGTACCCGCGCCGCCACGCTGGCACCGGGCGAGATGTTGGAGAGCGACCGCTGCTTTGTGGCCGTCCATACCGGCGACTACTTCGGCGTGCTGCAGCACTACAGCCGCTGGATGGCCGACGAAGGCATCGCGGCGCCGGAGGTCCCGGCCTCGGCGTTCGCGCCGATCTGGTGTGCCTGGGGCTATGAGCGCGACTTCACCACCGAACAAGTGCTGGGCACCTTACCGAAGGTGAAAGAGCTGGGCCTGGAGTGGGTGGTGCTCGACGACGGCTGGCAGACCAACGAGGGCGACTGGCAGATCGACACGCGCAAGTTCCCGCGCGGCGAGGCGGACATGATCGCCTTCGTGCAGGCGATCAAGGCCCAGGGCCTGCGCCCGCGGCTGTGGCTGGCGCCGCTGGCCGCCGACCCGGGCAGCGAAGTCCTTTACCGCCACACCGACATGCTGTTGCTCGACCGCGATGGCGCCAGCCAGAACGTGACCTGGTGGAACGCCTTCACCCAGTGCCCGGGCTACCAGCCGACGGTGGATTTCTACGTGGCGTTGGTGACGAAGATCATCGGCGAGTGGGGTTTCGAGGGCCTCAAGCTCGACGGCCAGCATCTCAATGCGGTCGCGCCCTGCTACAACCCCGCGCACAACCACGCCGACCCGATGGAATCGTGCGAAGCGGTCGCGACGTTCTGGCAGGCGATCTACGACGCCGCGCACGCGGCCAACCCCGATGCGGTGGTCGAGCTGTGCCCCTGCGGCACCGCGTTCGCGTTCCACAACCTGCCGGCGACCGATCAGTACCCCTCGTCCGATCCGCTGTCGTCGTGGCAGGTGCGCCACAAGGGCAAGACGATCAAGGCGCTGATCGGCAAACGCGGCAGCTATGCCGGCGATCACGTCGAACTGGCCGACGGGGGCGCGGATTTCGCGTCCAGTGTCGGCATCGGCGCGGTGATCTCGACCAAGTTCACCTGGCCGGCGGACATCCCCGATCCCAAGCTGGACATGCCGCCGGGCGGGTTGGTGCTGGGCGCCGCCAAGGAAGCGGTGTGGCGCAAGTGGATCGACCTGTATCGCGCGCACATGCTGCCCAAGGGCGACTATCTGGGCACGCTGTACGACATCGGCTTCGACCGGCCCGAGACCCATGTCATCGGCAAGGACGGCGCGCTGTATTACGCGTTCTACGCCGAGCGCTGGGACGGCCCGCTGCAACTGCGCGGGCTCGGTCGGGGCCGCTACCGGGTGCGCAACCTGTTCGACGGGACTGACCTGGGCACGGTTGACGCGCGCAGCGATACGCTGGCCTCGGTGCCGTTCGAGACCTTCGCGCTGTTGCAGGCCACGCCGGACGGCGCGGCATGAGCGCGGTCGCCGCAGCGGTGCCCGGTGGTCGCGCCTGGCTGGCCTTCGCGATGGCCACGGTGGTGCTGTTTGGCGTGTGGGGCGCGTTGTCGGGCCTGACCGCCAGCCCGGCCTTTCCCGAAACGTTGGTGTACTGCGTGTGGGCGCTGACGATGGTGCCGCCGGCGCTGTTCGTGCTGTGGCGCAATGGCTGGCGCGTGGACCGCAGTCCGCGGGCGATCGTCTACGGGCTGTTGATCGGCCTGCTCGGTGCCGGCGGGCAGATGCTGCTGTTCAAGGCGTTGGCCGGCGGGCCGGCGTACTTCATCTTCCCGATCATCTCGTTGTCGCCAGTCATCACGATCGCGCTGTCGTTCACGTTGCTGCGCGAACGCACCACGCGCGTGGGTGCGATCGGCGTGGTGCTGGCGTTATTGGCGCTGCCGCTGCTGGACCTGTCGCTGGGCCGCGCAGAGGGGGAGGGCGTGGGCTGGTTCGTGCTGGCGCTGCTGATCATGCTCGCCTGGGGTGTGCAGGCCTACTTCATGAAGCGCGCCAACACCGTCGTGCGCGCCGAGAGCATCTTCTTCTACATGACCGTTGGCGCGTTGGCGCTGGTGCCGGTGGCCTGGCGCATGACCGACTTCGGCCAGCCGATCGCCACCGGCCTGCAGGGGCCGTGGCTGGTCGCCGCGATCCAGGTGCTCAATGCGGTCGGCGCGCTGTGCCTGGTCTATGCGTTCCGCTATGGCAAGGCGATCGTCGTCGCGCCGTTGACCAATGCCGGCGGCCCCTTGATCACCGCGGCGCTGTCGCTGGTGCTGGCCGGTGTGGTGCCCGGTCCGCTGAAGCTGGTCGGGCTGGCGATGGCGCTGGTCGCTTCGGTGCTGCTGGCGCTCGAGCCCGAACGCCCGACCCCGATCGACTGACGCCTTCTTTCCGACGATACGAGGACCGCGATGCACGCCCTGCTCGAGCTGGTCGCCCGCCATACGCGTGGCGACGGCGCCGGTATCCCCTCCATCTGCTGCGCCCATCCCTTGGTGCTGGAGGCCGCGCTGCGCCATGCCAGGCGCCACGCCCTGCCGCTGGTGCTCATCGAGGCGACCTGCAACCAGGTCAACCAGGACGGTGGCTACACCGGCATGACCCCGGCCGACTTCGTCGCTTTCGTCGGCGACATCGCCCGGCAGGTCGGCGTCGATCGGGCACGCATCGCACTCGGCGGCGATCACCTGGGCCCCAATCCCTGGACCGTGCTTGAGGCCGAGGCGGCGATGGCCAAGGCCGAGACGATGGTCGCCGCCTACGTCGCCGCGGGCTTTCGCAAGCTCCATCTCGATTGTTCGATGGCCTGCGCGGACGATCCGGTGCCGCTGCCCGAGGCGACGATCGTCGAACGCGCGGTGCGGCTGTGCCGCGCGGCCGAGGCCGCCCATGCCCGGGCCGGCGGCGAGCCGCCGGTCTACGTGATCGGCACCGAGGTGCCGGTGCCTGGCGGCGCGACCGAGGCCATCGAGGGCCTGGCAGTCACCGCGCCCGAGGCCGCGCTGGCGACGATCGAGGCCCACCGGGATGCATTCGCGGCCGCCGGCCTGCAGGCCGCGTGGACGCGGGTGATCGCCTCGGTGGTGCAGCCGGGCGTGGAGTTCGACCACCACCAGGTCATCGACTATGTGCCGGCGGCCGCACGCGCGCTCAGCGCCGCGATCGAGCAGGTCCCGGGCCTGGTGTTCGAGGCGCATTCGACCGACTACCAGACCCCGGACACACTGGCCGCGCTGGTGCGCGACCACTTCGCGATCCTCAAGGTCGGCCCCGGCCTGACCTTCGCGCTGCGCGAGGCCTTGTGGGCGCTGGATGCGATCGAGCGCGAGTGGATCGCGCCGGACCGGCGTGCGCAGCTGCGCGAGACCGCATTGGCACGCATGCGCGCCCAGCCCGGCCACTGGCAGCGTTACTACCACGCCCAGGGCGAGGCGCTGACCATCGACCTGCAATACAGCTTGAGCGACCGCATCCGCTACTACTGGCCGGACCCGGCGATCGAGGCGGCCTGCCAGCAGCTGTTCGCCAACCTGCGCCAGAGCCCGCCGCCGATGCCGCTGGTCGGCCAGTACTTGCCGCAGGCGCTGCGCGCCCTGCGTACCGACCGCGCCCCGCTTGATCCCGCCGCCCTCGTGATGGCCCACATCGCCATCGCCCTCGACGACTACCGCCATGCCTGCGTCCCCGATGCCCAGTCCTGAACACCTCGGCCTGCCCGAATCCGATCTGGCCGCCAGCGGCGCGCTGTGGACCGCACGCGAGATCGAACAGCAGCCGCGCATGCTCCTGCGCACCCATGCCCTGGTCACCGAGATGGCCGAGTCGCTTGCGGCCTTCATCGCGCCGGTGTCGGGCGACCCGACGGCGCGCGTGATCCTGACCGGCGCCGGCACTTCGGCCTATATCGGCGAATGCCTGGCGCCGTGGCTCGACCGCAGCCTCGCTGCGCGCGTCGATGCGGTGCCCACGACCGATCTGGTCAGTGCGCCGCAGCTGTATCTGGATCCGGATCGCCCGCTGCTGCTGGTCTCGTTCGGGCGTTCGGGCAACAGCCCCGAGAGCGTCGCA
>NZ_JBBAXQ010000010.1:0-152646 GCF_037198055.1 Luteimonas sp. gir
CACCCTGCCTTGACTCGGGCGCGCGCCATCCATGGCGCGCTCGACGCGGCCACCAGCCGCCAGTCCGCTGCCATGGACGGTTGCAACCCGACTTCGGGTAGACGCAGAAGGAAAGCTGAGGTCAACCGGGGTCAGAGTGCAGTTTCGCGAGGCGCGCCCGAGTCAAGGCAGGTCAGCATGGAGTGCGCGGCATGCCGCGCCCCCATGCGAACGCTACGCGTGCTTCGTGTAGCCGGACCGCGCAGCGGACTTGCCGAGGGAAGAGCGGCTTCCGGCCGGCAGGCCGCGACCCTTCCGAAGTGAAACCCATTCCCGCACTCGGGAAGATCCTACTTCTGCGTCCAACTCCCGCCCTGCTGATACCACCAGCCCGGACGCGCGCTCTGGATCCACTGGCGCGCGAACACGTCGCGGATCTGCGACTCCCATTCGGGATGGCCGTTGGCGACCGCGATCTCGCGGTACACCGCCTGGCGGTCGCGGTTGTCGTCGGCAACCGCGGTGTTGACCGCGACCCGGTCCTTGATCGGCAACTGCGAGGCATCGCGGACCACGATCAGGCCATTGCTGCCGAAGCCGAGCGCGCCGGAATCGAAATGCGACCGCAGCGTGCCGTTGAAACGCTGCTCCATGCGCGACTGGATCGCCTGGATCGCCGGCGTGCGGATCGTGACATCCGGGGTCTGCGCCTGGGCGGTGCCGATGCCCAGCAGCATCCACGGATCGAAGCCCGTGCCGCGCTGGGCCATGCCGCCGCCCGGCGTCGTCGACGGCGCAGGCGGCTGCGCGGCCGGCGTGTCGCCGATCACGTTCTCGACGAACTCGCGCGCCGCTTCCTTGGCCTCGGCGGCGGGAAAATAGACGTTGATCGTCACGCATGCAGTCAGTGCGAGCGCGGCCACGGCCGGCAATCCCATCCAACGCGCCATCGGGTGTTCTCCTGTATCGATACGGGGCGTGGCGCTCAGTCGATGACCGGAGCCACGTCGCCGCCAGCGGCGGCAGCCAGGCGCTCGACCAACGTCGGCCAGTCGACGTCGCGGTTGTAACCGACGACGTCCAGCCGCGGCAGGCCCGCGCCGTCGACGATAGTAAAGGCGTTGCCCGCTGAATGCAGGCCGCCCATTCGACAGACTTGGTTGCGCAGCCGGCAGGAGATGCCGATACCGCGATAGCCGAAGTCGTCGAACAGCGCGATCGCCTTGCCCTGCAGGCTGGTGACGAACGAGGCGTCGCCGACGCTGGAGATGTCCTGCACCGCGCGCTGGCTGATGCGCTGATGCACCCCGGGCGTGCGTTCGGTATGCAGTTCGGCATCGAATGCGGTGGCGCCCCAGTCGACCAGGCGCAGCCCGTCGATCCGTCCGTGCAGCCGTCCTTCGATGCTGCCAAAGCCGAACACGCCGGTCAGCGCCTGCAGGTCCAGCCCCTGCAACGCCAAGTCGCTGGTGACCGTCGGCGCGACGCCGAACGGCCGCTCGATCGACAACGACGAGACGTCGACGCGACCGTCGAAGAGCTGCATCGCCAGCCCGCCGTCGAAGTCGATCCGGTTGTCCGCATAGCGCACCGTCGGGATGAGACCGCTCAGGCTGCCTTCGAACGCCGGCCAGTCCAGCGCCTGCGCCAACCGGCCGATGTCCAGGTTGTCGAGCCGCAGTGCAGTGCGCATCCGCAGACCGTCGCCGTCGCGCTCGGCATGCCCTGGCAATTGCAACGCCAGCGCCTCGAACCCGATCTCGCCGCCGAGGAACGACAACGCGACCGGCTCGCGTAACCGCATACGGCCTCCGGCGCTTTCCAGGCTCCAGGCCGCCGCATCGAACGGCATGCCGTACAGCGCCCCACCGCGCCAGGCGAAGGTGCTGTGCACCGGTGTGGTCGCCGAATAGCGGAGCGCGCCGTCCATCCGGTCGAAGCGGAACCGCGCCTGCGCGTCGCCGACATCCAGGCCGCGCAGGCGCAGGTCCGCGGTGCGCAACACACCGTCGGCCAGCGCCAGCGACGCGTCGAAGCTGCCTTGCAGCGACAGCCCCGACAAGCCGGCCGGGCCGAGCCAGCCGGAGAGGTAGCGCGCCGGCAGCGCATGGGCGTCCCGACTCGTCGCATCGAGCGACAGGGCCTGCAGCGCGCCGTCGGCCGACAACGCACCGGCGCCTTCGAGCTGCAACGTATCGCCATCGCGCCAGGTCAGGCGTGGCAAGTTCCAGCCGCCGTCAGCGCTGCCTTGGAGGTCGAGGCCGATCCCGATCGGCGCGGGCGGCAAGGCCAGATACGCCGCGCCGAACAGCCACTCGCCCCCATGCAACGTGCCGTCCAGCTGCAGCGCGGGGCCGGCGTCGGGCAGGCGCAGGTCGAGCCGCAAGTCGGCGGCGACACCTTCGGTCGCGATCGCGCCGTCCGCAGTCTCCAGCGCCAGATCGTGCACGGCCAGGTTGCCAGCGACGCGCAGCGGCTGCGCATCCGGCGCATCGATCCGCAGTGCGCCATCCAGCCGCCCCTTGCGCAGCTGCGCGGCCTCCCAAGCGCTTTGCGCCAGTGCCTGCACCCAGGCCGCCGGCACGCGTTTGAGGTCGATGGTCGTGCGCTCGGGCGTGGCCGCCCGGCGCGCCAGGGTCAGGGCGCCGCCCTCGCCCGCCAGGCGGGCATCGAGGTCCTGCTCATCGAGCTCGAGCGCCAGCCGCAGCGCAGTCCCCGAGCGGTCGCGGACGGGCCCCTCGCAGTGCCAACGCACCCGCCCGTCGTTCACGAGCCGTTTCAGCGGGCATCGCCAATCGACATCGCGCAGCCGCCACCCCAGCGCCCCGGCATCGACGTCCGCGGCG
Organism: Luteimonas sp. gir; assembly: GCF_037198055.1. Classification (NCBI taxonomy): domain Bacteria; kingdom Pseudomonadati; phylum Pseudomonadota; class Gammaproteobacteria; order Lysobacterales; family Lysobacteraceae; genus Luteimonas; species Luteimonas sp. gir. Next base: position 2,826 of record NZ_JBBAXQ010000010.1, read on the forward strand.
CGCAGCCGGAGCCGGCCGTTGGGCGCATCGGCGGGCCAGTCGAGCGTCAGCCGGACCTGGGTCATCGCCGCGACCGGGGTGTCGACATGCGCGATCCGGGCCTCGACCGTCCGCGCCTGCGCGACCGGCACACAGGCCAGCAACAGCGGTAGGATCGGCAACAGGCGGCGAGGCATCGCCGCAGGATACCTTCATCGCATGGAGCGACCGATGCCCAGATTGCTGCTGGTCGAAGACGACCCCACGAGCCGCAGTTTCCTACTCGCCGCAGCGTCGGCACTGCCCGCCGAGGTGGATGTGGCTGGAACGGTCGCCGATGCCCTGACGCTGGCTGCCACCGATACCCACGATGCCTGGCTGATCGACGCGAACCTGCCCGACGGCAGCGGCATCGAGCTGCTCGCCCGCCTGCGCGCTCAGGGGCTGGACACGCCGGCCCTGGCGCACACCGCCGAGCGCGAACGCGAATCGCTCGATGCCCTGCGCGCGGCCGGTTTTCTGCTCGCGCTGAGCAAGCCGGTGACGGCCGCCAACTGGCGCGCCGCGATTCGCAGCCTGGTCGCTGCACCGGTCGTCGCCCCGTCCCCGCCGCCGCGCCCGACGCCGGCCGACGACGACATCGAGCCCTGTGCGTCCGGGCGCCCGGTGGTCTGGAACACGCGGGCCGCGCTGGCGGCCGTCGGTGGCAACGTCGGCAACGCCGATGCGCTGCGCGGGCTGTTCCTCGGCGAACTGCCGCAAGCACGCGATGGCATCGTGCTCGCGGCGCGGCGAGGCGATGCCCCCGCCATGCGCAGCCTGCTGCACAAGCTGCGGGCCGGCTGCGGCTTCGTCGGCGCCGACCGCCTGTGCGCAGCCGCCGCCAGCCTGCACGCCGCGCCGGAATCGGAGCCGGCGCTGCATCGGTTTCTCGCCGCCATCGACGCGACGCTGGCGGCAGCGTGAGTGCGCGGGCGCCTACCGCTCGTCCGGCGCGCCGCGCCGCGCGAACTGGGACGCCAGTTCCCAGGATTTGAGGCCCCGCGGGCCCAGGTGATGCGCCAGCACGGCACGCAAGGCGCGCCGCAGACTGGCGAGGTCCTCGCTGTCGGGGGCCGCGCCATCGGCGGCCAGCGCGAGCAAGGCACGCCCGGTTGCGGCCGCACTGCGCGAGGCCACGCCGCCGTCGAGGTGCAGTCGGCGCGGGCCGTGTTCGGGGTCGAGCAGGTAACGCGCCGCCGGGTCGATCGCGTGGCCGTCGCCATCGGTGTCGAGCGGCAGGCCCACGCCGAGCGCATCGAGCAAGGCGCGCTCGAACCGGCGCAGGCTCCAGGCCAATTCGCCTGGCAACGCCAGGCGCCCACGCACGCAAGCGTAGGCGTCGTACAACTCGGGCAACGGATCCTGGCGCGGCGCCAGGCGCAGCACCAGCTCGTTGAGATAGAAGCCGGCGAGCATCGCATCGCCGAGCAGCCGCGGCGCGGCGTCGAGCGCCTCGGCGCCGCGCAACTGCGCCAGCTCGCCGCGCAGTTGCGCATCCAGCCGCACATGCTGCAGCGGCTGCAGCGCCGCGCGCAGCACATGCTTCTTCGGGCCCTGCACGCCCCGCGCCACTAGGCCCAGGCGTCCGTGTTCGCGGCTCAGGACCTCGACCAGCAGGCTGGTCTCCCGCCATGGCCGGGCATGCAGGACGAACGCGGGCTCGTTCTCGATACGCACCGACGTCGGGCGTCGCCTTAGCCCGCGCCGATGCGGGCAAAGAACGCCTCACCGGTCAGACTTTCGTCCGGGTCGGCGAGGCTGTACCAGTCGGGCTTGGCGTCGATGAAGATCTCGAGTGCGAAATGCGCCTTCGGGATCGTATCGAACACCCCCGCGGCAACGTAATGGTGGCTATCGCCGGTGGTCCGGAAGAACAGGCTGCTGCCGCAGGTCGCACAGAACGCGCGTTCGGCCCAGTCGGAGGACGCGAACCTGCGCACCAGCGCCTCGCCGGTCTCGATGCGCAGCGCGGTGCCCACCGGCAGCAGCAGCGCCGAGCTGCCGTGGAAACGGCGGCAGGCCCCGCAGTGGCAGGCATGCACCTCGTGGGTCCCGGCGGGCACGCTCAGCACCACCCCGCCGCACAGGCAACGGCCTTGCAGTCGCGCCGCCTCATCTCGTTGGTGCATGGCCGCGCCCTCGGTCACTCGCCGTAGCCCAGGGCCTTCAGCGCCGCTTCGTCGTCGGACCAGCCCTGGCGCACGCGCACCCAGGTCTCCAGGAACACCTTGGCGTCGAACAGCCGTTCCATCTGCAGGCGCGCCTTGGTGCTGATGTCCTTGAGCCGCGTACCGCCCTTGCCGATGACGATGGCCTTCTGGCCGTCGCGCTCGACCCAGATCACCGCGCCGATACGCAGCATCGCGCCGTCCACGGTGAAGCTTTCGATCTCCACGGTCGTGGCATATGGCAGTTCGGCGCCGAGCTGGCGCATCAACTGCTCGCGCACAAGCTCACCGGCAAGAAAGCGCTGGCTCTTGTCGGTGATTTCGTCCTCGCCGTACAGCGCCGGTTGCTCGGGCAGCAGCGGCAGCACCGTCGACACCAGTTGCTGCAGGCCGTTGCGCTTGAGCGCCGACAGCGGCACCACACCGGCGAACTCGCGTCCGTCGACGACCTGCTGCAGGTACGGCAGCAACGCGGTCTTGTCCTTCATCCGGTCAATCTGGTTGACCACCAGCACCACCGGCACGCCGGCATTGCGCAGCGCATCGAACGCCAGCGTGTCCTCCTCATCCCAGCGCCCGGCGACCACGACCAGCAGCGCGACATCCACGCCTTCCAGCGCACCGCGCGCGGCACGGTTCATGACCCGGTTCATCGCGCGCTTCTGCTCGCGGTGGATACCGGGGGTATCGACCAGCAGCAACTGGCCCTCGGGCAGCGTCGCGATGCCCAGCAGACGGTGCCGGGTGGTCTGGGGCCGGTTGGAGACGATGCTGACCTTGGCGCCCACGAGCGCGTTGACCAGGGTGGACTTGCCGACGTTGGGACGGCCAATGACGGCAACGAAGCCGGCGCGATGGGGCGCGGAATGGGGATCTGTCATGCCGGCATTCTACGGAAAAACCCCGCATCGCTCGGCGGCGACGGTCCGCCGCGCTCAGGCGCGGGCTTCGAGCAGCGCGACCACGCCCTCGGCAGCCTGTTGTTCGGCCGCTCGGCGGGAACTGCCCTGCCCCTCGGCGGCGATCGGGGCATCGGCCAGTACACAGCGCACGATGAAGGTCCGCGCGTGTTCCTCGCCGGTCTCGGCCAGCAATTCGTAGACCGGCAGCGCGCGCTGCCGCGCCTGCAGCCATTCCTGCAACCGGGTCTTGGCGTCCTTGGCGATCCGCCCACTGACCAGCGCCGCCAATGCGCGCTCGAACAGCGGCAGCACCACCGCGCGGCAAGTGTCCAGTCCGGCATCGAGGTAGACGGCCGCGATCACCGCCTCGAGGGCATCGGACAGGATCGAGTCGCGACGATGGCCGCCGGACTTCATCTCGCCGGGGCCCAGCACCAGACGCGATCCCAGATCGAGTTCGCGCGCGACCGCAGCAAGCGAGGACTCGCGCACCAGTTCAGCCCGTGCCCGCGTCAGCGTACCTTCGTCGGCGCCGGGGCAGCGCGCGAACAGCGCCTCGGCGATCAGCGCACCGAGCACCGCGTCGCCGAGGAACTCCAGCCGCTCGTTGTGGGGCGCACCGGCGCTGCGGTGGGTCAGCGCCTGTGCCAGCAACCCCGGATCGCCGAACACATGCCCTGCGAACCGGCCCTGCTGGCGGTCAACCGCGCCCGCCATCGCCTGCGAATGTCTGGGTGGCCTGGAAGCGGCCGACCACGTCGAGATTGCCGATCAGCGGCTTGCGGGCTTCGTAGTTCACGTCCATGCGCAGGCCCTCGGGCACGCGGGTGATCGTCACATCCTGGGGCTTGACGGTCTCCGCGTAACTGATCTGCAGGCGACGGAAGAACAGCTCGCGGATCCGCGCGGTGTCCGCACTGGCGATGCCCGGCTCGGCCGCCAGTCCCTTGAGCGCGGAGCGCACGCTGTAGTACTCCGAATACATCGGAAACAGTTTCATGCCCACGTAGGCGAAGAAGCCGATGAGCGCCAGCACGACGACGAAGCCCAGCAAGGTGATGCCGCGTTGCGTACGTTTCATGGTGTTCCCCTTAGGTCGCGTCCACCGGCTCAGCGGATGCTGCTGCCGATCCGGCCCCAGTCGACCCAGCCCGGCGCCTGCGAATCGACGTTCATCCAGATCAGGAACGCTTTGCCGCGCAGCTGGGTCTCGGGCAGCGTACCCCAGAAGCGGCCGTCGTCGCTGCGGTCGCGATTGTCGCCCATGACGAAGTAATGGCCCTGCGGGACCTCGTAGCGTCCCTCGCCCATATGGAACGGCGCGGCCTCGTCGATGTGCAGGATCTCGTGGCTGCGACCGGGCATGGTCTCCTCGTAGAGCGAGGCGCCGGTCATTTCCGCACCGCGCCCCACGCCCTCGTAGGTGCCCAGCCGCTGATAGCCGAACGGGGTGCCGTTGACGAAGACCTGGTTGTCGCGGAACTCGACCGTGTCGCCCGGCAGGCCGATCACGCGCTTGATCCAGTCCTGGTCGGGATGCTGCGGCGGGCGGAACACCACCACGTCGCCCCGCGCCGGCTCGCCGATGTCGATGACCTTCTTGTTGGTGATCGGCAACCGGATGCCGTAGCTGAACTTGTTGACCAGGATGAAGTCGCCGATCAGCAGCGTCGGCATCATCGAACTGGACGGAATGCGGAACGGTTCGGCGACGAAACTGCGCAGGATCAGCACCACGAACAGGACCGGGAAGAAGGCCTTGGCGTAGTCGACCGCGACCGGCTCCTTCTCCTCGATCAGCCCGCCGCGACGCGCGCGCCGCTTGGCCAGCACCAGCTTGTCGAGCAACCAGATGACGCCGGTCAGCAGCGTCAGGACGACCAATGCAGTCTCAAACCATTTCATGCGAGCTCCTCGGGAGCGGTGGTGCCTGATGGGCGATCGATGATCGGGAACAACGCGGCGTCGCCATGGCGCACGCCGGTCACCGACCCGCGATCACGAATCACGGCTGTTGCTGAGCACCGCCAGGAACGCTTCCTGCGGGATCTCGACGCGGCCGACCTGCTTCATGCGCTTCTTGCCTTCCTTCTGTTTCTCGAGCAGCTTCTTTTTGCGCGAGATATCGCCGCCGTAGCACTTGGCCAGCACGTTCTTGCGCATCGCCTTGACCGTGGTGCGGGCGATGATCTGCGAGCCCACCGCGGCCTGGATCGCGACATCGAACATCTGCCGCGGAATGAGGTCCTTCATTTTCTCGGTCAGCTCGCGGCCGCGGCGGTCGGCATGCTGGCGATGGACGATCAGCGACAGCGCATCGACCTTGTCGCCGTTGATCAGCGTGTCCACGCGCACGAATGGTCCGGCCTGGAACCGCAGGAAATGGTAGTCGAGCGAGGCGTAGCCGCGGCTGACCGACTTGAGCTTGTCGAAGAAGTCGAGCACGACCTCGGCCATCGGCAGCTCGTAGCTGATCTGCACCTGGCTGCCCAGGTAGCTGATGCCGATCTGCGTGCCGCGCTTCTCCTCGCACAGCGTGATGACGTTGCCGACGTAGTCGGGCGGGGTCAGCACGTTGGCGCGGATGATCGGCTCGCGGATCTCCTCGATCTGGTTGACCGGCGGCAGCTTGGCCGGGTTGTCGAGGCTGACGATCTCGCCGTCGGTGCGCAGCACCTCGTAGATCACCGTGGGCGCGGTACTGATCAGGTCGAGGTCGTACTCGCGTTCCAGCCGCTCCTGCACGATCTCCATGTGCAGCATGCCCAGGAACCCGCAGCGGAACCCGAAACCCATCGCCTCCGAGCTCTCGGGCTCGAAACGCAGCGCGGCGTCGTTGAGGCGGAGCTTCTCGAGCGCCTCGCGCAGTGCTGGATAGTCCTCGGCGTCGATCGGGAACAGGCCGGCGAACACGCGCGGCTGCATTTCCTGGAAACCGGGCAGCGGGCTGGGCGCCGGGTCGCCGGCCAGGGTCAGGGTGTCGCCGACAGGCGCGCCGTGCACGTCCTTGATCGAGGCGGTGATCCAGCCGACCTCGCCGGCCCGCAGTTGCGGCAACGGCTTGCGCTTGGGCGTGAACACACCGACGTTGTCGACCTGGTGGCTGCGCCCGGTCGACATCACCAGCAGCTTGGCGCCGGGCTTGATCTCGCCCTGCATCACGCGCACCAGCGAGACCACGCCCAGGTAGTTGTCGAACCACGAGTCGATGATCAACGCCTGCAGCTTGTCGGTGTCGCGCGGCTTGGGCGGCGGGATCCGGTGCACGATCGCCTCGAGCACCTCCTCGACATTCAGGCCGGTCTTGGCGCTGACCGCGACCGCGTCCTCGGCATCGATGCCGATGACCGCCTCGATCTCGTTCTTCGCCCGCTCGATGTCGGCCGTGGGCAGGTCGATCTTGTTGAGCACCGGCACCACCTCGAGCCCCTGCTCGACCGCGGTGTAGCAGTTGGCGACCGACTGCGCCTCCACGCCCTGGGCCGCATCGACCACCAGCAAGGCGCCTTCGCAGGCGGCCAGCGAGCGGCTGACCTCGTAGCTGAAGTCGACGTGGCCGGGGGTGTCGATGAAGTTCAGATGGTAAGTCTGGCCATCGCGCGCGGTGTACGGCAGCGAGACCGACTGCGCCTTGATCGTGATGCCGCGCTCGCGCTCGATCGGGTTCGAGTCGAGCACCTGCGCCTCCATCTCGCGCGCCTGGAGGCCGCCGCAGAGCTGGATGATGCGGTCGGCCAGGGTCGACTTGCCGTGGTCGACGTGGGCGATGATGGAGAAGTTGCGGATATTCCGCATGGGATCGTGGGTCATGTGCGGCGGCCGGGCCGTCGTCGGGATAACGGGCGATTATCGCATGGCGGCCGCCGCCGCGCCGCGGTCGCCGTGCGACGCCCACGAAGCAGCAGGACGCCCGGCGCCTGACAAGCGAAGGCCCGCGGCGTCGGCCGCGGGCCTGGCATGAACGCAGCGCCGGCGCGCGTACTCAGGGCGCGTCGGGCACCGAGACGGCGCGGTACTGGGTGGCGCCGCCGCGGCCGCGTACCAGCAGCATCACCGTATCGCCCGGCTTGACGTCGCGCAGCGCGCGGTCCAGCGCGACCGCGCTGGCGACCGGGGTCCGGCCCACGCGCAGGATCACATCGCCCGCGGCGATGCCCGCAGTCGCCGCGGCGCCGCGGCCGACCCCGGTCACCAGCACGCCCTCGTCGTTCGACAGCCCGTACTGCCGACGCTGCGCGGCGTCGAGGTCGCGGCCGGCCAGGCCGAGCGGGTTGCCTTGCGTCGATGGCGTGGTCCCGCGGTCGGGCGTGGTGCGTGGCGACCCGGCCGAGGCCTGGCCGTCGAGCTGCATCAAGGTCACGTCGAAGTTGCGGCTGCGACCGTCACGGAAGACTTCGAGCTTCACCCGAGTGCCCGGCGCCTTGCTGCCGACCAGCGGCGGCAGGTCGCTGAAGGTGTTGATCGGCGTGCCATCGACGGCGCGGATCACATCGCCCGGTTCCAGTCCGGCCTTCTCGGCCGGACTGCCCGGCGCCACCACGGTCACCAATGCACCGCGCGCATCGGGCAGTTTGAAGCCGGCGACCTCGTCGGCGCCGACCAGCCCGATCTGCACGCCGAGTTGCCCGCGCTGCACGCTGCCGGTGCGCTTGATCTGGTCGGCGACATTGGACGCGACATCGATCGGGATCGCGAAGCTCACGCCCATGTAGCCGCCGGAGTTGCTGAAGATCTGCGAGTTGATCCCGATCACCTCACCGGCGACGTTGAGCAGCGGGCCACCCGAATTGCCGCGGTTGATCGGCACATCGGTCTGAATGAAGGGCACGTACTGCTGGTTGGCGTAGGGATTGGAGCGCTGCACCGCGCTGACGATGCCGGCCGTCACCGACTGCTCGAAGCCGAACGGCGAGCCGATCGCGACCGCCCACTGCCCGGGCTTGACCGCAGCCGCATTGCCCATGCGCAGCATCGGCAGGCCACTGGCATTGATCTTGAGCACGGCGACATCGGATTCGGGATCGCTGCCGACGACCTCGGCCTGGAACTCGCGCCGGTCCGACAGCCGCACCTTGACCTCGTCGGCACCCTCGATGACGTGATGGTTGGTCAGCAGATAGCCATCGGACGAGATCAGAAAGCCCGTGCCCATCGAGGCGCGCGGCATGCTCTGCCCGGGGCCGCCGGGTCCGCCCGGGAACTCGAAGCCGGGCCCGAAGAAGCGCCGGAAGATCTCCGGGATCTGTGCATCGTCGGGCACTTGCTGGCCACGCGTCTGGCGCGTGCCGGCGGTCGATTCGATGCTGACCACGGCTGGACCCACTCGCTCGACCAGCCGGGTGAAGTCCGGCAGGCCGCTGACCAGCGGCGCCTGGGGCGTAGCGGAGACGGTATTGGCGGTATCGGCGGCCGAGGGCGCGTTCGACTGCGCGGTCGCATTGGGCAGCACGAGCGCCGTGGTCGCCGCCGACAGCACCGCAACCAGGGACACGGCCAACAGGGATTTCTTCATCGAAGTCATGGGGAATCCGAAAGTTCGAGACAGGGAGAGTCGGTCGCCGCAGGGCGGCGACACGCCGGGACGGCTGGACCCGGCGCTCAGGGCTGCGCGGTGGACGCTTGGTCGGACGCCTGGCGTGTGTCGCCCGATTCGACCGGGAAGCTCGGCAACACGTCACTGGTCGGCGCGTCGCTGCGGGCCCAGGACGGCGCGTCGAAGCCGCCGCCATAGCGGACCGAGAATCGGGCATCGGACGCCAGATCGCTCGCCTTGGGCCAAGGCCGCGCAATCGACGGCGCGGCCGGCAACCCAGCGTCGGACGCAGCGGCCGCGAAGGCGGCCTCGACCCCCGGCGCGGCGACCGGCGCTGGCACCAGCGCATCCGCCGCGCCCTCCGACGGCGTCGCCGCGGCGGCTATCTGGACCGTCGCCGCGTCGCGCATCGGGGACGTCACTGGCGATGCGACCGCGCGATCGCCGCGACTGCGCCTGGGGACTTCGGCGATCGCGATCGCCGCCGCACCCGCGGCTGCGGCCGCCTGCACCGGCGCCGCCGGCTCATGGGCGAAGGCCGATGCATCGGCTGCGGCATCGGTGGCCAGCGGTTCGCTGGTCGCGGCGATGCGTGCGGGCGGCAGCGCGATCGTCTCTTCTTCGCCCGGCGCGCCGCCGGGGCGGCCGACGAACAAGGCAACCAGCGCAACCGAGGCGGCCAGCGCCGCGCCACCCCCACCCCAGCCCAGCAAGCGCGAACGGCGATTGACCGTGGCCGGCGCGACTGCGACGCCGTCGTTGGCGATGCCGCGGGCAACGCGATCGGCGAAATCGGGCGGCAGCAGCGAGACGTGGCGGCCACGCAGCACGTCGCCGCAGACCTGCCAGCGCTCGAAGCACGCCGACAGTTCGGCGTCGTGCTGCAGCCGGCGACGCAGGAAGCGCGCCTGGTCCTGCGGCAGCGCGTCGTCGAGCATCGCCGACAGTTGCTGGCGGTGGTACAGCTCGAGCTTGTCCGGATCGGGACCGAGCTGCAGGGCATCGATGTCGTCGGAAGGGCTCATCGGGTCACGCGCTCCACTTGTCTCTCGTTGTCCATCAGGGGCCTGAGTTCGCGATCGATCGCATCGCGCGCCCGGAAGATCCGCGAACGCACCGTGCCGATCGGACAGCCCATGCGTTCGGCGATCTCCTCGTAGCTCAGACCATCGACCTCGCGCAGATTGATCGCCACACGCAGTTCCTCAGGCAGGGCTTCGACCGCACGCACCACCGTTTGTTCCAGTTGCTGACGCATCAGTTCACGTTCCGGCGTGTCGCCGTCGCGCAGACGGATCGCCGATTCGAAGTGCTCGGCGTCGTCGACATCCACGTCGTCGGTCGGCGGCCGCCGGTTGTGCGCGACCAGATGGTTCTTGGCGGTGTTGACAGCGATGCGGTGCAGCCAGGTGTAGAACTGCGCCTCGCCGCGGAAGCTGGCGATCGCGCGGTAGGCGCGGATGAAGGTCTCCTGGGCGACGTCCTGGCATTCGCTCCAGTCGGCCACGTAGCGCCCGATCAACGCGGCGATGCGATGCTGGTACTTGCGCACCAGCAGGTCGAACGCCGCGGTATCACCGCGCTGTACCCGCTTGACCAGTTCCTCGTCCAGATTTCCGTACTCCGGGCTGTCGCGTTGTTCGGCCATCGGCCGGACCTCCTTCAGGGCCCGGCCTGGCACGGGCAATGAGACAGGCGGTCGCGCGAAAAGTTCCGTCACGACGGGTATGGCATCGTCGCCGCACCAAAGACTGCCATGTCCTGGGGCCGCGACCGACGTTCCGCAAGCCAGCCATCGCGCGCGATTTGACGGCACGGAAGCGACCTCTGGATCATAGGACCAACCTCCGTACTCTAAAGAATGGTGCCGTATGCTTGCAGGCCTCGACGGGCTTCGCTTCAGCCACTGGCAAGCGCAGTCGCGCGACGACGGTGTCCTGGTGCTCGCATTCGACCGCGCAGGCGAGTCGGTCAACACCTTCGCCCAGGATGTGCTCATCGAGCTGGACACGCTGCTCGAACGCTTGGCGCTCGACCCGCCCAAGGCGCTGGTGATCCGCTCGGCGAAGGCCAAGGGCTTCATCGCCGGTGCCGACATCCGCGAGTTCCAGGCCTTCGATGCCAAGGGCACGATCGGCGATTCGATCCGTCGCGGCCAGTCCACCTTCCAGCGCCTGGCCGAGCTGCCCTGCCCGACCGTCGCCGCGATCCACGGCTTCTGCATGGGCGGCGGCACCGAGATCGCGCTGGCCTGCGACTATCGCGTTGCCAGCAACGATCCTTCGACCAAGATCGGCCTGCCCGAGGTCAAGCTGGGCATCTATCCGGGCTGGGGCGGCAGCGTGCGTCTGCCGCGACTGGTCGGGGCACCGGCGGCGTTCGACATGATGCTCACCGGACGCGCCTTGCCGGCCAAGGCCGCGCGCGGGATCGGCCTGGTCGACAAGGTCGTCGAGCCGGCATTGCTGGTGGATGCGGCCGCCGCGCTCGCGCTCAAGGGCACGACACGCCCGTTCAAGCAACGTGCACTGGCCCGGTTGACCAACCTGTGGCCGGTGCGCCAGGCACTGGCCCCGGTGCTGCTCAAGCAGGTCGCACGCAAGGCGAAGAAGGCGCACTACCCGGCACCGTATGCGCTGATCGAGACCTGGAAGCGCGCGTCCGGCGACACCCGCGCCCTGCTTTCGGCCGAGCGCCGTTCGGTGGTCAAGCTCGCCGGCACTTCGACGGCGCGCAACCTCACGCGCGTGTTCTTCCTGATGGAACGGCTCAAGGGTCTGGGTGGCAAGGCCGGCGCGCAGCAGGCACCGATCCGGCGCGTGCACGTGGTCGGCGCCGGCGTGATGGGCGGCGACATCGCCGCGTGGTCGGCCTACAAAGGACTGGAGGTCACGCTGCAGGACCGCGAACAGGGATTCATCGACAAGGCGCAGGCGCGCGCGGCGAAGTTGTTCGAGAAGAAAGTCCGCGACGAAGCCAAGCGTCCCGAAGTCACCGCCCGGCTGCGCTCGGATCTGGCTGGCGACGGCATCGCCGAGGCCGACCTGGTGATCGAGGCGATCATCGAGAACGCCGAGGCCAAGCGCGCCCTGTATGCAACCATCGAACCGCAGCTTGGCCACGACGCGCTGCTGACCACCAACACCTCGTCGATCCCGCTCGACGAACTGCGCGCCCATGTGCAACGACCGGCGCAGTTCGCCGGACTGCACTACTTCAACCCGGTGGCGTCGATGCCGCTGGTGGAGATCGTCCACCACGACGGCGTCGCCGAGGCGACGATCCAGCGGCTGGCGGCGTTCTGCAAGGCGATCGACAAGTTGCCGGTGCCGGTCGCCGGCACGCCGGGCTTCCTGGTCAACCGGCTGCTGTTTCCCTACATGCTCGAGGCCGCGACCGCTTACGCCGAGGGCATCCCGGGGGCTGCGATCGACCGCGCGGCAGTCGACTTCGGCATGCCGATGGGGCCGATCGAACTCATCGACACGGTCGGACTGGACATCGCCTCGGGCGTGGGACAGGAACTGGCGCCGTTCCTCGGCCTGCAGATCCCCGCCTCACTGGCGACGCCGCCCGAAGCCGGCAAGCGCGGCAAGAAGGACGGCCAGGGCCTGTATACGTGGGAGGACGGCAAGCCGAAGAAGCCGGACCTGCCGAAGGACTATCGCGCGCCCGAGGACCTGCAGGACCGCTTGGTGCTGCCGCTGCTCAACGAGGCGGTCGCCGCGCTGCACGACGGCGTCGTCGCCGATGCCGACCTGCTCGATGCCGGCGTGATCTTCGGCACCGGCTTTGCCCCGTTCCGCGGCGGTCCGATCCAGTACATCCGCGAGACTGGGGTCGACACAGTGCTCGAGCGCCTACGGACGCTGCAGGCGCGCCACGGCGACCGTTTCGCGCCGCGCCCGGGTTGGGACGCCGCCGCGCTGCGCGAAGGCTGATGCCCATGGCCGGGCGCGATGCCCGGCCCGCTACTCGCCGTCGGCGGTCTTCGCGATCGCCGCAGCACGCTCGGCGATCGTCTGCACGATCGTCTCGCGCTCGGACGGTGTGAGGTCGAGCATCTCGAAAGTCTCGCCGAAGAACAGCCCGTCGAAGGCCAGCGTCAGCAGCATGGCCTCCGGAAAATGCGGCCCCAGCTGCCGCAGGTAGGCAACCTGCTCGCTGGCGAAGCGCCGCGGGCCTTCCATCAACTCGGGTGTGTTGACCGCCGCCGCGATGAACGAGCGCGTTGCGTGGGGTTCGTGGAAGCCATCCTTGCGTTCGGCGCGATGCGCCTGCACTACCGCCTGCAGATAGCCGCCGGGCGTGGCCGGAAAATCCGCCATCGCGACCCGCAAGGTCTGCCGGTGTTCGTCGAGATGATGCTCGACCATCGCGCGCAGCAGCGCATCCTTGCTGGCGAAGTGATACAGCAGCCCGCCCTTGCTGACCCCCGCTTCGGCCGCGACCGCATCGAGTGTGAGATGGGCCGCGCCCACCTGCTGGGACACGGCCAAGGCCGCATCGAGAATGCGTTCGCGAGCGTCGCTGCGGGGTTTTCGGGTCATGGCTGCCGGGCTTGACGACGAGCCCATAAGTCTAGACGATACCGTCCAGCCGGTACAGTCAAGGATTCAACGTGATGACCTCCCTTCATCCGCGACCCGCGCTTGTCGACAACGCGAACGTCGCGGCCGCAGACGCCTACGCGGCCCTGTCCTGGGTCGAGCAATTCGTCGAACTCGCCCGCCTGGCGATCGACGAGGACGACGACGAAGCGTTGCGTCGCCGCTACGAGGACGAACTGCTGCGCCGCGCGGTCTATCTGCGCGCCGCCGGCCTGTTCGATGTCATGCAGATCCGCCACCCCGCCCTGCGCGCGATGGTCGCCGACGCGCGCTGAAAGGCGTCACGCCGCACGCTGTCACGCTACATCGTGTGGGTCGGCTTCTCCGACGTCAGGACGCCGGCCAGCAAGGTCTCGATCCGCCCCTTGAGCGCTTCGCCCTCGGGGGTATCGGCGAATTGGACGCCGACTCCCGCCGCCCGGTTGCCCTGGGCGCCGGCCGGCGTGACCCACACCACCTTGCCTGCAGTGGGCAGGCGTTCGCTCGATTCAGGCAGCGTCAGCAGCAAGAACACCTCATCGCCGATGAAGTAGCGCTTGGTCGTGGGCACGAACACCCCGCCCTGCTTGAGATAGGACATGTAGGCGTTGTACAGCGCCGCCTTGTCCTTGATGGTCAACGACAGGATGCCCTGGCGCGCGGCGGCTCCGGTGGCGCTCATCGATTCGGTTCCCCGGTCATGGTCATGGGCGGGCGGCGGCACCGCGCCAGCCCTGGAGCAGTTCGGCGATCGCCAGGTCCGCGCGTACCGTGGTCCTGAGCAGATCGCGCGTGCGGTTGGCCGCGTCGAACCACGCCGCGAGCTTCGCGATTCCCGTCGGGTCGGTCAAGGCGGCCGCGCGCGCGAGCGCAAGATCGGCCGCATGGCGCAGCCGGTCCACCGCCTGCTCGTCGCCGGCCCAGCGCTGCGCGGTCGTAACGGCCGGCAGCTCGCCCTTGGCCAGCCCGGCCAGATCGCGATGGACCTCGCGGCGCAACTGCATGCCACCGCCGGCGAGCCAGTCGGCCGCCAGGCCCGGATGCCCCTTCGCCGCATCGAGCGCCTCGACCACGTCGTCCTGCGCGTAGCCCTTGCCCGCCAGCCACGCCAGCGCCTCGTCGCGCGGCGGCAAGCGGAACTCGATACGCTGGCAGCGGCTGCGGATCGTCGCCGGCAACCGCGCCGGGTTGGCCGCAACCAGCCACAGGTGACGGCCGGGCTGCGGTTCCTCGAGGGTCTTGAGCAGCGCGTTGCAGGCCGCGTGATTGATCGCGTCGGCCGGATCGACGATCGCAACCTGCGCCTGCCCGTACTGCGGCGTCAGCGACAGTTTCTCCGACAGGCCCCGGATCTGCTCGATCACGATCTCGGTGCGCAGCTTGGTGCCGTCCTTGGTCGGCACGAACGACACCGGATGGAAATCCGGATGGCTGCCCGCGGCCAGCAATTGCGCGACCCGCGGCTCGCGGTCGGCCCCGAGCACGTGCGCGGCCAGCGCGTCGGCGACCGCGCGCTTGCCCAGCAGCGCAGGCCCACAGAACAGCAGCGCATGGCCCAGCCGCTGCGCATCGAGCGTGGCACGCGTGTGCGCATAGATGCGCTGCTGCCAGGGGGCGAAACCGGCCACGTCGGCGCTCATGCCGGCACCTGCAGCGCCTGGAGTGCGCGCACCGCATCGGCGGCCACTGCATCGGCCGACCTCGCGGCGTCGATCACCCGGAACCTCGCCGGGTGCACCTGCGCGCGTTGCAAGAACGCCGCACGCACGCGCTCGAAGAACGCGTCGTGTTCTGACTCGATGCGATCGGGGGTCGCATCGCGACCGCGCGCACGCGCGCGGCCCTGTGCCACGCCCAGATCGAGCAGCAGGGTCAGGGCCGGCTCGATGCCGACATAGTCGCGCTCCAGTGCAGCGATCCGCGCCACATCCAGCCCGCGACCGCCGCCCTGGTAGGCGTAGCTCGAATCGGTGAACCGGTCGCTGATCACCCAGGCGCCGCGCTCGAGCGCCGGCACGAGGGTCTCGGCCACGTGCTGGGCGCGCGCGGCGAACACCAGCAGCAGTTCGGTATGCGCGCATGCGGGCTCGTGTCCTGGATCGAGCAGCAGGCCGCGGATCATCTCGGCCAGCGGCGTCCCGCCAGGCTCGCGCGTGCAGACGACCTCGCTGCCGTCGGCCGCCAGCGCTGCGCACAGCGCGCGCAGCACCGTGGTCTTGCCGGCCCCTTCGCCGCCTTCGATGGAAACGAAGCGCGGGTACGACCGCAACCCGCTCACGGCGTCCCCTCCTCGCCGGTCGCGGCCTCGACCTCGGCCTCGTTCGGCGGCCGGGTCTCGTCGCCGGCGGCGGCCTGGGCGGCGCTGCCTGCGCTGGCATCGCCGCCGCCAAAGCGCGCGCGATAGCGCCGCACGTACTCGCGGACCGCGGCGTTGTGCTCGGCATAGCTGCGCGAGAACACATGGCGCCCACTGCCGTCACCGACCGCAACGAAGTACAGCGTGTCGCCGGGCGCCGGATGCGTGGCTGCCTCGATCGCGGCCTGGCCCGGCATCGCGATCGGCGTGGGTGGCAGGCCGTCGCGGGTGTAGGTGTTGTAGGGCGTGTCGGTCTGCAGATCGCGGCGCCGGATGTTGCCGGTGTACGCGGTGCCCATGCCGTAGATCACGGTGGGATCAGTCTGCAGGCGCATGCCCTGTTGCAGCCGGCGGTTGAAGACGCCGGAGATCTGCGGGCGCTCCTCGGGCACGCCGGTCTCCTTTTCGATGATCGACGCCAGCACCAGCGCCTGCTCTCGGTTCTCGAGCGCCAGGCCCGGGTCGCGGGTCTCCCAGGCACGGTCGAGCGCAGCCTCGAGCGCGGCATTGGCCCGCGCCAGCACGTCCAGGTCGCTGTCGCCGCGGGTGTAGAGGTAGGTCTCGGGCAGGAAGCGGCCTTCGGGATGCACGCCATCAAAGCCGAGTTCGGCCATCAGGCGCGCGTCATCCAACTCGGGCACGCGCTGCTCCAGCAGTTCGGCGCGCGCGAGCGCGGCGCGCAGTTCGCGCATGTTCCAGCCTTCGACAATCGTGAAACGGTGGTGGATGATCTTGCCGTCGCGCATCCGCAGCAGCAGCGTGCGCGGGGTCGTCGTGGCATCGAGCGGGTACTCGCCGACCTGGATCTTGGCGTCGGCACCGAGTTGGCGCGCAAGCAGGCGCCATTGGAGCGCATGCCCTTCGACCACGCCAGCCTCGCGCAGCCGCGTCAATACACGCTGGAACGAATCGCCGCGCGCAACAGTGAAGGTCTGGCCGTCCTCGACGCCCGACAGCGGGGTGTCGGCAAAGCCGGTGTAACGGTCGTAGAGCAAGTAGGCGCCGGCACCGGCCAGCAGCGCAGAGAGCACGAACAGCAGGCCGAGGCCGCGCCAGCGGCGTTTCACGGGTGGGGTCATGGGCGGCGAAGGCCGTCGGTTCCGGATCGGGGCGTCAGGATACCGTGGCGCCCGTGCAGGGCGTGACCGTCGCTGTCGCCGGCCGTGCAAGACCGCCATGGCGCGGCGACGACCCGACTTCTGCGATCCTAGCCGGCCTTCCCCGCCACCGCCCCTCGATGAAGAAGCGCGTCAAGAGAATCCTCGCCTGGAGCGTGTTCACGCTGCTGGTGATGGCGGTGAGCAGCGTGTTCGTCGCCGACCGGTTGATGCCGCCGGCGACCGGCTTGCCGAGCACGACGCTGCCGCTGTCGGAGGATGCGACCGCGCTGGACCGCGAACTGGCACCGCTGCTCGCCCGACACCCGGGCCAGACCGGCGCGATCATGCTGCCCGACGGCGTGGACGCCTACGCCGCGCGCGCGATCTCCGCGCGCCAGGCCGGACGCAGCCTCGACCTGCAGTACTACATCTGGCATGACGACCTGACCGGCCGCATGCTCGCCAACGAGGCCTGGGAAGCGGCCGAGCGCGGCGTGCGGGTGCGGATCCTGCTCGACGACGTCGGCGTGGGCGACATGGACGCCACGCTGCTGGCGATGGACGCCCATCCGCGCATCGAGCTGCGCGTGTACAACCCGTTCCGCAACCGCAGCGGGCCGCTGCGAGTGCTGGAAATGATCCAGCGCGCCTGGGGCGTGAACCACCGCATGCACAACAAGGCCTGGATCGCCGACGGGCGGGTGGCGGTGGTCGGCGGGCGCAACATCGGGGTCGAGTACTTCAGCGCCGCCGAGGCGTTCAACTTCCACGACCTCGACATCGCGCTGTTCGGCCCGGCCGTCGCCGAGGCCAGCGCGATCTTCGACGACTTCTGGAACAGCGAGGCCGCAGTGCCGATCGCCGCGCTCAATCGCAAGCCGCCGCGGACGCTGCGCGCGGTGCTCGAGCGGATCCGCGACGAAGCCGGCAGCCCGGAGGCGCGCCGCTTCCTCGACGCAATGGACATCTCGCCCAGCGTGCGGCGCTATTTCTCGCAGGAACTGACGCCGATCTGGAGCGAGCACATCCGCATCCTGTCCGACCCTCCGATCAAGTGGCGCGGCGACGGCCGCGAGAACTGGCTGGTCGAGCACCTGGTCGGCGAGATCGGCGCGGCCGAGCGTAGTGCCTTGTTGATCTCGCCGTATTTCGTTCCCGGCGGCGACGGCACCGAGGGCCTAACCGCCCTGGCCGGCCGCGGCGTCCACGTGGCGGTGGTCACCAACTCGCTGGCCGCCAACGACGTCGTCGCCGTGCACGGCGGCTACGCGCGCTATCGCAAGCCCTTGCTCGAAGGCGGCGTGCATCTGTTCGAAACCCGCAGCCAGGCCGAGGCCAAGGCCGCCAGCAGCCTGTTCGGCAGTAGCGGTGCGAGCCTGCACACCAAGGCGGTGCTGATCGATGGCCATCGCGGCTTCGTGGGTTCGTTCAACCTCGATCCGCGCTCGGCCAATCTCAATACCGAAATGGGCGTGCTGTTCGACGACCCCGACCTGGGCGCGGCATTGCGCGAGGAGGTCCTGCACCTGACCGACCCGGGCATGAGCTACTGGGTCTATCTCGACAGCAGGGGCCGGCTGCGTTGGCTCGACCGCACGCGCGCTCCGCCTGCCGCGCTGACCAGCGAACCCGACGCCACCCGGCGACAGCGTGCGATTGCGGCGGTGGTGCGCTGGCTGCCGATCGAATCGCAGCTGTGAGCGGGTCACGCCGGCCTGTGCGGCAGCGGCGCCAGTCGCTTCAATGTGGTGCAGTGCAACACCTGCAACAGGCCCGATACGCAGACGCAAGCGCTTGATGCCAAAGCGTTTTCCGCTTCGGAGCAGTGGACGCAACCCTTTCCCGGGACGAGGTGCGTAAAATGCCGCGTTCCCGGACAGACGGCCTCCGCCGAACGTCCGCGTAACGACGCACGGGCCCACCTGCTGGCCCCATGCCGCCTCCAGCCAACCATGCGTCGGGCGATCGCCCGCGACGGAGCATTGAATGATTTTCGAGCACCTCGACACCACCGGTCACGAGCAGATCGTGTTCTGCCACAACAAGGACGTCGGCCTGAAGGCGATCATCGCGATCCACAACACGGTGCTGGGCCCGGCGCTGGGCGGTACGCGCATGTGGCCGTACGAATCCGAGCAGGATGCGCTCAACGACGTGCTGCGCCTGTCGCGCGGCATGACCTACAAGAACGCAGTCGCCGGTCTGAACATCGGCGGCGGCAAAGCGGTGATCATCGGCGACCCCGCCACCGACAAGTCCGAGGGGCTGTTCCGCGCGTTCGGCCAGTTCGTCGAGTCGCTCGGCGGGCGCTATATCACCGCCGAGGACGTCGGCATCGATGTCAACGACATGGAGTTCGTCTACCGCGAGACCCAGTACGTCACCGGCGTGCACCAGGTCCATGGCGGCTCGGGCGACCCGTCGCCGTTCACCGCCTACGGCACGCTGCAGGGCCTGTTGGCGTCGTTGAACCGCAAGTTCGGCAATGAGGAAGTCGGCAACTACAGCTATGCGGTCCAGGGCCTGGGCCATGTCGGCCTGGAGTTCGTGAAGCTGCTCAAGGAGCGCGGCGCGAAGATCTTTGTCACCGACATCAACAAGGAGCGGGTCGAGCGCGCGGTCAGCGAGTACGGTGCCGAGGCTGTGGGTCTGGACGAGATCTACGATGTCGATGCCGATGTCTATTCGCCGTGCGCGCTTGGCGGCACGGTCAACGAGAAGACCCTGCCCCGCCTGAAGGCCAAGATCATCTGCGGCGCGGCGAACAACCAGTTGGCCAACAATGCGATCGGCGACGAGGTCGAGCAGCGCGGCATCCTCTACGCGCCCGACTACGCGGTCAACGCCGGCGGCGTGATGAACGTGTCGCTTGAGATCGACGGCTACAACCGCGAGCGCGCGATGCGCATGATGCGCACGATCTACCACAACCTCACGCGTATCTTCGAGATCGCCGAGCGCGACGGCATTCCGACCTACCGGGCCGCCGACCGTCTGGCCGAGGAACGCATCGAGGTCATCGGCAAGCTCAAGCTGCCGCTCGGCCGCGCCGCCCCGCGTTTCCAGGGCCGCGTCCGCGGCGCCTGAGGCGATTGAAGTGGAACAAGACGATGGGGCTTCGGCCCCATCGTCGTATCCGGCGATCCGAAACAACGGGGCCGCGTGCAATCGTGCGCGCCGCCCCGATCGGTCAGAACCCGTAGGCGTAGCGCAGCGACAGCATGCGGTCGGCGCCGCGCGGGCCGAAGCGCTGGTCCAGGCCCAGCCCCAGCAACGAGCGGCGTGTCGGTCGGCTGTCGAGCCCGATGCCGAACAGGCCGCCCGAGCGTGCCGGGTCCAGCCCCGTGATCGGCGCCCAGGCCTCGATGCCGGTGAAGCTCGCCTGCAGGTCGAAGCCACTGGCCGATAACGTCTGCTGCCATTCGCCGTAGCCGTGCAGGGAGAACCCAGGGCCATCCCAGCGCGCACGCACGCCGGCGATTGCCTGGGTGCGCTGCGCCGACCAGCCGGCGCTGCGCAGGCCGAAGCCGTCGCCGCCGAGTTCGTCGAAGCCGTCACTGCGCAGCCGCACTTGCTCGGCACCGGCATACGGCCCGACCTCGGCCGCACCGATCCGCCAGTGGCGCCCCGCTTCGATCGCCGCCTGGGTGTAATGGCCCGCGTAGCGGGTCGAGACGCCCTGCGGCATCGCGCCGGTGTACAGCGTGCGCTGCAGGTCGCGGTCGAAGCGGCCGCTGCCCAGTTGCACCATCGCGTAACCGGCACCGAGGGTCCGTGCGACGTAGGCCTGCGCCTGCGTCTGACGATCGCGGCTGCGATCGCCGCGACTGCGCGCGACGCCGTCACCGCGTAGTTCGCCAAACGCGAATCCCGCCACCAGGCCGTGACCGAGCACGTGATCGCGTCCCAGGCTCCAGCCGTCGACGGTGAAGCCCTCGCGGGCGAAGCCGCCGCGGCCGCCCTGCCCCAGGGTGTCCTGCCATACGCCGACGCCGGCCGCATCCGACGCCAGCGCGCCGACGCGTTCGGCGACCAGGCGGCGCGTCATGTCGACATTGTCGAACGTCGCCGACAGTGCCGCGGCATGCTGCGCGCCAGACAGACTGTCGAGCGCGGCCAGCGCGCTCGCTTCATCCTGCAGACGTTGCAGTGCACCCGCCGTGCGCACGAAGCTGTCGGCGACCGGCGCGCCGTTGGGGTTCTGCGCATCGAGGCCCGAAAACGCGCCTTCGACGCGGACGGCCGCGCCCTGGGCCTGTTCGGTGATGCCGGCCATCGACATCGCTGTTGCGCTGACATCGAGCCGGGCGATGTCGAGCCAGGCCCGGTTGGCGTCGTAGCCAAGCGCGGCGTCGAGGAACACACCTGGGCCGCGGGTCAGGCTGCCGAAGGTGCCGGTCACGCCGTCGATCGCCTCGACCACGGTTTCGCGCGCCGAGTGGACGTAACCGCCGACGATGCCGGTCACCTGCAGCTCGCCGGCCAGCGAGGCGCGGCCGGTCACCTGCAGGGGCGCACCGATCTGCCACGCCAGCCGCCCGCTCGCGCCCTGCGAGAAATCGCCGACGATTGTCCGGCGGCCGAGATTGCCGGCCACCGCGACCGTGCCGTTGTTGACCAGCGTGCCGCCGACGCGCACGCCGCCGAAGCGCAGCGTCGCGCCGGAAGAGACGGTCGCGGCACCCGGCACCGTACCGGCGAACGACAGCGTGCCGCCCTCGACACGTGTCGCGCCGCGATAGTCCACCAGTGTCTCCAACTGCAGCGTGCCGCTGCCGCGTTTGACCAGGCCGCCGGCACCGGTGATGGCGTTTCGCCAGGTCGAGGTGCCAGTGAAATTCACGGTCACATCGCCCCAGTCGAACTTCGCGGGGCCGCCCACGGCCTTGGCGACATTCAACGCGCCGTAGCCGAACACCGGATCGACACCGGGCGCGCCGATGTCGGTGGCGGTGCCAAGGATGGTCTGGCGCACCAGATCGTTGTCGAAGTACGGGAAGGCCTCCCAGACCAGCGCCGCGGCGCCCGAGACCAGCGGGGCGGCCAGCGAGGTGCCGCTGTACTTCCAGTACTCGGGGCGGTTGGGCGCATCGTCGGTGCCGGTGACCACGACGGTACCGGGCGCGACCAGGCAGTAGCGCATCGCGATGCCACAGGCGTTGGAGTAATCGGCCAACTGCGTGGTGCTGTTCTCGGCGAGCGCCGACACGGTCAGCCAGCCGCGCTCGAGATCGGCGCCGGGCGTGCTGCCATTGGCGCCGCGCTGGCTCGGCAGCGCAGCGAGATCCGAGGGGTCTGATCGCTTGGAGTTGCCCGAGGCGAAGACCACTAACCCACCGTGGCCGATCACGAACGAGCGGTATTCGCTGGCGATTTCACGCGCCGCGTTCTCGCCGCTCATGTACAGCCCGCCCCAGGAATTGTTCATGACCCGTACGTCGCGGCGGATCAGATCGGCATGGATCGCCTCGACCCCGATCTTGCCGGTCACCGGGTTGCCATTGCCCGAGCCGTCGTCGACCGGCGGCTTGTCGTTGATGATGCGCGCCGAGACGATCTCCGCATTGGGCGCCACGCCGCCCGGCCAGGCGCCGAAGGGCCGACCCGCCGCGGCCTGGGCGACGGCAGTGCCGTGCCCAGCCACATCGTCGACCGACAGATTGTTGCCCCGCCCGACATAGACCAGGTTGGCGACCACGCGATCGCGCAGCGCCGGATGCTTGCTGTTGACGCCGCTGTCGAGGAAGCCGATGCGCACGCCTCGGCCGGTATAGCCGGCGTCGTGCGCCGCCCAGGTACCCGTGGCCGCCAGATGGCCGCTGTAGGCCGGCGCAGGCGGCTCGACGACTGTCGGCGGCGGATTGGGCGAAATGACCGGCGGCGGGTTCGGCAGCACCAGTCCGCCGCCCGAGCCGCCACCGCCGCCGCAAGCGGCCAGGACGCTCGCCAATGCACAGGCAAGCAGCGAGCGCGACGGATGCGCCCGTCTGAAGTTCATCGAATCGGCCATCGTATTCCCTCTTCCATTGGCGATGCCCGCACCCCGTGGCGCGGCCGGCGTCCCCTGCGCACTCTTCTATACCTGCAATCGACGACGCGCGCCATCGTTTCCAAGCCACCAACGACCAGGCGGCACGCACCTCGGAGCGATGCGATAATCGGTCGATCGCATGCCGCGCTCACTACGGAGTTTTCCCCATGACTGACATCGTCATCGTCGGTGCCAAGCGCACTGCCATCGGGTCCATGCTCGGCCAGTTCGCCGGCGTCCCGACGCCGACGCTCGGCGCCACGGCGATCCGCGCCGCGCTCGAGCATGCAGGCGTTGCGCCCGACCAGGTCGACGAGACCGTGGTCGGCTGCGTGCTGCCGGCAGGCCTGGGCCAGGCGCCCGCCCGCCAGGCCTCGCGCGCGGCCGGCATTCCCGACAGCGCCGGCTGCGTGACCATCAACAAGGTCTGCGGCTCGGGCATGCAGGCGGTGATGTACGGCCACGACATGATCAAGGCCGGCACCGCGAAGGTGGTGGTCGCCGGCGGCATGGAGTCGATGACCAACGCGCCGCATCTGCTGCCCGGCGCTCGCGCCGGCATCCGCTACGGCAGCGCCGAGTTCCTCGACCACATGGCCTGGGACGGCCTGACCAATCCCTACGACGGCAAGTCGATGGGCGTGTTCGGCGACATCGCCAGCGAGAAGTACGGCTTTAGTCGCGAGGACCTGGACGCCTATGCGGTCGAAAGCGCGACCCGCGCCAAGCACGCGATCGCGTCGGGCGCATTCAAGGACGAGATCGTCCCGGTCGTGGTGACCACCCGCAAGGGCGAGGCCAGCTTCGACACCGACGAGCAGCCCGGTCGTATCCAGATCGACAAGATCCCGACCCTGCGCGCGGCCTTCGGCAAGGACGGCCGGCTCACCGCGGCGAGCTCGTCGAGCATCTCCGATGGCGCCGCCGCGCTGGTGCTGACCTCGGCCGACGAGGCGGCCGCCCGTGGCCTGACCCCGCTGGCGCGCATCGTCGCCCACGGCCGGCACTCGCAGGCGCCCGAATGGTTCACCACCGCGCCGGTGACCGCGATCCGCAACGTCCTCGACAAGGCGGGCTGGAAGGTCGAAGATGTCGACCTGTTCGAGGTCAACGAGGCGTTCGCCAACGTCGCGATGGCGCCGATGAAGGATCTGGGCATCCCCCACGACCGCCTCAATGTGAATGGGGGCGCACTGGCGCTCGGCCATCCGATCGGTGCAAGCGGTGCGCGGTTGATCGTGACCCTGGTCCACGCGCTCAAGGCGCGCGGCCTAAGTCGCGGAGTCGCTTCACTTTGTATCGGTGGCGGCGAAGCGACCGCAATTGCCGTCGAAATGGCGTGAACTTCGGTTAACGTGATTTTTACGAAAAAACCACGAACTCCCGCTTGACAGCCGTTCGCGGCTTGTCATGATGTTGCCGGCGCGCATTTAGCGCGTTGCCCACACTTTCAGACGAGGAAGACACAATGACGATCAACAAGGCTCTGCTTGCCCTGGCTATGGGTTTTGCGCTGGCTGCCTGCAGCAACGCCGATCAGGCCAACAGCTCGGCCGAAGGCGCTGCTGACGCCGCTGCCGACGCGCAGGCCGCTGCCAACGAGACGACCGATCCGGCCGTCGCTGGCACCGCCCAGACCGCCGCTGACGACGCCGCTGCTGCTGCCGACGCCGCTGCCGAAGCCGCTGCCGACGCCGCCGCTGCTGGCACCGACGCTGCTGCCGAGCACGCTGCCGACGCTGCTGACCACGCTGAGACCAAGGCCGAAGACGCCAAGGACGCAGCGCAGGAAGTCGCTCCGTAATTCCGCCCGGTGGCCTTTGCGCCACTGTGTCGAATTGCAGAAGGCCGCCGGGTTTCCCGGCGGCCTTTTTTCATGGACGAGCCCCTGCCCGGCCTTGCCATCGCGCTCACATCGACGCATTCACGCTTCGTCTCCAGACCCGCCCGACAGGAGACATGCCATGCGCTTCACCCTGATGACCGCCACTGCCGTCGCCGCCCTGGCGCTGGCCGCCTGCAACAACCACAGCGCCGACGCCGAGCGCGAGCGTGCCGAAGCCTCGGCCGCGGCCGACAACGCTGGCCGCGCGATCTCCGAGGCCGCATCGGCAACCGGCGAGGCCGCGCGCGAAGGCGCCGATGCCGCCGCCGCTGCGTCGTCGGACGCAATGCGCCGCGCCGAAGTCGCTGCCGACGAAGCCGCGGCCCGTTCCGAAGCCGCAGCCCGCGAGGCAGCCGCTGCCACCGGCCGCGCCACCCAGCGTGCCGGCGAGGCGATCGAGAACACCGGCGAGCGCATGGAAGAACGCGCCGACCGCTGAGCCCGCTTCCGCGATGCTGCTTGTCGAGCCCGCCGCAAGGCGGGCTTTTTTGTGGGTCGATTCGCCACCCGTTCCAGTCATACGGTCCGGCTCCGTGAACGGTGTCCAACACAGAACCAGCGACGATCGATGATGGGCATGATGCCGGCTTGCGCTTTACCTCGCTGGCCAAGCGCACCAGGCCCTTTGCGGCGCGGAAAACGGTGCGTCGCGGCCGATTCTCACGCGGGTTTTCCGGCTGAACGCAGGGCCTGCGGCCCCCCATTGCCCACCCCAAAGTGCGTGCTAGTCTCGGCCTTCCGCGCCACCCCCCGGCGGCGCGTACCGGCCCGTTGGGTGCATCGGGCGGCCCCCGTCCATCTCCGAGGTAACACGCGACATGGCTATTTTTCCAAGTTCCGGTTCCGCCAAGAAGGATTCGCCCGCTCCAGGCAATGAGGCCTCGCTTCCGCCCACCCCGGTCCGCGACGCAACGCCGCCGACCCCTGCCGTCGCCGACTTCGCGACGCCGGCCCCGATGCCGCCGCGCAGTGCGCCGGCGCCCGTTGCGAAGGAGTCGATCATCGCGGCCGATCTCACGATCGAGGGCAAGATCGAGGGCTCGGGCGATGTCCGGGTCGCCGGCCGCTTCAAGGGCGACGTCAACGTCCAGGGCAGTCTGACGATCGAACACGGCGCCAAGCTCAACGGCGGTGTCCGTGCCAACCAGGTGCTGGTATCGGGCGAACTCGACGGCAACATCGATTCGGCCTCGCTGGTCGAGCTGCGCGCCTCGGCGGTGATGACCGGCGACCTCAAGGCCGGCTCGCTGACGGTCGCGGCGGGTTCGAAGATCCGCGGGCATGTCGAGTGCGGTTGGGGCGAGGGCAAGGGCGACGAACGCCCGGCCTCCCGCAGCAAGGATGCAGCGGCGTCCGAACGCACCTGATATGGATCCCCGTACCGGTGCGGCAGGCGCGACCCGCGTCTGCCCGCACTGCAAGACCACGATCCTCGAGAGCTCGGCGCGCTGCCCGGCGTGCCGGCACTACCTGCGTTTCGATGCCGATGCGTCCACCAGCATCGGCACCCAGGAGGCGACGACCGCGTTGCAGGTCGAGGGCACGATCCGACACCCGTCCGAAGGCGGCGCCTGGGAATACTCGGTGGTGCTGGTGATCCGTGACGAAGCCGGCAAGGAGCTCAACCGTCAGGTCGTCGGCGTGGGCGCGCTGTTCGGCGGCGACGAGCGACACTTCAGCCTCGCCGTCGAGGTCGTGCCGACCAACGACATGCGGCGCGGGCCCAACCGCCGCGGCCGGCACTGATCCACCCGATCGAGTCGCGCGCCGGATGTCCGAACCGTACTCGCTATATGCCCGGCTGAGCTTCGCGCCCGGCGCCTTCGAAGCATTCCTGGCCTCCACGCCTGTCCAGCCATCCGCCTTCGGCGACTGGCAGGCCTGGTTCGACCAGCATCGACTGGTCGGCGATGGGCGCGTGCCGGCAGGCCTGCTCGCCGATATCGATGTCGGCCGGGTCGCCGACATCTTCGACGCTTGGCAACGCGACCCGGCCCTGGGGATGCGGCCGATCGACTACGACGCTGCGGCCGGCGTCTGCCGGATCGCGATGCTGAGCGCATCGGAGAATGTCGAAGCGCTGCTGCGCCTACTCGCGCCTCTGCGCGGCGCTGCTGCATGGCATCGCGCCGAGGCGGATGACTTCATCGTGGTCCTGGACTTCCTGTGGGGCGGCGAGCAACTCGGCGCGTACGTGGCCCTGCGCGATGGTCGCAGCCATCTCGGGACCACGGTGCCCCCGGCGCATCATGCCGAGGCCATCGACTTTCTCGAACACACCCTGGCGGCGTTCGAGCAGGGCGCCTGAGCGCGGCGCCGCCCGCGCGTAGGGATGCCGGATTCAACCGCAGCCGTCGCAGCCGCCGCAGCCCGCGCCAACGCGCGGCTCAGGCGCGATGCGCCGTCCCAGCGCGCGCATCCAGGCCGGCCGGCCCGGACGCACCAGCGGCACCGCCAGCGCGATCCGCAGGCGCCGCGCAGTCGCCGGCGCCTGCTTCTTCAGCACGACCCAGCCGCTGACGGCAACCAGCAGCGTGACCGCGGCGTACTGCAGCGCCAGTTGCACGTCCGCGCTCATCCCGCCCCCAGCGCGCGCGCCACCTGGTAGGTCAGCAACGAGGCGAGGTAGGCCAAGGCGAACAGGTAGCCGGCGTTGATCGCCATCAGCCGCCAGGAGCCCGTCTCGCGCCGGATGGTCGCCCAGGTCGAAATACACTGCGGCGCATAGATGAACCACACCAGCAGCGACAGTCCGGTCGCGAGCGACCAGCCGTCGGTAATGATCGGAGTCAGCGCCTGGGCCGCGGCATCGTCGTCGACGGCCGACAACGCATAGACGGTCGCCAGCGATGCCACGGCGACCTCGCGCGCGGCCAGGCCGGGGATCAGCGCGATGCAGATCTGCCAGTTGAAGCCCAGCGGCGCGAACACCAGCGCCAGCGCATGGCCCAGGCGGCCGCCCAGGCTGTACTCGATCGCCGCCCCGGTCGCGCCGTCGGGCGGTGCCGGGAACGAGAGCAGCACCCACAGCAGCACCGTCAGCGCGAGGATGATGCCGCCCACGCGGCGCAGGAAGATCATCGCGCGCTCCTTCAGGCCGATCGCCAGGTCGCGCGGATGCGGCAGCCGGTAGGACGGCAGCTCCAGCAGCAACGGATGCTCGCTGCGGTCCCGGCGCCATCGCTTCATCACGAATGACACCGCCAGCGCGCTGAGGATGCCGGCCATGTACAGCGCAAACAGCACCAGCCCCTGCAGGTTGAGCGCACCCCAGACCTGCCGCTGCGGAATGAACGCACCGATCAGCAGCGCATAGACCGGCAGCCGCGCCGAGCAGGTCATCAGCGGCGCCACCATGATCGTCGCCAGCCGGTCGCGCGGGTCCTGGATCGAGCGGGTGGCCATGATCCCGGGAATCGCGCAGGCGAAGCTCGACAGCAATGGGATGAACGACCGCCCCGACAGCCCTGCGCCCTTCATCAGCCGGTCGAGCAGAAACGCCGCCCGCGGCAGGTAGCCCGATTCCTCCAGCGCCAGGATGAAAAGGAACAGGATCAGGATCTGCGGCAGGAAGACGATGACTCCGCCCAGGCCGGCGATGATGCCGTCGGCGAGCAGGCTGGTCAGCGGACCAGGCGGCAGCGTCGCCGACACCCAGGCGCCGAGCGCGGAGGTGCCGGCGTCGATCATGTCCATCAGCGGCGTCGCCCAAGCATAGACGGCCTGGAAGATCAGGAACATCACCAGCGCCAGCGCCAGCAGGCCGAACACCGGGTGCAGCAGCCAGCGATCGAAGGCATCGTCGATCCACGCGGTCCGGCGCGGCATGGTCACCGTCGCCGCCAGCAGCGCACGCACCTGGGCGTGCAGGTCGCCGTCGGCGTCGCCGGTTGCGGGCGGCCGCGGTCTTGCGACCGTGTCGGCCAGCCGCTGGCGCAGCGCCTGCGCGCCGTCGCGATGGATGGCGACGGTCTCCACCACCGGCACGCCGAGTGCGGCTTCGAGCGCCGCAACGTCGATGACGATGCCGCGGCGCGCCGCGGCATCGGCCATGTTCAAAGCCACCACCATCGGCCGGCCCAGCGTCCGCAGTTCCAGCACGAAACGCAGGTGCAGCCGCAAATTGGTCGCATCGACCACGCAGACCAGCACATCGGGGGCGGGTTCGCCCGGGTAGAAGCCGCGGCACAGGTCGCGGGTGATCTGTTCGTCCAGGCTCGCCGGCTGCAGGCTGTAGGCACCGGGCAGGTCGAGCAGCGCCCAGTGCTCGCCCTGCGGGCCGCGCATCCGCCCCTCCTTGCGCTCGACCGTCACGCCGGCGTAGTTGGCGACCTTCTGCCGGCTGCCGGTCAGCAGGTTGAACAGCGCGGTCTTGCCCGCGTTCGGGCTGCCGACCAGGGCAAGCCGCGGGATGGCCGCCGTGCTCACGCCGCGTCTCCGGCGCTGACCTGGACGCGCGCGGCCTCGCTGCGCCGCAGTGCGAAGCGGGTGAAGCCGACGCGGACCAGCAACGGGTCACCACCGAACGGGGCCAGCGCGACCACCTCGACCGGCTCGCCTGGCACGAAGCCCAGCTCGCCCAGGCGGCGGGCGATCGGATCGTGGCTGCCGACCGCCTCGACGGCATCGACGAGGCCCGGGGTGCGCGGCGGCAGCTGGCAGAGGTTCAAGGCAGGTCCGGTGCGAATGGGAATGGGTCGCGATTTTACTCCCGCGCGACCGCGACGCATGCGCCCAGCCCGCCCGCCGTCATGCCTCGGTCTGTTTCGCCGGCGCAACGCCGTGCCCCGCCCCTGTGCCGACGCCCTTCAACCTGCGACGCGGCATCGTGCTCCCGGCGCAGCGCTGTGCTGCGTTCGCGCGACATCGTGCCCGGGGCGCAGCGGTTAGACTGCGGGCTTTCGTCTTCGAAGGATCGCGCATGCTTCCCGATTCCGTCCGCGCCATCGTCACCGGTGGAGTCTCCGGCCTCGGCCTGGCCGTCGCTCATCGCATCGTCGCCGATGGCGGCCGGGTCGCGCTGCTGGACGTCAACGACGACAAGGGCGCTGAAGCGGTCGAGGCACTGGGCGCCGATCGCGCGCGCTACCTGCGCACCGATGTCACCGACGAGGCCGGCGTCGCGACCAACCTCGAGGCCGCACGCGCGTTCCTGGGCGGGCTCAATGCCGCGGTCAACTGCGCCGGCATCCTCGGCGCCGGCCGCGTGCTCGGACGCGAGGCCCCGATGCCGCTGGAGACCTTCAGCCGCACGGTGATGGTCAATCTGGTCGGCAGCTTCAACGTCGCCAAGGCCGCGGCCGCGCTCATGCAGCACAACGCGCCCGGTGAGGACGGCGAGCGCGGTGCGATCGTCAACACCGCCAGTGTCGCCGCCTACGAGGGCCAGATCGGCCAGGCCGCGTACGCAGCGTCGAAAGGCGGCGTGGTCGGCATGACGCTGCCGATGGCGCGCGAACTGGCGCGCTTTGGCATCCGCGTCAACACCATCGCACCCGGCATCTTCTGGACACCGATGGTCGACGGCATGCCCGAGGCGGTGCAGCAGTCGCTGTCGGCCTCGATTCCGTTCCCCTCGCGCCTGGGCCGACCGGAAGAATTCGCCGACCTCGTCGCCCACCTCCTGGCCAGCCGCTACCTCAACGGCGAGACCATCCGCCTCGATGGTGCGGTCCGGCTGGCACCCAAGTAAGCGATGACCGCATCGCCGCCCAGCCTGGCCACAGGCCTGCTGCTCGCACTGCTGTCGCTCTCGTCGGCCCATGCCGGCGACGCGGTGCCGGCCGATGCGAGCGCGCTCGCCGGCCTGCTCGCCGCGCGCGGCTACGACACGGTCCCGATGCGCCGCTATGGCGCGGCGCATCTTGCCGTCGAGGTCCGTATCAACGGCGTCGCCGGCACGTTCCTGATCGATACCGGCGCCGGGCGCACTGTCATCGATCGCGCGCGTCAGGCACGCTTTGCCGATGGCCGCCAGGCCGATGCGTCGGGTGGGCTGCAGGCGACCGGCGCCGGTGCCGGCAACCTCGCTATCGAGACCCTGCCGGGCAGCCGACTGGCGATCGGCGATTACCGGGACGACGATTTCACCGCGCACTTCCTCGCGCTCGACCACGTCACCGCAGCCTTCTCGCAACGCGGGCTGCCCACCATCGATGGCGTGCTCGGCGCCGACGTCCTCGACCGTGGCCAGGCGGTGATCGATTACCCGAACCTGCGGCTGCATCTCCGCAATCCCGCCGCACCTGCGGCATCCGTCTCCCACTGAAAACACCCAGACACCGATGAAAGCCTACGACGTCAAGAAAGGAAACGTGGTCGAACACAACGGCGGGGTCTACCAGATCCGCGACATCGAGCGCAGCTCGCCGCAAGGGCGCGGCGGCAACGTGCGCTTCCGCTTCACCATGTACAGCGTTCCGGGCGGCAACAAGCTCGATGCGAGTTTCGACGGCGACGACGACTTGCGCGAGGTCGACCTGGCCCGGCGCCAGGCCAGCTTCTCCTACAAGGACGGCGACGCCTTCGTGTTCATGGACGACGAGGACTTCACCCCCTACACGCTCGACGCCGATGTTGTCGGCGACGGGGCGGGCTACATCACCGAAGGCCTGGGCGGCTGCTATGTCCAGGTGATCGACGATGCGCCGGTCGGCCTGCAATTGCCGCAGAGCGTGGTACTCGAAGTCGTCGACACCCCGCCCGAACTCAAGGGCGGCACCGCGACCAAGCGGCCCAAGCCCGCCAAGCTCAGCACCGGTATCGAGATCCAGGTGCCTGAGTACATCGGCAACGGCGAGCGCGTCTGGGTCAACACCACGACCGGCGAGTTCGGCGGCCGCGCGGACTGACCCGCGCCGCGTTTTGCGTCGTCGTTCCCGCGTCGCGGAGATGACGACGTGGCCTTGCCCGCGTACGGTTCGACTCGCGCGAAGCGCCATCGGGCAAGGCCAGGTCCCATGGACAGGCACCACGGCCCCGATCCATCGGGAAGCAGCGCCAATGGCCGGGCCGTCCAGCCTCAGTCGAGTTGCAGGCCGCCCGTCTCCCGGTGCAATTCGCGCAAGCGGGCGCCGAGCGTGGCGAGATTGCGCTCGGTCGCCGCCAGGCGTCGTTGCGCATCCATCGGCAACGCCGCGCGGCCTTGGGTCTCCAGTGCGTCGCGCAGCGTCTGCAGGCGGTGGCCGAGCGCATCGGCCTGCCCCCGCAGCGTCGCGCGCTCGGCCTGCTGCGGCAGGCCGTAGCCGCGGTCGAGCAGCTGCGCCGGACGGCTGAGGCCGTCGCCGGCAGCGAGCAAGGCATGCAGGGTGTCGGCCGCGGCGTCATGCTCTGCAGCCGCGAGATACCAGCGACGCTTGAGCACGTCGCGCAGCCGCACCTCCAACCGCCGGTGCGCGGCGTGCTCGAGCACCAGCAGCGCGGCGCCGTCGCGCTGCCCCGCCTGCGCCAACCACGGCGCGCGCAGATCGGGATCGAGATCGAGCCAGGTGGCGACATCGCGGGTAGGCAGCGGCTGTGCAGCGTGCGCGACCGCCAATAGCGCCGCGTACTCGCGGTCCGCGGATGGGAAATAGTAGCCATCTCGCACAGCGCGATCGGGCGCATCGAGCACTGCGGCGTCGGCAATGCCCGCGCGCACCAGGCGGCGCAGCAGGCCGTTGGGCGTGATGCTGCGCAGGCGCGCGCCGTCGAGCCTCGGCACGCCGGCATCGAGCAGCTTCCAGGTCTCCACCGCGCAGTTGTTGTCGACGAACCGGTAGCGGCCGTCGTAGCTCCAGTGCACGCTGGCCGCGCGTTCGAGCAAGGTCGCGATCTCGCCAGGCGACAAGCGCAGCGGAATCGACTGCAGGCCGCGCAGCTCGACCCGGGTGTACTCGTCGATCACCTGGTCGAGCGGCAGCACGAACAGCCGCGCCGGATAGCGCCCCGTCAGACCGCGCAGGCTGGAGATCTGCACATCGTCGACGAACGCGCGGAACGACAGCACGCGGTGGTGCGCCAGGTCGTAGCGGCAGTCCAGCCCAGGCGCACGGCCGGGGGCACAGATCACCAGCCGCAGCATGCTGTGGCCCCAGCGGCTCATCGGCTGCGCGTTACCCTCGGCGAACAGGTACTCGACCGCCCAGACCCGCGCCGGGTCGAGTTCCAGCAGCGCCTGGCCGTCCGCCTGCGCCTGCGGCTCGGCCTCGACGAACGGCAAACGCTCGGCGCAGTCCGCAGCGGGCGGCGCCCAAGCGAAATGCGCGGCGAAGTACCCATGCAAGGCGGGCCGACGGCAGGCGTACTCGGGATCGAGCAGGAAATGCTCGAGATTGACCGCGACGAACTCCGCCGGCGATGCGGTTTCGTAGGCGTCGGGCCGGCGGTCGGTCATCGCGTTGTGGCGCGCACGCAGGCCCAGCCGCAGCGGGGGGCGCGGCCAGCCGGCGAGATCGCGCAACCGCGGATCGCGCGACAGGCCGCCGTGTGGGCTGCGGTCGTAGCGATGCGCGAGCTCGTGCACCAGCGCGGCGGACGCGGCCCGGGTCGCCCGTGCATCCAGGCCGTCTGCGGCCACGGCATCGAGCAGCGCCCGACGCAGCACGATGCGATCGCCGACCGCGCGCCCGTGCACCTGCGGCGGCAGGTCGTCGCGCCACGCCAGTTGCACGTCGAGCCCGTCGGCGGCGCGCCAGGCCGGCGGCAGCTGCGCGAGCACTGCGTCGATCAGCCCGGCCGACGCGGCCTGCGCGTTGGCATCGAGCGGCGGCGCGCCGGGAGCGGTGTCGATACGCCAGGCCTGGGCGTGCGCCGCCCCCGCGGCGAGCAGCAATACGACGCCCGCGACCCGCAGGCGACGGCGGGCCCTCATCGGCTCAGAGCGCGAGGATCGCCTGCGCCAGTTGCAGATCGCTCGCCGCCTGCGCGTCCGGCCGGGTCTGCCGCAGGTGGCGCAGGGCGGCCTCGAGGCGGACGCCGCGGATCCGGCCGTCGCTGGCGACGAAGCCGGCAGCATCTTCGCGCGCCTGCAGCACGATCTTGTCCTTGCCCGAACTGCTGCCCGACGACGCCGAGCTGCCAGCGGAGGTCGCACCGCCCGTCGTACCGGCGAAACTGCCGGCGAACGCCGACGTGGACAGAACGAGCAACGCACAGGCCAGCAAGGGTCGCAACATCAGGGGCATCTCCATCGGGGAGGCCACACTCTACCCCGCCCTCACGCCACCTTCATGGCGGCTGCCCATCGGCAGTCAGGCATCGAACAGCTTGCCAGGATTGAGCAGGCCGTCAGGATCGAGCGCACGGCGGATGCCGCGCATCACCGCGATCTCGGCCGCGCTGCGGGTCGATTCGAGATAGGGCTTCTTGACCAGCCCAATGCCGTGCTCGGCCGAGATGCTGCCGCCGTGCGCGTGCAGAGTGTCGGCCAGCAGCTTGGTCACGCGCTCGCATTGCGCAACGAACGCATCGTTGGCGAGGTCGGCCGGCTTGAGCACGTTGATGTGCAGATTACCGTCGCCGATATGGCCGAACCACACCACGTCGAACTGCGGGTACTCGCGCGCCAGCAGCGCCTGCGCCGCCTCGAGGAAGGCCGGCATCGCCGAGATCCGCACCGAGACATCGTTCTTGTAGGGCACGTGTGGTGCCAGGCTTTCGGTGATGCCCTCGCGCAGCCGCCACAGCTGCGCGGCCTGCGCCTCGCTCTGGCCGATCACGCCATCCTCGACCCAGCCCTGCTCGACGCAATGCTCGAACGCCGACAGCATCGCGACCTCGCCGGCGTCGCCCTCGCAGGCGAATTCGGCGACGACGTAGAACGGATGCGAGGCCTCGAACGGCGCCTGCGCGCCGTGCGCGACCACATGATGCAGCGCGCGATCGGTGAAGAACTCGAAGGCCTCCAGAGCCAGCCGCGCGCGCAACGCCTGGAACACCTGCATCAGACCTTCGAAGGACGGCAGCGCCAGCAGCAGGGTCCGCGTGGCCGGTGGCGGTGCGGTCAGCTTCAGGCTGGCCTCGACGATGATGCCCAGCGTGCCTTCCGAGGCGATGGCCAGATGCCGCAGGTCGTAGCCGCTGGAGTTCTTGACCAGCCCGCGGCCGAGATCGAGCAATTCGCCGGCGCCGGTCACCAGTTTGAGGCCGGCGATCCACTCGCGGGTGTTGCCGTAGCGCAGCACCCGGATGCCGCCGGCATTGGTCGCGATGTTGCCGCCAATCGTGCACGAGCCGCGCGCGGCGAAATCGACCGGATACGCCAACCCGTGTCCGCGCGCCGCCTCCTGCACCGCTTCGAGCGCGATGCCCGGCTGCACCGTCAGGATCCGGTCCACCGGGTCGAAGTCCAGCACCCGGTTCATCCGTTGCAGGCTCAGCACCAGTTCGCCGTGGGCGGCGACCGCGCCGCCCGACAGCCCGGTCCGGCCGCCCGAGGGCACGATCGAAACCCCTTCGGCGCGCGCCCAATGCACCGTTGCCTGGACCTCGGCGATATCGGCCGGCAGCGCCACCGCCAACGGCGCCGGCGTCCAGCGCCGCGTCCAGTCGACGCCGAAGTAGGCCAGATCGGCCGGATCGGTCCGCACCTGCAGGGTCGGGACGGCGGCTTGCAAGCGGGCGATGCGGGCATCGGACATGGGATAAGGCGTCGCGGCACGGCGGGCCAGCCTGCCAGCCGCGCCCGCAGGCGTCCAGCGTCCGCGTGGCCTTGGCCCAGAGCCGAATCGGACGCGCATGCCTCCCGGACGCGACGCCGTCTGCTGCGCTGCAACAGCGGCGGCCTTCTGGCACCATGATGCGCTCCTCCCGACCGGCGGCCGCAGCCTCGATGAAGACCTCGTTCCCCCGCGCGGACATCCGCGTCCTGCTGCTCGAAGGCGTCAGCCAGAGCGCCGTCGACACCTTCAAGGCCGCCGGCTACACGCAGATCGAGGTGCACCCCAAGTCGCTGCCCGAGGACCAGTTGCTGGCCAAGATCGCCGATGCGCACATCGTCGGCATCCGCTCGCGCACCCAGCTCAGCGCCGAGGTCATCGGCCATGCGCGTCGGCTGCTCGCGGTCGGCTGCTTCTGCATCGGCACCAACCAGGTCGACCTGGAAGCGGCCGAACTGGCCGGCATTCCGGTGTTCAACGCGCCCTACTCCAACACCCGCAGCGTCGCCGAACTGGTGGTCGCCGAGGCGATCATGTTGCTGCGCGGCATCCCGCAGAAGAACGCGCAATGCCATCGCGGCGGCTGGAGCAAGTCCGCGCTGGGCAGCCACGAGGCACGCGGCAAGACCCTGGGCATCGTCGGCTACGGGCACATTGGCACTCAGGTCGGCGTGCTCGCCGAATCGCTGGGCATGCAGGTGCTGTTCCACGACATCGAGACCAAGCTCTCGCTCGGCAATGCCCGCAGTGCAACCGGCCTGGACGACTTGCTCGCGCGCAGCGACGTGGTGACCCTGCACGTGCCCGAAACCCCGGCGACCAAGCTGATGTTCGGTGCCGCGGAGCTCGCCGCGATGAAGCCCGGCGCGCATCTGATCAATGCCTCGCGCGGTACCGTGGTCGACATCGACGCGCTCGACGCCGCACTGCGCACCGGGCATGTCGGCGGCGCGGCGATCGATGTGTTCCCCATCGAGCCCAAGGGCAACGACGACCTGTTCGAATCGCCGCTGGCCGCGCACGACAACGTGCTGCTGACCCCGCACGTGGGCGGCAGCACGCTCGAGGCGCAGGACAACATCGGCATCGAGGTCGCCGCCAAACTCGTGCGCTACAGCGACAACGGCAGCACCCTGTCGGCGGTCAATTTCCCCGAGGTCACGCTGCCCGAGCACGTCGGCAGCCACCGTATCCTGCACCTGCACCGCAACGTGCCCGGCGTGCTGGTGAAGATCAACGAGGTGTTCTCGCGCGAAGCGATCAACATCGACGGCCAGTACCTGCGCACCACCGCGAACGTGGGCTATGTGGTCATCGACGTCGGCGCGACCCGCGACCAGGCTGAGCACCTGCGCAGCGAACTGTCGAAGATCGACGGCACCCTGCGCACGCGGGTGCTGTACTAGGCCATCGGGATCGAGGCGTCGGGCCGACGGATCGCCGCGATGCTCAGCCGGCGGATGTCCTCTGCCCTGCCAGGCACTTGAGCGCCATGCGGCGCAAGGACGCGTCGTATTCGCTGCCTTCAGCCACGTCCGCAAGTGCGCGCCACGCGAGCGCGTGGGATTCGGCACTGACGGCAAAGCGCTCGTCTGCGCCGGCACGCACGAGATAGCGCACATCGTAATGCCAGTGCGCGGGCACGCCCTTGTGCTCGGGGATCCAGTGCCGGTCGAGATCGAAGATCGCCGGCAGCACCACTACGCCCTGCAGGCCGGTTTCCTCCTCGGTCTCGCGCAGCGCCACGCCCGCCAAGTCGATGTCGCCATCGGCATGGCCGCCCGGCTGCAGCCACAGATTCAGCTTGCGGTGGTGGGTCAGCAAGGTGCGCTGGCCGTCGGCCGAGACCACCAGCGCCGAGGCGGTGAAATGGCCTGCGAGGCGTTCGCGCACGAATGGATCGAGCGGATCGTCGAGCAGCGCAACGAACTCGGCGACGGTGGCGTGTTCATCGGGATGCCGCGCTGCGTAATCGGCGAAGGCGGCGGCCAGCGCCGGCGCGCGCGAAGGGCGGGAATCGGACATGCGGTACGGACCTGGAGCGGCGTGAGGACGCGCAGCATCGGCGCTCGGCCACGCGGCTGCAAGGTGGCCGGCACCCCAACGCGAGCTGCGCTCGGCTTGACCGCGCCCCGCCCCCGCACCGAAAATTATCTCTGTATCGCGATATGGAGATATTCATGGACCTGGAAGCCTGGTCGGCGCGGCTCAAGACCCTCGCCGACCCGACCCGCGTCCGGCTGCTGGCGCTGCTCGAAGTCGAGGAACTGACGGTGGCCGAGCTGTCGTCGATCACCCGACTGGCACAGCCGCGCGTCTCCACGCACTTGGCGCGCCTCAAGGAAGCTGGCCTGGTCCGCGATCGCCGCGCTGGCGTGTCGGCCTACTACCGGTTCGACGACGCCGCACTCGACCCGGCGCAGCGCGCATTGTGGCAGGCGCTGAGCACCGGCAGCGACGATCCGCTGCTGCGCCAGGACGCCGAGCGCATCCCGTCCGTGCTGGCAATGCGCGCCGCCGACCAGAACTGGGCCGACAGTGTGGCCGGCGACATGGAACGGCACTACTCGCCCGGGCGGACCTGGGAAGCGCTGGCGCGTTCGGCGCTGCCGCTGCTCGAGACCGGCGACGTGCTCGACATCGCTTCGGGCGATGGGGTGCTGGCCGAGCTGCTGGCGCCGCACGCCCATCGCTATGTCTGCCTCGATGCGAGTGCGCGCGTGGTCGCCGCGTCGGCCGAACGCCTCAAGCGCTTCCGCAACGTCGAAGTCCGCGAAGGCGACATGCATGCGCTGCCGTTCGACGACGCCAGCTTCGACCTCGTCGTGCTGATGCACGCGCTGACCTATGCCACGCGGCCCGCACAGGCGGTCACCGAAGCCGCGCGGGTGCTGCGCCCGGGCGGGCGGCTGCTGCTGTCGAGCCTGGACAGACACGGCCACGAGGCGGTCGTGCAGGCCTACGGCCACGCCAACCTGGGCTTCCCGGACAAGGAGCTGCGCCGCTTCGTCACCAAGGCCGGGCTGGAGATCCACAGCGCCGAGACGGTGACGCGCGAGAAGCGGCCGCCGCACTTCCAGGTGATCTCGATCATTGCGAGAAAGCCGTGACCTGGCTGCATCCCGACCGCGTCGCCGCACTCGAGGCCGCGCTCGCGCAGCGCATCCTGGTGCTCGACGGCGGCATGGGCACGATGATCCAGCAGCACGGACTGACCGAGGCCGATTACCGCGGCACGCGCTTTGCCGACGGCTTCGACGCGCTGCACGCCGTTGATGGCCATGGCCACGGCGCCGGCTGCGGCTGCGAGGCCGCCGACCAGCGCGGCAACAACGACCTGCTCACGCTGACCCGTCCCGACCTCATTGGCGGCATCCACGCCGCCTATCTCGAGGCCGGCGCCGACATGGTCGAGACCAATACCTTCAACTCGACCGCGGTGTCGCTGGCCGACTACCGCTTGCAGCACCTGGCGCGGGAACTCAATCGTGAGGGCGCCGCGCTCGCGCGCGCGGCCTGCGATGCCGCGCAGGCGCGCACGCCCGGGCAGCCGCGCTTTGTCGCCGGCATCCTCGGCCCGACCAGCCGCACCGCGTCGATCAGCCCCGACGTCAACGATCCGGGCTTCCGCGCGGTGACCTTCGAGGACCTAGTGCGCATCTACCGCGATGCCGCACACGGTCTGATCGAGGGCGGCGCCGACGTGCTGATGGTCGAGACGGTGTTCGACACGCTCAACGCCAAGGCCGCCCTGTTCGCGGTGGAGACAGTGTTCGACGATCTCGGCGGCCGGGTGCCGGTGATGATCTCGGGCACGATCACCGACGCCTCGGGGCGCACGCTGTCGGGACAGACCGCCGAAGCGTTCTGGTACTCGCTGCGCCATGCGCGGCCGCTGTCGATCGGGCTCAACTGCGCGCTTGGCGCCAAGGACTTGCGCCCGCAC
This sequence comes from Luteimonas sp. gir, assembly GCF_037198055.1. Lineage (NCBI taxonomy): Bacteria > Pseudomonadati > Pseudomonadota > Gammaproteobacteria > Lysobacterales > Lysobacteraceae > Luteimonas > Luteimonas sp. gir. The sequence continues at coordinate 41,994 of NZ_JBBAXQ010000010.1, forward strand.
GTCGATACCCTGGCGCAGATTGCCGAGGTCCATGTGTCCTGCCATCCCAACGCCGGGCTGCCCAATGCCTTCGGCGGCTACGACGAAACGCCCGAGGACATGGCCGCGACGCTGCGCGAATTCGCGACCGCCGGACTGCTCAACATCGTCGGCGGCTGCTGCGGTACCACGCCCGCGCACATCCGCGCGATCGCCGACGCGGTGCGCGATGTCGCGCCGCGCACGCCGATCGGTCACCGGGCCGATGCCGCATGAGCGCGCACGCAGGCCAGCCTTCCGCGCCGCGTTTTACCCGCCTGTCGGGTCTCGAGCCGCTGGTGATCACCCCGGAGTTGCTGTTCGTCAACGTCGGCGAACGCACCAACGTCACCGGCTCGGCCGCATTCCGCAAGCTGATCCGCGAAGACCGCTATGCCGAGGCGGTGGAGGTCGCACGTCAGCAGGTCGAGGGCGGCGCGCAGATCCTCGACGTCAACATGGACGAGGGCATGCTCGATTCGGAACGGGCGATGACCACGTTCCTGAATCTGATCGCTGCCGAACCCGACATCGCACGCATCCCGGTGATGGTCGACTCGTCGAAGTGGAGCGTGATCGAGGCCGGCCTGCGCTGCCTGCAGGGCAAGGGTGTGGTCAACTCGATCTCGCTCAAGGAGGGTGAGGCGACGTTCCTTGACCAGGCGCGCAAGGTGCTGCGCTATGGCGCGGCGGTCGTGGTCATGGCCTTCGACGAGGCCGGTCAGGCCGATACCCGTGCGCGCAAGGTCGAGATCTGCACCCGCGCCTACCGGTTGTTGACCGAGGTCGTGGGCTTTCCGCCCGAGGACATCGTGTTCGATCCGAACATCTTCGCGATCGCCACCGGCATCCCCGAGCACGACAACTACGCGGTCGATTTCATCGAGGCCACGCGCGAGATACGCGCCACGCTGCCGCATTGCCACGTCTCGGGCGGCGTGTCGAACGTCTCATTCTCGTTCCGCGGCAACGAGGTCGTGCGCCAGGCGATCCACGCGGTGTTCCTGTACCACGCGATCGCGGCCGGCATGGATATGGGCATCGTCAACGCCGGCGCGATGCCGATCGTCGACGAACTCGATCCCGAACTGCGCGCGTGCGTCGAGGATGTCGTGCTCAATCGCCGCCCCGACGCGACCGAGCGGCTGCTCGAGCTGGCCGAGCGCTACAAGGGCCGCAAGGGCGCGGCCAAGACCGAGACGCTGGCCTGGCGCGAAGCACCGGTCCAGCAACGCCTGACCCATGCCTTGGTCCACGGCATCGACCAGTACGTCGACGCCGACACCGAAGAAGCGCGGCTGCAGTTCGCGCGGCCGCTGGAGGTGATCGAAGGACCGCTGATGGCCGGCATGAACGTCGTCGGCGACCTGTTCGGCGCCGGCAAGATGTTCCTGCCGCAGGTGGTCAAGTCCGCCCGCGTGATGAAGAAGGCGGTCGCCTGGCTGCTGCCGCACATCGAGGCCGAGAAGGCGCGCACCGGCGATGCGGGCAAATCCAATGGCCGTATCGTGATCGCGACGGTCAAGGGCGATGTGCACGACATCGGCAAGAACATCGTCGGCGTGGTGCTGGCCTGCAACAACTTCGAGGTCGTCGACCTGGGGGTGATGGTGCCGGCGCAGACGATCCTCGACAAAGCCCGCGAGGTGCAGGCCGACGTCATCGGTCTGTCGGGGCTGATCACCCCGTCGCTGGAAGAGATGAGCCACGTCGCGCGCGAGATGAAGCGTCAGGGCTTTGTGCTTCCGTTGCTGATCGGCGGGGCGACCACCTCGCGCGCGCACACCGCGCTGAAGATTGCGCCGCACTATGGCGCGCCGACCGTCTGGGTCAAGGACGCCTCGCGCGCCGTCGGTGTGGTGCAGTCGCTGATCAGCCCCGAGCTGCGGCCCGCCTTTGTCGCCGCCAACGATGCCGACTACGCCGAGATCCGCGCGCGCCATGCCAATCGCGGCGACGCCAAGCGGCTGGTCGCACTGGACAAGGCGCGTGCCCAGGCCTTCGACGGCGGCTGGGAGACCTATGTGCCGCCAACGCCGCGCCGGCCCGGGCTGCACGTGTTCGACGACTACCCGCTCGACGACCTGCTGCCGGTCATCGACTGGACCCCCTTCTTCAATGCCTGGGAGTTGTTCGGCAAGTACCCGGCGATTTTGACCGACGAGGTCGTCGGCGCGCAGGCCAGCGAGCTGTTCGGCGATGCGCAGGCGATGCTGCGCCGGATCGTCGAGGAGAAATGGCTCACCGCCAAGGCGGTGTTCGGGCTGTGGCCGGCGACCCGTGTCGGCGACGATGTCGACGTGGTCGTCCCCGAGCACGCGCGCGGCGGCGTCCGCCTGCACTTCCTGCGCCAGCAGGTCGACAAGCCGGTCGAGCGGCCGGACTTCTGCCTGGCCGACTTCATCGCGCCGGCCGACAGCGGCGTGCAGGACTGGATCGGAGCGTTCGCGGTCACGGCCGGCATCGGGATCGAACCGCACGTCGCGCGCTTCGAGGCCGCACACGACGACTACAACGCGATTCTGCTCAAGGCGCTGGCCGACCGTCTGGCCGAAGCGCTGGCCGAACGCCTGCACCAGCGTGTGCGCACCGAGTACTGGGGCTACGCGGCCGACGAAGCGCTCGACAACGAGGCGCTGATTGGCGAGCAGTACCGTGGCATTCGCCCTGCCCCCGGCTACCCGGCCTGCCCCGAGCACAGCGAGAAGCGCACGTTGTTCGACCTGCTCGGCGCAGAAGCCAACGCCGGCATGACGCTGACCGAGAGCTTCGCGATGCTGCCCACCGCGGCGGTGTCGGGCTACTACTTCAGCCATCCCCGCAGCCAGTACTTCGTCGTCGGCCGGGTCTCGAAGGAACAGGTGCAGGACTACGCCAAGCGCAAGGGCGTGCCGCTGGCGCAGGCCGAACGCTGGCTGGCCTCGAACCTGGACTACGACCCCGAGTGAGCCCTCGGATCGCGCGGGCGGCTGCGCATGACCGTCACGAATGCCCCGCTATCCTCGGCGCCTGCTTCGCGCTGAGGATCCCACCATGCTTCGACGCCGCGCCGCCGGCGCCCTGATGCTGGCCGCGATCGCTGGCCTGACCGCCGCCTGCAGCCCCGCCACCGGCCCATCTGCGACCACGCAGGCCGATGCGCCGCCCTCGCCCCCGCCGATCATCATCGAGCATGCCCGGGTATTCGACGGCGAGCGCGACCTGGGCGAAGTCACCCTGGTGATCCGCGATGGCCTCATCGCGCGCGTCGCGCAGCCTGGGGCCGGCGACCTGCCCGCCGAGGCCGAACGCATCGACTATCGCGGTCGGTTCATCGTGCCGGGCCTGGTCAACGCCCATGCGCACGTCGGCAATACCGAGGGCACCGCCCACGGCGACCGCTTCTACACCCGCGCGCACGTCGTGCGCGACCTGCGCCAGTTCCAGGCCTACGGCGTCACCACGGTGATGTCGCTGGGCATGAACGGCGCGGCCTTTGGCGACATCCGCAGTGCCGTGACCGGTGATCCGTCGCTGGGCGCGCAACTGCTGGGCGCCGGCGGCGGCATCGGTGCGCCCGGCGGCGCGCCGCCCGCTGCGAACATGGGCCTGGCACACGATCCAGTGGCGCGCCCGGCGACCGCCGACGCGGCCCGCGCCGCGGTCCGCGCGCAGGCGGAATCCGGCGTCGACATTGTCAAGCTGTGGGTCGATGCCCTTGGCGGTCAGGCGCCGCCGATGGCGCCCGAGGTCTATCGCGCCACCATCGACGAAGCCCATCGCCAGAAGCTGCTCGCAGCCGCGCATATCCACGATCTCGCACCAGCCACCGACCTCGTGGCCAGCGGCCTGGACATCGTCGCCCACGGCGTGCGCGACCGGCCGGTCGACCCGGCGTTCGTCGCCGCGCTGCGCACCTCGAATGCCGGCTACATCGCGACGCTGCAGATCGACGAGGCGAACTACATCTACGCCGAGCACCCCGAGTGGCTGGAGACACCCTTCCTGCGCAACGCACTGCCCGAGGCGGTCCGCGCGCAGTGGTCCGACCCGCAGTGGCGCGCCGACACGCTGCGCGATCCGCAGACCACGAAGGCCCGCGCCGCGCTCGCCACCAACCTGCGCAATCTGTCGACGCTGCGCGAGGCCGGCGTCCGGATCGGCTTCGGCACCGATGCCGGCGCACTGCCGCGTCGCGTACCGGGCTTCGCCGAGCATCGCGAACTCGAACTGATGATGCAGGCCGGCTTCAGCCCGCAGCAGGCGCTGACCGTGGCCACCCGTGATTCGGCGCACCTGCTGCGTCTGGACGACCGCGGCCTGTTGCAGCCGGGCCGGCGTGCGGACTTCATCGTGGTCGCCGCCGACCCGCTGACAGACATCCGCAATCTGCGCACGATTGAAGCGGTCTGGCAGGCCGGGCGCAGGGTCGCGGGCCCGGTTGCCGAGTACCGCGCGCCTTGAGCCACGCCAGAACCGGGGTCAGAGTCGGATTTTCACGCAGAATCTTCGTGTGGCACCGTGCGCTCGATCGCTGTGGGCACCACGTAGTCGACCGCCCCGTCCCGCGCCGTCAGCGGAACCCGACCGCCACGCCGAAGCCGCCCTGCCAGTCGGGCGCATCCCCACCGACGCCACGTAACATCGACAGGTCGAACTGCACCTGGGGCTGCGGACGCCACGTCAGGCCACTGCCGACCACCGTGCCGGCCTGCGACCCACCGCCGACGCCGGCCTCGACATAGCCGGCGAGCGTGCCGGCCTCGAACAGGTCCAGGCTCGGCGCGACCTGCCAGCCGCTGCCGTCGTCGTCGTGCTGATAGCCGGCAAACAGCGCGTAGCCGCGCCCGCCTTCGGTCTCGCCCTCAACCGACGCGCCGAGGCTGCGCAGGTGGGTGTCAGGACGCAGCCCACGCGATCCGGTCGCCAGGCCGTAACGCGCCAGCAGCGCCCAATCGAGCGCGCCGGCGCTGGGCAATGCCCATTTCAGGCCGACGCTGCTGTCGCCGGCCCCTTCGGCCACGTGCCGTGCACCGCCGGCCTCGCGCGTCGACGTGCGCTGCCACGGCGTCGCCGACAGTTGCACCTCCAGCGATGCGCCCAGCCCCACGCGCAGCGCACTGCCCGCAGTTGCCTCGGTGGTGCGCACGCCGTCATTGCGATCGCGCTCGAGATCGGGCAGGCCCTGCTCCCAGGCCACCTGCCCGGGCGCAAGCACCGATGCGGAGAACCCGATCCCCGGCCGGTCGAATGCGATCTCCTGCGCACAAGCGGCGCCGACCGGCAGCACAGCGAGGCACAGCCCGAGAGCGCGCATGGTCACCAGACCAGGTCGTCGGGGACTTGGTACTGGGGATCGCTATAAGGGTCGTCGCCCGGCGGAGCGGACGGGTCCACTTTCAGCGCGACCGCCTGTGCGAAGATCGTCTCGGCCTCGGCCAGCACCGCTGCGGTGACCAGCAGGTACCGGCCGTTGACCTGCACCACACCGAGCTCGCCGGCATTGAGCGCGCGCAGTTGTTCGGCATCGACATGGATGCGCTTGATCTTGCCGCCGTACTCGAAATGCCGGGCGATGTCGGCATCGGCGCGGTTGAGCGCCTTGTCCTTGACGAACGCTTCAAGCTTGGCGCGTGCCTCGCGGCGCAGCCGCGCCTCTTCCTGCCGCTGGCGTTCGGCCTCGATGCGCTCGTCCTTCTCGCGCTGGGCGCGGATCGCATAGGCCTTGGCCAGGTCGATGTCCTCGCGCGGCGGGCGCGGCTTGCGCGGGCCTTGCGCATCGCGTCGGCCGGGCGGACGCGACGGTCCGTCCTGGCGCGCGCCGTCGGCGCGCTTGCCGCCACCGCGGCGCTCATCCGGACGTCCCCGGCGCTCGTCGCGACGCGGTGATGGCTTGGCCGGTTTGGCCGGCGCCTTGAAGCCCAGACCGAGCAACTGGTCGCGCAGGGTATCGCTCATGGAGGAAGGACCTCGCCGGGAACAGGAACAGAAACAGAAACAGGTACGGTGAACACGCTGGACAACGCAACAGCGGCGGCGGATGCCGACCGGGCAGACAGGCCCGACACTGGGCTTTCGATCATGCGAACACGTCAGTAATGCGGCGGGGGCGGCTCCTGCCCCGGGTCCGGAAACTGCACCGTGCGCGCCTGGCGCAGGTCGTCCATGACCCGGCGCAGCAGGCCGGTCTGGGCCACGAGCTCGAGCCGTGCAGCGGTCAGCGCGTCGTTGAGCTCGGAGATCGTGTGCTCCTGGAACGCCAGCCGCGTCTCGAGCTCGGTCACCCGCTGCTCGAGCGCCGCATGGGCGTCGGCATCGATGAGGGCAGCGGTCATCGCGCGGCATCCCCACCGTCGCGACGCGGCGATGCGCGCCGCGACGGTGCGTGGATCACTTGACGATGTCCTGCAGCTCGACCTCGAAGACCAGTGCCTGGTTCGGGCCGATCGGGCCGGTGCCCATCTCGCCATAGCCCAGCTTGGCCGGGATCCACAGCTCGTACTTGCTGCCGACCGGCATCAACTGCAGGCCTTCCTGCCAGCCCGGGACCACCTGGCCGAGCGCGAACTGCGCCGGCTCGCCACGGTCGTAGGAGCTGTCGAAGGTCTCGCCGTTGAGCAGCGTGCCCTTGTAGTGCACGCGCACGGTGTCGTTGGGACCGGGCTTGGCACCGGTGCCCTGGGTGACGACGCGGTACTGCAGACCCGAGGCCGTGGTCTGCACGCCTTCGCGCTTGGCGTTCTCGGCGAAGAACTTCTCGGCCTCGGCGGCGTTGGTCTTGGCCTTCTCCTGCATCTCGGCGAGCTGCTTGGCCTGCATACGTTCACCGAAGGACTGCATCACCTTCATCGCCTGCTCGTCGCTGATCTCGATGGCCTTGTCGTCGAGCGTCTCGGCGATCGCGCGCTGCAGGGTCTTGAGGTCGATCTCGTCCTTGACCTGCTTGAGCGACTCGCCCATCTGGTTGCCGATGATGTAGCTCACCTGCTCACGCTCGGTCTTGAGGCCGGCGATCTCGGTGCCGCTGGCCGCTTCGCCGCCGGCATTGGCGGTGCCCTGGACCGGTTTGCCGGTCTCCTTGTCGATCGGCTTGCAGGCGATCATCGCCAGCGGCAGCACGGCCACCAGGCCGACGAGGGCGATACGCGATGTGGTCTTCATCTTGGGAAGGACTCCAGGGAAAAAGGATTGCGGAATTGCGCGTGAGCGGCAGCGTGGCGCCGCGGGAATGGAAACGCGATCAGAGAATGTCGATCAGTTCGACGTCGAACACCAGCGTGGCGTTGGGCGGAATGTTGGGCGGGCTGCCCTTGGGACCGTAGGCCAGGTCTCCCGGGATCCAGAACCGGTACTTGCCGCCGATCGGCATCAGCTGCAGACCCTCGGTCCAGCCGGCAATGACCTGGTCCAGGCCGAACACCGCAGGCGCACCGCGTCCATAGGAACTGTCGAACTCGGTACCGTCGAGCAGCGTGCCGCGGTAATGCACGCGGACACGATCGCCCGCGCGCGGGCGCGGCCCCTGTCCTTGCCGCTCGACGCTGTACTGGATGCCCGATGCGGTGGCGAACACACCCGGCTTGCCGCGATTGCCGGCCATGAACTCCGCACCGGCGCGGCGATTGGACTCGGCGGCGTTGGCGGCCCGCGCCTGGGTGCGGCCGGCCATCGCTTCGCGGATCTGCGCGATACGCGCCTCGTCGAGCGTCGGCGGCCGGCCGGCGATGGTGTCGGCGACCGCACGCACCAGCGGCGCGACCTCGATCTCGCCCTTGAGCGGCGCGAGCGATCGGGCGATATCCACGGCCACCATCTGGCTCACCTTGGTCGTGTCGACCGCAGGCGGCTCGCTGCCCGGCGGCAGGCCCGGTACCGGACGGCCGCTGCGCGCGGCGATGCGCTGCCCCAGCGCCACGCCAAGCTGACGGGTCTCCTCGGGCGACAGCGACGGCGGCTTACCGTCGAGCGCGCTCGCAAGCGCCTGCTCGAAGGCGCGCATGTCCAGATCCGCGCCCACCTGGCCCAACGAGCGGCCGACATCCAGGCCGACCACATAACTGGTCTGCGCGCGATCGGCAGACGGCTCGGCGGCGCCGGCCTGGGCACCGACGGCGATCAGCAGCGCCACGACACCGGCGCGCATCAGATTGGACATCCGTAGGGTCTCCTGCCCGGTCTGGGCGATGCAGCCGATTATTGTCGCGGCCAGCGCGGCGCGGAGCAATCGCGACCGGCCGCGACTTAGATGCGCTTCAGCGCGCGGATGGGCGCGGCGCCTGCAGCGCGCGCTCGATGGCGGCGACGATCTGCGGATCGTCAGGCTTGGTCCGACTGCCCCATTGCGCCAGCACCCGGCCATCGCGCCCGACCAGATACTTGTGGAAGTTCCACTGCGGCGCCTGCCCGGTCGCCGTCGCCAACTGCCGGTACAGCGGCACCGCGTCCGGCCCGACCACGTGCACCTTCTGGAACATCGGGAACTTCACCCCGTAGGTCAGTGTGCAGAACTCCTGGATCGCCTGCTCGTCCTCGAACTCCTGTTCCTTGAAATCGCCCGACGGAAAGCCCAACACCGCAAACCCCTGCGCGCGATACCGCGCATGCAGGCCTTCGAGCGCCTCGAACTGCGGTGTGAAGCCGCACTTGCTGGCGGTGTTGACGATCAGCAGCACATCGCCGCCGTAGGTTCGCCGCAGGTCGACCGGCTCGCGTCCGGCCAACGGACGGAAGCTGTGACCGAGCACGTCGGACGCGCCCGGCGCCGATTGTGCGATCGCCATCGAGATGGCCAGCAGGCCCGCCGCACAGGTCGCCAGGATCAGGGGCAGGTGGATCTTCCGCATCGCGCACTCCTATGAAGGCGCCGGCCTTCGTATGCCATCAGTTGGGTGGACGTCCGCGCCGCGAGGCATTGACACCCCCTGCCGTGGTGTTATAGTTGCCTACAACACCTACCCACCAGAGCAGGACGGTCCCATGACCCGCAGGCTCCAGATCCCGATCATCGCATGTGGCGTTTCCGCTGCGGCCCTGTGCGCCGCGCTGCTGGCCACCGTCCCCTCGCTGTCGGCTGACCGCGATGCCACCGCCGTCGCAAGCGGACTTCAGGTGGCGACCACGACCGCCGCCCGCGACGTCGCCATCGGCGATGCCGAACCGCAGGACGCGGCGCCGCGCAGCCGCAGCCGGCGTGGCCGCAGCGCGATCGCGATGCCCTACTTCTCATTCGCCCGGGGCACCGGTGGGAGAGGCTGACATGGCCAATATCGAATGGAGCGACGGCGCCCCGATCTACCGGCAACTCAAGGAGCGGGTGATCGCGATGATGCTCGACGGCGTGCTCAAGCCCGGCGACGCGCTGCCCTCGGTGCGCCAAGTCGCCGCCGAATACCAGCTCAACCCGATCACCGTCTCGCGCGCCTATCAGGAACTGGCCGACGAGGCGCTGGTCGAGAAGCGCCGCGGCCTGGGCATGTTCGTGACCGAGGAAGCCTCCCGCAAGCTGCGCACCAGCGAGCGCGAGCGGTTCCTGCACGAGGAATGGCCGCTGGTCGTGGAACGGATCGAACGCCTGGGGCTGTCGGCCCGGGATCTGCTGCAATCCATCGGCAATGGAGCCAATGCATGAACGCCGTGCTCGACGCCCCGGTCATCTCCGCGCGCAACCTCGACAAGACCTACAAGGGCACACGCGCCCTGGCCGGCGCCACTTTCCAGATTCCCGCCGGCCGCATCGTCGGCCTGATCGGCCCCAACGGTGCCGGCAAGACCACCGCGCTCAAGGCGCTCCTCGGCCTGATCCGCTGTGATGGCGACCTGTCGGTGCTGGGCCGCGACCCGCGCCGCGAGCGCGACGCCCTGATGAACGATGTGTGCTTCATCGCCGACGTCGCGGTGCTGCCGCGCTGGATGCGGGTCCGCGATGCGATCGACTTCGTCGAGGGCGTGCACCCACGTTTCGATCGCGCGCGCTGCGAGCGCTTCCTGGCCAACACGAAACTGCGCCCCAAACAACGCGTGCGCGAAATGTCCAAGGGCATGATCGTGCAGTTGCACTTGGCGCTGGTGATGGCGATCGACGCCCGGCTGCTGGTGCTCGACGAGCCCACACTCGGCCTGGACATCCTCTACCGCAAGCAGTTCTACCAGCGCCTGTTGGAGGACTACTTCGACGAACAGAAGACCATCGTCGTCACCACTCACCAGGTCGAGGAGATCGAACACATCCTCACCGACGTGCTGTTCATCCGCGACGGCCGGATCGTGCTCGACGCGCCGATGGACGATGTCGCCGAACGCTTCGTCGAGGTCCTGGTCGAGGCCGACCAGCTCGAGGCCGCCCGCGCCCATCGCCCGATCGACGAGCGCGCCCTGCCATTCGGCAAGACCGTGATGCTGTTCGACAACGTGCCCGTCGCCGCCCTGGCGGCCTATGGCGAGACCCGCACGCCCGGTCTGGCGGATCTGTTCGTGGCCACGATGAAGGGAGCCTACGCATGAATGCCACCGTCGAAACCGTCACCGCGCCCGCACCTGCGCGCACGCCGCCCCATGCCACGCACCGGTTCCGGCTGCTGCTGCGCCGCGAATACTGGGAGCACCGCGGCGGCATGCTGTGGGCGCCGCTGATCGCAGGCGGTCTGTCGCTGCTGCTGTCGGTGGGTCTGCTGATCACGATGATCTTCGTCGCGCGCCGCCAGATCGCCAACGGCTCGCGGATCGAATACGAGGGCGTCACCATCAACGGACTGGACCTGGGCACACTGGTCAGCCAGCTCAACGGCGACGATCTGCGCGGACTCGCCGATGGCCTCTACGCCACGCTGCTGATGTCGGCCGCTTGGCCGTACATGGTGATGATCTTCGTCGCGTTCTTCTATTGTCTGGGCGCGCTCTACGATGAACGTCGCGACCGCAGCGTGTTGTTCTGGAAGTCGTTGCCGGTGTCGGACACCGCGACCGTGCTGTCGAAGGTCGTGACCGCCGCCTTGGTGATCCCGGCAATCTCGACCGCGATCGCCATCGTCGTGATGCTGCTGTTCCTGACCGCGCTGAGCGTGGCCGCGGCAGCGCATGGCGCCAATCCGCTGCCGCTGCTGTGGGGCAACGGCATGGCCTTCCTGCTTGCCGCGCAGTTGGTCGCCGCGATCCCGGTCTACGCCGCGTGGGCGCTGCCGACCATCGGCTGGCTGCTGCTGTGCTCGGCCTGGGCGCGCAGCAAGCCGTTCCTGTGGGCGGTGCTGCTGCCGCTGGCCGTCGGCGCCGCCGCGTCGATGACCGGACTGCTGCAGGTGGTGGGCCTGGACCGCCACTGGCTGTGGGGCAACGTGATCGCACGGCTGCTGCTGGGCACCGTCCCGCTGACGGGCGCGGACCTGTCGTATCTGCAGCAAGCCGCGGACGGCGGCGAGCAGATCAGCAACCTGCTGAGCGTGACTGGGGTCTACACGAACTTCGCCACGCCCTCGATGTGGATCGGCATCGTGGCCGGCGTGCTGATGATCGCGCTGGCGATCCGGTTGCGCCGCTGGCGCGAGGAAGGCTGAGCCCGCGCTTCGAAACCCGCCATCACGACCGCAAGGAGCATCCGTTATGAAGTCTGCCGCCTTCTCCATCATCGCCGCGCTCGCCCTGGGCCTGTCGCCGGTCGCCTGGTCGGCACCACCGCAGGAAGGGGTGCGCAACGAAGTGCGCCGCGAACTCGCCGACGCGCGGCAGGAGATCCGCACCGAGCTCGCCAATGCCCGCGCCGAGCTTGAGACCGAAAACCTCGATGTCAGCGAGAGCTTGCAGTTCGGGCGCGACGGGCGCCGCAAGCGCGATCGCGACGCCAAGCTGCCGAGCGCCGCGATCACCCCGCGCGGCGACTTCCTGGTCGATGGCCGCGCCGTCGCCCTCGACGCCAATCAACGCCAGCAACTGCTCGCCTACCGCGGCCTGGTCATCGAGATCGCACGCGCCGGCATCGACCTGGGCGAGGTGACGGCACTGGCGGCCGTCGACGCCGTGGATCGGGGCGCGTTCCGGCTCATGCTCAGTGCCATGACCGGCAGCCTGGAGCGGCGCATCGAGCGGACCGTGCGCCAGACCGTCGAGCCGGGCGCCTTGCAGATCTGTGCGCGCATGCCGGCGCTGCACGCGGCCGAACAGCAACTGGCGACCGACCTGCCGGCGTTCCGTCCCTACGCACGGCTGGAGGCACGAGAGGCCGACGCCTGCCGCGACGAGGTGCGGCGCAGCTTCGCATCACGCTGATCATCCTGGGAACGCTGCGGTGGATGCCGCAACGTCCCCGCCCCTCCCATCACCCGCGCTGTCACTCGACCACGGCTCCGGGCCAGCCCAAGGATCCTTGATGATGAAGTCGCCTTCCGCTCCCCGTGCGTCTGCCTTCGCCTTCATTGCGGCCATGCTTGCCGCGCCGCTGGGCGCGCAGGCCGACGACGCGCCGCAGTGCCGCCACAGCGAGCCGCGCGAGGCGGCGATGGACTTCGACGGGGTCCGCATCGTCCGTTTCGAGATCGGTCATCACACCTTGCGCGTCGAGGGCGCCGCACAGCCGGACGCGCACCTGCGCGGCCGCGCCTGCGCCTCGAATGCCTCGGCACTGGCGTCGTTGACGGTCGATGTCAGCCGCGCCGGCGAGGTGCTGACGGTGAAGCTCGGGCGCGCCTCCGCGGTCGGCGTGTTCGGCCCGCGCTATGCCTACCTCGATGTGTCGGGCCAGGTGCCGGCCGACGTGCTGGTGCAGGTCATCGCCGGTTCCGGCGAGGCCTGGGTGACCGGCGTCGCGGCAGCCAGCGCGGACGTCGGCTCGGGCGATGCCGAACTGCGGCGCATCGCCGGCCGCGCGACGGTCAAGACCGGCTCGGGCGACATCGTGGTTGAGGACGCGGGCGAACTGAAACTGCTCTCGGTGGGCTCGGGCGATGTGAGCGCGCAAGGGATTCGCCAGGATGTCGAGGTCGGCAGCGTCGGTTCGGGCGATGTCGAGTTGCGCCGCATTGGTGGCGACATCCGCATCGGCAGCATCGGCTCGGGCGACGTCGAGATCCGCGACGCGTCGGGCAGCGTGCGCGTCGATTCGATCGGCTCGGGCGACCTGGATGCGCAACGCGTCGCCGGCGACCTGACCGTGTCGTCAAAGGGCAGTGGCGACGTCGTGGTGCGCGAGGTGCGCGGCACGGTCGATCTTCCGCGCAAGCGCTGACCCGCTGCCCTCGCCCATTCCAGGAGCCGGACCATGACCCGTTCCCTTCGCTCGAACGCGCTTTCCTTGGGGCTGCTGCTCGCCTGCACCGCGGTACTTCCAGGCTGCGGCCGCGACGCAGCCCCCGCAACAGATCGGACCGCGACCGACGCGACCACGGCGGACACGGCCGACAACGGCTTCATCGCACGCACCACGCGGCGCGCACTCGACACAGCCCGCGCCGAACTGGCCGAGGGCAACATCGGTATCGGCGGCAAGGGCAGCGGGGGCGTCGATATCAACGGGGTCCGCGTCGGCGACAAGGACGGGCGGACCGCGCACCTGCCCAGGGCCGAGATCAGCCCGGCGGGCGACCTGTTGATCGCAGGCAAGCCTGTGGCCATCGACGCGGCCCAGCGCGAACTGCTGCTGGCGCACCGCGCCCATATCCTGGCGATCGCCGATGCCGGCATCGCGATCGGCATGCAGGGGGCGCGGCTCGGTGCGGACGCCGCCAAGGGCGCCATCACCAGCGTGCTATCGGGCAAGTCCGATGCCTTCGAGGCGCGCATGGAGGCAGAAGGCGCACGCATCGAGGCCGAGGCGCGCAAGCTCTGCGATCTGCTGCCGCCGTTGCTCCAATCCCAGCAGACGCTGGCGAGCGCCCTGCCGGCGTTCCAGCCCTACGCCACGATGACCGCCGCCGACATCGACGACTGCCGCAAGGACGTCGAAGACCACCACGGCGCGGCGGTGGAGGCCGCAGCCGGCGAGACGACCCCGTAGTAGTTGTGGTTCGGGTCACCGAGCCGATCCAAGGAAGGCGCGTCCCATGCATCCCGATATCCACCACCGCCTCGATGCGATCGAGCATCGCCATCGTCTCGCCGTACTCGGGCTGGGTGCCGTCTGCCTGCTGCTGGCGAGTGCCTGCATCGCCCTCTGGCTGCGGTCATCGACAACCGAGTTTCCGGACCGCTTGCGGCTGCGCGAACTGGTGGTCGTCGATCCGACGGGCGTCGAGCGCGTGCGCGTGTCCGGCGACCTGCCCGACGCCCTGATCGACGGCAAGCGCGTCGATCGCGGTAGCGCCGCGGCCGGCGTCATGCTTTACGACCGCAGCGGCCAGGAACGCGGCGGGTATGTGACCTGGGACGACGGCGATAATGTCGGCCTGACGCTCGACGGCCGCCAACGCCAGAGCGCACTGTTCGTTGCGGGGCCCGACGGCGCCGCCGCGCTACAGATCTGGCACGACGGCCGGATGCTGGACCTGCGCGCGGATGCCGACGGCGCGCGCTTGAGCCAGTCGGTCGATGGGCGGGTGCAGTTGCAACTGCCGGAGGTCGCTGCATTGTCGGCATCGACCTGCACGCTGTTTCGCGGCGGCCTGGCCGAGGAAGTGCCCGGCGGCCTGCCGCCGGAGCAGGTGCGCGGCATTTGCGAGAGCCGTTTCAGCGAGACGGCCTGCACCGCGTGTCTGGGGCGCGACGACGCCCCCAGGTAGCGCGAACCGCCCCATTGGAAGGCGCGTCTACGACGCGGCCGTGCCCCCACCCGACGCGCTGCACGCGTCGACCTCCCCCGCGTTGCGGGGGAGGTGATCGCCTCCGCGACGGAGGCGATCGCCGCCTGCGGGCGAGTGATCGCTGACCGTGCCGGACTACCCGCCGCCGCCCGCGCCCTCGTGGATGCCGCCTCGGGTCAGCGCGGCCGGATCGAGCAAGGCCCGCAGGTCGGTGGCCGACAGCCCGCTGTCCTCCAGCGCGACATCGAGCACCGGCCGTTCTTCCCTGTAGGCGCGCTTGGCGATCGCCGCCGCTTTCTCGTAGCCGATGATCGGATTGAGCGCGGTCACCAGGATCGGGTTGCGCGCCAGCGCGGCATCGACATTGTCGCGGCGGACCTTGAGGCCGGCGATCGCCTGGTCGGCCAGCAGCCGCGACACGTTGGCCAACAACTGGATGGACTCGAGCAGGTTGGCCGCGATCAGCGGCAGCGCGACGTTGAGCTGGAAGTTGCCGGTCTGCCCGGCCACCGTGATCGCGGTGTGGTGACCCATGACCTGGGCGGCGGCCATGACCGTCGCCTCGGGGATCACCGGATTCACCTTGCCCGGCATGATCGAACTGCCCGGCTGCAGCGCCGGCAGCTCGATCTCGCCCAGGCCGCCGAGCGGGCCGGAATTCATCCAGCGCAGGTCGTTGGCGATCTTGATCAGGGCGACGGCCAGCGCATTGAGCTGACCCGACAGTTCCACCGCATCGTCCTGGGCGGCGATGCCCTCGAACTTGTCGTCGGCCGATTCGAACCGGGTCCGGGTCAGGGTCGACAGCGCGCGCGCGACCTTGCGACCGAACTGCGGATGGGCGTTGATGCCGGTGCCGATCGCGGTGCCGCCGATCGGCAGCCGACGCAACCGCTTGAGGGTGTCGTCGAGCCGCGCCTGGGCGGAGGCCAGCTGCGAGGCCCAGGCGCCGAACTCCTGGCCGAAGGTCAGCGGCATCGCATCCATCAGGTGCGTGCGCCCGGTTTTGACCACCGTCCGCAGCGACTTGGCGCGGCGCTCGATCGTGCGCCGCAGGTGCTTGAGCGCCGGCTGCAGATCTTCGACCACCGCCAGTTGCGCCGAGACCCGGATCGCGGTCGGCACCACATCATTGGAACTCTGGCCGAGGTTGACGTGGTCGTTGGGATGCACCGGACGACCGGCCCGCGAGGCCAGCGTCGCGATGACCTCATTGGCATTCATGTTCGACGAAGTGCCCGACCCGGTCTGGTAGACATCGATCGGGAAGTGCGCGTCGTGCGCCCCGTCGGCGACCTCGAGCGCGGCGGCGCGGATCGCTTTGCCCAGCCGGCCCGGCAGCAGATCCAGGCCGGTGTTGACGTCGGCGGCGGCGGCCTTGATCAAGCCCAGCGCGCGGATGAAGCCGCGCGGCATCGGCCAGCCCGAGACCGGGAAGTTCTGCACCGCGCGCTGGGTCTGGGCGCCCCACAGGGCGTCGGCGGGGACCTGCAGGTCGCCCATGCTGTCGTGTTCGATCCGGAACGCCGGGGCGTTCGCTGACGTGCTCATTCGTTCGGCTCCTTGGAGGGGAAGGGTCCGGCTGGCGTGGTCGCTGGCGGATGGGACGGTCCTGCGCAGGATACGCGAGCGCCATGCAGGCTAAAATGACGGCTCGTCCCGCCGCGCCCCCGCCCAATGACCGACTCCCGCACCGCCGACGCCGCCCTGCTCGCCCTGTCCCCGCTCGATGGCCGCTATGCCGGCAAGGTCGATGCGTTGCGGCCGATCTTCTCCGAGTACGGCCTGATCCGGGCGCGCGTGCGGGTCGAGATCGAGTGGCTGATCGCGCTGGGCGACGAGCCGGGCATCGCCGAGCTGCCGGCGTTCGACGCCGGCGCGCGCGCGACGCTGCACGCGCTGGCCGAGGACTTCTCGGTGGCCGATGCCGCACGCGTGAAGGAGATCGAGCGCACCACCAACCACGACGTCAAGGCGGTGGAGTACTTCATCAAGGAGCGGCTCAAGGACGATGCGGCGCTGGCGCCGGCACTGGAGTTCGTGCATTTCGCCTGCACCAGCGAGGACATCAACAACCTCGCCTACGCGCTGATGCTCAGCAAGGCACGTCAGCACGTGCTGCTGCCCACACTCGACCGGCTGATCGCGACGCTGCGTGACATGGCGCATGCGCACGCGGCGCTGCCGCTGCTCTCGCGCACCCACGGCCAGACCGCCTCGCCAAGCACCGTCGGCAAGGAACTGGCGAACGTCGTCGCCCGGCTGCAGCGCCAAGGCGAGCAGCTCGCGGCGGTGCCGCTGACCGGCAAGATCAACGGCGCGGTCGGCAACTACAACGCGCACGTCGCCGCCTATCCGGAAATCGACTGGCCGGCGTTCTCGCGTCGCTTCGTCGAGTCCCTGGGGCTCGAGTTCAACCCCTACACCACCCAGATCGAGCCGCACGACTGCATCGCCGAGATCGCCGACGCGAGCCGCCGCATGGGTACGATCGGCATCGACCTGTGCCGCGACGTATGGGGTTACATTTCGCTGGGCTATTTCAAGCAGGCGCTCAAGGACGGTGAGATCGGCAGCTCGACGATGCCGCACAAGGTCAACCCGATCGACTTCGAGAACGCCGAGGGCAATTTCGGCATCGCCAATGCGCTGTTCGAGCATTTTGCCGCGAAGCTGCCGATCAGCCGCTGGCAGCGCGACCTCACCGATTCGACCGTGCTGCGCGCGCTGGGCACCGCATTCGGCCACACCCAGATCGCGCTCGACGCCCTGCTGCGCGGATTGGGCAAGCTCAGCGCCAATCCCGAGCGCCTGGCGCAGGACCTGGACGCGGCGTGGGAAGTGCTGGCCGAGGCCGTGCAGACGGTCATGCGCCGTCACGGCCTGCCCAACCCCTACGAACAGCTCAAGGCGCTGACCCGCGGCCAGGGCATCACCGCCGCGTCGATGCGCGCCTTCGTCGACGGCCTCGACCTGCCCGAAGCCGACAAGGCCCGGTTGCGCGCGCTGACGCCCGGCGCCTACACCGGCCTGGCCGAGCACCTCGCCCGCGCGATCTGACCTTGCGCGCGGCGCGCGCCTGGCGGCGCGACGCCACCTGCACGCACCGCAGCGCAGGCTGCGGTCATCCAGCCCCTACCCAGGCTTTCCTATGCGCCGCTCCGTGCCCCGCCCGGCCGCCATCCTCGTCCTCCCGATCGTCGCCGCGGCCCTGGTCGCCTGTGGCGGCCCTGCCGACGAGGCGCCTTCGGGAACAGTCGAGGACGCGCCGACGGCCGCGTCGGGAACCTTGCGCAATCCGGCCAGCGGTGCCATGTGCGGCGGGCAGGACGTGCAGGTGAGCCGCGACGACTTCGAGATCGTGCTCGACGGGGCCTGCGGCAACGTCGTGGTGACTGCCTCCCGGGGCGCGATCAATGTCGACCATGCGACCTCGATCCGGGTCGAGGGCGACCATGTCACCGTGCTCAATCGCCACGTCGGCGATGTCGTGGTGACCGGCAGCGACAACACGCTCAACCTCACCGAGGCCGGCAACGTGCAGATCGGCGGCGACCGCAACACCGTACTCGCACGCAATGTCGCCTCGGTCGAATTCGAGGGCGCCGGCAATACCGTCAACCCGAGCAACACCCCCGACGTGCACGACGACGGCCAGGACAACCGCGTGCTGTAGCTGCTGCGCGCCGCGCGGGCCCAGCATCGGCACGCCGCTGTCTGCCCGAAAGTGCCCGCCGCGTCCATGCGCGCACGCAATGCGCGGCCCCGGCCGATCACGTACGCTTGCGCGCATGAAAGCCCTCCCCTTCGAGATCGATGCCGGCCGCCACGGCCCGCTCGGCATGCCCCCTGCCCGCTTCCTGCGCGACTACTGGCACAAGCGCCCGTTGCTGATCCGCAACGCCTTCCCCGGATTCGAATCCCCGCTGCAGCCCGAGGACCTGGCCGGGCTGGCCTGCGAGGAACTGGCGCTGTCGCGCCTGATCCGCCACGACCGTGCTAACGACGGCTGGCAGGTCGAGACCGGCCCGTTCGACGAGGCGATCTTCCCGGGCCTGGGCGACCGCGACTGGACGCTGCTGGTCCAGGACGTGGACAAGTGGGACGCCGATGTCGCCGCACTGCTGCCGCACTTCTCGTTTCTGCCGCGCTGGCGCATCGACGACATCATGGTCAGCTTCGCCGCGACCGGCGGCTCGGTCGGCGCGCACGTCGACCACTACGACGTGTTCCTGCTGCAGGGCCTGGGCCATCGCCGCTGGATGATCGACGCCTCGTACGCGCTTGGCCGCGGGCTGCCGTCGCAGGACTTCCGCGACGATGTCGAACTGAAGCTGCTGCGCGAGTTCACACCGACCCACGACTGGGTGCTCGGCCCCGGCGACATGCTCTACCTGCCGCCGATGGTGCCGCATCACGGCGTGGCCGAGGACGCCTGCCTGACGCTGTCGGTGGGCATGCGAGCACCGTCGGCCGCCGAACTGATGGGCGACTACATCGACACACTGGCCGCCGAGGCCGACGACGCGGTGCGCTACCACGACGAGACGCTGACGCTACCCAAGGACCCCAACGAGATCGACGCGGCGACGATGGTCCGCGTGGTCGAGGCGCTTAACGCCATCCGTATGCGCGATCCCGACCAGTTGGGCGACTGGTTCGGCCGCTTCATGACCGGCTACCGCAACGCCCACCAGGTGGTCGCTGGGCAAGCGCCGCCGCCGTCCGACGAGGTCGACGCGCTGCTTGCCGGTGGCCGGGCGGTGCTGCTGCGCAATCCGTTCTCGCGCGCCGCCTGGCGCCGTGCCGCGCGCGGTGCGCGACTGTTCGTCTCGGGCAGCGAGTTCGCGTTGCCGGTCCGTGACGCACAGCGTCTGGCCGCTGCGACCCGCCTCGATGCCGCCGGTCACGCGGCCTTGTCGCCGGCGGGACGCGCCGCGGTCTATGCCCTGCTCGAGCAGGGCCACTACACGCTGGCCCGTCCCGAGGACGTGTGAGCGTGCCGGCGTCGTTCCAGGTCTTCCCGATCGCGAACGACGCCGACAGGGCCGCCGCGCAGGCGCTACGCGAGCAGGTCTTCGTGCGGGAACAAGGTGTGCCGGCCGCGCTGGAGCGCGATGCGCTCGATGCGCAGTGCTGGCACGTGCTGGCGGTCGACCCTGATGGCACGGCGGTGGGCACTGGGCGGCTGACCCCGGACGGCCGGATCGGCCGGCTGGCGGTGCGCGCCGACCGACGCGGCCGCGGCATCGGCGATGCCCTGCTGCGGACGCTGCTGGAGATGGCGCAGGCCGAGGGGCTGACCCGCACCCATCTGCATGCCCAGTTGCACGCGATGGACCTGTACGCGCGTCATGGGTTTGTCGCCGACGGGCCGCCGGTATTCGAGGCGGGCATCGAACATCGTAAGATGCATCGGCACGCGCAGGCCGCCTTCGCGATCGAGGACCTGGCGACCGCGGTCGCCGCCAGCGTGACGGTGGTCCTGTCCGCACGTCGCGGCCTGTGGCTGCGCAGCCACGATCTCGATCCCGGCCTCTATGACCACCCCGAGGTGCTGCGCGCGCTGCAGCGGTTTGCGACCGCTGGCCGTGGCGGCATCGCGCGCATCCTGCTGCAGGATGCAGCCGCGCTGCGGACCGGTCCTCCGCCTCTGGTCGCGCTGGCGCAGCGACTGCCCAGCGCGTTCGCGATCCGCGAGGTCGACACCGCGCCGGACCGCAGCTTCGCCGGTGCCTGGCTGGTCAACGACGCCGGCGGCTTCGTCGTCCGTCCACTTGCGCACCGAATCCAGGGGGAAGCGGCGACCACGCTGCCTGGCCGCGCGCGTCGACTGGTCCAAGCATTCGAGACGGTGTGGGAGCGTTCACGTCCGGCGACCGAGTTGCGCGCGCTCGGCCTCTGATCCCGGACCCACCGCGCAGGTACGCAGCGCACGATGCCCACGCAAGGCGCGATCGCGCGTTGGCGCCCGGCGCTCGCGGCCGCGCGGGGTGCATCGCACCGGAGGACACGCGTATACTGTCGTGACCTCCCTGGCCGCCAGATTCCGGCTTTTTCCGGCATTCCGGCACGCCGCACCCCCCTCCCCAAAGAGTCCGAATCGCCAGACGTGGACAGTCTCCTGAAGCAGTTTGCGCAGTCGTCGCAGTTCGGCGCCAATGCCGCCTATATCGAAGACCTGTACGAGCAGTATCTCGTGGACCCCGACAGCGTCGGGACGGACTGGAAACGGTGGTTCGACACGTTCAAGGGCCGCGAGGCCGGCGACGTGCCGCACTCGGCGGTGCTGTCGGCCGTCGCCGACGCTGGCCGACAGGCTGCGCGCGGCGTTGTCCAGACCCAGGCCTCGGGCGCCGGTGACGAGCGCGAACGCCATGTCGGCCGGCTGATCACGGCCTATCGCTCGCGCGGCCATCTGGGCGCCCGGCTCGACCCGCTGGACATGACCCCGCCGGTCAATCCGCCGGACCTGGGGCTGCCGTTCCACCAGCTCACCGAAGCCGACCTCGACGACGAGTTCAGCACCGGTGGCGTGGGCGGCCAGCCGCGCATGAAGCTGCGCGACCTGCTGGCGCTGCTCAAGGCGACCTATGCCGGTCCGATCGGCGCCGAGTTCATGCACATCCCGGACTTCGAGCAGCGCAACTGGCTCTACACCCGGCTCGAGAACGCCGGCGGCCGGTTCGCGCGCAGCCCCGAAGAGAAGAAGCGCATCCTCGAGCGGCTGACCGCGGCCGAGGGCCTGGAACGCTATCTGCATACCAAGTACGTCGGCCAGAAGCGCTTCTCGCTCGAAGGCGGCGACGCCCTGATCCCGCTGCTCGACAACGTGATCCAGCGCGCGGGCAAGGACGGCGTCAAGGACATCGTGATCGGCATGGCCCACCGCGGCCGCCTCAACGTCCTGGTCAACACGCTCGGCAAGAACCCGCGCCGGCTGTTCGACGAATTCGAGGGCAAGTTCGAGCACCACGACGACGATCGCGCCCACACTGGCGACGTGAAGTACCACATGGGCTTCTCGGCCGACCTGGCCACGCCCGGCGGTGCCGTCCACTTGGCGCTCGCGTTCAACCCCTCGCACCTGGAAATCGTCAACCCGGTGGTCGCCGGGAGCGTGCGTTCGCGCCAGCACCGCCGCCGCGACACCGAGCGCAAGGTCGTGCTGCCGGTGCTGCTGCACGGCGATGCGGCGTTCGCCGGCCAGGGCGTGAACATGGAACTGTTCCAGATGTCGCAGGCCCGCGGTTTCGCGGTCGGCGGCACGGTGCACGTGGTCATCAACAACCAGGTCGGCTTCACCACCAGCGACCGCCAGGACGCGCGCTCCACGCTGTACTGCACCGATGTCGCCAAGATGGTCGGCGCGCCGGTGCTGCATGTGAACGCGGACGATCCCGAGGCCGTGGTGTTCTGCGCCGAGCTGGCCTACGACTTCCGCCAGACCTTCGGCAAGGACGTGGTCATCGACCTGGTGTGCTACCGCCGCCACGGCCACAACGAGGCCGACGAGCCGGCGGCGACCCAGCCGCTGATGTACCAGGTGATCCGCAAGCACAAGACGCCGCGCGAGCTCTACGCCGCGCGGCTGGTCGCCGAGGGCGTGCTCGCCGAGGCCGACGCCAAGGCGATCGTCGACCGCTATCGCGACAAGCTCGATGCCGGTGAGGTCACCGTGGAACTGGCCGATGCTAAGCCGTCGGACTACGAGCTGACGATCGATTGGGATCCCTATCTCGCCGGCCGGCTCAGCGACACGCTCGACACCCGGGTGTCGGTCGACAAGCTCAAGGCGCTGGCCAAGACGATCACCACCCTGCCCGAGTCGGTGCACCTGCACCCGCGCGTAGCCAAGATCTACGAGGACCGTCGCAAGATGGCCGCCGGCGAGCTGCCCGGCGACTGGGGCTTTGCCGAGAACCTCGCCTACGCGACCCTGCTCGATGCCGGCAACCGGCTGCGGCTGGTCGGCCAGGACAGCGGCCGCGGCACGTTCTTCCACCGCCATGCGGTGCTCCACGACCAGCAGGATGGCGAGGACTACATCCCGCTGCGCCAGCTGGTGAAGAACCCCGAGGACGCCACGATCATCGACTCGCTGCTCAGCGAGGAAGCGGTCATGGCGTTCGAGTACGGCTACGCCTCGTCCGAGCCGGGCACGCTGTGCATCTGGGAAGGCCAGTTCGGCGACTTCGCCAACGGCGCCCAGGTCGTCATCGACCAGTTCCTGTCCTCGGGCGAGGCCAAGTGGCAGCGCCTGTGCGGCCTGGCGCTGTTCCTGCCGCACGGTTACGAAGGCCAGGGCCCCGAGCACAGCTCGGCCCGCCTGGAACGCTTCCTGCAGCTGTGCGCACTCGACAACATGATGGTCTGCGTGCCGACCACGCCGGCGCAGGCGTTCCACATGATCCGCCGCCAGCTGTGCATGACCACCCGCAAGCCACTGGTGGTGATGACGCCCAAGTCGCTGCTGCGCCACAAGCTGGCGGTGTCGACCCTCGACGAGCTCGCCAACGGCGAGTTCCAGCACCTGATCCCGGACCACGACGCCGATCCGGCCAAGGTCACGCGCGTGGTCGTGTGCTCGGGCAAGGTCTATTACGACCTGCTCGAGGAAGCCCGCAAGCAGTCGCTGGACAACGTCGCACTGGTCCGCGTCGAGCAGCTCTATCCGTTCCCGCGCAAGTTGCTCACCGCCGAGCTCGAACGCTTCTCCAAGGCCACCGAGGTGGTCTGGTGCCAGGAAGAGCCGCAGAACCAGGGCGCGTGGTACCAGATCAAGCACCATCTCGAGTTCTGCTCGGGGCCCAAGCAGTCGCTGCACTACGCCGGCCGCGCACGCTCGCCCTCCCCGGCCGTCGGTCACTTCAACGACCACGTCGCCGAGCAGCAGCAGCTCATTGCCGACGCGCTGGTCAACGACCTCGCCGGCAAGGTCCTGTCCGAATAATCTCCGCTCGCATTCCCACATTCCACGCTTTTCCCAGGAAGCCACATGGCCACTGAAATCAAAGTCCCGGTCCTGCCCGAATCCGTGTCCGACGCCACCATCGCCACCTGGCACAAGAAGGCCGGCGATGCGGTCAGCCGCGACGAGAACATCGTCGACCTGGAGACCGACAAGGTCGTGCTCGAAGTGCCCTCGACGGTCGATGGCGTGATCAAGGAGATCAAGTTCGAGGAAGGCGCGACGGTCAACAGCCAGCAGGTCATCGCGATCATCGAGGAAGGCGCCGCCGCGGCCGCACCGCCGGCTGCCGAGTCGGGCAACCAGGACAAGGAAGCGCCGGCCGCCGGCGCCGAGGAAGTGCAGTCCAAGTCGCAGGCCAAGCAGGCCGACGACAAGGCGCCCTCCTCGACCAAGCCGCAGTCGGTGGCCGGCGGCAAGACCGCCGACCTGCCGCCTGGCGCGCGCTTCACCGCCGAATCCAAGGGCATCGACCCCTCGCAGGTCGAAGGCACCGGCCGTCGCGGCGCGGTGACCAAGGAAGACCTGCTCAACTACGCCGCCGGCAAGACCCCCGGCGTGTCGGGCGGCGCCCGCCCCGAAGAGCGCGTGCCGATGACCCGCATCCGCAAGCGCATCGCCGAGCGCCTGATGCAGTCCAAGGAATCGATCGCGATGCTGACCTCGTTCAACGAGGTCAACCTGGGCAAGGTGATGGCGCTGCGCAAGGAACTGGGCGAGCAGTTCCAGAAGGAACACGGCATCAAGCTCGGCTTCATGAGCTTCTTCGCCAAGGCCGTGGCCAATGCGCTGCAGCGTTACCCGATCATCAACGCCTCGGTCGATGGCGACGACATCATCTACCACGGCTACGCCGACATCTCGATTGCGGTCTCGACCGACAAGGGTCTGGTCACGCCGGTGCTGCGCAATGTCGAGCGCATGGGCTTTGCCGAGATCGAACAGGGCATCGCCGACTACGCCAAGAAGGCGCGCGACGGCAAGCTCGGCCTGGACGACCTGCAGGGCGGCACGTTCACGATCACCAACGGCGGCACCTTCGGCTCGCTGATGTCCACGCCGATCGTCAACCCGCCGCAGTCGGCGATCCTGGGCATGCACGCGATCAAGGAACGCGCGATCGTCGAGAACGGCCAGGTCGTCGCCGCCCCGATGATGTACATCGCGATCTCCTACGACCACCGCATCATCGACGGCAAGGACGCGGTGCTGTTCCTGGTCGATATCAAGAACCAGCTGGAAAATCCGCATCGCATGCTGCTCGGGCTCTAAGCCCGCGCATGCGATGCCGCGATTGGGGATGCGTGCGGCGTGATGCCGGCCGGCGGTCGTTCAAGGCCGGGGCCAGGATCACCGCACGCATCGGGCCCGCGCCTCTTCCCATCGCGAATCCCCCATCACGTGAGCGAATGAAATGAGCGAACAGCAGAAATTCGATGTGGTCGTCATCGGCGCCGGCCCGGCCGGCTACCATGCCGCCATCCGCGCCGCGCAGCTGGGCATGAAGGTCGCGTGCATCGACGCCGCGCTCGGCAAGGACGGCAAGCCGGCGCTCGGCGGCACGTGCCTGCGCGTGGGCTGCATCCCGTCGAAGGCGCTGCTCGATTCCTCGCGCCAGTTCTGGAACATGGGCCACATCTTTGGCGACCACGGCATCAGCTTCAAGGATGCCAAGATCGACGTCGGCGCGATGGTTGGTCGCAAGGACAAGATCGTCAAGCAGTTCACCGGCGGCATCGCGATGCTGTTCAAGGCCAACAAGGTCACGCCGTTCTACGGCTTTGCGACGCTGCACCCCGAGCGCGTGGTCAAGGTCAAGCAGCACGACGGCGCGGAAATCGAGCTGACCGGCACGAACGTCATCATTGCCGCAGGCTCGGATTCGATCGAACTGCCGTTCGCGAAGTTCGACGGCGACACCATCGTCGACAACGTCGGCGCACTCGACTTCACCGAGGTGCCCAAGCGCCTGGCGGTGATCGGGGCCGGCGTCATCGGCCTGGAGCTTGGCAGTGTGTGGAAGCGCCTGGGCAGCGAGGTCACGATCCTCGAAGCACTGCCCGACTTCCTCGCCGCCGCCGATGCCGAAGTCGGCAAGGCCGCACTCAAGGAGTTCAAGAAGCAAGGCCTGGACATCAAGCTCGGCGCGAAGGTCTCCAAGACCGAAGTGACCGGCAAGGGCAAGAAGAAGGAAGTCGTCGTCAGCTACGCCGACAAGGACGGCGAGCAGTCGATCACCGTCGACAAGCTGCTGGTCGCCGTCGGCCGCAAGGCCGCCAGCCAGGGCCTGCTGGCCGAAGGCACCGGCGTGAAGCTGACCGATCGCGGCCAGATCGAGGTCGACGACCATTGCCATACCGGCGTCGATGGCATCTGGGCGATCGGCGACTGCGTGCGCGGCCCGATGCTGGCGCACAAGGGCTTCGAGGAAGGCATCGCCGTGGCCGAGCTGATCGCCGGCCTGCCCGGCCACGTCAACTTCGACACGATCCCGTGGGTCATCTACACCGAGCCCGAGCTGGCCTGGGTCGGCAAGACCGAACAGCAGCTCAAGGCCGAGGGCATCCCGTACAAGGCCGGCAGCTTCCCGTTCGCCGCCAATGGCCGTGCGGTCGCGATGGTCGAGCCGGCCGGCTTCGTCAAGGTGCTCGCGCACGCCGAGACCGATCGCGTGCTGGGCATGCACCTGGTCGGTGCCAATGTCTCCGAACTCGTGCACGAAGGCGTGCTGACGATGGAGTTCAAGGGCTCGGCCGACGACCTGGCGCGGATCTGCCATGCGCATCCGTCGCTGTCGGAGGTCGTCCACGACGCCGCGATGGCCGTCGACAAGCGGGCGATCCACAAGGCGAACTGAGCGTCCTCGCCTTGACCTCAAGAAGGCTCCGCTTCGGCGGAGCCTTCTGCTTTCCGGCCCGGCCATTCGCATCCGCAGCCCGGGCGATCATCTGCAAGAGGACACCCCCCACATGAAATCGATCTGCGTCTATTGCGGCTCCAATGCCGGCAGCAAGCCCATCTACGCCGAACGCGCAATGGCGCTGGGCGACCGCATCGCCCGCGACGGGCTGCAACTGGTCTACGGCGGCGGCAATGTCGGCCTGATGGGTACTGTGGCCAATGCGGTGCTCGAGGCCGGCGGCTCGGTCACCGGCGTCATCCCCAAGCAGCTTGCCGATTGGGAAGTCGCGCACCGCGGCCTCACGCAACTGGAGATCGTCGACTCGATGCACGCGCGCAAGATGCGCATGTTCGAGCTGTCGGACGCCTTCGTCGCCCTGCCCGGCGGCTTCGGCACGATGGAGGAGATCTTCGAGATGCTGACCTGGCGGCAGTTGGGCATCGGCAACAAGCCCTGCGCGTTCCTCGATATCGACGGCTTCTACGCACCGCTGATCGGCATGATCGACCGGATGGTCGAGGAGCGGTTCCTGCATCCCGATCAGCGCGCCGACCTGTGGTACGGCGATGACATCGACGCGATGCTGGCGTGGATGCGGGGGTATACGCCGGCGCGGGCGGAGAAGTGGATCGACGAGAAGCGTCGAAGCGCTATGAAGTAAGAGCATCGCTTGACGCGGTATTGTCATGACGCGTGGCGACGCGCCAAACGGACAGGCGCCCTGAGGTTCGCCTGGCGCGGATCGATGAGAAGCGTCGGAGTGCGTTGAAGTAAAAAAAGCATCGCCTGATGCGGCAGCGTCATGGCGCGTGGCGACGCGCCAAACGGACAGGCGCCCTGAGATTGGCCTGGCGCGGATCGATGAGAAGCGTCGAAGTGCGTTGAAGTAGCTGAAGTCAAAAGGCGTCGCTTGATGCGGCGACGTCATGGCGCGTGGCGACGCGCCAAACGAACAGGCGCCCTGAGGTTCGCCTGGCGCGGTTCGCCTGGCCCGGCGCCCTCGGCGTCAGCCTGTCGCGAACGCGTCCCGCAGTGCTTCGTAGGCGGCCGTCTGCGCCGCGGTGCGCGGCGGCGGTGCCTGGATCTCGAGCTCGACGAGTTGATCGCCCGCAGGCGCGCCGCCGGCGCCCGGCAGGCCGCGGCCACGCAGCCGCAGCTTGCGGCCGGCTTCCGACCCCGCCGGGATCTTCAGCTCGACCCGCCCGCCCAGAGTCGCCACGCTCAGAGTCGCGCCGAGTGCGGCGTCCCACGGGGCGATCGGCAGCGAATGGATGATGTTGCGGCCATCGACCTCGAAGTCGGGATGGGCCGCGTACTCGATCTCCAGCAGCAGATCCCCGCCCTGCTGGCCTTGCCTGGGCAGCCGCACGACCTGCCCGGGACGGATGCCTTTGGGGATGCGCACATCGAAGGTCTTGCCGAGCACCGGTACGCGGACGCTGTCGCCGCGATAGACCGTCTCCAACGGCACCGCCAGGCGCGCGCGCGTATCGCCACGCGGCGCGGGCCCGCGGGCACCGGGACCGCCATGGCCGCCGACGCCGCCGGCACGCCGGCCGAACAGTTCTTCAAAGAAGTCGCTGAAGCCGCCGCCCGCGCCGCCACCGGCGAAGATCTCGTCGAAATCGACGCCGCCCGCACCTGCGCCGCCGAAGCCGCCGGGGGGGGGCCGGACTTCGTCGCCGGGACGATAGCCACGCGCGCGCAACTGATCGTAGGCCTTGCGCTTCTCCGGGTCGCGCAGCGCCTCATAGGCCTCGTTGATCGCCTTGAACGTCTCTTCGGCGCCGGCCTCCTTGCTGACGTCGGGATGGTACTTGCGCGCCTTGCGGCGATAGGCGGTCTTGATCTCCGCATCGCCGGCATTGGGCTCGACGCCGAGAATCTCGTAGTAATCCTTGAACTGCATGTGGGGAGTTCCGATGCGGCGCGCCACGCGCCGTGACAATGGAAATCATCGAATCCAAGGGGTGGATGCGACAGCGGCCCGCAGAATACCTGCAGGCCGCCGTCTCCGTCTTCATCGCACCACGTCTACGCGCGGTGCGATCCCAGCGCCTGCTCAGGCCTGCGTCGTCACGGCCTGGGTTCCGGTGTCCTGCGCCGCGCCGACCTGGATCCGTCGCGGCGTGGTCTCGGGACGCTTGGGAATGCTGATCTCCAGCACGCCGTTCTGTCCGCTTGCGGTGATCGCATTGGCATCGGCGCTGTCGGGCAGCGAGAAGCGGCGGTGGAACTGTCCGGTCGCTCGCTCGATGCGCGAGAACCGCAGCTCGTTCCGACCGCCTTCGCCATCCTCGGTCGGCTCGCTGCTGGCATGGGTCCGGCGCTCGCCCTTCAGGCTCAGAATGCCCTTGTCCATCCAGATCTCGACATCCTGCGGATCGATGCCCGGCAGGTCGGCCAGGATCACGAACCGGTCGCGCTCTTCGTGGATGTCCACGCGCGGGACCCATTGGCTGGTGACCACCGACGATTCGTCCTGGGCGTCGCCGCCCTGCACGAACTGGTCGAAGAACCGCCGCATTTCATCCTGGAACGTCGCACGCCCGGCGAGGGCCGGCTGGCGGGCGACAGCACGATAGGCTTCATGTCGCATGGAGTGGCTCCGTGTTGAAAAGCGGCCCCGTCGGCCGCGATGCCGGGAATTTGGGAACGGGCGTGTGGGTTTCAAGAGCGCTCGCATCGACGCCACACGCGAACGGATAGACTGCGTTCACCCTGTTGCGAGCGACTCCCCCATGACCATCCAGATCGGCGACGCCATCCCCGAAGTCACCCTCAAGCACATCCAAGACGGCGTCCGCGTCATCGACACGCCGACCGTGTTCTCCGGCAAGCGCGTGGTGCTGTTCGCCGTCCCCGGCGCGTTCACGCCGACCTGCTCCGAACGCCATCTGCCCGGCTTCGTCGAGCACTTCGAGACGTTCCGCAGCCGCGGCATCGACGTGGTCTGTATCGCCGTCAACGACCCGTTCGTGATGCAGGCCTGGGGCGACAGCGTCGGGGTGCCGGACGGGCTGCAGATGCTGTCGGACGGCAATGCCGACTTCGTGCGCGCGCTCGGCCTGGAGATGGACGCCACCGCCTACGGCATGGGCACGCGCGCCAAGCGTTTCGCGTTGTACGCCGACGACGGCGTGGTGCGGCAGCTGTTCGTCGAGGCCCCGGGCGAGTTCAAGGTGTCTTCGGCCGAGCACGTGCTCGCGCACCTGGACTGACGCACCCGATGCCGTAGCGCGCGAGTTCCGACCGGCGCTACGGCGCCACATGGAAGGCGACGCTGCGCCAGGCGCCGTCGTCGGCCAGCGCGGTCAGCTCGCGGCGGCCGGGCGTCTCGAATTCGGTGCGCAACCAGCGCGCGCCCTGGGTCTCGCCGATCCAGCGCCCGTCGAGCAGCCACTGCACGCGCGACGCGGTGCCCAGCGCGCGCACCTGCAGCCGCACGCCGTGTGTGCTGCCCGGCGGCCGGACCAGGGTCACGCCCGGCTCCAGGCCCTCGATATGCAGGGCGGCGGCCGTCTCGCGGCCGTCAGGCCGGCAGTCCTGCGCCAGCGCAGGCAATTGCGCCGCACGCCGCGTGGCCGCGGGCAACCACGGCGAGACCAGCGCCGGCCAGCGCGCGATCTCGCGCGATGCGCGCGGATGTGGGGCGTCGCAATCGGCCGATAGCCGCTGCCCGCTGCGCGGGTCGATCTCGAAGCGCACACGCCCCGCGCTCCAACGCCCCGCATCACGCTCGGCGAAGGTCGGCGGCACATTGCCATCGAGGGTCCAGGCGGTCAGCCGGCGCTGGCACAGCGGCGCGGCCTGCGCATCGGCCGCGATGCCCAGCGGCCAGCAGATATCGACCTCCCGCACATTGCGCGGCGGCGGCGCGCGCAGCGCATCGTCCCGCCCGCGCGGCAGGCTGTCGACCGTCTCGAGCAGCAGCGGCAGCGCGGTAATTGCGCCGTACTGCCCCGGCAGCGGCGTGCCATCGGGACGGCCGACCCACACCCCGACCGTGTAGCGGTGGGTACCGCCGATCGCCCAGGCATCGCGATAGCCGTAGCTGGTCCCGGTCTTCCACGACACCCGCGGCCGGTCGCCGGTGTCGAAGGTGTCGGCGCGCTCGCCCGGCCGGTCGGCCGCTTCGAGGATCTCGCGCACGATCCAGGCCGCCCCCGGCGACAGCAGTCGGCGGTCGCGCAAAGCCGCGCCCGGGGTGTAGCGCACGCGCCCGGCGATCCCGCCCCGATGCAACGCGGCATGGGTGCCGACCAGTTGCTCGAGCGTCGCGCCGGTGCCGCCCAGGATCAGCGACAGGTTCGGCACTGCGCCGCGCGGGAAGCGCAGCGTGACCCCGGCATTGTCGAGCCGCGCGGCGAAGCGCGCCGGTCCGACCCGGTCGAGCAGGTCCACCGCCGGCACGTTCAACGACAGGCGCAGCGCATCGGCGGCTGCGACCGGCCCGTTGAACGCCGCATCGAAATTGCCCGGGCGATAGCCGCCGAACGACTGCGGGGCATCGACCAGCAGGCTGGCCGAGTGGATCAGCCCATCGTCGAGCGCCATGCCGTAGAGAAACGGCTTGAGCGTCGAGCCGGGCGAGCGCCAGGCGCGCACCATGTCGACGTGGCCCAGCCGCGCACGATCGCCGAAGGCGACCGAACCCACATAGGCCAAGGCCTCCAGGTTGCGATTGTCGACCACCAGCAGCGCCGCCGAGGTGCGCTCGGGCAACTGCGAGAAGTAGCTGGCGACCCGCTGCTCGAGCATGCGCTGCAGGCCGATTTCGATCGTCGAGACGATCCGCGCCTGCCCCGGATTGGCCGCCCGCAGGCGCTGGGCGAGCAGCGCGGCATGCAACGGCGGCCGCAGACTGCGCGCCACGACCGGCTCGATCTTCGCATCGTCGACCTCCGCGCGCGTCCACACGTCCAGCGCGACCATGCGCTCGAGCACTTTGTCGCGCGCCGCACGCGCCGCCTCGGGCGCGCGATCGGGGCGCAACCGGCTCGGCGCCTGCGGCAACACCGCCAGCAGCGCCGCCTCCGCCCGCGACAGCCGGGCCGCCGGCTTGCCCAGGTACGCCCAGCTCGCCGCCTCGACGCCCTCGATGGTGCCGCCGAACGGCGCGCGCGTGAGGTACAGGGTCAGGATCTCGTCCTTGGACAGATGCGCCTCGAGCTGCAGCGCCCGCAGCAGTTGCACCAGCTTGCCGCCCAGCGTGCGCCCGCGCGCAGGCTGCGGGTCGAGAATGCGCGCGACCTGCATCGTCAGCGTCGAGCCACCCGACACGATCCGCCCGCCCCGCGCCCACTGCCAGGCCGCACGCGCCATCGCCAGTGGATTGACGCCCGGATGGTGCCGGAACCAGCGATCCTCGTAGCCAAGCAGCGCCTGCAGGTAGTACGGCGACACGCTCGCCGGCGTGGCCGGGTGCCGCCAGACACCATCGGCATCGGCGAACGCGCGCAACGGCGTGCCGTCGCGCGCGACCACCAGCACGCTGGTGTCATCGCGCGTGGGCAACTGCGGCGGGAACGCGAGATCGAGCGCGAGCAGCGACAGCAGCAGCGCGACCGTCCCCCAGCTCAGGGCGGGCAACAGCCGACGCAACCGACGCAGCCGACATCGTCGATGCTCAGACACAGACATCACGGCGGGACACCCGGACAATCCCGCTTCCGCGTCGAATCGCTGCCCAGGTGCTCGACGCCGGCCCGTCCGCCCCGGCCCCCGGCGCATGCGCCGCACACGCCCTGGCCATCCGGAATCGAGCCGGCAGGAAGCAGGAGGCGAGATCTGCGATGGGCATGGCGCATAGTTTAGTCGGGCGCGTGCGGCCGCGACCCGTCGCGCGCCCGATCCCGCAGCCATGCAGCGAGGAAGTCCGCCAGCACCCGCACCCGCAACGGCATGTGGCGATTGCTCGGGTGGATCAGCGAGAACGGCCGCGAGGCGCCGCCGTAGGCCTGCATCACTTCGACCAGTCCGCCGCGTGCGAGCGCCTGCTCCACGGTGAAACGATAGACCTGCGCCAGTCCCGCGCCCGCTTGGGCCAGCGTGACCACGCCCAGGATGTCGTCGGTACAGGTGCATCCCCCGGTGGTGGCCACGTCCCGCTCGACACCGCCGACACGCAGCCGCCATGGCACACGCTGCCCGGAGCTGGGCAGGATGAACTGGATACAGTCGTGCCGCTGCAGATCGTCCACCGTCTCCGGTTCGCCATGCCGGCGGAGGTAGTCGGGCGTGGCGACGATCACCAGTTCCGCGTCCAGCAGCCGGCGGGCGATAAGGCCCGAATCCGCCTGCTCGCGGCCGCGCACGGCCAGATCGAAGCCATCGGCGGTGAAGTCGATATTGCGATTGCTCAACTGCACATCCACGCGGACCTGCGGGTAACGCGCGCGGAACGCCGGCAGCGCGGGCAACAGGCAATGGTGGCCGAACGTGGTGGGTGCACTGATGCGCACCAGACCCGCGGGCTCGACCTGATGGCCGGAGAGTTGCCGTTCCGCTTCGGCCAGTTGGCCCAGCGCCTGCTGGCACTGCACGTGATACGCACGACCTGCCTCGGTGAGTCGGACGCGCCGTGTGGTGCGCACGAACAAGCGCACCTGCAGCCGGTCTTCAAGACGGCCGATCGCGCGACTGACGGCCGCCGGCGTGAGTGCCGCCTGGTGCGCGGCTGCGGTGAAGCTCTCCAACTCGGCCGCCAGACAGAACAGTTCGAGGCTCGCCAGGGACACATCCTGGAAATCGCGCGGCATTGATGACTCGAGCTCACTGGTGATGTTCCAGATTATCCGTTTATCAACCCATTGGCGCCTCATAGCATTCCGGCACCCCGTCCCCTACCCCGAGGCACCGCATGTCCCCCCGTACGAGCATCGTCTTCCACAGCAGCCACGGTCACACCCGCCGCCTGGCACTGGCCATTGCGGCCGCATCGGACACCGCCCTCGTCGAGATCGACGCGCAAGGCCAACTCTCGGCCGAGGACTGGGCGCGCCTGGATGCGTCCGACGTCCTGATCTTCGGGTCACCGACCTGCATGGGCAATGTGAGTTGGCAGTTCAAGCGCTTCCAGGACGCCACCGCCACGCTGTGGACGGCGCAGCGCTGGCGCGACAAGCTGGCCGCGGGATTCACCCACTCGGCGGGCATCAATGGCGACAAGCTCGCGACCCTGGGGGCGCTGTTCACCTTCTCCCAGCAGCACGGCATGGTCTGGACCGGCACCGGCCTGATGCCGGCAAACGTCCGCAGCTCCGGACGCGACGATGTGAACTATCTCGCAGCGTTCAGCGGCCTGATGGCGGCCACGCCCGCGGACGTGTCGCACGAGGGCATGACGGCAGGCGACCTGGAGACCGCACGGCTGTTCGGCGAGCGCGTGCGCGCGGTCGCGCGGCGTCGGCACTGACAGGAGTCCATCATGCCCTACGTCCACATCCGGATCACCCGCGAAGGCACCACTGCCCCCCAGAAGGCGGCATTGATCGCAGGCGTGACCGAACTGCTGCAGCGCGTGCTGGCCAAGGACCCCGCCCTCACCCACGTGATCATCGACGAGGTCGAGCTCGACAATTGGGGCGTGCATGGCCGGCCGGTCACGGCCCTTCGTGCGGAGCGCCGGACATGAGCGCCGGCATCGCGTTCGCACGCGAAGCGGAGGCCGTCGCCGACGCCCTGGCGCGCTACTTCGACGGCCTGCACCACAGCGACGTGTCGCTGCTCGCGCAGGTGTTCCACCCCCAGGCGCACTACTTCAGCGCCAGCGACGGCCACCTGCTACACCTGGACATGACGCAGTACTTTCCCATCGTCGCCGCGCGCCCCTCGCCTGCCAGCCAGGGCCATGCACGCACCGACCGCATCGTCTCGCTGGAACTGGCCGGCCCGGTGACGGCATTGGCCAAGGTGACGTGCTCGATACCGCCGAAGGCCTTCATCGATCTCCTCACCCTGGTGAAACTCGACGGGCAGTGGCGGATCGTGAGCAAGGTGTTCCACCATCAGCCGATGGGCGCGACATGATGCTGGCCCCGCGCCGCGATGCCATCGCGGCGCGGGCAAGGATCACGGCTCGATCACCGTGATCTGCTCGGGGACCGATCGACCGACGCCGCGCAGCTGCGGCCGGTACATGTCCTCGACCAGCGGCGGCGGCACGGTGTAGGTGCCGGGGCTGACCGCGCGGACCAGGTAGAACACCCGCGCGGTACGGCCGCTGTCGAGCTTGAGCGCGGCGACGAAGCGGTCGTCGCGGTACTCCTCGTGCTGCACCGTCGCCTGGCTGCCGCGTTCGGTGATCCGGATGCCGTCGACCACGACATCGGCCCACTGCTTGCCATCGCCCAGGTTGAAGTTTTCCACCTCCAGGCCCGCCGGCAGCAGGTCGGTCAATAGCGCATCGGGCATGTCGCGGTCGGCGACCACCGACACCGCGACGATCAGCGCTTCGCCCTCGGCCAGCGGACGCGGCGTCCACGGCTGGCCGTCGGTGCCGTAGAGCTTGCGCTCGACCTTGAGCGCACTGGCATCGGCGGCCGGCGCCTGCAGCGGCACACCGGCGACGTCGATGCTGGCGTACATCGGTGGTTCGCCCTTGGGCACCAATCGCACCCCGCGACGCAGCCCGGCCTCGTCGAAGGCACGTCCGATGATCGCCGCCGGGGCGATCGCCTCTTCGACCTCGCCCTCTTGCAGCGTGCCCGACACCCGACGGCTCTGGTCGGCCATCAGGGCCCGGCCCAGGCGCGCGATCGCAATCTGCTCCTGGGTACTCAGGTACATCCAACTGCGCTGCCGACGGGCGTCGATCTCACGACCGATGTCGACCGCACGGGCGTCGTACGTGGCCTTGGCCACGTCGCGCTCATGGGTCAGCGCGATCATCAGCGAGGCATCGCGCAACGGCGAGCCGTAGTCCCACAGATAACTCGGCCGGTCACCCTTGAACGCGAACCCGGCCTCGATCGCACGCTCGCCGCGGGCCTTATCGCCCTGCAGCGACAGCGCCAGGCCCAGATGCACCAGCGGCAGGCCGGTCCGTGCCTTCGCGCGCTCGTTGTCATAGAGCCCGCGCAGCGTGCCCAGCGGCGCACGGTTGACCCGCGCGAGCACGTAGCCGGCGTAGGCCTGATAGGCGAAACGCAGGTGGTCACGCTCGTTCTTGCCGTAGAAGCCGTCGCCGCCCGACAACAGGTCCTCGGACAAGCGCTCGAGCGCCTTCTGCAGCACGCCTTCCGGCACCGCGAAACCGGCGTCACGCGCATCGAGCAGGAACTCGACGATGTACGGCGTGAGCATCGGATTGACGTCGCCGTCGCCGCCCCACATCGAGAAGTGCCCGTTGCCGACCTGCATCGCCGCCAGCCGGCCGAACGCGGCCTCGACCACCCGGCGCCGCTTGCCGGCGTCGATGTCGCGGATGCCCAGCATCGAGACGGTCGCATCGTCGAGTTGCAGCGCCGCGTAACCGCGACTGGTGGTCTGCTCGGCGCAGCCATAGGGATAGTGCAACGCACCGTCGATCGCGGCGGCGAATGGAATCGGCGGCAGCGCGCTGACCGAGACCCGCGCCGTGACCGAGCCGGGCATCAGCCCGGACATGGCGCCGGTGTCGAGGGTCAGTGGCGTGGTGCCGTCGAGCACCCGCGTGCTCGAGTGCAACACCGCCGGCCACGCCGGCCGCACCGGCAGGTCGTAGCTGCGATCGACGCGGTGGCCGTTGCCGTCGACGCGCACGCGGACCTTGGCGACGGTATAGCCGGACTGCGCGGTCAGCGGGAAGCGCAGCGTGGTCTTGTCGCCAGCGGCCAGCGACACCCGGCGACTGCCCTCGCCGATCGCCAGCGGCCCGACGCCGTCGACGCGGACGTCGAACTCGCCTGCCCGCCCACTGAAATTGGTCAGGTCCAGGGTCACCGTGCTGCGGTCGCCAGGCGCGAGCACCCGCGGCATGCTGGCCTCGGCAACGACCGGCGCGCGCACCAGGGTCTCGACATCGCGACTGCCGTAGCGGTCGGCCGAGAACACCAGCGCCGAGACCCGCAGCGTGCCGTTGAAGTCGGGCAGTTGCAGCGGCACGCGCGCATTGCCGCGAGCGTCGAGCTTCACCGGGCCTGCGAACAGATCGGCGGTCTGCACGCGTGCGGTGGGGCGACGCGCCTGCGGCAGCGAGGCCAGTGGCGCGTCGCCGCCGAAGCGCAGCTTCGCCGTGCCGCCCTCGTAGCTTTCGATGATCCGCCCATAGAGATCGTAGGCATCGACGCCGAACCGGCGCTGCGCGAAGAAATGTCGCCAGGCATCGGGCACCGGGAAACGGGTGATGTTGAGGATGCCCACATCGACCGCCGAGACCGTGACCCAGGCCGACTGGCCGGCCAGTTGCGGTGCGCTCACGGTGACCTGCATCGGGCCCTCGGGGCGGACCTGCTCCGGCGCCCGCAGCCCGACCGCGACCCGGCGATCGCGCCGCTGCATCGGCACATGCGCGATGCCGACCGCACGCGCCGGCGTGACCGCACTCGCGGCACTGCCACCGCGAAACACCAGCGCGGTGACGTAGACGTCGTGACGTTCCCACTCCTCGGTGACCGGGATCTCGAACGTGCTGCCCGGCTTGGCATCGATCTCGTGCAGATAGAGCATGCGGTCGCTTTCGACCATCAGCAGGCCCTTGCCCGGATGCGGCGGCGTGACCGTGACGCGCATCGTGTCGCCGGCGCGATAGCCGGTCTTGTCCAGCGCGACCTTGACCTTGTCGGGCCGCGCGTCGAGCCCGCGGTTGTCGTCGTCCCAGCCCCAGCCGGCACGGAAGGGATAGCGCGAGACCAGCTTGGTCTGCGGGTCCTCGACATCGATGCGGTACTCGCCCCACTCCACCGGCACATCGAAGCGTGCGGCGGCAGTGCCGGCATCGACGCTGCGCGTGTCCACCGTCTCGAAGCGCTGCGTGTACTCGTAGCGCCAGCCATCGTTGTCGTTGCGCCAGTGGTAGTCGCGATGCTCGCGCACCAGCGACACCTTCAGGCCCTGCAGCGGCCGCGGCTTGCCGTCCTGACCCACACGCACCAGCTCGAAGCGTGCCGTGCCATTGGCATCGGCGCCGTCGTCGGGGTCGAACAGCGGGCGCACCCCGACCAGGGCGTCGGCTGGCCACAGCACCCGCTTGAGTGTGCGATTGACGCTGCGCCCGCCGGTTTCGAACAGGCTGCCGGAGACGATCGCCGCGATCGGCGTGACCGGTCTGGCCTCGTCGGGCAGCGCGATATCGGCCTGCAGGCGACCCTGCGCATCGAGCGCCTCATCGACGACATCCTTGGCCTCGCGCGGCAGATCCACAGTCGGGTCGCCGAAGACGAAGCCCGGCAGCCCCTCGACCGGTGTGCGCTCGACGGCCACCGCGAGGCGCGCGGTGAAGCGATTGCCCGCCGCCGGCGCACCATAAAGATAGGCCCCGGTCGCCTGCAGCCGCAGCGGCTGCCCCGGGCGCAGCGTCGCCTGCGCGGCGTCGAGGTCGAGCTTCATCCGCTCGGGCAGGAACTCCTCGATCCGCAAGGTCATGCCCTGCACCGCCTCGCGGCTCGCCGGATCGGTGCGGAACTCCACGCGCCAGCTGCCGGTCGGCGCGTCGACCGGGATCTCCTGCTCGAACCGGACGTAGCCGCCCTCGCCCGGCTCGATGCGGCGTTCGAGGAAGGTCTTGCCGTCGGGCTGGCGCAGGCGCGCAAACAACGTCTGCGCACGGCCGTCCTTCGCCTGCACCGGACGTCCATCCTGGTCGCGCAGCAGCGCCGAAACGCGGACTGTCTCTCCGGGGCGGTAAAGATCGCGTCCCGACCAGGCGAACACATCGAACCAGGCCTGCTCGCGGCCGCCGACCGCGAACTCCGATAGGTCCAGCGCCGGCTGGTTGAACGGCAGCATCGACACATCGCCGCCCCGCGTGGCGACCAGCACGTGCGCCGCATCGAGCGTGTAGTCGAGCATCGCATTGCCGCGCGCGTCGGTCTTGGCGCGGAAGACCGTCTCGCCCTTGCCGTCGAGCACCTTGAGCTCGGCATTGCCGATCGGCGCGCCGTCCTGCAGCGACGCCGTATGCACGAACATCCGCTCGCGGTAGGCGCGCGCGTGCAGGCCGATGTCGCTGACGGTGAAGAACGCGGTCTCGAACTGGTCGGTGAACGCGCCGGTGCGCTTCATCACCGCAAAGTACAGCCCGGGCTGCTGCAGTTCCTTGATGCCCTGCAGCGGCAGATAGGTCAGCACGCGCTCGTTGCGCGCGCCGTCGATCGAAAACCGGTTGACGTACACCGGCTTGGCCAATTGCGACAGCGGCATGCGGCCGCTGTAGCCGTAGTGGTCGTCGAGATCCCAGCTGCCGCGCCGGCCGCCGCGCTGGTACTGAGTGAAGAACGCAGGCAACGAGGCGTCGTCAACGCGCAGGAACTCTACATCGACTTCGTCGACATTGATCGAGACGATCGGCAGGCCGCGCGATTCCTTCGCCGGCAGCACGCTGCCCTGCGAGGCGAAGCCGACAACCGGATCGAGCTCGCCGGTGAACACCTTGCGCTCGAGATCCTGGCCCAGCGTGTCGCCGTCGGCTGCGGTCAGCTTGCCGGAAATGCGCACCGTGTAGTCGCGGTTGGCCTCGACATGCGGGAAACGCAGCACCTTGCCGTCGTCGTCGAGCGTCCAGCTGCCGTCACGACCGGCATTGTCGGCCAGGGTCACCAGCGCATCGAAATCCTGCGTGCCGACCAGCGGCTGCGAGAACTCGAGGGCCAGCGACAGCGCACCATCATGCTGGTCGGGAAATGCCCGTACCAGGCCGAAGCCCTCGACCTGCGCGCGCTCGGTGCGGATCGCCTCGCCGCCCGCGGTGGGCACCTGACCGCCGGCATCACGCCGGCAGCCGGCCACGAACATGACCGCCAGTACGAGCACCAGCACCGCGCCGCAACGGGCTCCAACGCGCCCCCACCCTCTGATCGACATCCCAATTCCCCGCCTGGCAACCGGCGCAGTATAGGAACGCCAAGCCCTCAACGCGCACTTTTCAAAACCGGGGTCAGAGTGCATTTCCCCAATGCGGCAGGAATGCGAAAGGTCAGAATCGAAGTGACGGCGCCCAAAAGCGACGGGGCCAACAGGCAAGGCGCCCAAAAAGCGAAGGGGTCAGAGTGTCTTTTCCTTGGAAAAGGCACTCTGACCCCGGTTTTGGATCCGGATTTTAAGCGGCGTCAGGCATCGGGGCTCGGGACATCCACGGCGCTGGCCGGGGCGTCGCCCGCCGGCGGCGGTGCGATCGGGTCGACGGTTTCGTCTTCGATCGCGCCGTCGACGCGCTCGATGCCCTGCAGGCGCTCGTCCTTGGACAGGCGCATCAGGGTCACGCCCTGGGTGTTGCGGCCGACCCGGGCGATCTCCGAGGCGCGGGTCCGCACCAGGGTGCCGCCGTTGGAGATCAGCAGCACCTCGTCGGCATTGCGCAGCAGCACCGCGCCGACCAGGCGACCATTGCGCTCGGTGGTCTGGATGCCGATCACGCCGCGCGTGCCGCGGCCCTTGCACGGGTACTCCGACAGCGGCGTGCGCTTGCCGTAGCCGTTCTCGGTCGCGGTGAGGATGTAGCCGATGTCCTCGCCCGCGCCGGTTTCGACCACCACGGCCTCGCCGTTGCTCTCAGCGCTCGCCTCGGGCGCCGCGTCCTCGACCGTCTCCTCGAAGGTCTCGTCCTCGATCCCGCCCGCGCTCTCGGCGACGATCAGACTCACGACGTGCTCGCCGGCATCGAGTCGAATACCGCGCACGCCACCGGCGGTCCGGCCCATCGAACGCACACGGTTCTCGCTGAAGCGCACCGTCTTGCCATTAGAGGCGAACAGCAGCACATCGCGGTCGCCATCGGTCAGCGCGACACCGATCAGCGCATCGCCCTCGTCGAGACGGATCGCGATCTTGCCGCGCGCCAGCCGATAGGCGAACTCGGTCAGCGGGGTCTTCTTGACCGTGCCGCTGCGGGTGGCGAAGAACACATACTGGCCCTCGACGTACTCGCGCACCGGCACCACGGCCTGCACCTTTTCGTCGGCCTCGAGCGGAATCCAGTTGATGATCGGACGGCCGCGCGCATTCGGGCCGGCGTCGGGCAGCTGGTGCACCGGCAGCCAGAACACGCGGCCGGCACTGGTGAAGGTCAGCAGTGTGTCGTGGGTGTTGACCAGCCACAGCTGTTCGATGAAATCCTCGTCCTTGGTCGACGCCGCGTTGCGGCCGCGGCCGCCGCGCTTCTGCGCGCGATAGGCGCTGACCGGCTGGCGCTTGGCGTAGCCGGCATGCGACAGCGTGACCACCACGTCCTCGGGTGCGATCAGGTCGAGGATGTCCAGATCCTCTTCGCTGGCGCGGATCTCGCTGCGGCGTTCGTCGCCGAACTCGGCCTTGACGTTGCGCAGTTCGGTGCGGATCACTTCCAGCAGCACGTCGGGATCTTCGAGGATCTCGATCAGGCCGCGGATGGTCTCCAGCAGTTGCTTGTACTCGTCGGTCAGGCGGTCCTGCTCCAGCCCGGTCAGGCGGTGCAGGCGCATCTCCAGGATCTGCTGCGCCTGGGCCTCGGTCAGCTGGTAGCTGCCGTCGATCAGGCCCACGCCGTCGGGCAGATCCTCGGGGCGCGAGGCCTCGGCACCACTGGCGGCCAGCAGTGCGCCGACCAGCCCGGCGTCCCAGCGCCTGCCGAGCATCCGCTCGCGGGCGACGTTGGGATTCTCCGAGGTCTTGATCAGCTCGATCATCTCGTCGATGTTGGCCAGCGCGACCGTCAGGCCTTCGAGGATGTGCGCGCGGTTGCGGGCGCGACGCAGCTCGAAGATCGTCCGGCGGGTGACCACCTCGCGGCGGTGGCGGACGAACGCCTCGAGGATCTGGCGCAGGTTCAGCAGCTGCGGGCGGCCGTCGACCAGCGCCACCATGTTGATGCCGAACACCGATTCCATCTGCGTCTGCGAGTAGAGGTTGTTGAGCACGACCTCGGCCGACTCGCCGCGCTTGACCTCGATGTAGATGCGCATGCCGTCCTTGTCGGACTCATCGCGCAGTTCGCTGATGCCTTCGAGCTTCTTTTCCTTGACCAGCTCGGCGATCTTCTCGATCAGCCGCGCCTTGTTCACCTGGTAGGGAATCTCGGTGACGATGATCGACTCGCGGCCGTTGTCGGCCACTTCGACCTCCGCCTTGGCGCGCATGCGCACGCGGCCGCGACCTGTGCGGTAGGCCAGGTGGATGCCGCCCACGCCGTTGATGATGCCCGCGGTCGGGAAATCGGGACCGGGGATGTATTCCATCAACCCGTCGATGTCGATCTCGGGGTTGTCGATCAACGCGATCAGCGCGTCGACGACCTCACCCAGGTTGTGCGGCGGGATATTGGTCGCCATGCCGACCGCGATACCGGCCGAGCCGTTGACCAGCAGGTTCGGGAAGCGCGTCGGCATCACCGACGGCTCGAGTTCCTTCTCGTCGTAGTTGGGCTGGAAATCGACCGTTTCCTTGTCGATGTCGGCCATCAGCTCGTGCGTCAGGCGCGACATGCGCGCCTCGGTGTAACGCATCGCCGCCGCCGAGTCGCCGTCGACCGAACCGAAGTTGCCCTGCCCGTCGACCAGCAGGTAGCGCAGCGAGAACGGCTGGGCCATGCGCACCAGCGTGTCGTAGACCGACTGGTCGCCGTGCGGGTGGTACTTACCGATGACGTCACCGACGATACGCGCCGACTTGTAGTAGGGCTTGTTGCTATGCGCGCCAAGCTCGTTCATCGCGAACAGCACGCGGCGGTGAACCGGCTTGAGGCCGTCGCGGACGTCGGGGAGCGCGCGGCCCACGATCACGCTCATCGCGTAATCGAGGTAACTGCGGCGCATCTCGTCTTCGAGATTGACGGGAATGATTTCTTTCGCGGAATCGACCATCTAGAGGGCTTGCATCCTGTCTGCGCGGCCCGGTTTTTTCGGCATCGGCGCAAGGCGCCGACACTGCGCGTACCGGCCGCCGGCGACGCGATCAAAACGACAGGAAATCATAGCACAAACGTCATGCCCGCCCCAGGGTTTCCGACGTAAAAACAAGCACTTGGCGCGATACGATGCGGCATTTCCGGGCCCTGCCCCGCTTTCCGGCCAGCCGGCCGCACGATCGGGCACCATCACCTCCGATCTCGCAGGCGGGCCGACCTCAGCCAAACAGGGCGCGCATCGCCTCGGTCGTGGGGCGTTCGACCACGCCGCGCTCGGTCACGATCGCGTCGATCAGCGCGCCTGGCGTCACATCGAACACCGGATTCCAGGCCTGGATGCCGTCAGCGACCGTGCGACTGCCGCCCACACCGAACAGCTCGCCCGGATCGCGCTGCTCGATCTCGATCATCTCGCCCGACGGCGTGTCCATGTCGACGGTCGAGGACGGCGCGACGACCATGAACTTCACGCCGTGGTGGCGGGCGGCGATCGCCAGCTGGTAGGTGCCGATCTTGTTGGCGGTGTCGCCGTTGGCGCAGATGCGATCGGCACCGACGACCACCCATTGCACGAAGCCGCCCTTCATCAGGTGCGACGCAGCCGAGTCGGCGATCAGGGTCGCGTCGATGCCATCCTGCTGCAGTTCCCACACCGTCAGCCGTGCGCCCTGCAGCCAGGGCCGTGTTTCCCCGGCGAAGACCTTGGCGATGCGGCCCTGCGCCATGCCGGCGCGAATCACGCCCAGCGCGGTGCCGAAGCCGGCGGTCGCCAGCGAGCCGGTGTTGCAATGGGTCAGCACCCCGCTGCCTGGTGCGATCAGCGCCGCGCCGAGCGCGCCCATGTGCCGGTTCGCGGCGAGATCCTCGTCGGCGATCGCCTGCGCCTCGCGCGCCAGCACCTCGCGCCAGTCGCGGCCCGCGGTCGCCAGCACCCGGCGCATGCGCGCCAAGGCCCAGGCCAGGTTCACCGCGGTCGGACGCGCGGCATTCAGGCGCTGGAGCGCCGGCTCGAGCTTGGCCAATGCAGCCGTGCCATCGTCGGCTTCGATATCGCGTGTGCCCAGCACTGCGCCCCAGGCCGCAGCGATCCCGATCGCCGGCGCGCCGCGCACGGTCAGCGCATGGATCGCCTGGGCGACCTCGTCGCTGGTCGTGCAGGTCGCATGCTCGACCACGAACGGCAATTTGCGCTGGTCGAGCAGTTCGAGCGTGTCGCCGGTCCACAGGATCGGGCGGATGTGGTCGTAGCGGTCGAAATCGAGGGGGGATGCGTTCATGGCGCCATTGTAGTTCGAGGGTGTTGGATTGCCGTTGGGCAGGCTCGGGGAGCGGTTCGCTTGCCCCTGCCCGCCTCGCCAGACGTCAGCGCTCTGGTTCGGCTCTGGCTCTGGCTCTGGCTCTGGCTCTGGCTTTGGCTTTGGCTTTGAGCTTTTGATGTATCGAGCCGTAAAGCGAGCCGAGCATCGCAGGACGACGGGGTCGAAGAGCAGCCCTTGTCTGAGCGCAGCGAGTTTGGGCTGCGTGCCCCGTCGTCCGAGAAGCACAGGGGACCGCCGCGGCTGTATCGCGGCGGATCGCGTCCGGCGAAAGGACCTTTTGGTTTCTTTTGGGTCCCTCCAAAAGAAACTCGCCCGCGCAGCGGGCGAAAGCCGTGCACCTGCCTTGGCATTGACTTGAGCTTCGCCTATTTCAGAAAAGGCAGGAAGCAAGATCAAGTCCACAGCTTCC
This sequence comes from Luteimonas sp. gir, assembly GCF_037198055.1. Classification (NCBI taxonomy): domain Bacteria; kingdom Pseudomonadati; phylum Pseudomonadota; class Gammaproteobacteria; order Lysobacterales; family Lysobacteraceae; genus Luteimonas; species Luteimonas sp. gir. Next base: position 86,330 of record NZ_JBBAXQ010000010.1, read on the forward strand.
GCGCGCGACGCGCGCGGCTTACTTTTGTCTTGGCAAAAGTAAGCAAAACCGCCGTCGCCGGACGCGATCCGCCGCATGAAGCCGCGGCGGTGCCCTTCGCGCCTCGCCTGGCGCGGCACGCAGCCCAAACTCGCTGCGCTCAGACAAGGGCTGCTCTTCGGCCGCGCCAGGCTCCGGTGCTCGGCTCGCTTTACGGCTCGATGGAAAAGCCACAGCAAAGGCAACAGCAGAGCACCGGCAAAGCGAAGGGCTACGCCCTCGCAAAATCGAACGCGATCACCTCCGCGATCCGCGACGTCTCCAGCATCGCCATCATCAACCGATCCACACCCAACGCGACCCCGGCGCAGTCGGGGAAACCGGCATCAAGCGCATCGAGTAGCGCCTCGTCGATCGCCGGCAGTGCCGCGCCGCGTGCGGTGCGCACCGCGTGGTCGCGCTCGAAGCGTGCCCGCTGCTCGGCGCCGTCGGCCAGTTCGTGATAGCCATTGGCCAGCTCCAGCGGCCCCAGGTACAGCTCGAAACGCTCGGCCACCGGCACACCGTCACGCGAGGCAATCCGCGCGAGCATGCATTGCGAGGCCGGATAGTCGTGCACGACGAGGATGCGGTCGGCGGGGTTGGCCGGTTGCAGACGATGGGTCATCAGCAGGTCGAGCCAGTCGTCGCGACCCAGGCCGTCTGGATCGATCCGCACATCGCCCAGCGCGGCCCGCAGCGCCGCCTCGGGCGCCGTCATCGGGTCGATGCCCAACTGCTCGTAGTACAGCGTGCGGTAGTCGGTCTCCACGACGTCCACCCGACGCCCGACCAATGCCAGCGCGGCCTGCACCAGCGCGACGGTCTCGGCGGCGAGGCGACGATGGTCCCAGCCGACGCGGTACCACTCGAGCATCGTGAACTCGGGGTTGTGGCGCCCGCCCGCCTCGCCGTCGCGGAACACCCGGCCCAGTTCGTAGCAGTCCCCAAACCCCGCCGCGAGCAGCCGCTTGAGCGGGAACTCCGGCGATGTGCGCATCCAGCGCAGCGGCGGCCCGGCATCGATGTGGCCGCCGAAGCGTGTGGCGAAGCTGGCGACGTTGGGATCGGTATTGCCGGCGCGCGAGAGCACCGGCGTCTCGACCTCGACCACGTCGCGCTCGGCGAAGAAGCCGCGCAACACGGCATTGAGCCGCGCGCGCAGGCGCAGCGCCGCGAAGGATGCACTCGGCCCGCTCGGCACGCTCACGCCTGCGCCTCGAGGAAGGCCAGCAGCGCGGCCTCGTCCCAGATCTCCACGCCCAGTGCCTGGGCCTTGTCGAGCTTGGAGCCTGCGGCTTCGCCGGCCACCACCAGCGACGTCTTCTTTGACACGCTGCCGACGATCTTCGCGCCCAGCGCTTCGAGCTTCTCGCCGGCCTCATCGCGGGTCATCGACGCCAGCGTGCCCGTCAGCACCACGCTCTTGCCGTCGAGCGGGCCGCTGCTGCGCACAGCACGTGCGGGGGCTGCGGCGAGCAGGCGTTGCATGGCCGCGTCGGCGTCGATGAGCGCTTGGCGCGCACGGTCGTCGGCCAGGTACGCCGCGAGATTCGCCGCGCCCGCGCTAGACGCGCCAGCGCCGACCCAGCCGCTCTCGTTCGCACGCAGCAAGGCCGCGAGCGTGCCGTAGGTCTGCGCCAGGCGCTCGGCGCTCTTGCCGCCGAGCTTGTCGACCGGCAACGTCGTCAGCAGATGCGTCAGATCCAGCCGATCGCGCAGCTCGGCCGACGGCGCCGTCTCATCGGAGAAGCGCACCCCGGCCGCGAGCAGCGCATCGACCACTGCGACATTGCCGGGTTGCTCGAAGAACGTCGCGATCGAGCGCGCCACCTCGCCACCGATATCCGGCAGCGCCTGCAGCAGCACCGCGGGCGTGCTGCGGATGAACTCGAGCGTGCCCAGCCATTGCGCCAACGACTTGGCCGTCGTTTCGCCCAGGTGCGGGATGCCGAGCGCGAACAGGAAGCGCGCCAGTGTGGTGTGGCGGCTGGCGTCGATGCCCGCAACGAGGTTCTCGGCCCACTTGGTGGCGAGTTTGCCGCCGGTCTCGACGGTCAGGTGCGCGCGCAGGAACGCGGCGTCCTTCCAGACCGGCGCCTCCTCCGCCAGAACGGCCGCACCTTCGGCATCGAGCACCAGCCCCCCCTTGCTGTCGGCGATCGCCTGCTGGACGTCGGCGGCGGTCGCGGCGTCGAGGGCGGTCTTCATCCGCACCAGGTCGGCGACGGTCAGCGCGTACAGATCGGCCGGCGAATGCACGAAACCGAACTCGACCAGGGCTTCGGCCTGCTTGTCGCCCAGGCCCTCGATGTCGAGCGCGCGACGCGAAGCGAAGTGCCGCACGGCCTCCTTGCGCTGCGCCGGACACGTGAGCCCGCCGCTGCAACGCCAGGCGATCGCGCCCTCCTCGCGCACCAGGTCGGAGCCGCAGACCGGACACGCGGCCGGCATCGTCCAGGGCAGCGCATCGGCGGGGCGCCGGTCTTCGATCACGCGCACGATCTCGGGGATCACGTCGCCGGCGCGGCGCACGATCACCGTGTCGCCCTCGCGCGCGTCGAGCCGCGCGATCTGGTCGGCGTTGTGCAGCGTGGCGTTGGTCACCGTGACCCCGGCGACCTGGACCGGCTCGAGTCGTGCGACCGGCGTGACCGCACCGGTCCGGCCGATCTGCACCTCGATCGCGCGCAGCACCGTCGACTGCTCCTGGGCCGGGAACTTGTGCGCCAGCGCCCAGCGCGGCGAGCGCGACACGAACCCCATCGCGCGTTGCTGGTCGTAGTCGTCGAGCTTGTAGACCACCCCGTCGATGTCGTACGGCAGCGCGTCGCGCTGTGCCCCGATGCGGCGGAAATAGCCGATCAGGCCTTCGAAGCCGGTGGCGGTGTCGACCTCGGGCGCGACCGGAAATCCGAATCCGCGCAGCAACGCCAGGGTCTGCGAATGGGTCTCAGGCAGTTCCATGCCGCGGACCTCGCCGACCGAATAGGCGAAGAACGCCAGCGGCCGGCGACGTGTGACCGCCGGGTCGAGCTGGCGCAGCGAGCCGGCCGCGCCGTTGCGGGGATTGGCCAGCAGCTTCTCGTTGTTGTCCAGCGCCTTCGCATTCCAGTCGGCGAACGCCTTGCGCGGCATGTAGATCTCGCCGCGCACCTCCAGCACCGCCGGCGCAGGCGCGCCGTCGAGGCGGAGCCGGAGCGGCACCGCGCGCACCTGGCGCAGGTTCGCGGTGACGTTCTCGCCCGTGGTGCCGTCGCCGCGCGTCGCGCCCTGCACGAACACGCCGTTCTCGTAGCGCAGGCTGATTGCCAGGCCGTCGAGCTTGGGCTCGACCGAGAACATGGGGGCTGCGATGTCGAGCTTCTGCTCGATCCGACGCTCGAAGTCGGCAACCTCGGAAAACCGCGTGCGGTCGTCGGCGTCGTCGGGCACGCCTGCGGTCTCGAACGCGTTGGCCAGCGACAGCATCGGGATCGCGTGCTGGACCTCGGGAAAGCCGCCATCGGGGCGCGCACCGACCGTGCGCGTGGGCGAATCCTCGCTGGCGAGCTCGGGGTGCGCCGTCTCAAGCGCCTCGAGCTCGCGCATCAACGCGTCGTAATCGGCGTCCGGGATCGACGGATCGTCGAGCACGTAGTAGCGGTGGTTGGCATCTTCGATGCGTGCACGCAGCTCGGCGACGCGCTCGGCGGGAGAGGACTTGGGCATGCCCCGAATTGTAGGACGACCGGGTTAGCGCGCGCGTCGCGATCGACCCCGCTGAACGGAAAAGCCTTCCCCCGTGAACGGCGGAAGGCGCTGGTCTGCGCGCCGTCGAATCGATGGATCACCGCCCCGTCAGGGCGTCGGCTCGGACGCCAGCCGATACGTGCTTAGCCGCGCATCCAGTGCCCCCTGTGTGCAACTCGACGAGATGATGGTCGACGTCGTAGACATACCGCGCCGAAGCTCGCCATCCGCGCGCGGTTACCAGCGCGGGCTGCGGGTCACCGGCGGCGCGTCGCGTTCGCGGTCCCAGGCGCGCAGTTCGTCGCGCAGACCCGCAATGCGCTGCCGGCCCAGCGCGTTGCGTTGCTCGTCGAGCAACACGCCGTCGAGCAGTTCGGCCATGCGCTCGGCGGTCGGCAGCATCGTATCCCAGGCATCGAGCGCACGGACCGGCGCCGGCAGGGTCAGGAAGAAGGCGATCGCCGGCGTTTCCAGGGTCTGGATCTCGGCCATCTCGAAACTGCCGGGGCTGCGGATGTTGGCGACGCTGAAGATCGGGCCGCGCTCGGGGTGACCGTCGACGAGGCGGTGGAACACGTTCATGTGGCCGTAGGTCAAGCCGGTCTTCTCGGCCGCGACCACGATGTCCGGCCCGCGCAGCACATTGCCCGCACGCGCGGCGATGTACAGCGTAACGATCTTGTCGAAGTCGTCGGTGTTGCGCTTACCCAGCTCGCTGTTGGGCGAGACCGTGCCGACGGTGCGGTCGAGCAGATCCATCTCCGCCTGCACCGCGTCGCCGTCGCCCGGCGCCTGCGCCGGTTCGCCCTCGCCCAGTTCGCGTTCGAGCTGCGCGCCGAGCGTCGGCTCGCGTCGTGCGTCCTCGGCAGGCGCGATGCGCCGTCCCTGTCCGCCACGCGGGCGCGTCCCGAAGTACCAGATCGCCGCCATCAGCAGCGCGCCGGCGACGATGATTCCGATACGCAGCATCCACTCATCGGTCATTGGCGGTGTTCTCCTAGGCGGCGCCGGCCAGTCGCGTGGCTTCGGCAAGATCGACAGACACCAGGCGGCTGACGCCCGGCTCGCGCATGGTAACGCCACTGAGTTGGGATGCGGCTTCCATCGTCGCCTTGTTGTGGCTGACAAACAGGAACTGCACCTGCTCGCTCATCTCGCGCACCATCGCGGTGAAGCGGCCGACATTGGCCTCGTCGAGCGGCGCGTCGACCTCGTCGAGCAAGCAGAACGGCGCCGGATTGAGCTGGAAGATCGAGAACACCAGGGCCACGGCGGTCATCGCCTTCTCGCCGCCCGACAACAGCGAGATGTTGGACACGCGCTTGCCGGGCGGTCGGGCCATGATCGCCACGCCGGTGTCGAGCAGGTCGTCGCCGGTCAGCTCCAGGTAAGCGTGACCACCGCCGAACAGGCGCGGATACAGCGCCTGCACGCCGGCATTGACCCGGTCGAAGGTGTCCTTGAAGCGGCCGCGGGTTTCGCGGTCGATCTTGCGAATCGCCTCCTCCAGCGTTTCGAGCGCGGCGGTGAGGTCGGCGTCCTGGGCGTCGAGGTATTCCTTGCGCTGCGCGGCCTCGGCATGCTCGGCGATCGCCGCCAGGTTGACCGGCTCCAGGCGCCGCAGGCGCGCATCGAAGTCGGCGACCATCTTTTCCCAGTCCTTGGCGTTGGCCGCATCGTCGAGGCCGTTGAGCAGGTCGTCGACGACGAAGCCCGCCTCCACGACCTGGGCGGCGAGTTGGTCGGCAGCGATGACCAGCGCCTGCTGGTCGAGCCGGCGCTGGCCGATCGCCTCACGCTGAGTCAGCGCCTGCGCATCGCGCTGCTGGCGGACTTGCTCGTAGGTGCGCAGTTCGTTGTCGATGCCTTCGACCGCCGAGCGCGCCTGCGCCAGTGCCTGCTCGGTGCGCACGCGTTCCTCCAGCGCGACCTGGCGCTGGTCCTCAAGCGCCTCGACCGGCGAGTCGCCGCCGGCCAGCTGCGCCGACAGTTCGCCCAGGCGGTTGTCGAGCTGGCCGCGCTGGCCGCCCATGCGCGCCAGCGCCTGGGTCAGCGAGGCGACCTGCGCGCGCTGCGACTCGAGCGTCAGCGCGAGCGCATGCGCGGTATCGCGGGATTCGCGCGCCGCCGCGCGGGCGGCGTCGCGGGCATCGGTCAGGCTGCGACGCTCGGCTTCGAGCGCGGCGCGCACGGTCTCCAGATCGCCCATGCTGCCGACCGCATCCTCGAGCCGGGCGCGGGCCTCGCGCGCCTGCTGCGCGGCCTGGGCCAGGGTCTCGTCGAGCTGCGCGAGCTCGGCATCGATGCGGGCGATGCGGGTACGCGCGGCCTCGACCCGGCCCTGCTGGCTCTGCACCTGGCCGGCGAGTTCGGACACGCCACGGTGGGCCAGGTACAGCGCGCGCTGCGCCTCCTCGCGCTGCTGCTCGGCGGCGAGCAGGCGGTCGCGGCCGCTGGCAATCCCGCGCTCCAGCTCGTGTTCCTGGTCCTGCAGCGCGGCGATCTCCTCACGCAGCGCTTGGATCTCGCGCTCACGCAGCAGCGCGCCCTGCTTGGCCGCGCCCGAGCGCGACACCCGCACCCAGCCCGCGCCCAAACGCTCGCCGCTGCGGGTGATGACCGAATCGTGCTCGCCCAGCCCGGCCTGCAGCGCGCGTGCCTGGTCCAGGGTGTCGGCGACATGCAGACGCGCGAGCAGCCGCCGGATCGCCAGCGGGCCCTGCACCCGGGCCGCGAGCGAGGTCGGCGCGAACTGCGCCGACGCCTCGTCGGCAGCAACCAGCGCCAGCCGGCTCTCGCCCAGTTCGCCGAGCGCGTCGACCAGTTCGGCGGGCACGCCGTCGCCATCGACCAGCACGCCCTCGATCAGCTGGCCCAGCGCGCTCTCGACCGCGAACTCCCAGCCGGCCTCCACGCGCAGCCGCTCGCCCACGCGCGCGGCCGAATCGAGCCCGCGCTGGCGCAGCCACTCGACCGCCGCGCCCTGCTCCTGGCCGAGCGCCGCATGCTGCAGCGTTTCCAGCGACGCCAGTCGGCCGCGGGCTTCCTGCGCGCGCTTGCGCACGCCCGACAGTTCCTCCTGCGCGACGCGCTGGGCGTCCTGCAGTTCGACCGCCGCCTCCTTGCGCGCCTCCAGCGACTCGCCCAGCGCGTCGAGGGCGGCCTTCTGGTCTTCGTGGCGGAGCTGGATGTCCTCGAAAGCCTCATTCAGCGCATCGAGGTCGAGGCCGTCGCGCTCGGCCTGCAATTGCTCGCGCCGGCGCCCGGCTTCCAGCGCCTGGCGGTCGAGATAGTCGACACGCGTGCGTTCCACATCGCCGGCACGCGCGGCCTCGCCCTGCTCGCGGTTGTGCGCCTCCCAACGGGCCTGCCAGTCGGCGAGTGCGGTCTCGGCATCGCGCAGCGCGTCCTGCCGGATTGCGTCCTCGTCCTGCAGTTGCGCCAGCTGCGGCTCGGCCTCGGCGATGTGCTCGTGCAGGGTGTCGAGCCGCAACTGGTCTTGATCGATATGCGCGCCGATCTCGGCCAACTGCGCTTGGGCCTCGTCGCGGGCCTTGAGCAGGCGCGCCGACAGTTCGCGCTGGTGCTGGATCTGCTGTTCGATCCGCGCGAGCGCGCCGCTGACTTCGTAGCTCTCGGCCTGGGCGCGGTTGAGCGCCTCGGCCGCCTCGTGGCGCCGCTCGCGCCCGGTCTCGAGCTCGCGCTCGGCTTCGCGCTGCTCGGCGATCAATTGCTCGAGCCGGGTTTCCTCCTGCGCCAGGCCCTCGCGCAACGCGCGCAGGCGCGAATCGAGCGTGCGCCATTCCAGCGCCTTCCACTCGGCATCACGGATCCTGCGCTCGGCCTGGATCGCGGTGTATTGCTCGGCCTGGCGGGCCTGACGGGCCAGGTGCTGCAACTGCTTGCCGACCTCCTCGCGCAGGTCGCCCAGCCGCTCGAGGTTCTCGCGGGTATGCCGGATCCGGGTCTCGGTCTCCTTGCGGCGCTCCTTGTACTTGGAGATACCGGCCGCTTCCTCGAGATAGATGCGCAGGTCCTCGGGCTTGGCGTCGATGACCTGGCTGATCATGCCCTGCTCGATGATCGAGTAACTGCGCGGGCCCAGGCCCGTGCCCAGGAACAGATCGGTGATGTCGCGGCGGCGGCACTTGGTGCCGTTGAGGTAGTAGCCGCTCTGGCCGTCGCGGCTGACGGTGCGCTTGACCGAGATCTCGTTGAACGCGGCGAACTCGCCGCTGATGGTGTGGTCGCTGTTGTCGAAGATCAGCTCGACCATCGCCTGGGACACCGGCTTGCGCGCGGTCGACCCGGCAAAGATCACATCGGTCAGCGAGTCGCCACGCAGGCGGCTGGCCGAGGACTCGCCCATGACCCAGCGCACCGCGTCGATGATGTTGGACTTGCCGCACCCGTTCGGCCCGACGACGCCGGTCATGTTCGTCGGCAGGTGCAGCGTGGTCGGGTCGACGAAGGACTTGAAACCGGCGAGCTTGATCGTGGACAGGCGCATGCGGGCGTCGGGGGCCTCGTGGCGCCGGCGGGCCGGCGCCGGGTCATGGAACGGCGGGGACGCACGCGACACGCAGGCCCGGCGATGCTGACGCACGGCGGGCCGCGCGCCGCGCGCGCACAAGCAGCCAGTATAGCCAGCGCCCCGGGATCGCGCCGCCGACCCGGCGCCGCGCTTGGGGCCCCGTTGGGCCGCGGGGCGCCGCGCTAGGGCACCAGGCGGGCGCCGGTCTCCACGTCGAAGGCGTGCACGCGCCCGGCCGGGATCGCCAGCGGCAGGGTCTCGCCCGGCACGGGCACCCGGTCGGGCGGCAGCCGAGCGATCAGCGGGCGGTCGCCCAGGCGCAGGTTCACGAAGACCTCGCTGCCCACCGCCTCGACCACCTCCACCACCGGCGCCAAGCCGGCCTGGGCGGCGTCGGCCGGCACCAGATGCTCGGGTCGGATGCCCAGATCGACCTCGCGGCCGGCCCAGGCCGGCGGCAACCCGGCCGCGCCCAGCGCCAGCACCGTGCCGTCGCCCAGCGCCAGCCTCCAGCCGGCCTCGCCGTGCTGCAAATGGCCGCGCAGCACATTCATCGCCGGACTGCCGAGGAAGGTCGCCACGAACAGGTTGGCGGGCTTTTCGTACAGGGCCATCGGGGTGTCGATCTGTTGGATCTGCCCGTCCTTGAGCACCACGATGCGTTGGCCCAGCGTCATCGCCTCGATCTGGTCGTGGGTGACGTAGATCATGGTGGTGCCCAGCGCGCGGTGCAGCCGCGCGATCTCCACGCGCATGCCGGCACGCAGCTTGGCGTCGAGGTTGGACAACGGCTCGTCGAGCAGGAATACCTGTGGCTGGCGCACCAGCGCCCGGCCCAGCGCGACGCGCTGGCGCTGGCCGCCCGACAGTTGCCCCGGCTTGCGATCGAGCACCTTGTCGAGCTCCAGCACACGCGCGGCCTCGGCCACGCGCGCGGCGATGTCGGCCTTGTCCTGGCCGCGCAGCTTCAGCCCGAAGGCGAGGTTCTCGGCCACGCTCATATGCGGGTACAGGGCGTAGCTCTGGAACACCATCGCGATGTCGCGATCCTTGGGTGCGATGTCGTTGACCACCCGATCGCCGATGGTCAGCGTGCCGCTGCTGATCGCCTCCAGGCCGGCGACCATCCGCAGCAAGGTGGACTTGCCGCAGCCAGACGGGCCCACCAGCACCAGCAGCTCGCCGTCGGCGACCTCGAAACTGGCGCCCGCCACACCCACGTACCCGTTGGGATAGACCTTGCGTACCGCGTCGAACCGCACCTTCGCCATGGCGTCTCCCACTGTCGGATGGATCGTGATTGGAAGCGCGTGAACGATGCCCCGGCCGGGCCGTGCATCGAGGACGCAATACGCTATTCTGGCATGTAATCGTTTACACGCCAGCCGGCGATCGCCGCAGCAACCGCGATCGCCGCCGCGCGCCCCGGCCGGTCCGTCGCTGCGCGGCGCGCTTGGCGGAGGCATTGCGGTTGCGGGCGATTGCACGACACACTTCACGATTCCCCTTTCCGTGAACACGAGGCGAACCAGGCGTCCATGCACGACACTCTGCTGCTGTTTGGCGCCACCGGCGATCTGGCGCAACGTTACCTGTTCCCGTCCCTGCTGCACCTGCTGCGCGACCGGCTGCTGCCGGCCGACTTCCGGGTCGTGGCGATCGCGCGCAGCGAACACGACGACGAGAGCTTCCGCGGCTGGCTGCGCGAACGTCTGGGCGACGACTACGAGGCCGCCACGCTGGACGAGCTGCTGCGCCGGGTGCGTTACGTGCCGGCCGACCTGTCCGATCCCGAGGCGATGGCGCAGGCGCTCTCGCCGTTCGCCGACCGTCCGGCCGTCAGCTACCTCTCCACGCCGCCCAACCTGTTCGCCTCCGCCTGCCGCGGCCTGAAGGCCGCCGGGCTGCTCGAGCCGCCGTCGCGGCTGGTGCTCGAAAAGCCGATCGGTCACGACCTGGCCAGTGCGCGCGAGATCGACGCCACGCTCAAGGCCGCGCTCGACGAGTCGCGGATCTTCCGTATCGACCATTACCTGGGCAAGGCGCCGGTGCAGAATCTGCTGGCGCTGCGGCTGGGCAATACGCTGTTCGAAGCGGTCTGGGAACGGCGCTGGATCGAGTCGGTCGACATCATCGTCGCCGAGACCGCCGGCGTCGATGGCCGCGAGGGCTACTACGCCGACTACGGCGCGCTGCGCGACATGGTGCAGAACCACATGCTGCAGCTGCTCGCGCTGATCGCGATGGAGCCGCCGGCGGCGATGGACCCCGACGCGATCCGCGACGAGAAGCGCAAGGTGCTGCGCGCGCTGCGGCCCATGTCACCGTCGGCCGCCAACGCCGACAGCATCCGCGGCCGCTACCGCGACGGCGTGGTCGACGGCCGCGCGGTCAAGGGCTTCAGCCACCGGGACGATGTCGAGACCTTCGTCGGCCTGCGCGCCTGGATCGACAACTGGCGCTGGGCCGGCGTGCCGTTCCGGCTGGTGACCGGCAAGCGCATGCCCTCGCGCACCACCGAGGTCGTGGTCACCTTCAAGCCGGTCACCCACTGGCTGTTCGGGGCCGACGAGCGCAAGCGCGCCCGCGCCAACCAGCTGCGCGTGCGGCTGCAGCCCGAGGAGACCATCGAGCTCGGCCTGATGGGCAGCCTGGCGGCGTCGGAATGGAGCGCCAACGAGCTGCAGCCGATGTCGCTGGACCTCGCGATGCTGCCGCCCAAGCGCCGCATTGCCTACGAGCGGCTGATGATCGACGCGCTCAAGGGCGATCAGACCCTGTTCGTGCGCGACGACGAAGTCGAGGCCCAGTGGCGCTGGATCGACAGCGTCAGCGAGGCCTGGCGCCAGGCCGGCACGCCGGTCCACGACTATCCGGCCGGGTCCTGGGGACCGGCGGAGGCCGTGCCGTTCCTGCCGCGCACCCTCACCACGCACAACGGACGCAAGTCGTGACCGACGCTTCGCTCGCCCTGCTCGCCGACATCGGCGGCACCAATGCGCGCTTCGCGCTGGCCGACACCGCCAGCGCAACGCCGCTGCAACTCGACACCGTGCAGGGCTTTGCGGTCGCCGATTTCCCATCGCTGGCCGACGCCGCCCAGCATTATCTGCAGGCCATCGGCCATGTCGGCGATGCGCGGATCCGCTGCGGCGTGTTCGCCGTGGCCGGACGCGTTGACGGCGACGAGGCGCGCATCACCAACCACCCCTGGGTGATCTCGCGCCGGCGCACCCGCGAACGCCTGGGGCTGGACGATGTCGAACTGGTCAATGACTTCGCCGCGCAGGCGATGGCGATCCCGCTGCTGCAGCCCGGCGACTACACCGCGATCGGCGGCGTGCAGTGGGCGGTGCCCGAGCGCGCCGACACGCCGTGCACCTACGCGGTGATTGGCCCGGGCACCGGGCTGGGCGTGGGGGCACTGGTGGTCCGCGACGGCCGCTACTACCCGCTCGAGACCGAGGGCGGCCACGTCAGCTTCCCGCCGGGCACGCCGGAAGAAACCCGCATCCTCGAGCGGCTCAGCGCGCAGTTCGGGCGGGTGTCCAACGAGCGACTGATCTGCGGACCGGGCCTGGTCAACATCCACCACGCGCTGTGCGAGATCGCCGGGGTCGACCCGGGTCCGCTGCAGCCCTCCGACGTGACCACCCGCGCGCAGGCCGGCGACCCGCTGTGCGCACGCGCAGTGGACATTTTCTGCGCCGTGTTCGGCGCGATCGCCGGCGACCTGGTGCTGACCCTCGGCGCCTGGGACGGCGTGTTCCTGACCGGCGGACTGGTGCCCAAGATGCTCGAGTCGATCCGCCACTCGGGGTTCCGCCAGCGCTTCGAGCACAAGGGCCGCTTCTCGCCGAACATGGGCCGCGTCCCGAGCCTGGCGGTGCTGCACCCGCACGCCGGCCTGCTCGGCGCGGCGGCGATCGCCGTGCGCAGGGCCGCGCCGTGACCGCCGAGCACGCCGACGGCTTTGGCAACACGGCCCGAATCGGTCACGATGGCCGCATGCACCTGCACGCTTACGACTCGGCCACCCAGTGGACCTGGGGGGCCGCGATCGCGATTTCCTCGGCGATCGCACGCGACCTGCGCGAGCGGCCGCGTGCGCGCCTGCTGCTGTCGGGCGGCAAGACGCCAGGCCCGGTCTACGCCGCGCTGTCGAAGTCGCCGTTGCCTTGGGAGAACGTCGATGTCGCGCTGGTCGACGAACGCTGGCTGCTGCCCGAGGACCCGGACAGCAATGCGCGCCTGGTGCGCGAGACGCTGATCCAGAACAAGGCGCAACAGGCGCGGCTGGAGACGATCACGCGCGCCGGCCGTCCGTTCGACGAGGCGCTGGCGACCGCCAACCTGCATGCGCGCCAGCCGGCCGGCGTCGTGGTGCTGGGCATGGGCGACGACGGCCACACCGCGTCGCTGTTCCCCGGCATGCAGGATCTCGACGCCGCTCTGGCCGCGCCCACGCCGTACGTCGGCGTCGATGCGACCGGCTGCCCGGGCGCGCAGCGCTGGGCCCGCCGCATCAGCCTGACGCCGGCGGGCCTGGCGCCGGCGCACACGCGGATCTTGCTGATCCGCGGCGAACGCAAGCGCGCGCTGCTCGAGCAACTGTTGCGCAGCGACGACGTCCACGAGTACCCGGCACGCATCGCCTTGACCGTGCCCGGCGCAGACTTGCACGTGCACTGGTGCCCGTGATCGACGGCATCCGCGCGCCGCGTCCGCGCATCCGGGCGCCCCTTCCCTCCTTTTCGTCTCATCGCCGCCGCCAATGAGCCTGCATCCCGTTCTGCATTCCGTCACCGAGCGCATCCGCAAGCGCAGCGCCGCGTCGCGTCGCGCGTATCTGGACGGCATCGCGCGCATGCGCGACGACGGTCCGCTGCGCGGTCGCCTGAGCTGCGCCAACCTCGCCCACGGCTTTGCAGGGTGCGGACCGACCGACAAGCTGCGCCTGCGCAACGAGCCGACGCCGAACCTGGGCATCATCACCGCCTACAACGACATGCTCTCGGCGCATCAGCCCTACGAGCCGTATCCGGAGTTCATCCGCCAGACCGCGCGCGCGCTCGGCGCGACCGCGCAGGTCGCCGGCGGCGTGCCGGCGATGTGCGACGGTGTGACCCAGGGCCGCGCCGGCATGGAACTGTCGCTGTTCTCGCGCGACGTGATCGCCCAAGCGACCGCGATCGGCCTGTCGCACGACATGTTCGACGCCAGCCTGTACTTAGGCATCTGCGACAAGATCGTGCCGGGCCTGCTGATCGGCGCCCTCGCCTACGGGCACCTGCCCGCGGTGTTCGTGCCCGGCGGGCCGATGACGCCCGGCGTGCCGAACAAGACCAAGGCCGAGGTGCGCGAGCGCTACGCGGCCGGAGAGGCCACGCGCGCCGAGCTGCTGGAGGTCGAGGCGCAGTCCTACCACTCGCCCGGCACCTGCACCTTCTACGGCACCGCGAACTCCAACCAGACCCTGCTCGAGGCGATGGGCGTGCAGTTGCCGAGCGCGGCCTTCATCAACCCGGGCACGCCACTGCGCGAAGCGTTCACCCGCGAAGCGGTCGCACGTGCGCTGGCGATCACCGCGCTGGGCGAGGACTACCGACCGCTGGGCGAACTGATCGACGAGCGCGCCATCGTCAACGCGATCGCGATGCTGATGGCCACCGGCGGCTCGACCAACCACACGATCCACTGGATCGCGGTCGCGCGCGCGGCCGGCATCGTGCTGACCTGGGACGACATGGACGCGCTCTCGCAGGTGGTGCCGCTGCTGGCGCGGGTCTATCCCAACGGCGAGGCGGACGTGAACCGCTACCACGCCGCCGGCGGCAACGCCTTCGTGTTCCGCGAACTGCTCGACGCCGGGCTGATGCACGACGACATCCCGACCGTCGTTGCCGGCGGTATGCGCGCCTACTGCGACGACCCCAAGGTCGACGGTGACCGCGTGGTGTACACGCCGGGCATCGCCACCAGCGCGGACGATGCGGTGCTGCGCCCGGTCTCGGCGCCATTCGAGGCCCAGGGCGGGCTGCGGCTGCTGCGCGGCAACCTCGGGCGCGCGCTGATCAAGCTCTCGGCGGTCAAGCCGGAGTTCCGCACGATCGAGGCGCCGGCCGTCGTCGTCGATGCCCCGCAGGCGCTCAACCGCCTGCATGCGGCCGGCGCGCTGCCGCGCGATTTCGTTGCGGTCGTGCGCTACCAGGGGCCGAAGGCCAACGGCATGCCCGAACTGCATTCGCTCGCACCGCTGCTGGGGATGCTGCAGAACCAGGGCCGCCGGGTGGCGCTGGTCACCGACGGCCGCCTGTCGGGCGCGTCGGGCAAGATTCCCGCGGCGATCCACGTCACCCCCGAAGCCGCGCGGGGCGGCCCGCTGGCCTACCTGCGCGAGGGCGACATCGTGCGCCTGGACGGCGAGGCCGGCATTCTCGAAGCGCTGGTCGATGCCGACGAGTGGCAGCGCCGCGAGGCCGCACCCGACACCGCACCCGCGCCGACCGACTTCGGTCGCAACCTGTTCGCCTTCAACCGCGCCAACGTCTCCCCGGCCGACCAGGGCGCCCTGTCGATCTCCTGCGGACCGCCGACGATCCAGGGCGCGGTGTGGGACTACGACGCCGAGTACGATCTGGGCGCCGACGGTGCCGCCGCCGATGCGCCGCATGCCGAAAAGGACAACTGACCTCATGCCTCACGCTTCCCCGATGTCCGACCGCCAGCAGCGTGCCGCCGAGCTGCTGCGGGCTGCCGGCGTGCTGCCGGTGATCACCGTCGATACGCTCGACCAGGCCCGCGCACTCGCCGACGCCCTGCTCGAAGGCGGCCTGACCACGTTGGAACTGACCCTGCGCACGCCGATCGCGATCGACGCCCTGGCCATGCTCAAGCGCGAGCGTCCGGAGATCGTCATCGGCGCCGGTACCGTGCTCAACGCCGAGAACATCCGCGCCTCGATCGATGCCGGCGCCGATTTCCTCGTCACCCCGGGCACGACCCCGCGCCTGGCCGAGGCCCTGGCGCAGGCCGCAGTGCCGGCGGTGCCGGGTGCCGCCACCCCGACCGAGTTTCTCGCCCTGCGCGACCTGGGTTTCCGCAACTGCAAACTGTTCCCGGCCAACGCCGTCGGCGGCCTGGCGATGCTCAAGGGCCTCGCAGGCCCGGTGCAGGACATGCGCTTCTGCCCGACCGGCGGTATTTCCGCTGCCAACGCCGCCGAGTTCCTGGCGCAGCCGAACGTGCTGTGCGTGGGCGGCTCGTGGATGCTCGACAAGGCCTGGCTGGCCGCCGGCGACTACGCGCGCGTGCGTGAGGCCTCTGCGCAGGCCGCGGCGATCGTGCGTGAGGCGCGTACCGCCTGAGTGGCGTTGGATGACGGTGGCGCCCTAACAGGGCCCATCGTCGATCTCGGCCATCCGGACCGGCTGGGCCGTCGGCGCCGTCAGTTGCAACCGCGCAGCGAGCGCGGGCGACAGGTGCAGACGACCGTCGTGGTCCTGCACCGCGATACAGCGCAGCCCCATGTCGTGCGCCACACGCACCATGCGTTCGGGACCGGCCACCATCAACGCCGTCGCCGCGATGTCCGCCATGACCGGGTCGCGCGCGAGCACGCTGGCTGCTGCGCTGGCGCGCTGCGGGCGGCCGTCGCGCGGATCGACGATGTGCCCCTGCGCCGTGCCATCGCGATGGCGCTCGTAATCGCCCGACGACGCCAGGGCCTCGCCGTCTTGTAACGCCAGCGTGCCGAGCATGCCGTCCGCCGCCCGAATGCCGACCGGCCACGGCTTGCCGTCGTCGTCTCCGACGGCAAGCACGAAGCCGCCGATGTAGACCAGCGCATCGTCGATGCCATGGCGCGCCAGGATCCGCTGCACCTGCAACGCGGCATAGCCCTCGGCCATCGCGTTGAGATCGAGGGCCACTGCAGGATTTCGGCTGCGCACGCGCCCCGTGTCGGTCACCTCGATATCGGCCATGCTCGGCCGCTGGGCCAGCAGCGCCTGGAGCTGCGCGGCATCGGGCGCTGCGGTGCGTACCGGGTAGTCGCTGGTGTGGAATCCCCAGGCCCCGATCAAGCGGCCGGCGGCCGGATCGAACAGGCCGCCGCTGCGCGTATAGCCAACCAGGGCCAGCCGGATCATCTCCAGCAGATCCGGCTCGGGCCGCACGCTGCGGCCCGCAGCAAGCGCTTGGTTGAGTTGCGTGAGCGCGCTCGGCTCCCAGGCGTGCCAGCGCCGATGGTCCTCGGCAAGCACCCCGCCGATCTCCGCGAGTGCCGCCTCGGCCCGTTCGCGGTCGGCGGCAACCACATCGACCCGGGCGCGCGAGCCGAACACCAGGTACTCGGCCTGCATGCGCACCGCAGGGCGCAACCCCAGCACCGCAGCGCCTGCGAGCACGGTCAGCAGCACCAGTGCGAGGGCCGCACGCCACCGGTCGGGTTGGACGCGCGTCGTTGCCGGATCACGCATCGGCCGCTACCGCAGCGCGTCGCGCGCAAGCGCATCGAGCACGGTCTGCAGCACGACCGCTGCATTGTCGGTCTCGAGCGCCAATGGATCGGCCACCACGGTGCCATCGGGGCGATGCAGGTGCGCGCGCGTGGCGACATCGGGATGCGCGACCGGCGCGGTATCGAGCCGCCAGCTGCGCCCATCCAGATGCCACTCCACTGCCCAGTCGTGGGCCCAAGCGATGCGCGCCACGACGTTCAGGCCGCCGGGCCCGACGAACGACACGCCGTCGGGATGCACCTGGACCGACGCGAACGCTTCGGGCACCGACACTTCGGCGAGCAAGGCCGACAAACCACTGTCGTCGTCCGCGCCGCTCGGCGCTTCGGCGCGCGGATGGCGACATCGCCAATCGATGCGCGTGCGCAGCGCCACCTCCGCACGCTCGAGCACGATGACCGACAGCCAGCTGTCGTAGGCCGGATGCTCGGGTAGCCGTCCCGCCCGCAGCGCGGCCAGCAACGCATCGGCGTCGGCCTCGCCGGTGCTGGCAAGCAGGCCCTTGCGGGTCTCGCGCAGTGCGTACATGCGCCGGGACAGCTCGGCCAGTTCCAGTGCAGTGTCCGGTGCCATACCGGTGAAGAACGGGTCCATCGCGTCAGGCCTCACATGCCATGGTCCAGGTGCATGCCGCCATCGAGCCGCACCAGGTCGGGGGTGATCTCGGCGAACGCCAGTACCCGGCCGCCATGCGCGCGGGCAAAGACCTCGGCGGCCTCGCGCTGAGCGAAGCTGGCCAGGGTGGGCCCCATGCTGCCGGTCAGATCGGCGCCGGCGACGAACCAGGCGCTGTCCAGCGCGATCCAATGCCCTTTGGGCGCGTCCCAGTCAGCGGCACCCATGTCCTGGGTGTAGGCACCGGCGACTGCGCGCACCTGCTCGGGCGCCAGGTATAGCGACAGCAGTTCGATCGTGTCGCAGAACCAGGCAACGCCGCCATCGGCATAGCGGATCTGCCCCTTCGGGCCGGGATAATCGGCAAGCAGCATGCCGTCGAGCTCGCAGGACGCATCGGCCGTCGGATCGCTTGCGCCGCCGACGGTTGCCGGCGCACATGCGGCCAGGGTCAGGCCCAGCGCGAGCAGCGCGGGGGTCCAGTACGAACGAAGGGTCATCGGAATCTCCACAGAGCAAGGCCGAGCGGCGCGAGGATCCAGGCCAGCATCGCGCCGCACAGCAGGATGGGGTCGTTCCAGTGCTGCGGCAGCAGCGTGCCGAGCCCGAAGGCGCCACGCAGCGCGTCGTTGCCGTAGAGGTTGAGCACGCGGAACACGTCGGCGGGGTTGAGCAACAAAACGTAAGGCGCCCAGGCCGAGGCACCGCGGCCCGCGGTCGCGACCAGCACACCGAGCAGTGCGAGATCGAACACCAGCACAAAGCCGAACCAGGTCGCGATCGCCGCGCCCGATGCCCGCG
Organism: Luteimonas sp. gir; assembly: GCF_037198055.1. Taxonomy (NCBI): domain Bacteria; kingdom Pseudomonadati; phylum Pseudomonadota; class Gammaproteobacteria; order Lysobacterales; family Lysobacteraceae; genus Luteimonas; species Luteimonas sp. gir. The sequence goes on from NZ_JBBAXQ010000010.1 coordinate 104,552, forward strand.
CGCGTTCGCGCGCCAGCGTCGAGATCAAGACCGCCAGGCTCAGGAATGCGAGACCCAGCAACGCTGTGCTGCCGACAAAGCCCAGATACATCCGCACGCCCGCGCCATCGAGGCGGCCCAGCAGTGGCAGCAGCGCGGCGCCGAAACCGCCCAGCGTGGCCAGCGACAGCGCGCCGGCCAGGCCCAGGTATTTACCGACCAGGATCTCGGCACGGGTGAGCGGCATCGACAGCATCAGATCGAGCGTGCCGCGCTCGCGCTCGCCCACGATTGCGTCGAATCCCAGCAGCAGCGCGATCAGCGGCACCAGATAGATCGCAAGACTGGTGAGGCTGGCCACCGTCACCGCGATGCCGCGAAAGCCCACCTCCCCGCCCTGCGCGCCGCCGAAGTACGCAATCAGCAGCGCGAACGCCGCGAACACCACCGCGACGGCAACCACCCAGCGGTTACGGACCCGATCGCGGAATTCCTTGCCCGCCACTGCAAGCGTGGGGCGCCATTGCCAATCCAGTCTCATGCCGCCTCCGCGTCGCGCTGATGGCGCAAGTAGATGTCCTCGAGCGTCGGCTCCTGCAGCGCAAAGCCGGCCAGCAGCTCGCCCTGCCCGGCCAATGCGGCGAGCAGCGCCGGCTTGCGTGCCTGCGCGACGGCACAATGCAGACTGCCGTCTTTGTCCGGGCGCGCATCGAAGCCTGCGGCGGCAAGCACGGCGACCATGGGGGCGTGATCGCCGCGAACCTCGATGTGCGCCTGCGCGGGCAACTGCGCGGCAGCAGACAGTCTCGCAACGGTGCCCTCGGCCACCAAGCGCCCGTTGGCGAGAATCGCCAGGCCGTCGAGCCGCGACTCGATCTCGGCCAGCAGGTGCGAATTGATCAGCACGGTCGCGCCGTCGGCGCGCAGCTGCATCAAGGTGTCGTAGAAGCCGTGGATGGCCACCGGATCCAGTCCATTGGTGGGCTCATCGAGAAACAGCAATCGCGGCGCGCCGAGCAACGCCTGGGCAAAACCCAGACGTTGGCGCATTCCCTTGGAGTAGCCGCGCACACTGCGATCGGCAGCCGCGCCCAGCCCGACCCGCTCGAGCAGCGGTGCGCACTGCGCCGGATCGGTCGACTTGAGCCGGGCGAAGAAGCGCAATGTCTCCAGTCCGCTGAGGTTGTCGTACAACGCCACGTTCTCGGGCAGATAGCCGATCGTGCGACGCAGCGCGCGGAACCCGGCCCCGCTGACGTCGCGGCCATCGATGCGCAGACGACCGGCGCTGGGCGCGACGATCCCCAGCATCATCTTCATCAACGTGCTCTTGCCTGCGCCGTTGTGGCCGACCAGACCGTAGATCCGGCCGGCGCCGATCTGCAGGTCCACTCGATCCACCGCCAGAACCGCGCCATAGCGCCGGCTTACCGCTTCGATTTCGATCATGGTGCCTCTCCGCGCGTGCGCGCATCGCGTTCGAGCCAGCGCCGCCACTCGGGATGGTGGGGCCGGATGGCCGGGCGCGCGTCGACGATGGTCGGTGTGCGCAGCACCGGAAACTGGCGCGAAACGAGCTTGAGCGTGCGCAGCGCCGGACTGCTGTCGAGCAGCCGTACAAAGGGATAGCGCGAGACCAGCCGATCGACCGCGTCGCTCGCCTCGAAGGCGGTGTCGCCGTAGCCATCGCCGCCCTGATCCCAGCCCAGGTAGTCGCTCCAGTAATTGCCCTCGCCCTGGCCCCACTGCACATCGCGCGATGCGACATAGCGCACCTGTTCGCCATTGCCGATGAAGTCGTTGCCATCGACCTCGTTGCGGTAGGACCCCGCCCACAGGTGCACCCCGACTTGGTTGCCGAGGACGAGGTTGCCGCGCAGCACGTTGTACTCGGCGTCGTAGACGAACAGGCCACGGCCGTTACCGGCCATGACATTGCCTTCCACGCGCGAGTCCTGAATCGTCCGCAGCATGATGCCGTGATCGGCATTGTCCCAAGTGCGGTTGCCGCGCACTTCCAGCTCGCGCACCTCCATCAGCGCCAACCCGCCCTGGTTGCGATAGCTGTCGTTGTCGCGCCAGAGGTTGCGGTAGGAATTCATGTAGTGGCTGCCGTAACGCAGGTTGTGCAGCCGGTTGCCGATGAACTGGGCATCGTGCGAGACGTCGACGTAGATGCCGTCGCGCGCGAACGCAATGCGATTGCGCAGGATCTGCGCATGCTGGCTGTTGTAGAGCTGGATGCCATTGCCGCGCTGCGACGACAGCTTGTGGCGCATGCCGGTGATGCGGTTGCCCTCGATCACCACCCGATCGGCCTTCTCGATCCACAGACCGAACAGCACATTGGCGAAATCGCAGTCCCGCACAACCGCGTCGTGCGCGCCAGGCTGCAGGTAGACGCCGGCATGTTGCGCGCCCAGATCGTCGCCGCTGTCGCGCACGATCAGCCCTTCGATGCGCACGCCCGGCGATACCACCCGGATCACGTCGCCCTGGCCACCACCGCTGATCGACGGCCGGCCAAGGCCGCGCAGCGTCAGCGGCCGATCGATCCGCAACGTCTCGTGGTAGCGGCCGCGCGCGATCTCGATCGTGTCGCCGGGCTGCGCGGCCGCGATGGCATCGGCGATACGCTCGCCCGGGACCACGCGCAGCGTCGCCGCTTGCAAGGACGCCGCGCCCAACAGCAACCACGGCAGCAGCGCCAATGCCGGTCTCATTCGATCACCTCGATCGGAATGAAATGACCGTCGCGGCCGATCGGCGTCAGCGGCAGCCCGGCACGCTCGCGGCGCTTGCGCTCCTTGGCCAGCGGCGGACAGGCATGGTCGTCGTGGTAGAGCACCATGCAATCCAGGCACTGCATGCATTCGCTCGGGTCGATCCGCCCCTGCGGATCGATCGCCTGCGAACCGCAGCCCACTGCGCAGGCCTTGCAGGTGGTGCAGTCGGACTTGCGCCGCAGGCCGATCATGCGCCACCGCGACGGAATCGCCAACGCCGCTCCCAGCGGGCACAGATACTTGCAGAACGGGCGCTCGATGAACATCGAAGCGACCAGCAGCACGACCCAGAACAGCAGGAACGGCCAACTGCGGGTCCAGGCATAGACCAGGAACGTGCTCTTGAACGGCTCGACCTCGGCCAGTCGCTCGGCCAGCGCCATCGAGTGGAACGAAGCGGCCACCAGCACCGCCAGCACGACGTACTTGAGCCAGCGCAGTCGGTGGTGCCAGCGTGCGGGCAGCGCGAACTGCCAACGCCGCAGTCCCAGTCGACCGGCCGTCTTGTGCAGCAGCTCGCTCAGCGAGCCATACGGGCACAGCCAGCCACAGAACACGCCGCGTCCCCAGATCACGATGGTGATGGCGATGAAGATCCAGAACAGGAAGATCAGCGGATCGCTGAGGAACAGATCCCAGCGCCAGCCCTCGACCACGGTGTGGATCAGCGTCAGTACCTGGACCACCGAGGGCTGCGCCATCTGCCCGAATCCCACGAACAGCAGCGCGGCCAGCCAGACCGCGATATGCGGCCACAGGACCCAGCGCTTGTCGGTGCGACGCGCGCGTGCAGCCCAGACCCGATGGGTGGCGTAGAACGCGGACGTGAACAGCAGCAGCGCGACGAATGCGGCGATCTCCCACCGCTTCGCACGCCAGATCTTTTTCCAGGCGGGCTCCGGTGTGTCGATCGTCGGCCGTCCGCCTTCCAGGTAGCGCCCCGGCAACCAGTACTCGGCATCGAAGTTGGCAAACGCGTCGCTGCCGTCGAGCTTGGCCAGGAACGTCAACTGCCAGGGATAGGCAGCCGAAAAGCCGCCACCATGCAGCACGAAGATGCCCGACTCGCGGTACGCCGGCGCGCCGGCAGCCTGGACCGCGTAGAGATTGCGATAGTCGCTGTCGCGGAATGTGTACAGATCGGGGGACTGCGACACCTGGATGCGGTCGTAGATGCCGCCGCGCACGAACGCCGAGCCCTTGAACGAACTGGCACCGTTGCCGATCACGAAGATCGCATGGTCGTCCGGACCCAGCTCGTCCATCAGCCGGCGCCATCCCGTCTCGCCGAGCACGCTGATGCCCACCGCGGGCGCATTGAGGTAGCCGAACCACAGGTCGATGAACGGCTCGCCGCGATCGTCGGCGCCGACCTGCGCCGGCGTGACGACCAGGTGCTGCACGCTGCCTTCGGCGACCAGGCTTACCCAGTCGCGCGGCGCCGTGTCCTCGATGAAGCGTGCCCGTGGACGTGCCACCGCCTCGATCAATCCGACCTGGCGGGCGACCGCGTAGCTGCCACGGCTGATCATCTGGTTTTCGGCGATGACCGTGACCGTCGCACCGCTGATCGCCTTCATCGCGATATGGTCGCCCTCGGCGCGACCGAGCTCGTAGCGTGCGCCCGGTGGGGTGCCGGTGTACTGGGCGATGTAGCTGTCCAGTCGCGACTCGGGGATGCCGGCCAGGAGGATCGGCTCGCTGTGCTTGAGGATGCGCGCACCGGCAATACGGCCTTCGGCGTCCATGCCCACCAGGGTCACGATCGGCTTGCCGGAGTACCCGACCACATCCGGTGCCACATCGGTGGACAAGAACACATAGCCGACGGTCCGTTCGCCGTCGGCCTCGTCGCGCACGCCGCGGACGAAGGCCGGATTGCCCTCGCGCAACGAGAACCGCTGCGCGTCGGGCAACACGCTCGCGCACGGCGCGTGCCGGCACAGATCGGGATCAACGAACAGCGCCTGGGCCAGCTCGGCCTCGTAGGACGAGCCCGCGTGTGCGACACCGGCGACGACCACCCACAGCCCCAGTACGAGCCAGGCCAATCGCCTGGCGCAGGCATGCCGCCTGCGTTGCGTCGCCATCGCGTCGCCCTCCTTCAGTCTGCCGCGCTACTGCGCCTTCGACACCATGTGGTCGACCGCAGACTTGACCTCTTCGTCCGACAGCGCCGGATTGCCGCCGCGCGCAGGCATCGCACCGCTCTCGCCGACAAAGCCCTCGAGTGCGTGCTGATACAGCGTATCGGTGCCCTTGGCGATGCGCGGCGCCCAGTCCTCCTGGTTGCCGACCACGGGCGCGCCCATGCCAGGGGTGGCGTGACAGAGCGCGCAGGCCTTCTGGAACACCTCTGCGCCCGGACCATCGGCAGCAGGCGCCGCAGCCGGCGCAGCCGCAACGTCGGGCGAGGCCGGTGCGGGTGCAGGGGATGCCTCAGCATTGGCCGGTGCAGGCGCCGCCGAGTCGGTGGTTGCAGTCCGATCGCCGCCGCAGGCGGCCAACGCGAAGCCTAGGATGGCGCAGACAGTGAGGCGTGACGACGACAGACGCATTGCTTTCTCCAGAAACGATTGGGCGATGTACGCGCCACATCGGGGCTGCGGACATCGAGCAAGAGATTGGCGTCCTCACACCCGATTCACCTTGATCTGGATCAGGGAAAAGTGAATAGGCCGTTCATAGACTCCGTCGCGCATATCCCCGATGCCCACAGGAGGCGTCATGACAAGCAGCGAAGACGTAATGAACAGTCCCGGGAGACGTAAGTTTCTCGGCACCACAGCGCTGGCCGGGCTCGCAGGCACCGGCCTGAGCTTGATCGGCTGCGCAAAGGACGGCGCACCGGCCGCCGGTACCGCGACGTCGGGCACAGCCGCTTCGGCCGACAGTCCCCACGGCCGGTACGAAGTTCCTCCCGGCAAGCTGGACGAGTACTACGTGCTCTCGTCGGGCGGCCATTCGGGCGAGATGCGCATCTACGGGTGCCCGTCCGGGCGTACGCTCAAGCGCATTCCGGTGTTCAACATCGACCCCATGGTCGGCTGGGGCATCACCAACGAATCGCGCGCGATCATGGGAACGCGACCCGATGGCCAGCTCAAGTACTGGACCGGCGATACGCACCACGTGCACGGGTCGTACGCCGACGGGACCTACGACGGCAAGTACTTCTGGGTCAACGACAAGCTGCACAGCCGCATTGCCCGCATCCGCGGCGATACCTTCGAGGTCGACCGCATCACCGAACTGCCGAATGTGCAGGGCCACCACGGCATCTTCACCGACAAGCGCGATCCGGTGGACGCTTCGGTCAATCACACCACCCGGGTGTTCGCCGGTGCCGAGTTCCACATCCCGCTGCCCAACGACGGCCGCGACATGGATGCCCCCGACAAGTACGGCTGCCTGTTCTCGTGTGTCGATGCCGAGACGATGGACGTGCGCTGGCAGTGCCGGGTCGACGGCAACATGGATCTGGTGGCCACGTCCTACGACGGCAAGTATGCCGCGTCGAACCAGTACAACACTGAAGGCGGGATCCACTACGAGGACATGATGTCCGCCGAACACGACGCCTGCGTGTTCTTCGACGTCGCACGGATCGAGGCGGCGGTCGCCGAAGGTCGCTTCACCACCATCGGCGAATCCAAGGTGCCCGTGGTCGATGGGCGCAAGGCGGCCAATGCGGACCCGAAGACGGCACTGACCTGCTACGTCCCGGTCCCGAAGAACCCGCACGGCGTGAACGCAAGCCCGGACGGCAAGTACTTCGTGTGCTCGGGCAAGCTCTCGCCGACCTGCTCGGTGATCGACCTGTCGAAGGTCGAACAGTGGTTCGCCGGCAGCCTGGCCAACGCGCGCGATGCGGTGATCGCCGAGCCCAACGTCGGCCTCGGTCCGCTGCACACCGCTTTCGACGGCCGCGGCAACGCCTACACCACGCTGTTTCTCGACAGCAAGATCGTCAAGTGGAATGTCGATGCGGCCATTGCCCAGTTCGCAGGCGATACCAACGCCAAGGTGATCGTCGACAGCGTCGATGTGCACTATCAGCCGGGCCACGGCTACACCTCGATGGGCGAAACGAAGAACGCCGACGGCAAGTACTTCAACTCCGGCAACAAGTTCTCCAAGGACCGCTTCCTGCCGGTCGGGCCGCTGCATGTGGAAACCGAACAGCTGATCGACATCTCGGGCGACAAGATGGTGCTGATCCACGACCACACCGCCTACCCCGAGCCGCACGATGCGCTGCTGGTCCATGCCTCGGTGATCAAGACGCGGCAGATCTACGACATCGATGATTTCCCCAACGCGGTGAAGACCGAAGCCGATGTCGGCATCGAACGCAACGGCAACAAGGTGCATGTGCGGATGAATTCGCGTGCACCGGCCTTCGCGCTGCGCGAGTTCACGGTCAAAAAAGGCGACGAGGTCACGCTCACCCTGACCAACCTCGACAAGGTGGAAGACCTGACCCACGGCTTTGGCATCCCGCGCTACAACATCAACTTCATCGTCAATCCGCAGGAAACCAAATCGGTGACGTTCATCGCCGACAAGCCCGGCGTGTACTGGTGTTACTGCACGCACTTCTGCCATGCGCTGCACTTGGAAATGCGTTCGCGCATGATCGTCGAGGGCTGATCACCCGCCGGGCGAGCCCGACGCCCCCGCCCTGGCGGGGGCGTTTTGCGTGGTGGCCCGGAAAAACAATGCACGCGCACCTCAACGATTGCGCCGCGCAATGCCGCTGCGTTGACCAAGATCATGGCGACACGCATCACCGAGGCAGAAGGTGCGCATACCCCACACGAAGATACTGACATGACGCCTCGCACACTCCATCGCCGCGCACTGCCGCTGCTGCTCGCCACCCTGCCCCTGGCCGCCGTCGCCGCCGACGCGCCTGGCCCGTCCCTTGACCTGCGCTATCGCTACGAGCACGTCGAACAGGACGGCCTGGCGCGCGATGCCGATGCGCACACGTTGCGCGCGCGCGTGGGCTATCTGACACCGCAATGGCACGGCTGGTCGGCGCTCGGCGAAATCGATGGCGTCGCCCACCTGGGATCGGACCGCTTCAACGACACCCGCAACGGCGAGCGCGCGTACCCCGTGGTCGCCGATCCCGATGGCGCCGCGGTCAACCAGGCCCTCGTGCGCTGGGCCTTCGGCGGCGGCAGTGCCACCTTCGGCCGGCAGCGCATCAACCTGGGCAACCAGCGCTTTGTCGGCGGCGTCGGCTGGCGCCAGAACGAGCAGACCTACGACGCCGTCCGGCTGCAGCTCGCGCCCCTCGACCGGCTCACATTCGACTACACGGTCATCGGCCGCATCCACACCGTGTTCGGCCCCGATGACGGCCGCTTTGCCACGCGCGCCAACCCCGCGAAGATCGGCGGCCGCAGCCATCTGCTGCAGGCGGGCCTGCGCATCGCGCCGGCGCTGTCGGCGACGGCCTACCACTACCGCCTCGATCTGGACGGCATCGCAGTGTCGGCGACCGCGCCGCTCGACACCCTGTCCAGCCACACCACCGGCCTGCGTCTGGAAGGCGCGTCCGGCGCCTGGCGCTACGCGGCCGAAGTCGCGCGCCAGCGCGATCTGGGCGACAACCCCTGGGACCTCGACAGCCGCTATGCACTCGGCGAGCTGGGCTACCAATGGCGCGGCACGATGTTCAAGGCCGGCTACGAATCGCTCGGCGGCGGCGACGGCAGCGGCAACCGCGCCTTCCAGACCCCGCTGGCGACCAAGCATGCCTTCCAGGGCTGGGCGGATGTATTCCTGACCACACCCGCCGCCGGCGTGGTCGACCGCTACGTCGGCGCGACCGTCCCGCTGGGCGGCGGCAGCCTGCAGGCCTGGTACCACGACTTCTCGCCCGAACGCGGCGGTGGCGACTACGGCAACGAGGTCGATCTGTCCTACGCGCACGCGATTCCCGGCGTGAAGGGCCTCAACGGCCTGCTCAAGCTGGCGCGCTATCGCAGCGACGATGCCACGCGGACCGCCGATACCGACAAGCTGTGGGTGCAGGTGCAGTACACGTACTGAGGCGTTGAGGCCCGTGCGCGGCGGTAGGACCGCCGCGCAGGCAGTGGCATCAACCCAGCGTTGTCTTGAGCGAGTCGGCGGTCGCGCGGTCGATCACGCCGGCCGCCACGGCATCGTCGATCGCCGAGGCTGCCGCCTCGGCCCATTTGCCGCCGTACCCGGCAAGGTGGTCGACCCACATCTCCAGACGTCCATCGCGCGCGAGCAGACCGATCATCTCGGCACGATACGCCGGGTCGTCGTTGCGGATGAGGTTGTTGGCCAGCGCCAGTTCGAAACTCGGGCTGGCGCCGTCGCGCTCGTAATCGGCCCGTGCGTTCTCGCGCTGTTGCGCAGCGTCGCCGAACAGCTCCGGCGACGCCGCCTTCGCCAGTTCGAAGGCCTGCGGGTAGTTGGCTTCGAGATAATCGCGCAGCATCGCGTCGCGGTCAGAGGGCGAGGTGGGCAAAGCCGACTGGATGCCGAACAGATCCCAGGCGAAGTTGGGATTGCTTCGCGCCAGGGCGTCGGCGAAGCCCTGCACCTGATCGGAGGGAATCCCCGCCGCGGTCGCGAGGTCTGCGAAGGCGGCAAGATGGCCCGGCGATTCCGCGATCTCGGGATGCGCAGCGATCAACGCCTGGAATTCTTTCGCATCGAGGCCGAGGTCGGCGGCCACTTCGTGGGCCTTCTCGCCGGCGAACAGCATCTGCTCGATCACGTCGGGCGCGACACCGGCAGCCTCCAGGTAACCGCGCAGCTCCTCGCGTGTCTGGTGCTTGTCGATGGCATCGCCGATGAAGCCGCCAAGGGTCGAGATCACGGTGCCGATCGCGTTGACCAGCACACCGGGCACTTGCCCGCCTGGAAATGCGGACACCGCACTGCCCATCACACTGAACGCATCGCCGATCGCGGCGATCGCAAAGCCGACATTGTGGTTTTCACCGGCCTTCTGCGCGTTGAGCACCATCGAGGTCGCGCTGGCGACCACGCCCAGCGCGGGCGCCAAGCGTGTGGCGAAGGCCGCAAAGCGTGCCGCGTCATCGCCGTACTGCGCCAACCGGCCCGCGTCAGCAAAGTGCTTGGTCGCGCCGGCCAACAGGTTGAGACCGCTCTCGCCTGCCGATGCGAAGCCCTGCACCGCTTCGAGGTATTGGCCGTCCGATCCGTTCTCGGCAGCCTTGACTGCGCCGATGACCACACCCGCTGCCGACAATGCGCGCTGGAACGGCGAGGCGTCTGCGAAGCCATCGGCCAGCTTCTTGAGCGCGTCGAAGTTGCCGTCGCCGGCCTGCTCGAGCAGGCGGAAGCCCTCGACGAAGCTGTCGACGCCCCCCTTGAGGTTCTTGAACAGCGAGTGCGCGTCCTTGAACGGCTCGAACAGCGCCTTGAGTTCGGCAATCGCGGCGTCGAGGTCGCCTTCGTGCTTGCCGACGATCTCGACTGCGGCGGCGCTCGAGATCCGCTCGAACAACTCGCCCTGCAAGGTCTCGGCGTGCGCGGCGAACGCCTCTCCCAGCGCCGATGTCGGCGCAGCCCCGATCTCGCTCAGCAGTTCGAGTGCCATCTCGCCATGGCCCGAATCGGCCAGCCGGCCGAGCATGTCGACCACCTGCTGGGCGACCGCGGGATCGCGGATCGCGCTATCGAGCAACGCGTCGCGATGCTGCTCCACGTACTGCGCCAGTGCGTTGCCCGCCTCGATCTCGGCCGCGTAGACCTCGGCATGGCCCTCGGCGCTACGGAACGCCTCGATGAAATCGGCCTGCTGCTCCGGCGTCAGTGGCCCGGCTCGTAGCAGGAACGTGTTGAGTTCCTCATCGAGCTTGTCGACCGCCTTTTTGGCGTCGTCGTAATCCTTGCCCAGCGACTCGAGCGTCGTCGCCGCGTCGCTGCTCGCCTGGGTACGCCCGACGTTGTCGATGCCCAGCCTGCCCGCGACATCCGCCCAGCCGGCGTTGTCGGCAGCAGCATGCCGAATGCCGCCCTCGCTGAGCACACCACGTTCGACCGCGACGCCGAGCGCATGCGTCATGGCCTCGCGCGCGGCATCGCCATCGGCACCGCCGAATGCGTACGCGCCACCGGCATCGCGGCTGTAGAGCCCGTGCAGGGGCGCAACGACCGACGCGAGCAGATCGGCATCGTCCGCCAGCCGGACCAGTTCGGCGAGGTAGGCAGGCTCGGTCGCGTGCGTGCGGGCCAGCTCCGATAGCTGATAGGGCCCGCTGATCGCACCGGTGTCGAGACCGGCCGCCGCGAAATCATCCTGCGCCCGCTGGCGCTGCTGCGCCTCGATCCGCGCGATGTCCATCGGCGGCAACGCGGGGCCCGCGGTGGACGCCGCGGACGTCGTCCCGCCCGACGTCGCCTGGTACGCCTCGCGAACATCAGCCGGCGCGCGCATGTCGACGGCCGACGCCACCGCGTCCTGTCCGAAGACATCGTGCAGGCGCGTCAGATTGCCGGCATCGAGCCGGGTCACCAGTTCGTTCAGCAGCCCCTGCCGCTCACTGGCCGGCAGCGCCTGTACGTCGCTGCGCAGCGTATCGATCGCGGCGGCGTCCATGCCGGCGACAGCGGCATTGGCGGCGTCGCGGGACGCGCCCTGCAGTGTATCGACAGCTGGCGGCGGATCGAAGGGACGGTGGGCCGAGACCTGGGCATTCATGGCGAACTCCGCGAGACGGACGCCCGGGTCTGGAGCGAATGCCGGGCCTGGAACCCGGACGGTAGCAACCGTGGGCCCGCCGCTCCACTGGGGACGACCCTAGCAGCTCGTTTGGGCAGGCCCGTGCCCCCACCCGGCGCCGGAGGCGCCGACCTCCCCCGCCCTGCGGGGGAGGTAGCGGCTCGGTAGCACTGCCCCCTCCCCCGCACCGCGGGGGAGGGCTGGGGTGGGGGCGCTGTTCGTCACGTCACTCAGTCCAGCGTGCGTTCCGGCAGTCCAATGTCGCTGCGCCCTCCCCCGCATCGCGGGGAGGGCTGGGGTGGGGGCGCTGTTCGCCGCATCGCTCAGTCCAACGTGCGTTCCGGCAGGTCCAGCGTCACTGCCCCCTCCCCCGCACCGCGGGGGAGGGCTGGGGTGGGGGCGCTGTTCGCCGCGTCGCTCAGTCCAACGTGCGTTCCGGCAGGTCCAGCGTCGCTGCGCCCTCCCCCGCATCGCGGGGGAGGGCTGGGGTGGGGGCGCAGTTCGCCGCGTCGCTCAGTCCAGCGTGCGTTCCGGCAGGTCCAGCGTCGCCGTCTCGGCGATGTCTGCCGCCGACTGCCCGAGCGCCACGCGGTAGCGGCCGGCGGGAATGCGCCAGTTCCGCGTGGCCGGGTCGTAGTCGGCGAACAGGCGCGGCGCCAGCGCCACCTCGATGCGGCGCGACTCGCCTGGCTGCAGCTCGAGCTTGTCCCAGCCGGCCAGTCGCAGCGGCGTCGCATGGCCTTCGGGCAGGTGCACATACAACTGCGGCACCGCCGCACCGGCGCGCGCGCCGGTGTTGCGGACCTCGAAGCGCGCGGTCAGACGATCGCCGTCGGCATGCACGGTCAAGGCCGACAGCGCGAACTGGGTATACGACAGGCCGTAGCCGAACGCGTAGCGCGGCGTCAGATCCTTGGCCGCGAACCAGCGGTAGCCGACGTTCGCACCTTCGATGTCGTAATCGATCGTGTCTTCGGGCTTCTGCGGCGGATTGAACCCCAGCCCGGGCACGTGCGGCCGTGGCAGTTGCGCGACATCGACCGGCCAGGTGACCGGCAGGCGCCCGGACGGATTGGCCGCGCCGGTCAGCAGGCGCGCGATCGCCTCGCCGCCGCGGATGCCGGGGTACCACGCCTGCAGGATCGCCGGCACGCGCTCAGCCCATGGCAGCTCGACCGGGCCATTGGTCTGCAGCACCACCACCGTCCGCGGATTGGCTGCAGCAACGGCCTCGACCAGCGCGTCCTGGCCATCGGGCAGGTGCATGTCCGGCAGGTCCACCGACTCGGCCGACCACTGGGTCGCGAACACGATCGCCACATCGGCCTCGCGCGCCAGCCGCGCCGCGGCGGCGCGGTCGCTGCCGTCGGCGTAGTCGACGCGCGCCTGCGGTGCCGCCTCGCGCAAGGCCGACAACGGCGAGGACGGCTGGAACATCACCGGCCCGGGCCAGGTGGTCGGCTTCACGCCCGGCACCGCGTTGGGCCCGCGCGAAGTCCAGCCGACCATCGACGAGCCTCCGCCGGCGATCACGCCGCGGTCGGCATGGCCGCCGATCACCGCGATCCGGCGCACATCGGCGCCGAGCGGCAGCAGCTCGCCCACATTGCGCAGCAACACGGCGCCCTCTTCGGCGGTGCGCTGCGCGACCGCAAAGCCCGCCGCGTCGAGTTCGGCGTCGGGCGGCTGGCGCTGCGGCGGATGGTCGAACGCGCCGACCGCGATCAGGCTGCGCAGGATGCGATGGGCCATGTCATCGACCCGCGCCTGCGGCACAACCCCGGCATCGACGGCCATGCGCAGCGGGCGGTCGAAGTACACCGCCTTATCGAACACCTCGCCCGCCGACTGCTGGTCCAGCCCGGCGAGCGCCGCCTTCGACGCGCTGTGCACGCCGCCCCAGTCCGACATCACATAGCCGGGGTACTTCCAGTCGCGCTTGAGCACGTTGTTGAGCAGTTCGTCGTGCTCGCAGCCATAGACGCCATTGATGCGGTTGTAGCTGCACATCACCGAGCCCGGCTCGCCGATCTCCAGCGCGATGCGGAACGCGAGCAGGTCGGATTCGTGCATCGCGCGATCGCCGATCTGCGCACTGTGGAAGTTGCGATGCGTCTCCATGTCGTTGAGTGCGTAGTGCTTCATCGTCGAGAGGACGTGCTGCGACTGCACGCCGCGGATCGACTCGCCGACCAGTGTGCCGGCCAGCAGCGGATCCTCGCCCGCGTACTCGAAGTTGCGCCCGTTGCGTGGATCGCGCTGCAGGTTGACGCTGCCGGCCAGCAGCACATTGAAGCCCTGCCGCCACGCTTCGCGGCCCATCGTCTGGCCACCCAGGAATGCGACCTCGCGGCTCCAGGTCGATGCGGTCGCCGGGCCCGACGGCATCGCAGTGGCATGGTCGCCTTCGCGCGCACCACCCGGGTTGGTGACGCCCAGGCCCGCATCGACGAGCCCCTGGGACGGGATGCCCAGGCGCGGAATCGGGGCCACATAGCCGGCTGCGGTCAGCGCCTCGGCCGGCTTGTGCTCGCCGATCGCGAAGCGGCTGCGCAGCAACTGGAACTTCTCGTCCTGGGTCATCGCCGCAACCAGCAGCGCGGCGCGCGCATCCGGCGACTTGTCCGGATCCATCCATGGCATCGCGGCCGTTGCGTCTTGCGCGGTCAGCGCCGGGCCGGGAACGGCAATGGCCAGCGCGCACAGCAACGCGCGGCCGAGTCTGGTGGTGGTCATCCCGCCGATGTCTCCTCGTGTGATGTCAGCGATCCCCGCGATGCGTCGCGCAGCGCGGGGGATGATGCAGGGTGCGGTCGTGGCTCAGGGCGATGCGGGGATCTGCACACGCACCCGCGCACCCGCGCGCGCGATGCGCAGTTCGTTGCCCTGCCATTGCGCCGCCTGGCCGTCGATGGTCGTCGCCCCGGGCACGTTCGGATACGGCCACTGCAGCACCAGGCCGCCGGGCGGCAGGCCGGCATCGGCATCGACGTCGAGTGCCAGCACGTCGTTCTCGCGCCGCAACCGGTAGCCGAGCTTGCCCTGCGGCGTGCGCATGCCGTGCAGCCGCACCCCAATACCGTCGAACCAGTCGGCCGGCACGCCTGCCGCCAGCACGATACTGTCGTCGACCTCGCGCACGTAGGCGAACATGTCCAACGCCGAACGCACGAAGTCCGACCCGACCCAGGCGTGCGGCAGGTCGCCGAGGAAGAACGGCGTGCGCGGCGTCGGCGTGACGACCTCGCCCCACTGGTTCCACGCCAGCGGCGCGCGATGGCCGAAGAACCACTCGCGCACTTCGTTGGCGCGCTCGCGCCAGCCCAGCCGCACGAACGCCGCGACGTTGCGCCACTCGTAGGGCGTGTAGTCCTTCCACGGCTTGCGGCCATCGCGGCGATCGGCGAACAGCGTCCAGTAGCGCTCGAAGGTGTTGACCAGCAGGTCCTCGGGCAGCCGCCCCTGCTCGCCGCCGGGCGCCAATGCGATCGTGGTCGAGGTCGGGTCGAAATCGCCGAGCTCGGCCGCGCCGGGGAGATAGTCGATCCCATGCAACCTGGCCGCGGCGCGCAGCGAGGCGTCGAGGTCGGCGCGGAACTCGTCGCGCGCGGCGGTCATCCGGGCCACGTCCTCGGTCTTGCCCAGCGCCTGTGCGATCTCGACCGCGTCCTTGTAGCCGCGCAGTGCCCAGAAGTTGTCCCAATACGAGTGCATCGGCTTGGCCGAGTAGCCCTCGTGGCTGATCGAGACCGGCATCATGCCGTAGAAGGCCTCGTTGACCTTGCGGTTCGCCTCGGTGCGCTCGCTGGCGCGCAGCGTCTCCATGTAGTCGAATGCGCCGAGCACGTGCGGCCACATGCGCGTCAGGAAGGCGTCGTCATGGGTGTAGCGCCAGTACTCGGCGATGTTGAAGATCAGCTCGCCGTGGCTGTCGTTCTCGGGCACCGGATCGCTGCCGCGGTCGTCCACGCAGCACGGCACCATGCCGTTGTCGAACTGGTACGGGGTGTACCACTCGACGTAGTCCTTCACGACTTCCGGCCGCCCCATCCGCAGCAGGCCTTCGGAGATCATCGCGCCGTCGCGGATCCAGCTGCGCGCATATGAGCGCGTGCCCGGCTGCAGCCGCGGACCGATGCGCGAAATCAGCATGTGCGCCAGCGAGGTGCGCAGCGTGTTGGCCAGATCGCGCCCGGCCTCGGGCACCTCGATGCCGACCTCGCCGAGCTTGCCGTGCCAGGTGCGCGCCATCTCGTCCTGCCAGGCCTGCGGCTGCCACTGGCCGCCGGCGAGCGAGGGCGCGGCGCCGGTCATCGGGATCAGTAGGTCGAACTCGCGCGCCTGGCCCGGTTCGAGCCGCACCGTGTAGACCAGCGCGCCGGAGGCCAGCCCCTGTGCGTCCTCGACTTCGGTCGTCGCCGGCAGTGCACCGGCGGCAAGATGCTCGATGTCCATGCCGCTGTCGAAGGTCGTCGCGAACACCTGCTGCGCCGGCTCGCGTGCGAACACACGCGGCACGCCGTCGACGCTGACCCGGTCGGGCGCGACGGCCAGCCTGTGCAGCGGGCTCACACCGCCCTTGATGTTGAGAAACTGCGTCGGCGGGTTGACCTGCATCGGCCGCACCGCCAGCGCGAACTGGAAATCGCGCGGCTGGCGGCCCGAGTTGGTCAACCGGTAGCGGGCGACCAACTGCGATGCCTCGGGTGTACCGCGGGCAAAGCCGGTCACGCGCAGCGACACCGCGTCGTGGACCCAGTCCACGCTCGGAATCGGCAGATAGCCATCCTGCAACGACTGGGTGATCCGGGCATCGGCCCACGTCACCAGACCGTCGCCGGCACGGATGAAGGGCTCGATCGAGAAGCCACCGGCCGCAACCTCGATCGCACCGTCCTCACCGATCAGGCCCTGCTCGGTGCCGCCGTCCAGACCCAGGATCGTCCAGTACGGCTGTTCACCGCTGAAGCCACGCGGGAACTGGCCCTTGGGTCGCTCGGCCGCGACCGCCTTGAGGAAATCGTTGGGATGGTTGGACACCGCGACCGGTTGCAGCGCCGCCTCGGCAAGCGCGAAGCCCTGCCCCGGACCGGCCTGCAGGTCCAGACCGACATAGCGGGCCTCCGACTCGGGCAACGACAACCAGTCCACGCCGCCATTGCCGCCGGCGACCTCACGCACCTGCGTCCACTGCTCGCCGTCGGTCGACAATGACACCGTGTAGTCGGCCGCATGGCGCCCGTCGAGCCACTGCAGGCGCAGCGCACCGAACTCACGCACCTTGCCCAGATCCAGCACCAGCTTCTGTGGCGCGGCGCCGGCCTCCCACGCGGTGCCGGCATTGCCGTCGACCGCCTTGCCGGTGCCATCGGGCGTGGTCGTCGAGGCCGCGCTGGCGGTCAGCGGCGAGTCGTCGTCGGCCGGCAGCGGCTCGAAAGTCAGCGTATCGAAGCACACGCTGCCCTTGCCGCCGGCGTTGTTGTAGATCGTGAACTCGACCTTGTGGCTCGCGCGCAAGGTCTTGTCCGGATCCGGCCCCCAGGCCTTGTCGATATGGCGCTTGCGGTACTGGACCTGCGTCCACTCGGTCGGAAAATCGTACCTGGGCCGGTTGACCCACCACACGTTGTCGCCGCTGGCGTCGATCAGCTTGAACTGCAGATCGTTGGCCGGCGACTCGCCGCGCAGCCGGAAGCCGAAGCGGTAGTTGTCCGGATACTCGAGCGGCAGCTCGCGCTGGATGCCCACATGGCCGGACACGCCGTTGTAGTCGTAGTCCAGGCACAGCGCGCCGCCGTCCTCGCCGTCGACCCTGCGCAGCGTGCCGGTGACCTGGTTGGAGGTGACCACCGTCCAGGCGGACGGGTCCTCGAAATCGTCCAGCACACGGGCACCCGCGTCGCCCGTCGCGCCGGTCTCGCTGCCCGGCGACGGTGCCACGGAACAGGCCGCCAGCGCCGCGGCCAGGGCTGCAATGGCGGCAGCGCGGAGCGGCAGGAAGGCGCGGGTCCGGCCATCCACTACAGAGTGATCGCCGGCAGGCGTCATGTCGGTGTCGGCAGGCGCGCGGTCGGCGCGGGTGTCGAGGATCTTCATGCGGGGCGGTGACTCCGTGGTTCGCGTGTTGCGGTGATCGGATCAGACGCGCGTGCGCGCGTGTCGCAGCGGCATCCGCATTGCAGATGCGAGGCGGGCGTTCGGGCGCATGCGAAGCAGTGCTTCGCAAGCGCTCCCACA
Source organism: Luteimonas sp. gir (assembly GCF_037198055.1). Lineage (NCBI taxonomy): Bacteria > Pseudomonadati > Pseudomonadota > Gammaproteobacteria > Lysobacterales > Lysobacteraceae > Luteimonas > Luteimonas sp. gir. The sequence goes on from NZ_JBBAXQ010000010.1 coordinate 122,294, forward strand.
CCCCAGATTGTTCGTTCGCCATCCGTGGCGCGACAGGGTCGGCTCCAGAGAGCCCGGCCGCGCCATCCCTGGCGCGGCGTTCGGGCGCATGCGAAGCAGTGCTTCGCAAGCATGCGCCCTCACCCCTTCACGCTGCCGAGCAGCAGGCCTTGGATGTAGTAGCGCTGCAGCGCGATGAACAGTACGAGCACCGGAATCACGGTCACGACCGCACCGGCCATCATCATTTCGACGTCCTGGATGTGCTCGCGCGACAGCGCCGCCAGCGCCACCGGCAACGTGTAATTGCTCTGGTCGGTCAGCACGATCAGCGGCCACATGAAATCGTTCCAGGCGGCCATGAAGGTGAAGATCGTCAGCGTCACCAGCACGGGCTTGAGCATCGGCAGCACGATCTGGAAGAAGATCCGCAGCTCGCCGGCCCCGTCGATGCGCGCAGCCTCGAGCAGTTCGTCGGGGATCGAGCGCGCGTATTGGCGCACCAGGAAGATGCCGAACACCGTCGCCAGGCCCGGGATGATCACCGCACCGAAGCTGTTGACCAGGCCCATGCCCTTCATCATCAGAAACAGCGGCAGCATCGCGACCTGCGCCGGAATCACCAGCGCGGCCAGCAGCAACTGGAACAGCCGCTCGCGCCCGGCGAAGCGCAGCTTGGCGAACGCGTAGCCGGCCATGGTGTTGATCAGCAACGCGCCGAGCGTGATCGCGCCCGAGACCAGCAGGCTGTTGGTGAAGTAGCCCACCATGCCTCCGCGCAGCAACAACTGCTCGTAGTTGGCCGTGGTCAGCGATGAAGGCAGCAACGGCGGCGGAAAGCTGCTGGCCTCGCCGGTGGGCATGAACGAAACCGACAGCATCCACAGCAGCGGCGCCAATGCGATCAGCGCCAACACGACCAGGCCACCATTGACCAGCCAGCCCGACCAGCGCGACGCGCCGACTTCGCGTTGCACCGCGCTCATACCATCTCCTTGCGCCGGCCGGCGCGCAGCAGCAGCGTGGTCACGCCCAGGATGATCAGAAACAGCATGAAGGCCACTGCCGAGGCACGGCCCAGGTTCCACCACATGAAGCCTTCTTCGTACATGAAGTACAGCACGCTGACCGTGCTCTGCAGCGGATCGCCGCGCGTCATCACGTAGGGCTCTGCGAACAGCTGGAAATAACCCGAGACCGTGATCACCGCCACCACCAGCAACACCGGCCCCAGCATCGGCAGCGTGACGTGGACGAACTGCTTCCAGCGCGATGCGCCGTCGATGCGCGCGGCCTCGTACAGGTCTTCGGGAATCGCCGCCAACCCCGCGACGAAGATCACCATGTTGTAGCCGAAGTTCTTCCACACCGCGAACAGGATGATCGTCGGCATCGCCCAGGTCGGATCGCCCAGCCAGTCGATCGGCGCGATGCCGACATGGCCCAGCGCCCAGTTCACCAGGCCGTAGCTGGTGTGGAACAGATAGCGCCAGATCACCGCGACCGCGACCAGCGTGGTCACCACCGGCGCGAACAGCGCGGTGCGAAACAGTCCCTTGAACCGCGCCACCTTGGCATTGAGCAGCAGCGCCGCGCCCAGCGACACCGCGATCGACAGCGGCACGCCGATGACGACGAAGTACGCCGTGTTGCCCAGCGACTTCCAGAACAGCGGGGTCTGCAGCAGATCCAGATAATTGCCCAGCGCGACGAAGCGCAGGTTCGAAGTATCCGACAGCGCATAGAGATCGAAGTCGGTCAGGCTCAGCAGCAGCGCCGACGCCACCGGGATCCCGAAGAACACCCCGAGCAGGATCAGCGCCGGCCCGGCAAACACCCAGCCTGCGGTACTAGCGCGCATGGGCGGCCTCCGCGCTCGGGTGTGCCGCGCCTTCCGCTGCCGCCTGCGCGCGCACCCAACGCCGCTTCTCGAGCAGCGTGTCCACGCGCGCGTCCAGCCCCTGCAACGCCTGGTCCTGCGGCATGCCGCCGCGGATCACGCGCTCACTGGCCAACCGCATCTCCTGCACGATCCGCTCCCATTCGAGGACCTTCGGCGTGGGCCGCACGTGTTCGAGCTGCTCGCGGAACGCCAGCGCCTCATCTCCATACTGCATCTCGCCCGAGGCCCAGGTACTGCGCCGCGGCGGCAGGTTGCCGATCATCTGGTAGAACCGCGCCTGGATATCGGGCCGCGACAGGAACTCGACCAGCTGCCAGGTGGCTTCCTTGTTGGGCGAATCGCGGAACATCACCAGCGACGTGCCACCGGCGATCCCCACACCCGGACCGTCGGGACCGGGCAGCGGCGCGGTCGCCCACTTGTCCTGCAGCTCGGCCGGCAACCGCGTGCGGAACTCGCGGATGTTCCAGGGGCCCGACACGTAGAAGGTGAAAAAGCCGCGGCCGAACTCGTCCCAGACATTAGAGATCTGCGTCTCCGACATCCGTGGCGCCCAGCCCTGCTCGAACATGTTGGCGTAGAAGCCCAGCGCGCGGCGAAAGCCCGGGCTCTGGAAGTTGCCGCGGCCGTCGTCGTCGCGCAGCAGCGGATCGTTCTGCTGCAAACCGAATGACAGCAACTGTTCGAACTCGTTGAGCGGCAGCATCACCGCATAGCGCGAAGGCCCGACGTGGCGCTTGACCGCGGCCATCGCGTCTTCCCACTCGGCCCAGGTCTGCGGGACGCGCGTCACGCCGGCCGCCTCGAGCAGATCACGGCGATAGAACACCAGGCGCGTATCGACGTACCAGGGCACGCCGAGCAGCGTGCCGTCGACGACATTGGTATCCCAGATGCCCGGGAAGTAGTCCGCCTGATCGATCGTCGCCGAGGCATCGACCCGCGACTGCAGCGGTTCGAGCGCGCCGAGCACCGCGAACTCCGGCACCCAGGTGTTGCCGAGTTGGCACAGGTCAGGCAGCGCGTCCGCGGCATAGGCGGTGAGCAGCTTCTCGTGCGCCGAGGTCCACGGGATCTGCTGGATCTGCACCCGGATGCCCGGATGCTGATCCTCGAACTCGCGCACCAGTTCGGCGACGACCTCGGCCTCGCGGCCCATCGCCCAGAACCGGATCACGGTCTCGTCGGACCGCCGCGCGCAACCGGCCAGAACCAGCAGCAGTGCGCACAACAGCCAGGCACGGCGGATCACGGACGTCATGCCCGCCCTGCCCGTGCGCGCCACGCGCGGCGTCCGACGCGACTCACTCGACCGGCACCGGATCGGACGCGCGCGCAGGCGCGGGCGCCGGCGCCGGCGCATCGCGCGGCGGCGTCTGGTTGGCACCGCGCGACTCGGCGATGCCGACCGCACGCGCGGTCGCCGCATCGGCGTCCGGCGGCCCCGAATCCTTGGGCTCATCCTCGCCGGCGAGCCAGCCACCGGTGAACCCTGCCCGCTCCAGCCCGGCGCGGATGTAGGGGTTCTTCTTCATCACGTTCCAGACGAAATCGTTGCGGTAGTTGGCGATCATCGCCAGGATCGGCCCCTGGTCGATGGCGATGTAATCGCTGGCCACCCAGCCCTTGCCCGGCACGATGCGGCCCGTCTTCAGCGGCACGTCCTCATAGGTGAAGCTCGGGTTGAACGCGTCCAGGAAGCCGTAGCTCGAGTACAGGAAGTCGCCGTAGCGACGGTGCATTTCCTCGGTCGCCGGGATCACGATCTCCGGCGCGAACGCGATCGAAGCGATCGCTGCGGTCGGCGCGATCGTGCCGTCGTCGAACGCGCCGTCCAGGCCTGCACCGCGTGCGCTGTAGTGGCGGAACTCGCGCTGCTCACCGTTGTAATCCTGGTCGGTGCGCTGCGGCCCGTCGCTGGCGGTCAGGCCCCAAACATTCTCGCCATAGTCCTTCCAGGCCATCGGGTTGTCGATCGCATACTGACGCTGCGCATACGTCGCGCGGCGACTGTTCTCGAAATAGTCGATGCCGCGGCGGCGCATGTAGTCGTCGCGAATGCCGCGGAAATCGACCCAGACATGGCTGTATTGATGGCCGAAATGCGGCGCGAAGCTCAGATACTCCTGGCCGCGGAACACGCCCCACAGCCGGTCATAGGTGCGCGTCCACACCTCCCACGCCTCCGGACCGACTGGATGCGTAGGCGAGCCGAGCGCGAGGATGTAGACCAGCATCGCCTCGTCGTAACCGGTCCAGTCATGCTCGATGAAGCCGCTCTCGGGGTACCAGCCCATCGAGATCAGCGGCTTGCGCTGCTGCAGGAATGGCCAGCGCACATTGCGGTAGAGCTGATCGGCGAGCTTGCGGATCTCGGCTTCGCGCGGATCGTCACGGTCGTAGTACGACTGCGCGAACAGCACGCCCATCATCATCAAACCGGTGTCCACGCTCGACAGTTCCACCCACGGCTCGACCCGGTGGCCCTTGTCCATGTCGATGAAGTGATAGAAGAAGCCCTGGTGACCACCAGTGCCCGTGGCCTGCGGCCCCATCTTCACGTCGCGGAAGAATCGCAGCGTGGTCAGCGTGCGGTCGACCGCCTGCGTGCGGCTCACCCAGCCACGCTCGATGCCGATCGGATAGGCGGTCAGCGCATAGCCCACAGCCGCGACGCTGGAGAACGGCCGCGACGGGAAGCGGTCAGGCGTCAGGCCGTTGACCTCGTTGGTGGTGTCCCAGAAGTACTGGAACGTCCGGCGCTCGATATCGGCGAACAGCGGCGGCAACTCCGGCGGCCCCTTTTCTTCGGGTTCGGGCTCGGGCTCGGGCACCTGCGCGATGGGTCCCGGCTTGGGCGGCGGCACCGCCGGTTCGGCAGGCTCCTGTTTGCCGCAGGCGGCCAGGAACAAGGCCGCGATTGCGACGAGCATCAGGAGTTGGAACGCACGGAGACGGGATCGCATCGTGAAGGAAACCTCGCGGTGAAATCGTTTTCAGGGTGAAGTATAAAACTGCCGGTCTCCCGAGGGGGACCGGCAGCGGGGGTGACTTACCAGTCGATGCCGAACGACAGCTTGAAGGTGCGTGGCGGCAGCCGGATCGCCAATTGGTGCTGACCGAACTCCGCGCTCTCTGCGTTGTCGTTGTACGACTCCCAGTTGTAGCGGTTGGTCACGTTCAGCACATCAGCGCGAACCCGGAAGCTGATGTCGTCGGACACCTGCCAAACCTTCTGCGCAGCGAGATCGAGCTGCAGGTGCCCGAACGTGCCCTCAGGCTTGTAGGAGGTGATGAAGCACCCATCGACGCAGTTGACATAGACGCGGTCGCGCTGACTCTCGAGCGTGAGCTTGCTCGAGAAGGTGACGCCGCCAGGCCCATCCCAGATCCCGGTTCCAACGAAACGGTGCTTCGGGATCTGACTAACGGGGAAGAAACCGAAGTAGCCGGCGTAAGGCCAATCGAACACGCCCGCCCCGTCCTCATTGGAGTTGCGCTCGGCATCGGTGTACGTGTAAGCCAGCGTCACCCCCCAGCCCGAAGCATTCGTGTAGGGCTTATCGAGCTTTGCCAGCAGCGAGTTGGTTTTGGTTTCAAGGCCATTGTCCACGAGCACGATACGACCAAGCGGCGACGCATCGTCCCAAGGTGCACCCCAGTCTTGGCCGGGCGGGAAGAAGCCGCCATCTTCCCGGCGATTGCCGAGGCGTACAGCAAGTCCGTCGCGGCTGCGGATATGCGCGACGGTGAGCTCGCTGTTCCAAGTCGTCTGGCCGAACTCCAAGGCATTGCGGACACCCAGACTGAACTGATCGGAGTAAGGCGTCTTCAGGTCATTGTTGATCAGGTAGTACTCGCGGCGCACGACCCCCGATGCGACCAGCTGATCCAGACCTGCATCAGTCAGATACACCGGATCCCAGGCCACACAACCATCTCTGTTGCGGCAGAGGCCATCCGCGTCAACGAAACGAACTTCATACGGTGCAGCATAAGAGACTGTCTGCTGTTCCTTCTGCAGGTTGGTGAACAGGTTCCGGTCGTACGACCGGCCTGCGCCGCCGAAGATCACATGACGCTGGTCGCCCCCGATATCGTAGGAGAAGCCCAGACGCGGCTGCCACGCGCCCTTGTCGGCGCGCCGGTTGTTGCCGTTGCTGATGTAGTTCTCAATATTGATGTCGGAAATCTGCAGATTCGGCCACTCACGCAGCGTCGTCGCGACCACTTCGGGCGTGACGAAGTCTTCGTAGGCGGGCGTTGTCTCATAGTCCCAACGCAGACCGAGGTTCAGCGTCAGGTGCTCATTGACCTCCCAGTCGTCCTGAATGTAGATGCCGAACTGCTTGTTTTCGGAGGTCGTAAAACCACCCGACGTGCCCGGGATACCGCGTCCGAACTCCACGCGATACGGCTGGGCCGTGCTTATCCCGATGTCGTAGTAGTACTGCGGGTTGCTGAAGTTGCGCTCGGTCGAATTCAGATCGACCTGCTTGTACTTCACGCCCATCTTCATGGTGTGCGCGTCCCACCCGCTGAAGGTCAGATCGTTCTGGAACGACCAGCCTTTCTGACCCTTGTCCTGATTGCCCGCGCCGGGACCCGCCGACAGGATGTTGTCGGTCCGGTCGCGGTAGTCGGTGTCTTGGTTGTATCGCGCGATCTGCAGGATGTACCCGTTGCCGCCGACGAGAGGACGCTGGGCCCAGGACGTATCCTCATAGCTCAGATGCATGTCGTTGAGCCAGCGATCGCCGCTGAACTGCCAGCGCAGGTCATAGCGACTGACGTCGTTGTCGATGAGGCTGGCGCGATCGATCGTGAACGCACCATTGTTGCGGATGGTTTCTTCTTCGCGACGGATCTGCGCGGACAGCTCGATCAAGTTGTAGTCATCGACCGACCAGCTCAATTTACCGAAGTACATGTCCTGCTTGAACGGCGAGTTTGCTGGACCGATACCGGCAAGGAGATCGGCCGGCACATCATCGACGTCGTAACGTCCCTGCTCACCGAGCTCGAGTGTCTTGGGCGTGTTGTACTCCTTCGCCTCGTAGGCGACGAAGAAATGCAGCCGATCCTGCAGGATCGGACCGCCAAAGGATGCGCCGTACTGCTCTTCCTTCGAATCGATCTTGGTGCCGCTGTCGATCTCGGCCGGCGTACGCGCGCGCCACTCGGTAGCGGTCCGATCCCAGAAGAAGCTGCTGTCGAACTCATTGGTGCCGCTGCGGGTTGCGGCGACGATCGCGGCGCTGCTGATCTGGTCGAACTCGGCCTTGTAGTTCGAGGTGATGACTTTGTACTCACCAATCGCCGACTGCGGGAACGGGTTACCGCGGCTCGAATCCTGGCCAGGCACGCCGCCGGGCATCGTGTAGCTCTTCTGGCCGACGCCATCGATGAAGACATTGATGCTGTTGGCCGACTGGCCGCCCGAACGCAACTTGGTGTTCCCGTTGCCATCCTGCTGGAACACCATGCCGGGCACGGTATCGGCGAACGCGAGGAAGTTGCGGGTCGCCTGCGGCAGCGACTCGATCTGCTTCTGCGACACATAGGTCGCCACTTCCGAAGTCTTCGTCTCCACCAATGCTTCCGCGGTCACTCGGACCGCGTCCAGGTTGGTCGCCTCACCCGCAGTCGCCGTCTCGGCGACGCCGCCCACGCCCAGATTCAGGGTCGCGGTCTGGCCGACGGCCACCGTCACGTTCTGCGAACTGCTCTGCCCGTTCGCCTCGACCTGCAGGCGATAGGTGCCCGGCGGCAGGCCGGCGAGGTTGTAGCTGCCGTTGGCGCCGACCGCGACACTGCGGGTCAGGCCGGTCGCGGTGTTGATCGCGGTCACGCGCGCATCGCCTGCCGGCGCCGAATCGACCGTCACCTGGCCGCGGATGGTGGCCGCCGTGGACTGCGCAAGCACGGCCGGCGCAGCCATCGACAGGCAACCTGTCAGTGCGATGCTGAGGAGGGAACGCGAGATCAGACGCGAGCGTTGGCGAAGGGGTTTCATCTGGGATTCTCTAAAGAAGGATCGGGGATTCGGCTGAAGGGCACAGAAGGCAGGGCCGCGCGCACGGCCTCACCCGGACAGGAAATGGCCGGGCAGGTCTTGTGGGGACATGCGGATCGTCATCGGCGCCCCTCCCAAGGTGCCTTGCATCGCACGGCGGTCATTGCGGCGACCGGCTGCCGCACGAATCGCGGACCACCAGCACCGGGCGCAGCAGCGCGTCGTCGCCGGGCGGCGCGCCCTCGACATGCGCTTCCAGGGCCACGAGCGCCTTGAGCGCGCGCGCGCCGAGTTCAGCGATGTCGACGCGCATCGTCGTTAGCGCCGGGTGAACGTAGCGTGCAAGCGGGATATCGTCGAAGCCAACAATTGCGACCTCGTCCGGCGTGCGGACCCCACCCCGCCCCAGCGCATACAGGCAGCCGATCGCCATCATGTCGTTGGCCGCAAACACCGCATCGGGGCGCTCGTCCATCGCCAGCAAGGCCTCGCCGGCCCGGTGCCCGGAATCCTCGTCGAACTGCCCCTTCAGTTCCCACGGGGCGTGGCCGACGTCGGCCGCAGCCAGGCCATCGCGATAGCCGCGCAGGCGCTCGCGCGCATCGTCGTTGTCCTCCGGGCCGGTGATGAAGGCGATGCGGCGGTGCCCGGCGGCCACCAGGTGGCGGACCATCTCGCGCGCGCCGCCGTAGTTGTCGATGCCGATCGAGCGGTAGGCGCTCTCGCCCGCCGCATTCATCAGCACCAGCGGCAGGCTGATGTCGACGTTGCGCTCCAGGAAATCCGCGTCGTGGACATAGGGCGACATCAGCAGCAGCCCGTCGACCCGGCCGCGCATCGCCCGCAGCGCCGCGCCCTGCGCTTCCGGATTGCCGTGATAGCTCGAGACCAGCAGATGCAGCCCCCGCGTGCGTGCGACCTGGTCGACGCCGCGCATCAGTTCGGAGAAGAACTCGCCATGCAGGTCGGGCAGCACCACGCCGACGGTCTGCGTGCGCCGGCTGCTCAGGCTGCGCGCCGCGTGGTGCGGGCTGTAGCGCAACTGGGCCGCCGCCTCGGCCACGCGCCGACGCACCGCATCGGCCACGTTCTGATGGCCGTTGAGGGCGCGCGACACCGTGGCTACCGACACGTTGGCGGCCTTCGCGACGTCCTTGATGGTGACGCTCATCCCCACTCCGCTATACGCGATTGCCGCGGAATGTAAGCGTTTTCATCCACTCGTGTAATGCTGCGGCGCAACAGATGCAGGGCGCGCGGCGGACGCGTGACGACCTGCAGCCTGCCTCTTGTTCGCACGCTCCGTTATCTCCGCGCCGGATCATCTCGGGCCAGTGCGTGTGCCATGAGACATGGGACGCTGGACACGGCCGGGGCGCTGCGCGTACCCTGTGCCCAGCAACCCCGGCCCCGTTCCGCCGCGGCGGCGCGTCGCTCCAGACGCCAGTCCGCCCGCGGTCGTCGCACCGGTCCGGGTCCGACGCCTTCCGATCTCCGCGCCTGTCGCCTGCAGACGCGCTTCGCGCTTGGCGTACGGTCCGAAGACGTCCTCGCAGCACCGTAGTCCCTCGCGCCGGCCGATGCCGCGCACCCGATCGGACCCGCGCCGCAGTGGCCGCCGTCCTGTCGCCACGCCCTGCCAATGATGCCTCGCCAGTGATCCCGCTCCCGAGCGACCCGATGGGGCCGCGCCCCGAATGAGCCAGCCCGAGACCGCGCCCGCGGCCCCCGGCCCCTCGCCCCAGCAGCAGGAAATGCCGCTGGCGCTGGTGCACGGCCAGCCGGTGCTGCAGATCCCGCAGGACCTGTACATCCCGCCGGACGCGCTCGAGGTGATCCTGGAGGCCTTCGAAGGGCCGCTCGACCTGCTGCTGTACCTGATCCGCCGCCAGAACCTCGACATCCTCGACATCCCGGTGGCCGAGATCACCCAGCAATATGTCGATTACATCGGCGTGATGCAGGAACTGCGCTTCGAACTGGCCGCCGAGTACCTGGTCATGGCCGCGATCCTGGCCGAGATCAAATCGCGGATGCTGTTGCCGCGGCCGGCGATCGAGGAAGGCGACGAGGGCGACCCGCGCGCCGAACTGGTCCGGCGGCTGCAGGAGTACGAACGCTTCAAGCAGGCGGCCGAAGACATCGACCGCCTGCCGAGACAGGACCGCGACACCACGCCGGCGCAGGCCGCCCTGCCCGAGCGCCCGGTCAACCGCGAGCCGCCGCAGGTGGAACTGCGCGAAATGCTGCTGGCCCTGCACGACGTGCTCAAGCGCGCCGAGTTGTTCACCGGGCATGCGATCCGACGCGAGGCGCTGAGCGTGCGCCAGCGCATGGGCGAGGTGCTGACCCGGCTGGCCGGCGGCGCGTTCCACCGCTTCGAGTCGTTGTTCGAACCCGAGGAGGGCCGGCTGGGCGTCGTGGTGACGTTCCTGTCGATCCTCGAGCTCACCAAGGAACGCCTGCTCGACATCGTGCAGGAAGCGCCGCTGGCGCCGATCTACATCAAGTCGCTGGCCAGTGCCGACGGCGAGGCACCGCCGACGCGCTTTTCCAGCGAGTTCGACGACGACGTCCCCGACGCGCCGCAGTCCTGACCCCTTCTTTTTCTGGATCTTCCGACCGCCCGATGGACCAGACCCTGATCAACCGCATCGTCGAGGCCGCCTTGCTGGCCTCCACGCAGCCGCTGACTGTCGCCCAGCTCGGTGCGCTGTTCACGCTCGACGAGGCGCCGCCCGACGAGCGCCTGAAGCAGGCCCTGGCCGAGCTGCAGGCGGCTTGCGCCGAGCGCGGCGTCGAACTGGTGGAGCTGGCCTCGGGCTGGCGCTACCAGGTCAAGAGCGACGTCCACGGCTGGGTGGCGCGGCTGTGGAGCGAGCGCCAGACCAAGTACACCCGCGCCACGCTCGAAACGCTGGCGCTGATTGCCTACCGCCAGCCGATCACCCGCGGCGAGATCGAACAGGTCCGCGGCGTGGCGACCAACAGCAACATCATCAAGGCCCTCGAAGAGCGCGAGTGGATCCGCGTCGTCGGCCACCGCGACATGCCCGGACGCCCCGAACTGCTGGGCACCACCAAGGCCTTTCTCGATTACTTCGGCCTCAAGCGGCTCGACGAACTGCCGCCGCTGTCCGAGCTCAAGGATTTCGCCGAGCTCGACCCGCAGCTGCGCCTGGCCGGCGCCGAGGGCGACCGCGACGAGGGCGCGCGGGGCATCGGCGGCATCGCCGGGCACGACGACGCTGCCGATCCCGCCTCCACCGACGATGCCGACAGCGCCCCAGCGCCCGAGGCCTCGGACGCCGCCGCCCCCGACCCATCGGACGAGGCCTCGGCCTCGTCGCAGGACGCACCGCAAGACCTTCCGCCGGACGCCCCGTCCGACACCGCACCTTCCACGAACACTGACGAAGACCCCGCCCTCGCCGCCGACGGCGACAGCGACCGGAGCCCCACATGACGCAGCAACGCAACACCGAAAAACCCGCACGCACCCTGTCGCTCAAGCGCGGCGAGACGCCTGACGCCGAGGCCGCGCCGCGCCTGGAAGAACGCCTGCACAAGGTGCTCGCGCAGGCCGGGCTGGGCTCGCGCCGCGCGCTCGAGCAGCGCATCGCCGACGGCCTGGTCAAGGTCAACGGCGAAGTCGCACAGACCGGCATGTCGATCAAGGGCGGCGACCGCATCGAGCTCGACGGCAAGGTCTTCGTCGCCAGCGCGCTGACCGAGCCGGCGCGCGTGCTGATCTACAACAAGCCCGAGGGCGAAGTCACCACGCGCGAAGACCCCGAAGGCCGGCCGACGATCTTCGACGCCCTGCCCGCGCTCAAGGGCGCGCGCTGGATCGCCATCGGCCGCCTGGACATCAACACCACCGGCCTGCTGCTGCTCACCACCGACGGCGAACTCGCCAACGCGATGATGCACCCCTCCTACGAGGTCGAGCGCGAGTACGTGTGCCGCGTACGCGCCCCCGAGGGCGAGGACACGGTGTCGGAGAAGATCGTCGACCGGCTGCGCCGCGGCGTCGCGCTCGAGGACGGGCCGGCGAAGTTCGACGAGATCGAGCGCATCGGCGGCACCGAGTCGCACGACTGGTTCCAGGTGCTGCTCAAGGAAGGCCGCAACCGCGAGGTCCGCCGGCTGTGGGAATCGCAGGGTTGCCAGGTCAGCCGGCTCAAGCGCGTGCGCTACGGCCAGGTCGTGCTGCCGCAGCCGCTGCTGCGTGGCCAGTCGCAGGAACTGCCCGACGCGCAGGTCGAGGCGCTGCGCAAGGAGCTCAAGCTCGAGGAAGGCCCGCCGCCGGCACTGACGCTGCAGCCGGTGATCGGCCAGCGCAAGGCTGCCAAGTCGACGGTGCACCTGGGCAAGGGCGGCGCCGGCAAGGCCTATGTCAACGGCCACACCAGCGGCGCCGACGAAGGGCGCGAGCTGCGTCGCTTCGACCACGTGCGCGAGGATCGCGGTCGTGGCCGTGGCGCCCCGCGCAAGCCCCATGGCGGCCTGACCGTCAGCGGCGACGCCGCCGCCAAGCAGTCGCACAAGCCGTTCAAGCAACGCGCAGACAAGGGCGCACGCGCCCTGCCCGAGGGCAACCCGGCCGCCTTCCGCACCTGGTACGTGCCTGATGGCGTGGAGACCGGCCCCAGCGGTCATCGCAACGCCGACGGCCGCGGCCCCAAGAAGCCCTACGGCGGTGCCGGCGCGAAGAAGCGCGGCCCCGGCGGTCCGGGCGGACAAGGTCCGCGCGGCGGCGGCCAGGGCCCCTGGTCCTCGAAGCCGGCCGGCGCAGGTCGTCCGCGCGCGCCGTATGGCCATCCCGACAGCGCCCCGACGTTCCCGTCCGATCACGCCAACCCCGGCAGCTTCAACCCCAACGCCGGCCCGCGCGGCCCGCGTCCGGGCGGCAACCGCGGCCCGAAGGGCGCGGGCGCCCGGGGTCCGGGTGGCGGCAATCGCGGACCGGGTGGCCCGGGCGGCGGCCGCGGCCCCGGCGGTCGTCCGCCCGGCGGCGGCAACCGCGGTCCGCGCGGCGGCGGTCGCTGAGGCAGCGACTAGTCATGCATCAAACACGGGGCCTTCGGGCCCCGTGTCGTGCTCCCTCCCCCGCGTGCGGGGGAGGGTTGGGGTGGGGGCGCCTTTCCCAGGAAAGCCCATGCCCCCACCCGGCGCGCGTTGCGCGCCGGCCTCCCCCGCAGGCGGGGGAGGCGAAGAGCGTTGTGCATCGCCTTCTCTATCGGCGATCAAAGCCTCCCCATGCACAAGGGGCAGGCGGCATCACCCACCAACGCGCCAGGAGCGCGCCTGTCGCCCTCCCCCGCTTGCGGGGGAGGGTTGGGGTGGGGGCACCTTTCCCAGGAAAGCCCATGCCCCCACCCGACGCGTGTTGCGCGCCGGCCTCCCCCGCAGGCGGGGGAGGCGAAGAGCGCGTACGTCTCCCGCATGCGATCGAGGCCCTACCCATACGCGACCGACACCCTCCCTGCGCGCGATCGAAGCCCTCCTCCGCTTGCGGGGGAGGGTTGGGTGGGGGGCGCCTTTCCTGGGAAAGCCCGCGCCCCCTCCCGACGCGCGTTGCGCGCCGGCCTCCCCGCAGGCGGGGGAGGCGAAGAGCGCGCCCGTCTCCCGCGTGCGATCGAGGCCCTACCCCACGCGATCGACACCCTCCCTGCGCGCGATCAAAGCCCTCCTCCGCTTGCGGGGCATTGCGCCCTTCACGGGGGGAGGGTTGGGTGGGGGCGCTGTCGGGAAGGGCCGTGCCACCACCCAGCACGCGGAAGCGGCTTGCTAGGCGTCGAGAATCTCGAAGCGGTCGGCGTCGAGCATCGCGGGGAACCGTTCGCGGTGTGCGGCCAGTTCCGATGCCAGCAGCGTCGTGGTCGAGACGACTTCGGCGTCCGTGCACTCACTCAGCGGGGTGCCGAGGAAATCGAGCACGGCACTGTTGCCGCTGTAGTCCAGGCCGTTGCCATCGCGGCCGACGCGGTTGACGCCGATCACGTAGCACAGGTTCTCGATCGCGCGGGCGCGCAGCAGTGTCTTCCACGCGTACGCGCGTGCCGCCGGCCAGTTCGCCACGAACAGCTGCAGGTCGAAATCCAGTTGCCCCGGGCGTTCGACATCGAAGCGGTTGCGGCAGAACACTGGAAAACGCAGGTCGTAGCAGACCTGCGGATTGATCCGCCAACCCTTGAGCTCGACCGTCAGCCGCGCCCGCCCCGGCGCATAGCGCTTGTGCTCGCCGGCGTAGCGAAACAGGTGCCGCTTGTCGTACCACTGCAGCGCGCCATCGGGCGTGGCCCAGAGCATGCGGTTGTAGACGCCGTCGCCGTCGCGCAGTTGCACGCTGCCGGTCACGGCCGCATCGAGCGCGGCGGCCTGCGCGCGGATCCAGGCCACGGTGGGTCCGTCCATGTCCTCGGCGCGGTCGATGGCGTCATTGCTGAAGCCGCTGGTGAACGTCTCGGGCAGCACCACCAGATCGCTGAGGCCGCGCAGCGGCGCGATCAGGCCGCCGTAGTACTCGCGATTGGCCTCCGGGTCGTGCCAGATCGTGGCGCCCTGGACGATGGAAACGCGGAGGTTGTGCATGGTGCGGCCCTGTCGACGACCGCGACGCGGCCGGACTCCCGATTCTCGTCCGCGCCGCCTGCCGACTCAAGCCAGCAGGCAGCAGCGGCGCCTGCGATCACTCAGGCGCGGCAACGCGTAGCGGCTGCTCGGCCCAGCGCTCGACCGAGCCGTCGCGGCCGACGATCTCCAGCCCCAGCCAGTACAGGCCCGGCGGCCGATCGCGCAGATCGAGCGTCGCGGTGAAGGCGATGTCCGGCTGCCCGGGATCGCGCGAGCGTCCCTGCAGGAAGCCGCCGACGAACGTGTTGCGCAGCCCATAGTGGGTGGTGGCAACAGGCGCGCCGTCCAACGTCACCACGACCGACTCGACACCGGCCACGTCCTTGATCGCCCAGCCACTCACGTCGACCTGCCCGGCCACGCGGGCGCCCGGCGCCGGCGCATCGATATGGGCCACGGCAGGCGTGATGCAATCAGCGGCCGGCGCAGCGTCGCGATCGAAGCGCAGCAACACGAAACGCTGTCCCCCGCGATCGACGTTGACCACACGCGTCACCGGCAGGCTGCCCAGCGTTGCGCACAACTGCTGATAGCGCTCGAGCAGCGCGCTGAACTTCACGTCGGTCGCGCCGACCACCACCAGCGCCGGGCGACCATGCAACTGCGCGCGGTCATCGAGTTGCAGCCCCCACAGTTGGAGCTGCGGCGCGCGACCGTGATGGCGGTTGAGCGGGTGATCGAGCACGCGGATGTCCGGATCGCCCAGCGCGAAGCCGAGCTCCGCGCCGATCTTGAAGTTGTCGGCGACCAGCACCGTGTCGTCGGGCATCTGCGCCCGCGTCTCGCGCACCGCATCGGCCAGTTGGTCCCAGCCGGCGAAGTTCGACGGGTACCACTTCAGCGCCGTGGCGCGCTCGCGCACATGCGGCGAGGACACCGCGACGTAGTAGCCGTTGACCAGCAAAAAGCCGGCCACCAGCGACGCCCAGGTCAGCGCCTGCAACCAGCGCGGCCAGCCGACCAGCACGAAGCCGGCCAGCGGCAACAACGCCAGATAGCCCGGCAGCGGCCAATGGAAGCTGACGCGCTCGGTATCGGCGACAAAGCCCAGCGCGAAGAACCCGACGACAATCAACGCGCCGCACAGCGCGAGGAAGCGCGCGGCGTCGTCGGGCATGCGGCGCATGCGCCAGGCCGCGAGCGCGAGCACCGCGAATACCAGCGGCGTCACCAACCCCGCCTGGATCACCAGGAATTGCCAGCCGTCGAGGTGGAACGCCCACGGGTGACGGTCGACCATCTGGAAGCGCAGCCCGGCCTCGGCGTTGGCCAGATTCCAGGCCAGCAGCGGCCCCCAGGCCGCGGCGCCGAACGCGATCGCGATCCACACCCGCGGGTCGCGCAAGGCCAAACGCCCGGACGGCAGCCACGCCAGCGCGACGATGCCCACGGCGATCACCGCGATGAAGCGGTAATGGCTCAACGCGCCCAACGCCAGGCCAAGTGCGAGCAACAGTGACGCGCCGTAGGTCACCCCGCGCAGCAAGCGCGTGCCGGCGTCCAGGCACAGCACCGTCGCCAGCGCCAGCACCGCATCGGGCAATGCCATCACGCCGAGCGAGCCCAGCAGCGGCAGCAACAGCGCCAGGCAACCGGTGGTCCACGCCGCATCGGCGTCGAACTCACGCGCGGTCAGACGCACCAGCAACCACGGCACCAGCGCCGAGATCGCGACGAACGGCAAGCGCACCGCCAGCAGCCCATCACCGAACAGCTCGGTGCCCAGCCGGATCAACCAGGCGGTCAGCCCCGGCAGATCCGAGTACGCCCAGGCCAGCCGCTGCCCCTCGAGCCAATAGAAGGCCTCGTCGACGAACAGCGGCAAGCGCATCGCGATCGCCAGCTTCAGCGCGACGACCAGCACCCACAGCGCAACGAACACCGTGCGCATTTCGATCCGCCGCATTGCACCCGACCTCGCTACACTCGGAGAAGAACGTCGCAGGGAAGACCGCGCATGCCCGATCCGTCCACGACCCGCGCCATGCTAACCGACGCACAGCGCAACGCTCTGTCGTCGGCGCGCGCCCAGGTCAATCGCCTGGTGCTCGGCAAGGAGACCGCGGTCACCATGACCTTCGTCGCGCTGCTCGCCGACGGCCACCTGCTGATCGAGGACCTGCCGGGCCTGGGCAAGACCACGCTCGCGCATGCGATCGCCGCGACCGTCGGGCTGGGATTCCAGCGCGTGCAGTTCACCTCCGATCTGTTGCCGTCCGATGTCGTCGGCGTCTCGGTCTACGACGGCGCCGCGCGGCGCTTCGAGTTCCACGGCGGCCCGGTGTTCACGAACGTGCTGCTGGCCGATGAGATCAACCGCGCGCCACCGCGCACGCAGAGCGCGCTGCTCGAGGCGATGGCCGAGCACCAGGTCACCGTCGATGGCACCACGCACGCCCTCCCCGACCCGTTCTTCGTCATCGCCACGCAGAATCCGGTGGACCTGTCGGGCACCTATCCGCTGCCCGACTCGCAACTCGACCGCTTCCTGATGCGGCTCAACCTCGGCTATCCCGACCGCGACGCCGAGCGTGCGCTGCTCGCCGGCGAGGACCGGCGCATCCTGATCGCCGGCACGCTGCCGCAACTGGGCGAAGCCGACTTGCATCAGATGCGCGCCGCCGCCACCGCCGTCCACGCCAGCCCTGCGCTGATCGACTACGTGCAGGCGCTGCTCGCGCGCAGCCGCCACCATCCCGGCGTCCGCGTCGGCCTGTCGCCGCGCGCGGGCCTGGCGCTGCTGCGCGCCGCACGCGCGCTGGCCTTGCTCGAGGACCGCGCGCACGCGCTGCCCGACGATGTGCAGCGGCTGTTTCCATTGATCGCCGCGCACCGGCTGGTCGCCGACGATGCCGGCGACGGCGACGCGCTGGCCACCGGCATCCTGCAGGCCGTGCCGGTCGACTGACGCGATGGCTGCCACCGGCCTGCGCCGCCGCCTCGAACGCTGGATGCGCCCGCGCCACGCCGAGGCGCTGCCGGTGCGCATCGACCGCCAGCGTATCTACGTGCTGCCCACGCCATTCGGCGGTTTCGTCATCGCGCTGCTGGCGACGATGGCGGCCGGGGCGCTGAACTACAACAACAACCCGGCGCTGCTGCTGTGTCTGCTGCTGGGCGGCGCGACGCTGGCCAGCCTGCTGTGGACGCAACTGCAACTCAGCGGCCTGGAGGTGCGCACCGTGCGCGGCGAGCCGGTCCCGGCCGGTCGGCCGATGTTGCTGCACGTGCACGTGGACGCCGCGCCAGGGCGCGAGCGCCGCGGCCTGCGGGTCGATTGCGAGGACGCCGTCGCCGCGCCGCTGTCGCTGGACGAGACCGGCGGCGAGGCCACGCTGGCACTGCCGACGCAGCGCCGCGGCTGGATGGCCGCGCCGCGCCTCCGCATCTCCAGTACCCGCCCGCTGGGTCTGGCCCGCGCCTGGGCCTGGGTGCGCCCGGATGTCCCGCTGCTAGTGCATCCCACACCCGAGCCGCACGGTCCGCCGCTGCCGCTAGGCGCCGGCGAGGATGCACAGGCGCGCCTGCACCCGGCCGGCGATGACCTGCACCACCTGCGCGACTGGCGCCAGGGCGATGCGCGGCGCGCGATCGCATGGAAATCCTCGGCCCGACGCGACGCCCTGGTCGTGCGCGAGTTCGAGCGGCCGCAGGGGACCGACGTCGTGCTCGACTGGGCGACGCTGGGTGGCCTCGCTCACGAGGCACGCATCGGCCGGCTCGCGCGCTGGGTCGACGCCGCCGAGCGCGACGGCGTGCGCTGGCTGCTGCGCGTGCCCGGCCATCCGCCGCTCGGCCCCGACCGCGGCGCGCACCACCGCCAGGCCTGCCTGCGCGTACTCGCGCTAATGCCCGACCGCCCATGACACGCACTACGGGCCAGCTGCTGGACGACCGCGGACGCCACCGCACGCTGCTGGCCGCGGCGGTGTGCCTGCTGCCGTTGCTGCTGCAGCTTGCGTTGCCGGTGGCGATCGTCGTCGCCGCGGTCGGCGTGCTGGTCACGTCGGTCTCCGGCCGCCGCCAGCTGCCGGCCTGGCTGCGCGGCGCCGCCGCCCTCGCTCTGCTCGGCTGGGTGCTCGCCCAGGCCGGCGGCACGGTCGGACGCGAGACCGGATGCGCCCTGCTCGCGGCGATGCTGGCGGTCAAGCCGTCCGAGCTGCGCACGCTGCGCGATGCCCGCAGCCTGCTCGGCTTCGCGCTGTTCGCGCCGTTCGCCACCTTCCTGCTGGATCAGGGCCCGCTGTCGCTGCTGCTGGGCCTGGCCGGCACGCTGCTGGTGGTGGTCGCCCTGCTCGCGCTGTCGGATGCGGAATCGGGCCTGGCGCCGGACAGCGACCGCCGCCGATGGGGCACCGCGCTGCGCCTGATCGCGCTCGGCCTGCCGCTGGCGCTGGCGGTGTTCTGGTTGTTCCCGCGGCTGTCCACGCCGCTGTGGGGCGTGCCGGACCGCGCCTCGGCCACGCCGGGGCTGTCGGACGAGATGGGCGCAGGCCAATGGCTCGACCTGCTGGCCGACGACTCACCGGCCCTGCGCGCGGCGTTCACCGGCCCCGAGCCGGCGGTCTCGCAGATGTACTGGCGCGGGCCGACGCTCACCGACTACGACGGCCGGACCTGGACGCGCTCACGCCGGCAGCCGCCGCCCACGCCGGACCTGGTCGCCCACGGCACGCCAACCTGGGATTACGAGGTCGTGATCGAACCGACCGGCCGCGACCTGCTGGTCGCGCTGGATCTGCCCACGGCATTGCCCGACGGCGTGCGGGGTACGCGCGACTACACCCTGCGCAGCCCGCGCCGCCTCGACAGCGTCAGCCGCTGGCGTCTGCGCTCGGCGCCGCCGCGGCAGTTCGAGCCCGAACTGCCCGCGCTCGCCCGCGCCGAGGCCCTGCGCGTGCCGGCCGGCCTGAACCCGCGCACCCGCGCGCTCGCCCGGCAATGGCGCGCGCAGACCCGCGACGACGCCGCACTGGTCGCACGCGCGCTGGCCTGGATCGAGCGCGACTTCGCCTACACCCTGGACACGCCGCTGCCCGGCCGCAATGCGATCGACGACTTCCTGTTCGACCAGCAGGCCGGCTTCTGCGAACACTTCAGCTCGGCCTTCACCGTGCTGATGCGCGAGGCCGGGATTCCCGCGCGCGTGGTCACCGGCTACGTCGGCGGCCGCCGCAACGCCTACGGCAACTACTGGCTGGTGCGGCGCATGGACGCGCACGCCTGGAACGAGGTGTGGCTCGAAGGCCGCGGCTGGGTCCGCGTCGACCCGACCGCCGCAGTCGCGCCCGAGCGCATTTACGACACACTCGAAGACCGGCTGGCAGCCGGGCGCGTGGGCGGCGCGCGCTTCGCGCCGATCTTCGACCTCGGCGACTGGGCCCGGCGCGGCTGGAACGATTTCGTACTCGGCTTCGATGCCGACCGCCAGCAGACGATGCTGCAACGGCTCGGCCTCGGCGCCCTGGGCGCGAGCGGCCTGGTCGTGCTGTTGACGGTCGTCGCGCTGCTGGCGCTCGGCGCGATGGGCTGGCTGATCGCGCGCAGCGAACGCGAACGCGACCCCGTGCTCCGCGCCTGGCACCAGCTCGGCCGGCGCTATGCCCGCCGGGGCCTTGGCCGCCTGCCGCACGAGCCCGCCTCGGCCTGGGCGGCGCGCATTGCGCCGGCCACCGGCGACGCCGTCGAATTGGCTGCACTCACCCGCCGTTTCGTCGCCGCACGCTACGCTGCCGCCCCGGCCGACCCCACGCTGGCGCGCGACCTGCGCGCGCATCGCCCCACCGCAACGCCCGCTGCGAAGGAGACTTCCCGATGAGCCCCGCCCGTCTGTTGCCCATCAGCGCCCTGGCCCTGCTGCTGGGCGCCTGCGCCTCGCAGCCCAAGCCGCTGCAGGGCGGCTTCGCCGAATCGCCCACGCCGCATGCCGCCGTGCAGGGCGACTACACCGGCACCGCGGTGCGCTGGGGCGGACGCATCGTCCAGGTCGAACCGCGACCCGACGCCACGTGTTTCGAGATGATTGCCACCCGGCTCACCGCGACCGGCCGCCCGTACTGGGCCAGCGACGACACCAACGGCCGCTTCATCGCCTGCCGCGCCGGCTTCTACGACCCGGCGGTGTTCGAGAAGAACCGCGAAGTCACCTTCACCGGCCGCATCGCCGGCTACGACACCCGCAGGATCGGCGAGTACGACTACCGCTTCCCGCGCCTCGACGCCGACGTGGTCTACCTGTGGCCGGTACGCGAAACGGTCGACGTACTGACCCGCCCCGCGCCTTGGCCGTGGTGGGGCTACTGGTAAGCCCGCGCCCGCGCGCTTACGCGGGCGTGCCGAAGCGCCCAAGCGGCGCGCCGGCGAGCAGGTGCAGATGGATCTGGTACACCGTCTGCCCGCCGTGCTCGTTGCAGTTCATGACGATGCGATAGCCGTCCTTGTCGAAGCCCTGCGCCTTGGCATAGCGCGCAGCGGCAAGCGCGAGCCGGCCGATGACCTCCGGCGCGTCCTCGGGCACATCATTGAGCGTCGCGTAGTCCTGCTTGGGCACGAACAGCACATGCACCGGCGCCTGCGGGCCGATGTCGCGGAACGCGATCAGGTGCTCGTCCTCATAGACGATGTCGGCCGGGATCTCGCGGCGGATGATCTTGTGGAAGATGGTCATGGAGCCGTCACTCGTGATTCGCGATGGCCCAGAGCATACCGCTGCGGCCGGGCGCGCGGTCGCGCCGTCGACTCGCCACGCAAGCTGCCACCGCGCGTCAACGCGCCGCGATCACGAATCGCCGATTTCGCTGCGGCTGCCGAACGCGTGCGAGAGCGTGCCGCGATCGACGAACTCCAGTTCGCCGCCCAGCGGAAGGCCATGCGCAGGACGGCTGGGCCGCACGCCGTGCTGGCGCGCGATCTGCGCCAGGTAATGTGCAGTCGCCTCGCCCTCGACCGTGGGATTGGTGGCGATGATCAGCTCGCGCACCTCGCCCTCGGCCAGCCGCGCGGCCAGCAAGTCCAGGCCCAGCTCGCGCGGGCCGATGCCATCGAGCGGGCTCAGCCGGCCCTGCAGCACGAAGTAGAACCCGCGGTAGCCGGTGGCCTGTTCGATCGCCAGCCGGTCAGCCGGCGTCTCGACCGCACACAACGTCTGCGCATCGCGCGACGCGCTGGCGCAGGTCGGGCACACCGGCGTCTCGCTGAAGTCGCGGCACCGCGCGCAGTGGCCGATCTTCTCGACCGCCTCGGCCAACGCCGCGGCCAGCCGCGCGCCGCCCTCGCGCCCGCGTTCGAGCACGTGATAGGCCATGCGCTGCGCCGACTTCTGCCCGACCCCGGGCAGCACGCGCAACGCATCGATCAGTTGTTCCAGCAATGCGGACATGCGCGATGGACGCTAGAAGGAAGGGCCACGATGCGCACGCCGCACGGAGCCGCGGGCCACATCGACGAACGGGGCGCACCCAGGCGCCCCGCCCTGGAGACCGCGGGGCTTAGAACGGCAGCTTCATGCCCGGCGGCAGCGGCATGCCGGCAGTGGCCCCGGCCATGCGCGCCTTCGATTCCTCGTCGACCTTGTTCGACGCGTCGTTGAACGCCGCCGCGATCAGGTCTTCGGCCATCTCCGGGTCCGACAGCACCGACGGATCGATGCGCACCTTGCGGCAGGCCTTGGCGCCGGTCAGCGTAACGCTGACCATGCCGCCGCCGGCGCTGCCCTCGACCTCGAGGTTGGCCAGCTCTTCCTGCACGCGCTGCATGTTTTCCTGCATCTTCTGGGCCTGCTGCATCAGCTGGCCGATGTTTCCACGCATCATCAAAGTCCTTGTTCGTCGTAGGGGCGAATGGAATCCGGCACCACGCGCGCGCCCTGCTGCGACATCAGGCGCTGCACGTCCGGATCGGAGAGGAAATTCTGCTCGGCCGCCGCCTGCAGCGCATCGCGCTGCTGCGCATTGCGCTCGTGCAGCGTCGGCGCGGTGCGCGCGGCCGCGGTCTCGAAGCGGATCTGCGGCGTCGCGCCCAGCGGCCCGGCGAGCGCAGACGCCAACTGGTGGACCATGATCGGCGCCTTCAGGTGCTCGTCGGATTCGGGCAACGCCAGCTTGAGCACATCGCCGTCGAGCGCGACGAAGGCCGCACTGGCCGCCAACTCACGCACCGGGCCGCGCAACGGCAGATCGGCCACGAGGTCCAGCCAGCCGTCGGCATCGAGCGTCATCGACGGCTTGGCCGCCTGCGGCGCCGGTTCGGCGCGCGGCGCGGGAGCCGCAGGCGGCTCGGCACGCGGCGCAGGGCTAGGTTCGGGGACAGGTGCAGCCGGAGCGGCCGGCGGCGCCTTGCGCGGCATGTCGATGCCCTGGCCGGCAGCCGCCATCGGCACCGCATCGACCGGCGCACGCGGCACCGGACGCGCCAACGTCGCGGCCTCCGGCGCCGGTGCGGCCGCCCGCGGCGCCGCCGCGGACGCATCGCCCAGCGCGGCCCGCGCCGCAGCCGGCCCGGATACCCGGCCCTGCCCGGCCCCGCCGCCCGCCGGGGCACCGGCGTTGCCGCCTTCAGCCGGGCGGAACGCGAACATCCGCAGCACCGTCATCTCGAAGCCCGCACGCGGACTCGGCGCCAGGCCCAGATCACGGCGGCCATTGAGCGCCATCTGGTACCACAGCTGCACGACCTCCGGCCGCACCGACGACGCCAACGCATCGAGATCCAGGCCGTCGGCCTCAATGCCGACCTCGGGCACCAACTGGCGGACCTGGATGCGGTGCAACGCTTCGGACAGCGCATCGAGCACGCCCGACCAGTCCGGCGAGAACTCGGCCAGCGCCGCAACCTCGGCCATCAACCGCGCGCCATCGGCCTGCGCCAGTGCGGACAACAGGTTGCCCACCCGCGTGCGGTCGACACTGCCGAGCATCGTCGCCACCGCCGCATCGGCGAGCGCACCGCCCTCGCCGCCCGCACCGGTGTAGGCGATCGCCTGGTCGAGCAGCGACAGCCCGTCGCGCAGGCTGCCATCGGCCGCCTTGGAGAGCTGCCGGATCGCCGCCGCATCCGCCGCGATGCCCTCCGCCTCGAGGATCCGCGTCATCTGGCCTTGGATCTGCTCCTCGTCCAACCGCTTGAGGTTGAACTGCAGGCAGCGCGAGAGCACGGTGACCGGCAGCTTCTGCGGGTCGGTCGTCGCCAGCAGGAACTTCACATGCCCCGGCGGCTCCTCGAGCGTCTTGAGCAGCGCATTGAACGCAGACTTCGACAGCATGTGCACTTCGTCGATCAGGTAGACCTTCACCCGACCGCGCGAGGGCATGTACTGCGCGTTGTCGATGAGCTCGCGCACATCGTCGACACCGGTGTTGCTGGCCGCGTCGATCTCCAGCAGGTCGATGTAGCGCCCCGCGTCGATCGCCAGGCAGGTCTCGCACTCCCCGCACGGGTCGGACGAGGTGCCCCGCTCGCAGTTCAGGCTCTTGGCGAAGATGCGCGCGATCGTCGTCTTGCCGACGCCGCGGGTGCCGGTGAACAGGAAGGCGTGATGGACGCGGCCGGTCTCCAGCGCGTTGGTCAGCGCACGCACGACGTGCTCCTGCCCGACCAGCTCGGCAAACCGCTTCGGACGCCACTTCCGGGCGAGGACGAGATAGGACATGCCGCTATTCTGCCACGGCCGTCCCCCTTCCTTGTGACCGGGCCCCGGCCCAGCTAGAATGGCCGGCCCGCGGCGGTCCAGCCGTCGCAGCGTGCCGCCCCGCGGCCCGCGCGGGACAGATCCGGAGAGGTGTCCGAGTGGTTGAAGGAGCACGCCTGGAAAGTGTGTAAGCGTCTAAACCGCGCTTCGGGGGTTCGAATCCCCCTCTCTCCGCCAGTTATCCAATAGGTAGTGGCTCCGGCCAAGCAGTTCCGAAGCTACCCTACTAAAAGACCTACTACGCCTGATGTGCTGGGCTATGTAAGCGAGAAGGCCACCCGAAGGGGTGGCCTTTTTGTTGTGCGCCTACCACCACGAGCATGCCTACAATCGTGTTGCCAGTATCGGCGCCAACGGGGAAGGCCAATGCTTAGCTCTCAGTATCCGAACAACGAATTGCTCGCCAATCTTGCTTCCGGAACGCTCGTGCGAGCGTTTAAGGGCGCCGGGCATCCTCTATCGCTGGCGCTTGTCGTGGAAGTAGTCGGCGGCGGTCAAAAGCTCTTGTGTGTATTGGAAGGAAATCCGATTCCGGCAGTCAGCGCTATTGGCGTTCAGAGCTTGGGCGCCGTGCTCTCCGGGGATTACGTTATCGAGCCATCCAATGTAGCGTCCACCGCCATCTACAAGCCGGGTCAACTGCTTGTGAATGAACAAGGGGCATACCTGATCGGATACAACACGCTCGCCAACCAAGAATGCGCCATTGAACTTCCGAGCGCTGCCTTTCGCAGCGCGCCGGTCAATTCAGCCCGGCCCATCTATTTCGACCAGTGGGCACTGTACGCAGTCGATGCTTCCGGCAACAAGCATGCCGTTTTCAACTATCAGCGTCC
This sequence comes from Luteimonas sp. gir, assembly GCF_037198055.1. Classification (NCBI taxonomy): domain Bacteria; kingdom Pseudomonadati; phylum Pseudomonadota; class Gammaproteobacteria; order Lysobacterales; family Lysobacteraceae; genus Luteimonas; species Luteimonas sp. gir. Next base: position 147,352 of record NZ_JBBAXQ010000010.1, read on the forward strand.
GCAACCCTAAGCGGGCAGCGGCACAAAAAGGCCGCCCCGAAGGGCGGCCTTTTTGTTACCGGACCATCCGCTTGTCAGGCGGATCAGACTCGCGGCGCTGCCGCCACGTCTGCGAACTCCGACTCCACACCACGTCGTCAGGCGTCAGCTTGCGGAACTCCTCAAGGATGCCCTTGTTGATTCCCCAGTTACGCTGGCGGTTCTTGTAGACGTGATGCTCGCCGAAGGTCATGCGTATGCCGCGCGCAGCGGACGATTGCACCAAGCGATTCTGCCGCTGGTACTGCTCATGCATCCAAAGCGCCACGGCCTTCTCATCTTCCGAAGAAGCCATATCACCTCCAATGGCCTGTAGAAGTGTCCTCGCCCAAGAGGGACGGGAGGGCGCCACGACGGACGCCTCCCGGGTGCTGCGCTTAGCCCGGAGGGCTGCGCCAATGCTGGCAGACGTACTCCAGACGGCCCTTACGGACCCGGGTATACGCGCACACATGCACCGTCTTGGCGTGGGACATAAGTCCTCCTGCAAGCCGGGTTTGTGAGGGCGATATCGGAATTCCGGGTCCCAGGGCGCTATACTCTCTGTGTTGTACGGGCCGCGGAATCGGCAGAGGGACACCCTCAACTGCCATGCCGTGATGCCGGTACGGAGGTTCGGAACATCGTTGTAGGCACCCTTGCCGGGGTGTTTCCAACTCCGAACCAACCGCACCAGCGTTTTGCCTACCTAGCGCCTCAACTCAAGCCTGTTTCGCGACGGGGAACTTGAGTTGGGGCGTTGCTTTGTCTGGGCCACCCGCGGCGGTAGTCAGCGAGCGGCCATGCTCTCTCCTCATGACGGTTCATCCTTCTCTGCGTCAGCGGCCTCGGCCTCCTCATCGGCCATCGTCTCCCTGTAATTGTTGATGATGAACTCGATCATCTTGACGACGGAGGTCCACTGCCTGTCAGTCATGCCCTTGGGCAAGATGATCGCGCCGTCCTTCCCTGCGATAGGGATGGGGATGCTGATCATCGAGTCATCGTGCGTCTTCGCCGTGTGCTTCCTGTCGTGGTGGGTTTGGTCCGGCGCAGCGGGGATGGTCGGTGTCGCAAGACTCGGTTTGGCCTTCCGCTTTGTCGTCGGTGAGACAGTCGGCGCCTTAACGTGAGGGCTGACTTGAATCCCCGCGTCCCGCGAAGCCGCCAGAAAGAAGCTGATGCACTTCCCGAGCGTAGAACCAGAGATTTCGTACTCGCGGAACTTGTCCGTCATCTGCTGAGTCGTCGCCGACTTCAGATTGAACGTGCCGTTCGTCAAAGCCGAGTAGCTTTCCTCAATCATCGCTTTGAGCATCGATTTCGACTGCGCTTCATCAGCGGCGATGTACTCATCGAGCAGCTTGGTGCGCGCACCGTCGTTGTCGATGAATTTGAACCACTTCAGCGTGGCGATGAGGGCGGCTTGCTCCGATCCCGACCGCTTCCGGAGCAGCCCAAGACTGCGGTCGATCACGTCCGGAAGCACATCATGGGAACGAAGCTCCGCGATGAGCGACTCGAAGCTCTTGTAGGAGGTGTAGGGGGGCTTGATTGCCTTGTCGTTCACGAGCGCCTCCGCAGGTGCGGTTGGATTTTGGCGCAGACTACACCTTCATGAAACTTCGTGCAACACCTGCCGCGAAACTCGGTCTAGACCGTCTTATGCTGAAAGTTAACGTAACTACTGCGTTGCAAGTGCATGATTCATAAGTAATTCATAGACTTATCCACAGTTTGTTGCATTGTTTCGTCTCAAATCATGAGCCTCAAACTGCGTCGGGAAAAGTGCTTGTCAAAGCCCTGCCTATTGATCCCTTCGCTGGAAGCGGTGGCTTCGTCATCTATGCCACGTGTGATGCGCTGCTGTATGCGATGCCGGTATGCGCTCTGCTACGTCCCCTGCAACGCCTATGCGCTACGGAAATACCCATTTCGGCGCTTCGCCCAGCAGCGACCGCGGCGCGAGCCGCCAGCCCCTAGAGGTCTGGATGCGCCCGGCCACGAGGCCGTCCAGCGAATCGGGCCGCAGGCCCTACTCCGCGCGCATTTCAGCCTTGGTCCGGGAGACGATCCGCCCGGACGAGACGTGCTGCCAGCGGTAGGTGCGTTCGTCGAGGTGGAAGCCCCAGGCTCGCTCCCGGTAGGCCGGGTCTGCCCACCTGGTCTTCATCTGCGCGGATATGCGCGCGCGGTAGTTTGGGTCGGCCCATAGGCGGGCCATCGTTTCCCGCGTAGCGGTCACCTGTCGCGAGGCAGCTTCCCCCGGCGCGGTCGCCCCGTCACCGTCGTTCCCGTCCGCGCCGGGGGTCGCTGGTTGGTCAGGGTGCCCCGGCGGCACGAGGCGGGCTCGATACGTCACCGCCGGGACACCCCGATTCGATCAGCGACCGCGGCGAGTGGTCGCCGCGCGCTTCTTCATCTTGTTGGCCGTGGCGTTGCGCTCGGCCTGCTTCTTTTCGTGGATGCGACGTCCCCCCGCAATTGAGTAGCAGGCTGCTTTGGAGTCCAATCCCCAACGAGAAGGAGATTGGACGTGAAGAAGCGTTTCAGCGAAGAGCAGATCATCGGCTTCCTGCGTGAGGCCGAGGCCGGTCTACCGGTCAAGGAGCTGTGCCGCCGGCATGGCTTCAGCGAGGCGTCGTACTACCTGTGGCGCAGCAAGTTCGGCGGCATGAACGTGTCCGAGGCCAAGCGCCTGAAGGAACTGGAGACCGAGAACGCGCGGTTGAAGAAGCTGCTGGCCGAGCAGGTCCTCGAGAACGAAGTGATCAAGGACGTGCTGCGAAAAAAATGGTGAGCGCACCGGCCCGACGCGAGCAGGTGCGCTACATGGCAGGCAAAGGGCTCAGCGAGCGGCGTGCTCTGCGCGTGGTCGGCATGAGTGCCAGCGCACTGCGCTACACGCCTCGTCCGGATCGCAATGTAGAACTGCGGACGCAGATCCAAGCCTTGGCGCATCGGCACAAGCGCTACGGCGTGGGCATGATCTACCTCAAGCTGCGGCAAGGCGGCCAGGTCGTGAACTACAAGCGCGTCGAGCGACTGTATCAGCAGGCGAAACTGCAGGTGCGGCGACGCAAGCGCAAGAAGGTGCCGATGGGCAAGCGGCAGCCGCTGATCCGTCCGGTGATGGCCAACGAGGTGTGGTCGATGGACTTTATCTTCGATCGCACCGCCGACGGCCGTGTCATCAAGAGCCTGGTGATCGTGGATGACGCCAGCCACGAGGCGGTGACAATCGAGGTCGAGCGTGCGATTTCGGGCCACGGCGTCAGCCGTGTGCTGGACCGCCTGGCACTCAGGCGTGGCCTGCCGAAGGTGATCCGGACCGACAACGGCAAGGAATTCTGCGGCAGGGCGATGGTGGCTTGGGCGCATGAGCGTGGCGTGGCGTAGCGCCTGATCCAGCCGGGCAAACCGAACCAGAACGCCTACGTCGAATCGTTCAACGGGCGCCTGCGCGACGAATGCCTCAATGAGCACTGGTTCCCGACACTGCTGCACGCACGGACCGAGATTGAGCGTTGGCGGCGGGAGTACAACGAAGAGCGGCCGAAGAAATCGCTCGGCGGGCTCACGCCTGCCGCCTATGCCCAACAGCTGGCGGTGAAACCGCTACGATAGAGCCGGACTCCAAACAGCTCCGCTACTGAAAGCGGGGGGACGTCGCTGGCGAAAGCTGCGCCAGCGTGTGGCACATGGAGAGGAACCCCGCTGAACGGGGTCCCTTGAGCAAGAAGCGCTCGGATAGCCTCAAGTGAGGAAGCTGCGAGATCACACCAGCATGCAAACGCCGCCGTTTCCGGGGCAAATTTCCATTAAGAACCAATCTCCGTCAAAGCACTGCCAGACCTCGTAGGCTCCGCCAAATCCGCGCGGCACGATGGCCTGCTGTCCATTGACAGAACAAGTAATCGTGGGCTCGGCGCCCGCGCTACCTGCGGCGATAGCTGCCACTGCGAACAGTGCGCCCGTCAGGGTACGGCGTAGTCCTTGCTTCATCGCGTCCTCTCCAATTGAAAGTTGGAATGCCAAGGACCGCCAAATGGCCCCTTGGCGCAGTCGAGACTAGTTGGCGACCCACATGTCCGCAAGCGGAAAGATTGCTCCACCGAAGCCCCCTCGCAATTGAGTGGCAGGGTGCTTCGGAATCCAAAATTGCCGAGCTTGCGCGGCTACGTCAGCTCCGTGCCTCGGCTTGAGCGCTGGAATCGTTGGCTCACCGCCCAGACTTCTTCGTCGATGCTCCATACGGCTTGACAACCGCGCAATTCGCTAGCAATCTCAACCACGGAGCTTCGAAACTCCTCAGGTAGCGGTACCCACCTCCGAAAAACCGGTGGTTTTTTTGTGTCCGGCATTTTACGGGCGCAACCGACGTGATATCTGCGTCGGGAGGGCGGCTAATACAACACCCTTCGGGGAAATACGCCCGCCGGCTACCTGCGGTTTCGAACCTCCCGACTTCCCGTCCGCCATTCGGTGGGCGGGTCACTTCGATGGAATGAAGGAGGCAACATCATGTCGAACCGCGAATCGAACCACGACGACGACACCCAACGGGCTGGCTATTTTCTGCCGGAAGACGACAGGACGCGGCTGACGAAGCTGCGCGACCACATGGAATTCCTGTCCCGCCTGGCAGAGCCGCGCACGTACGATGAGGAGCAGGACGATCCGCCCGAAGTCAGCCATGGCGAACTGGCTACGTGCCTGGCCATGCTGGCCGAACAAGCCGAGCTGGTGCTGGAGGCGATGGCATGGAGGCCGTCGCCGAGCGCGCGGCCTGAGAGGCGGACAGCCACCGAAGCAGATGACCCGGCCATTGACCCCGACGAGACGCAACACGCGAGGCAGGAGGCAGCGGCCGCACATCCGACGCCGGCAGCCAGCGTGCCGGAGGGCTACGTCTTCGGCGTCACAATGGATCAGGCAGACGCGCTTGACCGGCTGGTGCAGATGCTGATGGCGCACGGCGACGTCATCGCATCAGGGCATGAAGACGACCTTGCGGATGACACCGTGCCGGCACTGGGGCTAGCGATCTCGGAAGGTGCGGATGCGGTGCGGGAAATCCTGGATCAAGTGCAGGAACAGTTGATCCAACCTGCAACGACATCGCGTTGCAGCGTGCGTGAGGAACGGGCGGCGTATGGCCCGCTACCGAAGCAAGCAACGCGTCTTTCGCTGCACTAGCTGAGTAAAGGGTGGCGGGGGGGGGGGGGGGGGGGGGGGGGGGGGGGGGGGGGGGGGGGGGGGGTGGGGGGGGGGGGG
>NZ_JBBAXQ010000011.1:0-151299 GCF_037198055.1 Luteimonas sp. gir
CCCCAAGACCTTCGTCAATGCACGCACGCTCGTCGTGGTGTTCGTGTCCAATGACCCGCTGACCCGGCGCTACGATCTCGACCTGCTCGACGAGTTGCGTGGCGATGGCGTGGCCGCGCGCGTGATCGAGGTCACCGCCGCCCAACCGCATGGCCCGGCGCGCGATGCGGTGCCCGTGCCCGGGCTCGCGCGCGCCCACGATCTCGACCTGCTGTGGCCCTATGTCGCCGTGGCGCAGCTGTTCGCCTTTCACGCTTCGCGGGCGCTGGGCGTGCGGCCCGACAGCCCGAATGCACAGGGCACGGTGAACCGGGTCGTGCAGGGCGTGCGCCTGTACCCGCTGGTGCCATGAGCGGCGCGTCCTACTACCTGGGCGTCGATGGCGGCGGCACCAAGACCCGCTTCGTGCTGCTCGATGGCGAAGGCGGCGTGCGCGCCGAGGTCCAGCGCGGCACGGCCTATCACCCGCAGATCGGGCTCGACGGCGTGCGTGCGTTGCTGGCCGACGGCATCGACGCGGTCACCCGGCAGGCGCAGGCGACACCGGACAGGATCGCCTATGCCTTCTTCGGTCTGCCGGCGCATGGCGAGGACGCCGTGGCCACGCCGCAGCTCGATGCGATGCCCGAGGCGCTGCTTGGCCATCGGCGCTATCGCTGCGACAACGACATGGTCTGCGGCTGGGCGGGATCGCTGGCCTGCGCGGACGGCATCAATATCGTCGCGGGCACCGGCTCGATCGCCTACGGCCAGCGGCAGGGACGCCAGGCGCGGGCCGGCGGCTGGGGTGAGGTGTTCTCCGACGAGGGCTCGGCGTACTGGATCGCGATCCAGGGCCTCAACACGTTCTCGCGCATGAGCGATGGCCGGCTGCCGCGCGGCCCCTTGCATGCGGCGCTGCGTGCGCATTTCGATCTCGCCGACGACCTCGATCTGTGTGCGCGGGTGTACGGCGCGCAGGCGTTGACGCGCGACCGGATCGCGCAGCTGTCGCTGCAGGTCGCCCAGGCGGCCGAAGCCGGCGACGAGGCGGCCCGCGCGATCTACGAACGGGCAGGGCAGGAACTGGCGGCGATCATCGATGCGGTGCGCCGCGCGCTCGAATTCGACGATGACGCCCAGGTGCCCGTGACCTGCTCAGGCGGTGCCTTCGGTGCGGGCGCGCTGCTGCAGACGCCATTGGCTGCGGCCTTGCAGGCGACCGGCGTCGACTTCGAACTGCGGGCACCCCGCTACGCGCCGCATCACGGCGCGGCGCTGTATGCGATGCGGCTGGCAGGGCACCCGTTGCCCGGCACGATCGTGGCCCCCTGAGCAGGCGGCCGCAGAGCGCGCCAGCGCCGGCCACGCCGGTCAGCTGCGCAGGCGCAGCAACTGCGCCTGCAGTGTCTCGACCTGGGCGCGCAGTTGCGCGTTCTCGCGCTCGAGCACGTCGACGCGCCGCTGCAATGCGCGCGCGTCCGGGGCGGTGTCGCCCTCGGCGGTCTCGCCGTCCTCACCTTCGCGGGGCGTGCGCGGGCGCTTCTTCGCCTCGCGGGCACGCTTGGCGGCCTGCTTGAGTTCTGCCTTGCCGGCCTGCGCCGCGCTGCGTTGCTCGTCCTCGGGCAGGCTGGCGACCGCGGCGGCGGCGCTGATCGAGATCTCGCCGGCCTTCAGCGCCTCGACCACCTCGGGCGTCGCCTGCGCGTGGATGCGCTCGATCATCATGACCTGGTTGGCGCTGAGCCTGGCCTCGCGCGCCAGATCGGCGCGGGTGGCGGGTACGGGGGTGTCGTCCCACGGCGGACTGTCGTCGTCTTCGGTCGCCGTGGCGGCCTCTTCGCCGCTCGCAGCCGGGGGCGATTCGAGCCGGGCCTGCTGGCGCGCTTCCAGGATCGTGCGCTTGCGCAGCGCGAGCACGCCGCGCTGGTAGTCCGACACGCTGCGCCGGCCCAGGTGCTGCTCGATCATCCACAGGTGGACATCGTCCATCGACTTGAAACGGGTGTTCTGCACGGTCTGGAATGGAATGCCGTGCTTCTGGCAGATGCCGTAACGGTTGTGACCGTCGACGAGCACGTTGCCCCACAGCACCAGCGCATCGCGGCATCCCTCGGCAAGCAGACTGCGCTCCAGCGCCTCGTGCTCGTCGGGCGTCAGCGGATCGATGTAGGCCTTCAGGGCGTCGACGACGACGATGTTCATGCAGCTCCGGGGGCAGCGGGGGGCGCGCATTGTAGGCGGCGTGGCCGGCGCCGGGCAGCGGGCGCCTTCGCGCGGGCGGTGCGGGGCCGGCATGACGCGCTGCGCCGCGGCGCCTGGGTATGCTCGTCGGCGTGCCGAGCCCAGGAGCTGCGCCGCCGATGACGCCGTCTTCCCGCGACCCGTACCCCGATGCGCTGCGCGCCGGCGCCTTGCTGCTGGTCGTGTTCGGGCACTGGATGGCGACCTTGCCGCGCCTGGTCGACGGCGTACTGGTCGACACCGAGCACCTGCTCGCGGCCTGGGACGCGGCCGGCTGGTTGACCTGGATCGTGCAGGTCGTGCCCCTGTTTGTGTTCGTCTCGGCGGCGGTCAGTGCCGACAGCGTGGCCCGGCGGGCGGCGCAGGGCGCGCAGGTGCAATGGTGGGCGGGCCGAGCGCTGGGTCTGGCGCGGCCGACGTTGACCTACCTGGGGGTCCTGACCGCGATCGCGATGTTTTCATGGCTGTCGGGCGGTCATCTGTTGGCGGTATTCGAGCGCTCGCTGACGATCCACTTGTGGTTCCTGTTGATGCTGCTCACCGTGCAGGCGCTGCTGCCCTGGAGTCTGCGCCTGGATGCGCGCCTGGGCCTGGGCGCGGTCGCCGGGCTGGTCGTGGTGGCCGGCATTCTCGACATCGCCCGCGCCGGGGCGACATCGATCGGTGCGCTGCGCACGCTCGGTCAGCTGGCGACCGAGCGGCCGGCCGGCATCGCCTGGCTCAACATGCTGGTGGTGTGGCTGATTCCGCAGCAACTGGGCATCGCGTGGAAGCGCGGGCGCTTCCGCGGGCCGGCGACCGGTGCCGGCCTGCTGCTGCTCGGCGTGGTCTGGCTGGCGCTGGCGATCGCCGCCGGCTATCCGGTCGCGATGGTCGGGGTGACGCTGGCCGGCAACAACATGCTGCCGCCGACGCTGGCATTGATCGGGGTGATGTGGCTGCAGGTGGGCCTGGTGCTGCTGTGCGAGCCGCTGGCGCGGCGCGTGCTCGCAGGCCGTGCGCCGGCGAAGGCGATCGCGGTGCTCGGCGCGCTCGGCATGCCGCTGTATCTGTGGCACAAGCTCGCCGAGCTGCCGGCCGCCTGGCTGGGCGAGCGACTGGGACTGCCGATCGACGCCGGGTTGCCGGGCGAGGCGGGCTTCTGGCTCGGGCGCGCAGGCTGGATTGCGCTGTGCCTGGTGATGGTCGCACCGCTGCTCGCACTGGTCGTGCGTTTCGAACTGCGGCGTGATCGCGATGTGGCGGCGACCGATCGGCGCGTCGATGTGATGCTCGGCGGCGTGGCGTTGTACGCCGGCCTGGGCGCTGCGTTGGGATTGGGCGCGTGGCCGGGCGCCGCGATCGGGACGGTCGCAGTGGCCCTGGCGTCGTGGCGCCTGCGCGCATTGAGGTGACGTGTACTGAGCAGTGCTGCCAGCTTGAACCCTGGGGGCAAAGCGCCATACGCGCGGCATGTGGCGAGCGCGTTCCAGTGACGTCCATTGTGCGCCGGTCCCCGCACGCGTCATGGCGCGGTGGCCGGCATGTGAGCGCCGACGGAGGTGGGATCACGATGCGTGCATGCGTGTCGCAGCGACGCGGTCGAACGGGGCGGGTTGGGGGGTGTCGGCATCGCTGACCCTGCAGTTGTTGCGCCGGATCGCGGTAGGCAGGCGCGCCGCGTACGCGGCCATGATTGTCACGCGACCAGGGTGGGCGCCGACCCATCGAAGCGGCGCCGCCGCAGGAGACCCCGATGTTCATGCACAACAAGCGCCTGCAATACACGGTCCGCGTCGAACGCGGCGATCCCGTCCTGGCCACGCTCATGCTCGAGCAGTTCGGTGGTCCGCAGGGCGAGCTCGCAGCGGCCATGCGCTACTTCACCCAGGCGTTGGCCGAGGACGATCCGGGGCGCAAGGACATGCTCTACGACATCGCCACCGAGGAACTCAGTCATCTGGAGATCATCGGCTCGATCATCGCCATGCTCAACAAGGGCGCCAAGGGCGAACTGGCCGAAGGCATGGAGGAAATGGCCGAGATGCGCGTGCTCAGCGGCAACAGCACCAGCCAGACGGAGGCGATCCTGTACGGGAACGGCCCGGCGCTGGTCAACTCGAGCGGCGTGCCGTGGACGGCGGCCTACATCGACACCATCGGCGATCCGACGGCCGACCTGCGCTCCAATATCGCGGCCGAGTCGCGCGCCAAGCTGGTCTATGAGCGGTTGATCAATGTCACCAACGATCCAGGCATCAAGGACGCACTGATCTTCCTGATGACGCGCGAGGTCGCGCACCAGAAGAGCTTCGAAAAAGCGCTGTATGCGATCAGCCCGAACTTCCCGCCGGGCAAGCTGCCCGGGCATCCTGCTTTCACGGATGTCTATTACGACATGTCGCAGGGCCCAGGCGACCAGGCGGGGCCGTGGAACAGCGGTCCGGCCTGGGACCGCGTCGAGGATCGGCAAGCGCAGGCGGCCGTCGACGGCGGCGACGGCAGTGCATCGGTCGTGGTGAGCGAATCCCAGCAGGCTGCACTGGAGGCGCTTGCCGTGCGCACGCAGTCCGATCCCGGCATCGATCCGCTGACCGGTGCCGAGCTTGGCGCCGGACCCGGTGCCGGCAAGGTTGGGCAGGGCGACGTGGACGACGCTGCGCCTTGAGTGATGCCGCGGTCCGTGTGTCCGGACACGCCGGTTCAGCCTGATGCAGGCACCGACGTGGCCGGTGCGCGGTGCGCGGCCAGGCAGGTGACCACGCTCAGCGCCACCAGCACGAACGCGACGGCCTCCAGCAGCGTGGGCAGGCGGCGTTCCCAGACAAAGCCGTAGAGCAGGGCGAACAGCGTCTCGAACAGGATCATCTGCCCGACCAGGGTCAGCGGCAGCAGGCGGCTCATGCGGTTCCACAGTGCGTTGCCGACCATCGACGCCAGCAAGGCCACGCCGGCGGATACGCCGATCAGCAAGGCCCAGGCCGAGGGCGGCTGCGGCACGCGCGGCAGCGCCCACGCCAGTGGCAGCAGCAGCGCGGTCAGGCCACAGGTGACCACGCCGGTGAGCAGGTTCCACTCGTGGAAGCTGACGTGCTGCAGCCGGGCCAGCCAGCGCGCATTGTTCACCGCAAAGCACGTCCAGGCGGCCAGCGCGCCCACGCCGCACGCCAGCCCCAGCAACTGCCGACCGACGGTGTCCGCCGCCGGCATTGCCAGTGCCTGCCAGCCGATGCACAGCACCCCGGCCGCCGCCAGCAGCAGCGACGGCGCGAGCCGACGCAGCGGCACCGCGCCGTGGTCGCGGCTGCCCACCACGGTGACAGCGACGGGCAGAAAGCCGATGACCAGCGAGGTCATCGCGATGCCGCCCAACTGCACCGCGCTCGCCAGCAGCAGGTAGTAGAGGACGTTGCCGGTGAATGCCAGCCAGACCAGGCCGCGCCATTCCTTGCGACCGAGCAGGCCCACCAGCCGCGTCCAATGCGGTGCAATCAGCAGGATCGAGAACAGGCCATAGAACAGGTAGCGGCCGATGGTCAGGTCCAGCGGCCGGAAGTCGCGTACCAGCGCCGGTGCCAAGAAGACCAGGCCCCACACCGCGCCTGCGCCGATGCCGCAGGCGACGCCGGCGAGGGTGTCGTGTCGGGGACGGGGGCGCGTTATGTCCATGCGCCGCACGATAGGTGCGATCGGAAACGCCGTCTTGACCTGGTCTCGCGTCGTTCTGGGCCGGGGCTCGTGTCCGTCAGCCGCGCGTTTGGCGGCGCAGTTGCGCGGGCGTTTGGCCGTTCGCGCGCCGCATCGCACGGGTCAGCGCGCTCTGGTCGGCGTAACCGCAGCAGTAGGCGACCTCGGCGATCGGCAGCGCCGTGCGCACGAGCAGGTCGCGGGCCCGCCCGAGCCGCAGTGCCGACAGCCAGGCACGTGGCGTGGTGCCCAGTTCCTGCTGAAACAGCGCATGCACACGACTGGCGCTCACGCCGAGCTGGGCGGCCATCGTCTGGGCGGTCCAGGCACGCGCCGGCTGCGCCTCGACTCTCGCCAACAATGGCGCAAGCCGGGCGCGCGGCTGCGGTGGCTCGCCGAGCAGGGTGTCGAGCAGCAGCGGGATCCACAACCCGAGGCGATGCGCGGACAGGTTGCCGCGCAAGGTCAGCGCTTCCATGTAGTCGATGAGGCTGCGCGCTTCGGGGGCCAGCGCGATATAGGGCCGACGCGCCAGACAATCGGCGATCCGGGGGTCGAGGTCGCCGGCGTGCAGATCGAGAATGATCGAGCGATTCGCGGCGTCGCTGATCTGGTCGTGCCGGGCGCCGGCCTCGACGAAGGCACCGAGACTGCGATCGAGCCGGGCCCCGGCCCCGGCGATGTCCATGTGCAACTGGCCGTCGAGAGGCAGCACCACCTGCGCGAAATCGTGGCGATCGACCTGGCTGTCCGCGCCGTAGGAGCGGATGGCGATCGGCAGGGTTGGAGCGGGGAGGGCCATGGGGATGCGCAAGGCGGGACGGGCCGATGCTAGCGCAGGGGCCTGGCACGATGCAGGCCGGACGGCATGCGGAGGTCGTGACCTGCGGGGCGCGACAGGGACCTGTGCACGGCGCGATCGGCGTCCTCGCACGACATGAACGGGGCAGAGGAAGGCGGGTGCGCAGAAAGTGCCGTGGCGCTGGCGCGCGGCTTCACCGCCTGCGGCGGGCATGACGCCCAGCATCGCGGTTCCTGTCCTGCTATGGAGTGCGACCATGAATCTTCGTCCGACCCTGCTGGTGGCTTCGCTCGCGTTCGCGCTGTCGGCATGCGGTGACCGCGCCGCCGATGATCACCAGGCTGCCGCCACACCGGGCACCCCGCCTGCTGCCGGGCCGACCGCCGACGGCAGCGCGGCCATGGGCACCGGCCCGGCCGACACGATGGCCCCAGGCGATGCCCAGACTGGGGCCGGCGCCACGAGTGCACTGGCACCGGCGGATCGCAAGGCGCTGCTGGCAGTGATCGAGGTCGATCGCCACGAGATCGCAGCCGCGCAGGATGCACTGAAGAAAGGCGTCGGCGAGCGCGCGCGCGCGTACGCCGAGCAATTGCGCACCGACCACGAGCGCAGCATGCAGGCCACCCAGGCGATGCTCGACGGCAAAAACGAAAGCGCATCCCCGCAGCCGGCAGCGTCTGACGACCCGGCGCTGACCGCCGAGCGTCGCCAGCACGACACCGAGCGCCAGCGTCTGGAGGGACTCGATGGCGAGGCCTTCGAGACCGCGTGGATCGACGCGATGGTCAAGGGCCACCAGGCCGCACTGGACAAGCTCGATCGCGAGCTGATCCCGCAGGCCAGTGCCGGCGAGGTGCGCAGCCATCTGGAGAGCACGCGCAAGACGATCGCCGGCCACCTCGAGCAGGCCCAGGCGCTGCAGAAGCCCGCGTCCTGAGCTACCCCCACCCCGACCCTCCCCCGCAGGCGGGGGAGGGCGCTTGCAAGCACATCGCCACGGCTGCCGCAGGGGGAGGGTGCTTGCAAGCAGATCGCGACTGCTGCTGCAGGGAGAGGGAGCTTGCAAGCAGATCGCGACGGCTGCTGCAGGGAGAGGAAGCTTGCAAGCACATCGCCACGGCCGCGCTTGCGGGGAAAGGGCTGGCAAGCATGAGGAAGTACCTCCCCCGCGTGCGGGGGAGGTCGGCGCGCCTGGCGCGCCGGGTGGGGGCCGCTCTACGTCTGTCGCCCGAACAAGTCGTCCTGTGGCGGCGCAGGCGCACTGTAGTCCAGTCGTCCATCGACGATGCGCGCGGCTGCGGTCCAGGGATGCGGCTGCGATTTGCCAGGTGCCATCAGGTGCACCACCTCCCAGCCTCGGGCCTTGAAGTCGTCGGCGATCAGGCTGCGATGGCAACTCCACCACATCGCCTCGGCGCACATGCAGGCGGTGCGCTGCGCGTGGGCGAGATCCATCAGCCGCGTGCGGGCCTGGGCGTACTCGGCGGTGTCCATGTAGTCGGCGTAGCCGCGAAAACTGGCGTTGCGCCAGGCTGTGTGCGGCGAATCGGCAAGCGCCCGTCGGCGGCCGCCCAACTCGGGCATCGGCACGAAGACGATGCCGGCTTCGGGCAGGCTATGCGCGAGCGATTGCGCGGAAAAATGCGGATGGCGGCGCGAGCCAGGATGGCGACGGACGTCGACCAGCGCGGTGATGCCGTCGGCGCGCAACATGTCGATGAAGACCTCGATCGGCCGTGTCGAATGACCGATCGTCCACAACTGAGGCGTGTGCATGCAGGCAGGCTAGCGCGTGTCGTGTGGAGGCCGTGCTCAAGCCGTCGGCCCGTCGGCCGCTAACGACAGGCAACCCGCAGGTTTTTTTCGGAGGGTCGGATGGACATCCGCCGCTACCACCATGACCACGGCGAGATCGCCGCCCAGATCGATGCGCTGCGTGCGCTCGCCCATGCCGGCGTCGCCGACAACGCCGAAGCGATCTCCAGCCACATCATCGCCTTCGCCAGCCGCGTCAAGTTCCATCTCGCGGCCGAGGACCAGGTGCTCTATCCCACGCTCGCGCGCGCCGGCGATCCGGCGGTCGCGGCGATGGGCGCGCATTACCAGCAGGAGATGCAGGGGATCGCCGCTGAATTTGCCGAGTTCGTTGGCCAGTGGCGCGTGCCGGCCCGGGTCAAGGCCGACCCGGAGGGCTTCCGTGCCGGCGCCAACACGGTGCTGCGCGGCCTGTTCGAGCGGCTACAGCGCGAGAACCGCGAGCTCTACCCGGCCGCCGAGCACGTTTAGCGGCGCATACTGGCGCCTTCCGACCCGAGAGTGCCGCATGCCCCCGATCGACAACGCCGGTACGTTCCCCTTGGGCGATCGCCGCGTGAAGCGGCTGGGCTATGGCGCGATGCAACTCGCCGGCCCTGGCGTATTCGGACCGCCAAAGGACCATGCCGCAGCACTCGCGGTGTTGCGCGAGGCGGTCGCCCTGGGCGTCGACCATATCGACACCAGCGATTTCTACGGCCCGCATGTCACCAACCGGATCATCCGCGAGGCACTGCACCCGTATCCCGACGACCTGACGATCGTGACCAAGATCGGCGCCCGCCGCGGCGACGACGCGTCTTGGCTGCCCGCGTTCTCGGTCGATGCGCTGACCCAGGCAGTGCACGACAACTTGCGCAACCTCGGCCTCGACGTGCTCGATGTGGTCAACCTCAGGATCATGTTGTCGGCGCACGGTCCGGCGGAAGGTTCGATCGAGGCACCGCTCGCGGTGCTGGCCGATCTGCAGCGACAAGGGCTGGTGCGGCATATCGGCCTGAGCAACGTCACCGCGACCCAGGTGGCGCAGGCGCGCGGAATGGTCGAGGTGGTGTGCGTGCAGAATCTCTACAACATCGCGCACCGCGACGACGATGCGCTGATCGACGCGCTGGCCGCCGACGGTATCGCCTACGTGCCGTTCTTCCCGCTGGGCGGATTCACGCCGCTGCAGTCCTCGACCCTGTCGGCGGTCGCCGATACGCTGGGCGCGACGCCGATGCAGGTCGCGCTGGCCTGGTTGCTGCGCCGCGCGCCGAATCTGCTGTTGATTCCCGGCACCTCATCGGTCGCGCACCTGCGCGAAAACCTGGCTGCCGCGGACCTGGTGCTGCCGGCCGCTGCGGTCGCGACCCTCGACGGCATCGCCGCCGGTTCGGCGTAGCGCATCAGGTCGGGCGGGCCGGTCAGCGTCGCCTGGCCAGCCAGCGGTCGAGCTGCCCGGCGAACGCCTGGCGGTCGCGGGCGTGAAAGGCGGCCGGCCCGCCGGTCTGTACGCCGGCGCCGCGCAGTTCGTCCATGAAGTCGCGGATCGACAGGCGCTCGGCGATGCTGTCGGATGTGAACGGCTGGCCGCGCGGGTCGATGGCCTGGGCGCCCAGCGCGAGCACGCGGGCGGCCAGCGGGATGTCCTGGGTCACCACCAGATCGCCGGCCCTCACGCGGGCGACGATGGCATCGTCAGCGGCATCGGGGCTGCCTTCGACCTGAAGCGCGCGCACGTGGCGCGAGGGTGGGGTGCGCAGCCACTGGTTGGCGACCAGCGTGACCGCGACCTGGGCGCGTTCGGCGGCGCGAAACAGGATGTCCTTGACCGGGCCCGGACAGGCGTCGGCATCGACCCAGATCCGCACGGGATCCGCGGCCGGCGCGGTCACTCGGCGGCGTCGGGCGTGGCCGGTGTGTCGCTGCGGGTCGCGTCGCGCTCGGCGCGCTTCTTGGCGTCCTTCTCGTCTTTCTTCTTCTTCTTGGCGAGTTCGCGCTGGCGTTTTTCGAACGAGTAGTTGGGCTTTGCCATGGGGCCTTCGTGGTTGGACGAGCCCCCAGTGTACCGCCCCGCCCAGAACCGGGGTCCAGAACCGCGGTCAGAGTGCACTTCTCGCTCAACGAGAAGTGCACTCTGACCCCGGTTCTGGATGGGTGCGCTGATCGGTCGCAGATGGGCGGCGAGCGCCGGGCCAGCAAATGAATGGGCGACTGTCTATGATGGGCGCGTTCATGTCCCCCGGCTGCCGGGGCATGGACAGGGCACACCGCTCGCAGGGGCACCTTGATCGAGATCAAGGTAGAGCGACATCACGGGCGCCTAACATTCTTCTATCCAAGAAAGGGGGCGGCGAATGCACGCCATGACTGAAACCTATAATGACAAAGTAGTCCGCCAGTTCGCGGTGATGACCGTGGTCTGGGGCATCGTGGGCATGCTGGTGGGGGTGATCATCGCCGCCCAGCTCTACGCGCCTGCGCTGAATCTCGACATCCCGTGGCTGAGCTACGGCCGTCTGCGTCCGCTGCACACCAATGCGGTGATCTTCGCGTTCGGTGGCTGTGCGCTGTTTGCGACCAGCCTGCACGTGGTCCAGCGCACCTGCCATGTGCGGTTGCTGTCCGACAAGCTGGCCGCCTTCGTGTTCTGGGGCTGGCAGGCGGTCATCGTCGCCGCGGCGATCACCCTGCCGCTGGGCCTGACCCAGGGCAAGGAGTACGCCGAGCTCGAGTGGCCGATCGACCTGCTGATCACCGTGGTCTGGGTCGCCTATGCGGTGCTCTACCTGGGCACGATCGCCAAGCGCCGGGTCAAGCACATCTATGTGGCCAACTGGTTCTTCGCGGCGTTCATCATCGCCGTGGCGCTGCTGCACATCGTCAACAACATCGCGATCCCGGTCGGCCCGCTGAAGTCCTATCCGGTCTACAGCGGTGCGGTCGATGCGATGGTGCAGTGGTGGTACGGCCACAACGCGGTCGGCTTCTTCCTGACCGCCGGCTTCCTGGGCATGATGTACTACTACGTGCCCAAGCAGGCCGGCCGGCCGATCTACTCCTACCGGTTGTCGATCGTGCACTTCTGGGCGCTGATCGCGGTCTATATGTGGGCCGGCCCGCACCACCTGCAGTACACCGCGCTGCCGGACTGGGCGCAGTCGCTGGGCATGGTGTTCTCGCTGATCCTGCTGGCGCCCAGCTGGGGCGGTGCGATCAACGGCGTGATGACGCTCTCGGGCGTGTGGCACAAGCTGCGCACCGATCCGATCCTCAAGTTCCTGATCGTCGCGATCTCGTTCTACATGATCGCCACGTTCGAGGGACCGATGATGTCGATCAAGACCGTCAACTCGCTCTCGCACTACACCGACTGGACCGTGGGCCATGTGCACGCCGGTGCGCTGGGCTGGGTGGCGATGATCTCGATCGGCTCGATCTACGCGCTGATGCCGCGCCTGCTGGGCCTCAAGGAGATGTACTCGACCAAGTGGATCGACCTGCACTTCTGGCTGCACACCGTGGGCGTGGTGCTCTACATCGCCTCGATGTGGATCGCCGGCGTCATGCAGGGCCTGATGTGGCGCGCCACCAATGAGGACGGCACGCTGACCTACAGCTTCGTCGAAGGCCTCAGCGCGACCTATCCGTACTACCTGGTGCGTCTGTTAGGTGGCCTGGTCATCCTGTCGGGCATGTTCCTGATGGCCTTCAACTTCTGGAAGACCTACCGCCAGAGTCAGGTCGTGACGGCCGACCAGCCGGTGCTTCCGCCCGACGTCTCCCACAACCCCGCCCCGGTGGCCGCGCAGGTCTCCGCAGGAGGCCAGGCATGAGCGGCGAAAACAAGAACGCGCACGAGAAAGTCGAGAAGAACGTCGGCTTGATGGCGGTGCTGATTGCGGTGGCGGTGTCGTTCGGCGGTCTGGCCGAGATCGTGCCGCTGATGTACCAGGCCGAGGCCATCGAGCCACTGCCGGGCGTGGAACCGTACCCGGCGCTGGAGCTGGCCGGACGCGACGTGTACGTCCGCGAGGGTTGTTACAACTGCCACTCGCAGATGGTGCGCACGCTGCGCTTCGAGTCCGAGCGCTATGGCCACTACTCGCTGGCCGGTGAGTCGGTCTACGACCGGCCCTTCCAGTGGGGCAGTAAGCGCACCGGGCCGGATCTGGCCCGCGTCGGTGGCCGCTACCCCGACGACTGGCACCGCGTGCATCTGAACAACCCGCGCGACGTGGTGCCCGAGTCGAACATGCCGGCGTACTCGTGGCTGGCCAAGGCCACGCTCGATGGCGAACAGGTCAGCCGCCGCATGCGCGCCCTGCAGCGCCTGGGCGATCCCTACTCGGACGAGCAGGTGGCGCAGGCCGTAGAGGACGTTTCAGGCAAGACCGAACTCGATGCCGTGGTCGCCTACCTGCAGGGCCTCGGTCGCCACGCCCCCAAGGGAGGGGATAGCCAATGATTTCCGGAATCGTCACCGCGATCCTGCTGCTGTGCTTCATCAGCGGCTGGGTCTGGGCGTGGAGCCCGAAGCGCAAAACCGAATTCGAGGCAGCCGCGCAACTGCCGCTGGACGATGACGAGGAGCAGGGGTCATGAGCAACGCTTGGTCGTGGTATGTCATCGCCATCGTGGCGTTGAACATCGTCGGCTGCGTCTGGCTGCTGATCTGGACGTCGCGGCGCCGCCCCGGCGACCCGAAGCCTGATGACACCAGCCATGTCTGGGACGGCGACATCACCGAGTACAACAAGCCGCTGCCCAAGTGGTGGATCAACTTGTTCTACCTGACTGTGGTGTTCGCGATCGGCTACCTGATCTGGTATCCCGGCCTGGGCAACTTCGCAGGCACCAGCGGCTGGACCTCGGCGCGCGAGCACGATGCCGACAAGGCCCGTCGTGATGCACAACTCGAGGAGACCTTCGGTGCATTCGCCGGCAAGCCCCTCGAGCAGTTGGCCGGCGATCCGCGGGCGATGGACCTGGGCCGTTCGATCTTCGTCAACACCTGTGCGGCCTGCCACGGCTCGACTGCGCAGGGCGCACCCGGCTACCCGAACCTGACCGACGATGTCTGGAACTGGGGCGGCGAACCGGAGCGGATCCTGGAGACGGTGCTCGATGGCCGGCAGGGCATCATGCCGCCGCTGGGCTCGGTGCTGGCCGGGATCGGCGGCGATGTCGCGGTGACCCAGACGGCTGCCTATGTGCGGGCGCTGCGTTCGCCGGACCTGGAGCAGACGCTGAGTACCGACTACATGGCGGCACGCGGCGAGCAGCACTTCCAGGGCCTGTGCGTGGCCTGTCATGGCGTCGATGGCAAGGGCAATCAGGCGTTGGGCGCTCCGAACCTCACGGCGCGCAACACCCTGTATCCGAACACGCTCGAGAGCATCCGCCAGACGATCAACGAGGGCCGGCACGGGGTCATGCCCGCGCATCGCGAGCTGCTGGGCGAGACCCGCTCGCGCCTGGTTGCAGCCTACGTCTGGTCGTTGTCCAATAAGCCGGCAGCGGACACCACGGCACGCCAATGACGGATTTCACGGAACCGCGCTTCGACCACCCGCCACGTCCGCTGGCGCAGCGGGTGGGCGCGATTCTGTGGCCGAGCTTCTTCGCGGCGGGCGTGTGCACCATGGTGTTCTTCGCCTTCGTCGATCCGCTCGCGCTTCGCGACATGACCTTCCCGGATCTGTCGATGTCGCGCGAGCTGGGATACACCCTCGGGTTCTTCATGTTCTGGCTGGCGACTGCGGCCTCCAGCCTGTTCACATGGATCCTTCTGCGGCCTGCGAGCCGCTTCAACCGACCGTTGTCGCCGGACTGAGCCGGCGGCAACCCTCGGCGTGGCGCGGTCCGTTGCGCGCTGCGACAACGGGTCGCATTCCGACGCCCTGAACGGGGCGGACAATAGTGTTCATCACCGAACGCTCACGTCGGTCGCACCCCTATCGGTAGCCAGATGAATCGCATCCAGCCCAAGTTCCCCTCGTCCTTCGTCCCGCTGCCGGGAGCGACGACGTGAAGGGGTCGATCCCGCTCGAAGTCGTCGACGACGGCGGTTCTGTCTACCAGAGCGAGCGCAAGGTCTATCCGCGCGATGTATCGGGCCGGCTCAACCGGCTGCGCGTGGCGGCGGTGGTCTGGCTGCTGGGCATGTTCTACGTGTTCCCCTGGCTGCGCTGGGACGGGCGCCAGGCGGTGTTGTTCGATCTGCCGGCGCGCAAGTTCCATGTCTTCGGCCTGACCTTCTGGCCGCAGGACTTCCTGTTTCTGGCGTTGCTGCTGATCATCGCGGCGCTGGCGCTGTTTTTCTTCACCGCGCTCGCCGGGCGCCTGTTCTGCGGCTACGCCTGCCCGCAGACGGTGTGGACCGAAGTGTTCCTGTGGATGGAGCGCTGGACCGAAGGCGACCGCTCCAAGCGGATGAAGCTCGACGCCGGTCCCTGGACCGGTGAGAAGGTAATGCGCAAGGGCGGCAAGCACCTGATCTGGGCGGTGTTCGCGCTGTGGACCGGCTTCACCTTCGTCGGCTTCTTCACCCCGATCACCGACCTGGGCGCGCGCGCGACGACACTGTCGTGGGGCGGCTGGGAAACGTTCTGGGTGCTGTTCTACGCCTTGGCCACCTGGGGCAACGCCGGCTTCCTGCGCGAGCAGGTCTGCAAGTACATGTGTCCCTATGCGCGCTTCCAGAGCGCGATGTTCGACCGCAATACCCTGATCATCGCCTACGACCCGATGCGCGGCGAACCGCGCGGTCCGCGCAAGCGTGGCCTGGGCAGTGTGCTCGAGCGCGGCCGCGGCCTGCTCGACAAGCTGGTCGCCTACGACTACGTGTTCCGCGCCGGGCGCCACCCGTCGGCCGCCAGCCAGAACGCGCAAGCGCGCGGCACCATCACCTGGGACGGCGATCTGGGCGCGATCGAACCGCTGCCCAAGTTCGCCCCCGAGGCGCTGGGCGACTGCATCGACTGCACGATCTGCGTGCAGGTCTGTCCGACCGGCATCGACATCCGCAATGGGCTGCAGTACGAGTGCATCGCCTGCGGTGCCTGCATCGACGCCTGCGACAGCGTCATGGACAAGATGGGCTATCCGCGTGGGCTGATCCGCTACTCCACGCAGAACGCGATCGACGGCAAGGCCACCAAGGTGCTGCGCCCGCGCATCTTCGTCTACGGCGCACTGCTGGTCGCGCTGTGCGTGGCCTGGGCGGTCGGCGTGGGCACCCGCAGCGACCTGATCGTCGAAGTGCTGCGCGACCGCAATGCGCTTTACCGCGAAGCCGGCGACGGCAGCACCGAGAACGCCTACACGCTCAAGCTGGTCAACAAGTCCGACGCGGCGCGCGAATTCCGCATCGTGGTCGAATCCGCGACGCCGGGCATCGAACTGCGCGACAATGCCCAGGCCGTGCCGGTGCGTGCGGAAGAGGTGGTCTCGTTCCCGCTGGTGCTGGTGGCGCCTGAGGATGTGCGGGGCCGCCATGAGGTGCGGTTCGTCGTCGAGGACGGCGACGGCACGCGCCAGACAGTCGACAGCAGCTTCTTTGGACCGATGTGATGAATGACAGCAAGCGCCCGCTGTGGCGGATCCCGGTGATGTGGCTGGTCATCGGCCTGCCGCTGGCCTCCATCGTCGCCGGCGTGGGGCTGGTGGTCATCGCCACCCGTTCGGGCGGCGCCGATGTCGTCAACGATGAGGTCCGCCGCGTTTCGCAGATCCAGACCACCGATCTCGGTCCGGACGCGAAAGCGCAGCAGCTGGGGCTCAGTGCGATCGTGCGGATCGACGAGACGATGGTCGAGGCGATCCCGGCGACCGGCGAGTTCCCGCGCGAGGCGAGCTTGCGATTGCGCCTGCAGCATCCGACCCAGTCGCAGGACGACCTGACGCTGGAGCTGGCACCGACGGACACCGGGTGGCGCTCGACCACGCCGATCGACGACGGCCACGACTGGATCGTGCAGCTGGCACCGGCCGACGGCAGCTGGCGCCTGCAAGGCCGCCTGCCCAAGCAGCAGCACGCCGCCCGCCTGGCGCCGTCGCTGCAGCCCTGATGCAGACGTGAACGCCGCTGCGCAACCCGCACCTGCGGGCTGCTTCCACTGTGGCGAGCCGCTGACCGCGCATGCGGTGCAGGCGCCGATCGACGGCGCCACGCAGGCGTTCTGTTGCGACGGCTGCGCGGCCGCCGCGCAATGGATCCGCCACGCCGATCTTGGCGATTACTACCGCCTGCGCAGTGCGATGCCGGCACCGGTCGGCAACGAGGCGATCGACTTCGGCATCTGGGATCGCGAGGACCTGCTGCGCGAGCACGCCAACCCGGTGCCCGGCGGCCGTGCACTCACGCTGCTGACCGACGGCATGCGCTGCGCCGCATGCGCCTGGCTGATCGACCGCGCATTGCGCCGCGAGAATGGCGTGCTCGATGTCACCGCCAACGCAGTGACCGGCCGCATCCGCATCGCCTGGGACCCGGCGCGCACCGCGCTGTCGAAGGTGCTGCAGCGGCTGGCCGCGCTCGGGTATCGCCCGTACCTGGCCGGCGGCGAGGCGCGCGAGCGCGCCCGGGTGCGCGAGCGCCGGCGCTGGCTGCTGCGCCTGGGCATCGCCGGGCTGGGCACGCTGCAGGCGATGATGTTCGCCGAGGCGCTGTATCTGGATTTCGACCAGCAGATGCCGCACGCCACGCGCGACTTCTTCCGCTGGATCACCTTCCTGGTGTCGACCCCGGTGGTGTTCTACGCCGGCTGGCCGTTCCTGGCGGGCATGGCGCGCGAACTGCGCCAACGTCATGTCGGCATGGACACGCTGATCGCGACCTCGACCCTGCTGGCCTACCTGGCCAGCCTGTGGGAGACGATCCGCGGCGGTACCCACGTCTGGTACGACGCGGCGGTGATGTTCGTGTTCCTGCTGCTGGCCGCGCGCATGCTCGAGCAACGCGCGCGCAACGTCGCCACCGCCCAGGTCGATGCGCTGGCGCGCGCGCGGCCGTCGCTGGCGGTGCGCGAGCGCGCCGACGGCGCACGCGAGTCGGTGCCGGCTGCCGAGCTCGTTGCCGGCGACGTCGTCTGTGTCGCGGCCGGCGATGTCCTGCCCGCCGATGGCGTGCTGCTCGATGGCGAGGCGGTGTTCGAGGAATCGCTGCTGACCGGCGAGTCGGCGCCGGTGCGCCGCGTCGCCGGCGAGCCGCTGTACGCCGGTACGGTCTGCCGCGAGTGGCCGGTGCGGGTACGCGTGACCTGTATCGGCACCGATACGCGGCTGTCGCAGCTGACCCGACTCGTCGAACAGGCGCAGTCGCACCGGCCGCGTCTGGCGCGTCTGGCCGATGGCATCGGCAGCCGCTTCGTCGCCGGTCTGCTGCTGACCGCGCTGGCGGTGTACGTGGGCTGGCGCATCCATGATCCGGCGCGCGCGTTCGAGGTCACGCTGGCGCTGCTGGTGGTCAGCTGCCCCTGTGCGCTGTCGCTGGCGGTGCCCACGGCGCTGGCCACGGCGCACGGCGCACTGGCCCGGCTCGGAGTGCTGGCGACCCGGGCCGATGCGCTGGAGACGCTGGCCAGCGCCACCGATATGGTCTTCGACAAGACCGGCACATTGACCGACACGCGCCCCGAGCTCGACGAGGCGACCGGCTTCGACGGCTTCGATCCGGCGCATGCACTGCGGATCGCGGCTGCGCTCGAACGTGACGCCAATCATCCGATTGCCCGGGCCTTCGCGCACGTTGCTGCCGATGCCGCCGCCGACGCCATGGTGGTGGTGCCGGGGCAGGGCGTGGAGGGGAGCGTCGAGGGCGTGCGCTGGCGGTTGGGCCAGGCGGCGTTCGCTGCAGGACGCGCAGACGATGGCGCGCTATGGCTCGGCGACGGCCACCGCGCGATGGCCAGGTTCACGCTGCGCGAACACGTGCGCGAGGACGCGGCTGCCGCGTTGCAGGGCCTGCGCGAACTGGGTCTGGCGCTGCATCTGGCCAGTGGCGATGCGCAGGCACCGGTCACCGCGCTGGCCGCGCGGCTGGGCATCGACGACGCGCATGCGCGCCAGACGCCGGAGGACAAGCTGGCGCGGGTCCGGGCGCTGCAGGCCGAGGGCCGCACCGTGGCAATGATCGGCGACGGCCTCAACGATGCGCCGGTGCTGGCCGGCGCCGACGTCTCGATCGCGATGGGCGAGGGCGCGTCCTTGGCCCAGCGCGCCGCCGACCTGGTCACCACCGGGCCGACCCTGCGCCGCATCCCGGCGACGATCGCCGTGGCACGGCGCGCCAGGCGGGTCATCCGGCAGAACCTGGGCTGGGCACTGGCTTACAACCTGCTGGCGATTCCGGTGGCGGCGGCCGGGCTGGTGACACCGTGGCTGGCGGCGCTGGGCATGGCATTGTCGTCGCTGCTCGTCACCGCCAATGCGCTGCGCCTGACGCGGGTGCCGGCGACCGGAGAACCGAGATGAGAAGTCTGCTGCTGTTGGTCCCGATCAGCCTGGTGCTGCTCGGCATCGCGATCGCCGCCTTCGTCTGGGCGGTCAGGCGCGGCCAGTTCGACGACATGGACACCCCGGCGCTCGACATCCTGGTCGACGACGACGGCCGCGACGAGGGCGGGCACCTTCGGGACGCGCGGCCCACGCCTGCGCCGCCGGCGGCGTCGCCGCAGGATCGGCCGCGTGCCGATTGACTGGCTGGTGGTGCTGGCCGCGCTGACCAGCGGCCTGCTCGGCGGTCTGCACTGCGCGGCGATGTGCGGCGGCATCGCGACCGGCTTCTCGGCCGCGTCGCCGGCCGGCGGCTGGCCGCATGCGCTGCAGGTCAACCTGGGCCGTGTGGGCGGCTATGTGCTGGCCGGGGCGATCGTCGGTGGCTTCGGCCACGGTCTGGTCGGCGTGTTCGGCAACCCGTGGATCGGCTTCGGGCTGCGCATGTTGCTGGGCGCGGCGCTGGTGCTGGTGGCGCTGCGGCTGTTCGGCCGCGGCGGCTTCGACCTGCTGCGCCGGCCTGGCGCACGCCTGTGGACCTGGTTGCAGCCGCTGCAGCGGCGCCTGTTGCCGGCCGAGACGGCGCCGCGCCGGATCGCGTTGGGCATGCTGTGGGGCTGGTTGCCCTGCGGGCTCAGCCTGAGCCTGCTGACGGTGGCCTGGATGCAGGCCAGCGTGCCGGGCGGCGCGCTGACAATGGCCGCCTTCGGCCTGGGCACCCTGCCGGTGATGCTGCCACTGACCTGGTCGGGCCAGCGCGTGGGCCGGTGGCTGCAGCGCCCGCGGCTGCGCGCGCTGGCGGCGTCACTGGTACTGGCGGCCGGCCTGCTGACGCTGGCTGGCCCGTGGTTGATGCAGGTGCCAGCCTTGCATGGACCGCTGTCGGCGATCGGCTGCGTGCCGCCGCCGCTGTAGCCGCGACGCGTCCGCGGCGCTAGCGTCCGAACGGCGGCACCGGCCCGGCGGGCACGATGCCGGTCGGATTGATCTGCCGGTGGCTCTGGTAGTAGTGCCGCTTGATGTGGTCGAAGTCGACCGTCGGTGCGACCGCCGGGTGGCGGTACAGTCGTTGGGTGTAGGCGAGCAGGGCGGGGTAGTCGATCAGCCGCCGCAGGTTGCACTTGAAGTGGCCGTGGTAGACCGCGTCGAAGCGCAGCAGCGTGGTGAACAGCCGCCAGTCGGCCTCGGTTAGCGTGTGGCCGCACAGGAACGGCTCGCCCGACAGCCGCAACTCCAGCCAGTCGAGGGTCGCGAACACCGCCTCGACGGCCTCGTCGTAGGCCGCCTGTTGAGTTGCGAAGCCCGCCTTGTAGACACCGTTGTTGAGCCCGTCGTAGATGCGCGCATTGACCGCGTCGATCTCCTCGCGCAGGTCGGGCGGGTAGTAGTCGCCCTCGGCCGCGCCGACCTCGTCGAAGGCGCTGTTGAACATGCGGATGATGTCGGCCGACTCGTTGCTGACGATCGTGGCGCGCTGGGTGTCCCACAGCACCGGCACGCTGACCCGCCCGGTGTAGCGCGGGTCGGCGGCGGTGTAGAGCTGCCACACCGTGTCCACGCCGTTGACCCGGTCGGGCACGACACCCGGCCCCTGCGCGAAGGTCCAGCCGTCGTCGGCCATCAGCCAGTGGGTGACCGACAGCCCAATCATGCCCTGCAGGCCCTTGAGTTCGCGGAACAGGGTCGTGCGGTGCGCCCAAGGGCAGGCGCGTGCCACGTAGAGGTGGTAGCGGCCAGGCTGCGCGGCGAACCCGCCTTCGCCAGTGGGACCGGCGCGGCCGTCGACGGTGATCCAGTTGCGGAACTGCGTCTGCGGCCGGGCCAGGCGTCCATCGCCATCGACCAGTCCGTCGTCGTCGCGATGCCAGCGGCCTTCGATCAGCATGCCCATCGTGCGGCGTCTCCAAGCGGTGAGGCCTGCAGTGTGCCGGCTGCGGCATCAAGCGCGCGTGCCCTGAAGCGCGGCGACCCGCGCTTGACGCCTCCATGCGCAGACTGCCTGTCCGCCACCACGAGCCCACCGATGCATAGTCCGCCGCAGAACCCGCACGACCTCTCGGGTCACGACATCCCCGGCATTCTGGCGACGATCGATGCGGAGGTGCGCGCGCGCTTCGATGCGCGTGAGGGCAAGGTCGCCGATTACATCCCGGCGCTGGCCTCGGTGCCACGCGAGCGCTTCGGCATGGCGGTCGCCACGCTCGATGGCGATGTCTACAGCGTCGGCGATGCCCAGGTCCCGTTCTCGATCCAGAGCATCTCCAAGGTGCATACACTCACGCTCGGCCTCGACGCGGCGGGCGATGCGCTGTGGAAGCGGGTCGGACGCGAGCCCTCGGGGGATCCGTTCAACTCGCTGGTGCAGCTCGAACACGAGTGCGGGATCCCGCGCAATCCCTTCATCAACGCCGGCGCGCTGGTCGTGGCCGATGTGCTGCTGTCGCACTACGACGATCCGGAGGCGGCGCTGCTGGCGTTCATGCGCGAGCGTTCGGGCAACGCCGAGGTCGGCCGCGACGAGGAGATCTGGACCTCGGAGCGGCGCAGCGGCTATCGCAACATCGCACTGGCGAATTTCATCCGCAGCTTCGGCAACATCGACAACGAGGTCGACGCCGTGCTCGACCTGTACTTCTTCCAGTGCGCGCTGCGCATGAACTGTGTGGATCTGGCGCGCAGCGTGCGCTACCTGGCCGGCCGCGGCGTGTGTCCGGGCACCGGCACGCGCGTGACCAGCGTCGAGCGCAGCACGCGCATCAATGCGGTGATGATGACCTGCGGCACCTACGACGCTGCGGGCGAGTTCGCCTTCCACGTCGGCCTGCCGGCCAAGAGCGGCGTCGGCGGCGGCATCGTCGCAGTGGTGCCCAATGTGCTCAGTCTGTGCGTCTGGTCGCCGCCGCTCGACGACAAGGGCAATTCGCTGCTCGGCGCATACGCGCTGCACCGCTTCACGCGGATGACCGGACTGTCGGTGTTCTAGGGCATCGCGCGCACCGCCCGGGGACGGTGCGCGCGTTTGCAATCACGGGCTCTGGTAGTAGACGTCGTCGATGAACAGGTCGACCGGCTGGCCGGGCGCATCGCCGGCGAGCATGAAGAACTGCTTGACCGCGTGCAGGTCGAGGTCATGGAACGCCGAGAACGGAATGCTGACTTCGTGCCAGGCGCCGTCGCGGACCAGGCCGTACTGCTGGCCGCCCGGCGCGAAGGGGATCCAGCTGTCGCCGAACGAGGTGTTGATACCGACGCGGAACGGTGCCTGGCTGGCGGTGCGCATGCGGAACTTCAGACTGCCGCCGGCGTAGGCGCCCATGTTGCGCACGTCGGTGATGATGCCCAATCCGAACCAGTTGCCGGGATTGGCGCGGAAGGCCATCAGCTCGTTGCCCTCGAACGGCGCAGCGGCGATCGGGGTCAGGTTGTTCCACAGGAACAGGTCGGTGTTGCTGCCGAAGTCCAGAGCGCCGGCCAGGCCGCTGCGCTCGGTGTACACGCCGAACTGGCCGGCCGGCGTCGCGTTGTTGCTGCCCAGGTACAACTCGCTGTCGGGATGGTCCTGGTAGAGCCGGATCCAGTCGACTTCCATGCGGCCGGGCAGCGGCGCGGTGACATCCTGTGGAGTGTGCACACCGGTGTAGGTGCCGCCGACGGCGATGTTGAGCAGCAGGAAGTGCGGGGCGTGGAACTCGTGCACCTGCGGCCCTTCGACATCGGAGATGTCGAATTCGAAGTACTGCTGGCCGTCGATCGAGACACGGATGAAGTTCGGGTCCCAGGTCAGCTTGTAGATATGGAAGTCCTGATGCAGGGCGACCGGGCTGTCGTACACCGTGGCGTGCGAGGCGTACGAGCCGTTGTAGTCCCAGTGCACGGCGGCGCCGATCCGGCGATTGGCCATGCCGTCGGCGATGGCCTGGGCGGAGCCTGCCTCCATCATGTCGATCTCGCCGCGCGCCGGCCACACGCCGACCGCGCCGAGCATCCAGTAGGCCGGCCACACGCCATTGCCGGCCTCGGGGATCTTGATCCGTGCCTCGAGCGTGCCGTACTTGAACTGCACGCGTCCCTCGGTCTTCAGTCGCGCGGACGTGAACGGGCTGCCATCGAAGTTCTCGCGGCGCGCCTCGATGATCAGACGACCGTTCTCGATGCGCGCGTTCTCCGGGCGGCTGGTGTAGTACTGCATCTCGGCATTGCCCCAGCCACACAGGCCGATCTGGCACCCCGTGCCCACGTCGTAGGTCCAGGTGTTGCCGTCGATCGATGGGCCGTCGAAGTTCTCCTGCCAGACAGGCGCCTGGGCATGTGCGGCGGGGGCGAATGTGGCGGCCGCGCCGAGGCAGGCGACGAGCGGCAGGGCGAACAGGCGTACGCAATCCATGACGGACTCCTTGCATTCGAAAGGGAAGCGGCGCGGCGGGGGACGGCCGGCTTCGAGCCTGCGTGCACTTGACAGCGCTGTCAGCCATCTCGGCCCGCGATGTCGCGTTCCGCGAACGAGATCACGGATTGGCGTCTGCGCCGGGTGAAATCGCGGTTGTGCCTGGGGCGAGCATGTTGCGCGGCAGCACACAGATGCGCAGATGCGCACGTTTCAGGGCCGGTGCGCCGCGCGCAGTCGTGCGGCGCGCTGCACGTCCGGCACGCAGCCAGCTAAGCTGGGCGATCCGACGTTCACCCGTTGCCCCAATGCCGATTCGCTTACTCGTTCTGTGTTGCGGACTGCTCGCCGGATGCGCCGGCGGCAGTGCGTCGCGCGACCCGCGTCCGGCGCAGGAGACCGCCTTGCCGACGACACCGTCCATCTCCGAGACCGCGTTCGCCGTGCCCAGCGGCTATCCAGCCGCACTCGCCGCTGCGGCGACGGCGACCGCGCCGCCCGCATTGCCCGAGGTCGAGGGCCTGCGGCTGGGGCGGCATGCCGGCATCGAGGCACTGTTGGTGGAGACCCCGCTGGCAACGGCGGCGATCGCGCTGCACGGCGGGCATCTGCTGTCGTATGTGCCGGCCGGGCAGGAGGACGCGTTGTGGCTGTCGCCGTCGGCCAAGCCGCCGCCGGATGCGATCCGCGGCGGCACGCCGGTGGTCTGGCCATACTTCGGCCGGCAGGGGCAGACCGGCGAGGTGCCGGCGCATGGCTTCGTGCGCACCGTGCGCTGGCAGGTGCTCGCGGCCTCGCGTGCCGACGACGGCAGCGTCGCCATCGAACTGGCACCGCCCGATTTCCCGGAGCTGGGCCTGCAACTGCGGATGACGTTGCGCATCGGCCAAGCGCTGGAGCAGACGCTGGCGACCACCAACACCGGTGTGCGTCCGGTCGCGATCACTCAGGCGCTGCACACCTACTTCCGTGTCTCCGACGTCGCCCAGGTCCGCGTCCGCGGCCTCGACGGCCTGAGCTATCTCGACAAGAACGACGGCTATGCCGCGCATGCGCAGGCCGGGGACTGGACGCTCGACGACCCACGCGACCCCGGTCGCAGCGACTACATCTACACCGATGCGCCCGGGCGCTACGTCCTCGACGATCCGGGCCTGGGCCGCCGGATCGCGCTCGACGTCGCCGGCAGTCGGTCGCTGGTGGTCTGGAATCCCGGTGCAACGGCCGCGGCGCGCATGGACGACATCGGTCAGGCCTGGCGCGGCTTCCTGTGTCTGGAGGCGGCCAATGCCGGGCCCGATGTCGTCGCGCTGGCGCCCGGTGCCACGCACCGGCTGACCCAGACCGTGCGCGTGCTCGCGGGCGGCTGAGCGCGCGGGTGACCAATGGCCGGGGCACGGCCGCAGCGTGCCCGGTATGCTTGGCAGTCGGCCGCCCGGTATCTCGCCGTTGACGGCTTTCCGACCGTGTTTCGATGGAGATCGCGCTTGAAGAAGACCCTGCTGTCCGCGGCGACCGCCGTGGCGATGACGATGGCGGCCACCGCCGCTGCCCACGACCACCGCTGTCTCGAGGAGACCTGCACGCTGCAGGCGTTGTTCGCGAGCGAGCCCGGCGCTGGCGGCGCCTCCACCTCGGGCGATCCGGTCGCCGCGCAGCGCATGGGCAGTTGGGGCATCGACACCGCCGGCATGGACACCTCGGTGCGGCCGGGTGAGGACTTCTTCGGCTACGTGAGCGGCAACTGGGCCAAGACCACGCAGATCCCGTCCGACAAGTCGAGCTACGGTGCGTTCCTGGTGCTGCGCGATCTGTCGGAGGCGCGCGTGCGTCAGTTGGTCGAGGGCTATGACGTGGCCGACGCTGCGCATCCCGATCGCGCCAAGGTCGCCACGCTCTATGCCGGCTTCATGGACCAGGCCGCGATCGAGGCGCTGGGCGCCCAGCCGCTCGCCCCCAAGCTCGCTGCGATCCGCGCCGCCGGCGACAAGGACGCACTGGCCCGGCTGATGGGTCAGAGCCAGGGCGACTTCGGTCGCAGCTTCTTCGGCCTGGGCGTGTCCGACGACCAGCGCGACCCCGACCGCTACACGCTGTACATGAGCCAGTCGGGCCTGGGTTTGGGCGATCGCGAGATGTACCTGCGTGAGACCTTCGCGCCGCAGCGCGAGCGGTATCAGGCCTACATCGCGCAGATGCTCGAACTGGGCGGCTGGGAGAACCCGCAGCGCAATGCCGAAGCGATCCTCGCGCTGGAGACCAAGATCGCCGAGGCGCACTGGACCCGCGCCGAAAGCCGCGACCGCGACAAGACCTACAACCCGGTCGAGCTGTCGGCGTTCGCCACCACCGCGCCGGGCTTCCCGTGGGCCACGTACTTCGCCGCCGCCGGTGTGCCGCAGGCGCCGCGTGCGGTGGTGCGCCAGAGCACCGCGATTCCGAAATTGGCCGCGATCTTCGGCCAGACCGACGTCGCCACGCTGCAGGCCTGGCAGGCGTTCCACACCATCGACAATGCCGCGCCGCTGCTGTCGAAGGCGTTCTCCGATGCGCGCTTCGAGTTCCGCAACAAGTTCCTGTCCGGCCAGCCCGAGGAGCAGGAGCGCTGGAAGCGCGGCGTGGCGTTCGCCGAGAACACGATGGGCGAGGCGATCGGCCGCGACTACGTCGCGCTGTACTTCCCGGCCGATGCCAAGGCCAAGATGGACGCGCTGGTTGCCAACGTGAAGGTGGCGATGGGCGCGCGGCTCGAGCAGCTCGACTGGATGGGCCCGGCGACCAAGGCTGAGGCGCGCAGGAAGCTTGACGGGTTCGGGCTGAAGATCGGCCATCCCGACGAATGGCGCGACTACAGCGGCCTGGTGGTCGAGCCTGGCGACGTGTTCGGCAATGCCGAGCGCTCGATGGCGTTCGAGTGGGACTACCGCCGCAACCGCCTGGGCAAGGAGGTCGACAAGGGCGAGTGGGGCATGACCCCGCAGACGGTCAACGCCTACTACAACTCGGTCAAGAACGAGATCGTGTTTCCGGCCGCGATCCTGCAGCCGCCGTTCTTCGATCCCGAGGCCGATCCGGCGGTCAACTACGGCGCGATCGGCGGCGTGATCGGCCACGAGATCATCCACGGCTTCGACGACCAGGGCCGCAAGTCCGACGGCGAGGGTGTGCTGCGCGACTGGTGGACGGCCGAAGATGCGGCCAAGTTCGAGGCGCAGGCGGCCAAGCTCGGCGCGCAGTACGAGGCCTACACCTTCCCGCAGCTGCCGGGCATGCACATCAACGGCAAGGTCGCGATGGGCGAGAACATCGGTGACCTGGGCGGTATCACGATCGCGCTGGAGGCCTACCGTCGTTCGCTGGACGGCAAGCCGGCGCCGCAGATCGACGGCTTCAGCGGCGAGCAGCGGCTGTTCATGGGCTGGGCGCAGGTGTGGCGCACGCTGTGGCGTGACGATGCACTGCGCCAGCAGCTGGTCAACGGCACTCACTCGCCGGGCCACATCCGCGCCTTCGCACCGCTGCGCAACGTCGATGCGTGGTACGACGCATTCGACGTGCGCGAGGGCGATGCACTATGGATCGCGCCCGAGGACCGCGTGCGGATCTGGTGACCGCCCGCCCGCAGTGACGGACCCCAAGCCGCCGGACGATCCCCGGCGGCTTTCTCGTATCCGCTCCCGCCCGCGTGTAGTGATCCGATCGACGCCGCGAAGCCCTCCCTGCACGCGTGGAGGTGGCGCGCCGCCCGACGCGCGCAGCGATCCGATCGAGCCCGCGTAAAAGCCTCCCCCGCGTGCGGGGGAGGGTTGGGTGGGGGCACAGGCCGATGCAATGGCGTTCGGCCTGGGCTGCAAAAAGCCCCGGCCCCCACCCGACGCCTTTCGGCGTCGACCTCCACCCGCAAGCGGGGGAGGTGTTGCGCTACGCGACGCGCGCAGCGATCTAATCGAGACTGGGAAAAGCCCTCCCCCGCGTGCGGGGGAGGGTTGGGTGGGGGCACAGGCCGATGCGACGGCGTTCGGCCTTGGTCGCCAAAAGCCCCAGCCCCCACCCGACGCCTTCGGCGTCGACCTCCACCCGCAAGCGGGGGAGGTGGCGCACCACCTGACGCGCACAGCGATCCGATCGAGACTGGGAAAAGCCCTCCCCTGCATGCGGGGGAGGGTTGGGTGGGGGTGCAGGCCGATGCGATGGTGTTCGGCCTTGGTTAGGCGAGCAGCAGCACCGCGCCGATGATCACGCCCGATGCGAACAGCAGCATCAGGCAGTAGCCCATGATGTCCTTGATCTTCAGTCCCGCGATCGCCAGCAGCGGCAACGCGAAAAATGGCTGCAGCATGCTCGTCCACGCATCGCCCCAGGCGACCGCCATCGCCACGCGCGCAAGATCGGCGTCGAGTGCCTGCGCGGCGGGCACCATCACCGGTGCCTGCACCGCCCACTGGCCGCCGCCGGACGGCACGAACATGTTGATCAGGCCGGCGGACAGGAACGTCCACAGCGGCAGCGTCGACGCGCTCGCGAACGAGACGAACCATTCCGACAGCGTCGTGGCCAGCCCCGAGCCGACCAGGATCGCCATGATTCCGGCGTAAAACGGGAACTGCACCACGATGCCGGCACCGCCCTTGATCGCTTCCTGCAGCGCGGCGAGCAATCGGGCGGGCGTGCGATGCAGCACGATGCCCAGCATCAGGAAGCCGTAGTTGACGATGTTGAGATTGAGGCCGCCACCGGTGGCGAAATGGTCGACCAGGTAGACCAGGCCCGCGGCACCGATCGCCAGCGACAGGAGCCAGCCGTGCTCGAGACGCACGGCCGGCGTGGCGTCGTGTGCCAGTGCGGGCGGCGCGGGGTCGTCGGGCGGCGAGAAGAGCACCGCGTCGTGGTCGCTGGGCGTCATCGCGCGGTTGATCAGCGGCACCGCGATCGCCAGCAGCGCGACGATCATCAGGTTGAACGGGGCAAAGATCGTTTCGCTGGTCGGGATCAGCCCCATCGTCTCCTGCAGGAAGTGGCCCTCGGTCGCGATGGTCAACGGGATCGACCCCGATAGCCCGCCATGCCAGACGAGAAAGCCGGAGTAGGCACTGGCGACCAGCAGCCGGTAGTCCACGCGCACATGGCGGGCGACCTCGCGTGCGAACAGTGCGCCGATCACCAGCCCGAAGCCCCAGTTGATCCAGTTGGCAACCAGCGCGACCAGCGTGACGACGACGATCGCGTTGCGCGGCGTGCGGCAGCGCGAGGCCAGCGCAGTGAGCATCCGTGCGACGGGCGGGGTGCGGGCGAGGATGAAGCCGGTCACCAGCACCAGCAGCATCTGCATCGAGAAGCCGAGCAGCTCCCAGAAGCCGTTGCCCCAATGGCGCACGAGCGCCAGGGGCGCTGTGCGTTCGATCGCGAGCGCGGCCACAGCGGCGATCGCAGTGAAGATCAGCACGAAGACGTAGGCATCGGGCAGGTAGCGTTCGACCAGGCGAACGGATAGGCGCGTGGCGCGCTGGAACATGCGGGCGGCTCCGGAACACGGAAAAGCCGCCGACGATACCCTGGGAATGCGGTGCGAGGCGTTGGGACGATGGTCGTAGCCGGTGGGGTCCCCGCCATCGCGATGGCCGCGGCGCCGTCGTTCGACGCCGCAAGCCGGTGGTGCTCAGCCGTGCACGCGGAACCGCACCGCGTCGTCAATGAACGCCTTGTCGCCGAACGGCGCTTCGTTCGAGCCGAACGGCATCTGCGCGCGCAAGGTCCAGCTTGCCGGCAGCGACCACTGCGCAGCCGCGGCAGTGTCGGGCAGCGGGTTGTAATGCTGCAGGCTGGCGCCGATGCCGGCATTGGCGAGCGCGGTCCAGACCGAGAACTGCGCCATCGCACTCGCGTGCTCGGACCACACCGGGAAGTTGTCCGCATAGAGCGGGAACTGCTGCTGCAACCCGCGGACCACGTCCTGGTCCTCGTAGAACAGCACCGTGCCGGCGCCCGCGGCGAAGCTGTCGATCTTCGCCTCGGTGGCGGCGAAGCCGCCGGCCGGGACGATGGCGCGCAGCGCGTCCTTGACGATGTCCCAGAAGGTCTGGCTCTGATCGCCGAACAGGATCACCGCCCGCGAGCTCTGCGAGTTGAACGACGACGGGCTCAGGCGCACGGCCTCCTGGATCAGCTCGGTGGTCGCCTGCTGTGAAATTGGCAGCGTACGCCCGAGGCTGTACTGGCTGCGGCGACGACGCGAGGCTTCAAGGAACGGGTTGCTGGACATGCTGGGCTTTCCTGGTTGAGAGAGAGACGGGCCGCAATGCGGCAACCGGGAAAGTGTGGCGTCAGAGACGCGCGGCGGTAGCGCGGGGGACGGAAAGGATCGTTTCAGGCACAAAAAAGCCGGCATCCCAGAAGGCACGCCGGCTCGTTTGGAGGATGGGCGAGGCTCAGCGATACACGCGATCGCAGCGCGTCTCGACGATGCGGTCGCCGCGGCTTTCCTGGCGGTTGCCCTGGACGTTGCGGCCGATCGCACCACCGGCCACGGCACCGCCGACAGTCGCAAGCTTGCGGCCGTTGCCGCCGCCGATCTGGTTGCCGATCAGGCCGCCGATGACCGCGCCCGCGGCCGTGCCACCGATGCGATTGGGGTCGGAGCTGTTGCGTTGGACTTCGACATCCTTGCAGACCACGCGGCTGCCGTCGTTGAAACGGCGCCCTTCGTCCTGCGGGCCGTAATGCTGGGCGTGGGCGGTTCCGGCCGCAGCCAGCGAAAACAGGCCGAGACAGGCAAGTGTGCGCAACGTGTTCATGACGATCTCCACGGGGGTGATGCCGCGATGCTTGCAGTGCACCGGGCAACCGCACATGAAATTCGGCGTCTGGGGGCGTCTTGGTTCAGCCGCGGGCACGTCGCGTGACGCCTGCGTCGTCGCTCAGGCGTACTGCATCTTGCGGACCATGCCGCCGTCGACGACGACGTGCTGCCCGGTCACGAAGCCCGATGCGGGCGAGAGTAGATATACCGCGAGCACCGCGACGTCCTCCGGGGTGCCGACCCGCCCGACCGGATGCTGTGCGTGGTCACGCTTGGACAGCTTCGGGCGACGGCGCGCTGCCGGCCGCTGCCAGTCGTCGGTCGCGATCCAGCCGGGGCTGATCGCATTGACACGGACCCGTGGCCCTTCGCTGATCGCCAAGGCATGGGTGAACGCGACCACGCCGCCCTTGGCGGCGGCATAGGCTTCGGTGTGGGCTTCGGACTGGAGTACACGGCTGGAGGCGATCGACACGATCGCGCCCTGTCGCGCGCGCAGCGCGGGCAGGGCGTACTTGCAGCACAGGAAGGCGCCAGTGAGGTGGGCGTCGATGAATCGCCGCCACTGCGACAGCGGCAGACGTGCCAGGTCCGTCACGTGCGGATCGGCCGGGCCCGCATTGTTGACCAGGCCGTCGAGACCTTTCATGCGCGCGATGGCCTTGGCGAAAAAACCGCGCACCGACGCCTCGCGAGCGACATCGAGCGGGAAAAAGCACGCCCGATCGCCGACATCCCACTCGGCCAGGCAGGCAGCGCCGGCGTCGCGGTCCAGGTCGCCGATCGCCACGCGACCGCCGGCACCGAGCACGGCCTGGGCGATTGCGCGACCGATGCCTTGCGCGCCGCCGGTGATCGCGACCACGCGGTCGCGCAATGGCGACGGGTCGAGCGGCAGCACGGGCGGGGTGAGGGACATGGCCGCTCCCAAGGCGAGATCGGCCGCAGGGTCGCACGCCCGGCATCGCGGCCGGGTGCAGGCCTCAGCCGCCGCGGGCCTTCTTCGGTGCGTTGGCGGCAACCTTCGGCGCTTCGGCATCGACGCGCATCAGTGTGCGGGTGACGCCCAGCACCTCGATCCGGCCGCCGGCCGCGCGAAAGCGCGCCAGGTCGGCTGCGATCCGGTCGCTGGTCACGCTCGCGCCGCGGTCGCCGGGCTTGCGCGGGCCGGCGAACAGATGGCCGGTGCTCGACGCCGTCGTCGGGGTGGCCGCTGCGGCCGGGGCCGCTGTCTTCTTGGTACGGGACATCGAACGCTCCTTTCAGTACATCGCCAGGGGAATGCCGCGTCGTCCGCGGTCTTCGTAGTCGTCGCGGACCGAGCGGCAGTAGGGGCCTGCCATCTCGAAACGCCGGCAGATCTCCGGTCGGGTGTCGTAGATCGAACAGCACATCCGCGCCGGATCGATGGCCACGCACCAGCCTTCCTCGTCGCGGGCCATGACCTCCAGGCCGGCCTCGGTGACGTCGACGAACCGGGCGGGCACATCGTCGTCGCTCTGCAGCACCACCGTCAGCCGGCAGCAGACCGCGTCGCAGCGCGCGCAGTCGATGTCCGATACGGTCATCGGCCCAGGACCGGGCGGCGGATCGGGGACGGTGCGAATGGGGTGGGGACGCAGCGGGTCATCACGCTTCCTGGGGAGCGTCGCCCGGAGCGGGCGGTCACACGTGGGGGAAGCGAGGCGGCGGCCAGGGCGGTCGCGCGTGACGCACGGATGGGCGAAGGGCCCGGCGCCTAGCATAACACCGCCCGCCTGTGGGGCCGTCGGCGGCGGGTCGGGCGGTTCAGGAACGTCGGTTCGTGTAGCTGGCGTTGCCCAGCCCGGTGCCGATCGTCAGCACGCCCCAGCGGCGCACACCGGTCATGCGTGGGCGCTCGCTCAGGCCCTGGACGACAGCGTCGTTGTGCAAGCGCACCAGGGGCGCGCGGCCGCCGATCCGGTCCAGGCGGGCCTGCAAGGCGTCGGCGACGCGGAACTCAGCGGCCTCCCAGTCGCCGGGCAGATTGTGCGCACCGTGCAGGATGGCACCGTCGGGCGCGATTTCGCCTGGACAGGCGACCCCGACGAATGGGGCCAATCGCAGGTCGCGGGTGCGGGCGTGGGCGATCAGGCCGTTGAGCATCGCGGCGGTCCGGGTCATCGCGGTCTCGCGATCGGGCGCGTCATTGGCATGCCGCCACTGCGTGCGCTCGAGCACATGCGCGCCACTGCCGTCCTCACGTTGGTCCAGGCGCGGTGCGACCAGGCCACAACGGATGTTGGTGCCGCCGATATCGACCGCGAGGAAGGCGTCGTAGCGCTGGATTCTCGCAGGCGCCAGCGGCACCCAGCCCAGCAGGCCGGCATCATCGCCGTCGTGGCGCAACAGGGTCAGGTCGACACCGGCGCGTGCGAGCTTGAGCAGGCGCGCGGCGCGGCGCACCGACAACGCACCGGTGCGGTTGCCGGGGAAGCCGCCGCCGATGACGATGCGCTTGACGCCGTCCCATTCGGGCTGCGCGAGAAAGCAGCGGATCACCCCGGCCAGCCGCTCGGCGTGGTCTTCGATCGCGGCGTGGATCAGATGCGCCGCATCGGGGTCGCCGCCGACCAGCACCAGGTCGATCTCCTTCTTGCCGATCGCGTCGGTCGGCGTGCGTCCGAACGGATCGCGGCCGCCGGTGAAATGGTGGCGGCGGCGATGATCGAGCAGGGCGCGGAACGCGCGCTGGCTGGCGCGGTCGCCGATGAAGCCCCCGCCTTCGGCATCGCGCAAGGCCAGGTTGCAGCTGTCGATCGTCAGCCCGGGCAGATGGGCGGCGGCGTGGCGGTTGCGATCGTCGCGTGGGCGGGCCATCGGGTCGGGTCGGCCGGACAGAGGCGCCCATCGTGCCTGCCATCGTGTCGCGCGGCGTGACGATGGCGTGCCGGCACAGCGCGCCTAGAATGGCGCCCCCTGCGCGATCGTCCTGCCA
The DNA here is from genome assembly GCF_037198055.1 of Luteimonas sp. gir. Lineage (NCBI taxonomy): Bacteria > Pseudomonadati > Pseudomonadota > Gammaproteobacteria > Lysobacterales > Lysobacteraceae > Luteimonas > Luteimonas sp. gir. Next base: position 33,128 of record NZ_JBBAXQ010000011.1, read on the forward strand.
TGTCCCCGCCTGCTGCCGTCATCGATAGTCCCCTCGACCAGACCTGTGCCGGGGCCTGCGCACTGGTGGCGCTGGCGAGCCTGGCGACGTTCTGCGCGAGCGCGCTGGCGCTGCACGGCCTGCGCCCCGACCTCGATCCGGTGCACAGCCAAATGAGCCTGTACCTGATCGGCGACTGGGGTCCGCTGCTGCAGGCGGCCTATGTCGTGCTCGCGGTCGGAATGACCGCGTTGGGTTGGGGACTGCGGCAGACGAGCAGCGGTGCCTGCCGCAGCGCCGCGCCGCTGTTGCTGTTCGCGCTTGGCGGGCTGTCGCTGGCGACGACCGCCTATGCCTGGATGGATCTGCCCGGCATCGACAGCACGCTCGAAGGCCTGATCCATGGCGTCTCGGCGCAGGGCGCGTTCCTGTTCGCGACCGCCGGCATGGTGCTGCAGGCGTTGCGCCTGCGCCGCGATGTCGCCTGGCAGGCGACTGCGCGCTGGGCGCTGCCGTGGGCCTTGCTGTGCTTCGCATCGATCTGGGTGCTGGCGCTCTGGCGCGACGCACCGCGTGGGCTCGCCCAGAAGACCGTGGTGGTGTTGATCCTGGGCTGGCTCGCCGCTGTCTCGACAGCGTTGTGGCGCAGAGCGGCCGCTTCGCGTGGCGGGGTGTGTTCACGCCAGCCGCACCGCCCCGGTCACAGACTGCGGTCCGCCGACGCGACGAATGCCACGTCGTGCAATTACCGACGTATGGAGAACGACATGATCAAGTGGGCCATTATTTTCGCCGTCATCGGCCTGATCGCAGGTGCCCTCGGGTTCACCGGCGTCGCCGGTGCCTCGATGGGCATTGCCAAGTTCCTGTTCTGGGCAGCGATCATCATCGCCGTCGTGCTGTTCGTGCTCGGCCTGACGGTCGCCAAGAAAGTGACGAGTTGACGACGCTGTCGATCGCAGTGCCACGACCGCCGGCTTGCCGGCGGTTTTTTTATGTCCATCCCAAAGGCGGGCGGGCCTTCGCCGCAAGAAACCGGGGTCAGAGTGCAATTCGCCTTGCGAAATTGCACTCTGACCCCGGTTTTGGGGGTGTCGACGACGCGCCTTTTTGGCAAGCCGAATCGCGTGGAGCACGTTCGATACTCAAGCCACGTTGACGCGGGCGCGGCTAGGGTGGGCGTCACCGCTTGCCCCACCGAGGATGTCCGTGGAACCGACTGTGCACCCTTTCTCCGAACTCTTCGCCCAGCTCGGGCTGCCCGATGACGAAGCGTCGATCCGCGCCTTCATCGCCCGCCATGCGCCTTTGCCCGACGACATGCGGCTGGAGGAAGCGCCGTTCTGGACGCCCGCGCAGGCGCAGTTGCTGCGCGAGGAGCGCCTCGAGGATGCCGACTGGATCGTGGTCATCGACCAGCTCAATGTCGCGATGCACGCGACACCCGACCCATGAGGCGGCCCGGCCGGGCGTTGCTGACGCTGTTGGCGACTGCGTTCGCCGCGTGCGCAGCGCAAGACGCGGCACGCAACGGACTCGATTGAATGCGGTCGCCCCGCATGCCAGTCGCATGCGGGGCAATGGCACGCACGTGGCGTGATCCGCAGCTCAACACCGTCTGCCGGGAGGCGCGGGGATCAGGGCGTGCCCGGTGTCCCGGTGCACACCCGGTCGGGATGGCCGCTGCGCAGCAGGATCGCGTCGTTCGCGCCGCGGGTCCACAGCACCGTGCCTTGATCGTCGGCGTAACGGGCGCCTTGCATCGCCGGGTCGCTCTCGGTGCGCAGCACCACGTGGCCACCGTCGATGGCCACGCTGGCCTGACCGCGGCCGTCGAAGGTCGCATCGACCTGCGTGCCCTCGCAGTCGTAATGCACCACGCGTGCGATGGGTGCAGCATCGGTCGACGGCGTTTCGGGATCCGGCGGCGTCATCGCAGCGGAGGACGCATCGGTTGAAGGCGGCGGCACGGTGTCGTCGGCTGGCGCCTGTGCAGGCGAGCAGCCGGCGAGGGCGAAACCCAGGACTGCGATGAGCAGGGGTGGGGCGTGGCGCATGATCGTCTCCTTGCGTGTGGACACCTGGGACGGACATGGGGGGGAGGCGCGTTCGCAGGCTACCCCTCCCCTGCGCGCCGGGTGTGAAGGCCGCGTGGACACCCGGTCAGCCGGCGGTCTCTACCGATGTCCGACAGGTCTGCGCCGGCAGGCCGTCGACGGTGATGTCGGCCTCGTCCGCCCCCTTGGTCCACAGCACATTGCCGTCGTCGTCCGCATAGCGGGCACCGCTTGCGGCCGGCGTCGTGCGCAAGGTTAGGGTGCGGCCGTCCAGCTGCATCAGCGCGGTGTCGCCGTCGTCTTCGTAGGCGACGGTATAGGTGCGGTCGTCGCAGTGGTAGCTGACCGTCGATGGCGGCGCGCCCTCCGCTTCGCGGGCGGCGAGCGAGCCGGTGGGGGTTGGTGCCTCCATCGCCGCAGGGGCGGGGGGCGGCGAGGCGGGATTGGCGGGCGTCTGGTCGACGCGGTCGTTGGAACAGGCGGCAAGGGCCAATCCAAGCAGGGCGACGGGCAGGGCGGCGTGGCGCATGGCGAGTCCTCGTTCGTGGTCGAACGCCGCCGGGCGCACCCGGTGACGTGCCGCCATCGTGGACCGGCCCACGTCAATGCCAGGTGCGCAGGGGCCTCGATGGCGTCGTGACCGGATGCGAACATCCTGGCCTGCACCCTCTGTGGCCACCCTGACGAGGCAACCCATGCGCACACATCGTGTTTTCGCCTGTTCCCTCGCGCTGTGCGCGGTGTCGCTGGCCGCCTGCCAGCCGAGCGGCGAGACTGCCGCACGTTCCGACCCATCGGCGGCGACCGAAGACGTCGGCGAACGCGCCGAGGTCGCGGCCGTGGAGGGGGATGTCGTCGTCTCGACCAACGAGCCGTTCTGGCAGGCCCGGATCGAAGGCGACACGGTCTTGGTCACCGGCATCGACGGGCCGGCACGCCGGTTCGCGAACGCGTCGTCGTCGATGACCGCGGATGGTCGGCGCATCGAGGCCCGGGACGACGCAGGCGAGGTGGTCCTCATCGTCCGCCGCATGCGCTGCGAGGACGACATGTCCGGCGCACGGTTTCCGCTGACGGCGTTGCTGACGCTCGACGGCGACGGTCCCCGCCACGGATGCGCGCGGCCGGCATCGATGCCGCCACCGCAGCCGACCGACGCCGCAGCGCCATAACCGTCCGATGTCGACCGGGAGGGCGAGGCCACGGTGGCGTGTGGGCGCGAATGCGCCGGCGCGCGAGCTGTTGGACGATGGTGCGGCCTCTCGCTTGAGCCGGCTGCGCAAGGGCAGGTCGCTTGTCGCGCGCCTGCAGGCTCAGGCGCTGCCGATCTGTTCGATCGCGATGATGTCGCCGACCCAGACGTAGTGCGGCACCGCCGGGTCTTCCAGGTCGTCGAGCCGCAACCGCGCATTGTGGCCTTCGTCGCCGTCGGCGGTGCGGAATGTTTCCAGTGTCGGCCGCACCGACACGACGCCTTCGACCTGGGTGCCGTCGGCCAGGGTCACCTGGACGATGGCTTCGTCATGCAGCAGTCGGATATGACGTTCGAGCGCATCGATCTCGGTGCGCGCGACGTGGATGCGCGGCGGCGTCTGGCTCATTGCAAACCTCCGGTCGGGAGGCCGCATGATGCCGCAGCGCCAGGCCAACGGCGGGTGAGGACGGCCTGCTTCAGCGCTCGGGTTCGAGCGGTTCGCGCAACAGGCGGTCGTACTCGCTGCGGATGACCTCGTAGCACTCGCAGGCGCGGTCAAGCAGCGAGGCCGGCTCGAGCACCTGGATCAGCCCCCGGCTATAGCGGATGCATCCTTCGTCCTGCAGCCGGCGTGCGGCTTCGGTCACGCCCTCGCGGCGCACGCCCAGCAGGTGCGCGATCTGCTCCTGGGTCATCTTGATCTCGGTGGTGCCGATGCGATCGTTGACCAGCAACAGCCAGCGCGACAGCTGGCGGTCCACCGTGTGGTGGCGATTGCAGACCCCGGTCATCGCCGTCTGCGTCAGCAGCGCCTGCATGTAGCGCAGAATGATGGCCTGGAACGCGCCGCCGAGCTGGAACTCGCGCTGCGCGGCCTCGGCCCGGAGCGCAAGCGCTTCTCCACCGACCTGGACCACTGCGCGCAACGGCACGCTGCGTGCGCCGGCCAGCAGGCCGGCGCCGACCACGCCCTCGTTGCCGATCATCGCCACTTCGCTGGTGTCGCCGTTTTCCAGTGCGTACAGGATCGAGACGATGCCCTCGCGGGGGAAATACAGCGTGGAGCGGCTTGCGCCCGCCTCGTGCAGGACCTTGCCCACCGGCAGCTCGACCAGCTGCAAATCCTTGCCCATGCGATCGCAGACCTCCGGCGGCAGGTCCTGAAGCAGTCCATTGAGCGGCGCCCAGGGCGCATTCCTGTTCATGCGGTGCACTTGGATCCGAAGCATTCAGTAAACGATGGATTCTCGTTGCTGAATGGGGTGTCGTATGTGCGAAACCGCGCATACGCAGGCTGAATACGTTCGGTATCGCACAGACCCGCCGAGCACAAGGTTGCAAGCTCGAGGCAGGCTGCCGCGGATGGTGTGGCCTCGGGGATCGCAGACGACAGGAGCGTCGCATGGGCACCGATGATGTCGAACTGTGTTGCATCTATGGACAGATGGCGCGCGAGTACCTGGGCACAGTGCCTTGGGAGGACTGCGCCGCGCGCCTGGAGGCTGGTTGGTTGCGCTTGCGCCACGACGACAGCGTGGCCTGGGACGAGGCCGAACCGTTGATCCGCGCCTTCTGGGAACTCGCCGATTGAGTGTCTGCCTGCCATGGCAACGTACTGTCCGGGTGACATGGGTCTGGTCACATCGAGGTGTTCACCGCGATGTGTTCACGTATGCGTGAGCGCCGGCGCGTTAGCGTCAGCTGTCATTCGCTCGTAAGGACGGACGATGGCACAGATCCGGATCGGCGGCTACGAAGGCCCCGCAGGCGGTTGGGGCTCGGTCCAGTCGCTGGCGCGGCACGGCCTGGGTCCCGACGCTCCCAGTGTCGAAGGCGCGCGCCAGTTGGCGCGGCAGAACAAGGTTGACGGCTTTGCCTGCGTCAGCTGCTCTTGGGCCAAGCCTGCCCAGGCGCACGCCTTCGAGTTCTGTGAGAACGGCGCCAAGGCGACGATGTGGGAACTCGACGAAGCGCGCGCCGACGCCGCGTTCTTCGAGGCCCACTCGCTGTCCGAACTGCGGCAGTGGGCCGACTACGACCTAGAAGCGCAAGGCCGATTGGTCGAGCCGATGTGCTACGACGCGCAACGCGATCGCTATGTGCCGATCTCGTGGGAAGACGCCTTCGCGCTGATCGGGCGCGAGCTGCGCGCGCTCGAACCCGAGCGTGTGGTGTTCTACGCGTCCGGCCGTGCGTCGCTGGAGACCTCGTACATGTACGGGTTGCTGGCGCGTGTCTACGGCAACAACAACCTGCCCGACAGCTCCAATATGTGCCACGAAAGCACGTCGGTGGGACTGCCCAGAAGCATCGGCGTGCCGGTGGGCACGGTGTTGCTGGACGACTTCGAGCATTGCGATTGCATCCTATCGTTCGGCCAGAATGTCGGCGTCAACAGTCCGCGCATGCTGCATCCGTTGCAGGACGCCAGCCGGCGCGGCGCGGAGATCATCACCTTCAATCCGCTGTACGAGCGCGGCTGGGAGCGGTTCACCAATCCGCAGGAGCCGTTGGCGATGGCGACCGGCCAGTCGACGCGGATCAGTAACGCCTACTTCCAGGTGCGGGCCGGCGGCGACCTGTCGGTGCTGCAGGGCATCGCCAAGGCCGTGCTGGCGCTCGACGATGCCGCGGTGGCGGCCGGCGAGGCGCGCGTGCTCGACGTGGACTTCATCGCCGAGCACACGCATGGCTTCGAGGCGTTCGCAGCGTCGCTGCGGGCCAGCGACTGGGCGGAGCTGGAGCGCGAATCGGGCCTGTCGCGGGCCGACATGGAAGCCGCCGCCGGTGTCTATGCGCGCGCCAAGGCCACCATCCTGGTCTACGGCATGGGCCTGACCCAGCATCGCCACGGCGTCGACAACGTCCGCATGCTGTGCAACCTGGCCTTGATGCGCGGCAATGTCGGCCGCCCGGGCGCCGGCATCTGCCCGGTGCGCGGTCACTCCAACGTCCAAGGCCAGCGCACGGTCGGTATCTCCGAAAAGCCCGAGCTGGTACCGCTCGACCGCCTGGAGGCGCAGTACGGGTTCCAGGCGCCGCGCAAGAAGGGCCGCGATACGGTCTCGACCGTCGAGGGCATTCTCGACGGCTCGGTCCATGCATTCATCGGGCTGGGCGGCAACTTCGCACGGGCCGCACCCGAGACCGGGCCGCTAGAGGCGCACTGGGGCAACATGGCGCTGACCGTGCAGGTGGCCACCAAGCTCAACCGCAGCCATTTGCTGTGCGGGCGTACCGCGCTGTTGCTGCCGTGCCTGGGCAGGCTCGAGCAAGATGTGCAGGCGAGCGGGCCGCAGCGGGTCACTGTCGAGGACAGCACCACCTGCATCCACGGCTCGCTGGGCACCAGTCGTCCGGCCAGTCCGCATCTGCGCTCGGAACCGGCGATCGTCGCCGGCATCGCGCTGGCGACGGTCGCCGATCGATCGCAGGTGCCCTGGCAGGCCTGGGTGGACGACTACGCCAAGATCCGCGACGCGATCGAGGCGACCTATCCCGAGCAGTTCCCGGATTTCAATGCGCGGCTGCACGTGCCCGGCGGTTTCCCGCGTCCGGTCGCGGCGCGCGAGCGGCGCTGGCAGACCGAAAGCGGCAAGGCCGAGTTCCATGTGCCGGAGGTGCTGTCGGCGACCGGCTTCGAGGATCGTCCCGGGCGCTACCGGCTGCTGACGGTCCGCAGCAACGACCAGTTCAACACCACGGTCTACGGCTATCGCGACCGGTTCCGCGGGATCGAGGGCACGCGCCGCGTTGTGCTGATGAATGCCGACGACATCCGTGCGCTCGGCATCGAGGAGGGCGAGCAGATCGCGCTGGTCACCGATGTCGACGATGGTGTGCGCCGCGAAGTCGGCGGCCTGCGCGCGGTGCCGTATCTGATTCCGTCCGGGTGCATCGCCGCCTACTATCCCGAATGCAATCCGCTGATCCCGGTCGCCCACCACGCGATCGACAGCCACGTGCCGGCCGCGAAATCGGTGCCGGTCCGGATCGTGCGCGGACGCAGCGATGCGCCGGTGCCCGCCGGCCCGGCCCCGGAATGATTGGTTGTCGTTGAGGCGGTGCGCGCCGCACGGTCCTGCCACCGTGCGGCGTGCGGCTTTTAGAGCATCGCCAGTTCGGCGTTGCCGAGCGTGCGGCCGTAATGGCGACGCAGACGCAGCTTGCGCTCGAGGTCGTCGAGGATCGCGCCGCTGAAGTCCAGGCCGGTCAGCTCTTCGACCATGTTGATCCCGCCCGGCGTGTCGACGTTCACTTCCATCAACTTGTTGCCGACGATGTCCAAGCCGACAAAGTACATGCCGTCACGGATCAACTTCGGTGCGACCAGCTCGGCCAGGCGCAACGCGTCGGCATCGGGCACCGCCATCTCGTACTTGCCGCCGGCGCTGATGTTGCTGCGTGCATCGCCGCTGTCGTTGTAGCGGCGGATGCAGGCATAGGTTCCATCGACCTCCAGAGGGCGGCCGTTGAGCATCAGCAAGCGCAGGTCGCCGTTCTTGGCGCCGGGCAGGTATTCCTGCGCGATCGCGTAGCCGTCGCGGGTCACCGCATCGATCATCTGGTTGAGGTTGCCGGCGCCGTTGCCGTCGACGACGAATACGCCCTGGCCGCCAGATCCCTGCAACGGCTTGATCACGCCGCAGCCGTCGTGGGCGGCGAGGAAGGCCTTGATCTCCTCGGCGTCGCGGCTGATGCAGGTGACCGGGCGTACGTCCTCGGGGAAATGCTGGAAATAGGTCTTGTTGGACGCGTCGGTCAGGTGCGTGGGGTCGTTGACGACGAGCACATCGTGCAGCGCCACCAACTGAGCGAACAGCAGCGCGCTGCTCGGCGCCCATGGGCGTTCGACCAGTTCTTCGGCCGGGTCGCTGCGCAGCATCAGCACATCCAGGTCCTGCACCGAGATCCGTTCGGTCTGACGCTCGGGACCCTGGAGGTCGGCGAGCAGCGCACGATCATCTTCGTAGCGTTCCAGGCGCGGAATGCGTGCGCAGGCGCGGATGGTGCCGCCAGCATCGTAAGTGAAGTCGCCCAGGCCGATCAGCGCGACCTGATGGCCGCGATGGACCGCCTGACGCGCGAGGCGAATGGTGGTGTAGTTGTCCTGCTCGGTGTCGACGTCGTTGACGACGAAGCCCAATCGCATCGGGGCGTGCTCGCTGGCGCTCATGGTGTGGGTTCCGGGGGGCGGTGGGTCTGATGGAGGCATTCGACCGGCGTGCGGCGGCATGCGTCGAGACGGGCGGAAAAATCGTCGGCCGCGGCGTAGCGCGGCAGCAGTGCGGGCGGCACCACCCAGCCGTCATCGACCAGGCTCTCGAGCAGCTCCAATTGCGACAGGGCGAACTTGCCCAGGAACAGCGCATCGAACTCGCCGTCTGCGGCCAAATACGCCAACAGGTCGCGCACCCCGCGCAGATAGACCGCGTCCTTGGTCAGTCCGCCGCCGCGGCGCGCACGCAGTGCTACATCGAAGGCATCGTCGGTCGGCAGCGCATGGTGGGTATGCAGCCGGTCGAAGATCGCCGGCAGGCCCTCGCCGTTGGCGGCCATCGCTGCGGCGACCACACGGGCGGCGAGCACGCGCAGGCGTTCGCCGGGCAGGTAGCCGGCGAGAAACTCCGCCAGGACGCCCAGGCCTTCCTGGGTCGGGTCGTACTGCGCCAGCCCGACCTGCAATTGACGCAGCGCCTGCTGCTGGCCGTTGTGACGGGTCACGACATGCGTGCCGATTTCGTGCTGGATCAAGGGATCGACGCGCGCGTGCGGCAGACGGATGTTGCCGTCGATGTAGAACGTGCCGTGGGACACCATCAGCATCGAGCTGATGTCGGTATCGACCACGACCTCGATATGGAAATCGGGCGCCTGTGCGCGATACCAGTCGATCTCCGACTCCACCGCCGCGCGCACGTCGTCGATGCCGGCATCGGCCACCAGCGGCTCGCCGGCCGGGACGTCGGCGAGGATGCGTCGGGCCAGGTCCAGCAGATCGGACTCGACGGCGCCGAACAGCGCGATGCTGGCGGCGATGAAGTCCGGTTGGTCGCGCGCCTGGACCAGGTCGATCATGCGGCTGAGTTCGCGTTGTTTCTCGGCCAGCAGGGCCTGCAGGGCGGGCGGCGCGACCTCGCCGATCGGCAGCGCATCGAGCGTGCGGCGGGCGGCCGCCAGATCGGTCTCCAGATCGACGTAACGCAGTTGCGGCTCGACCATCCGACCGGTGGCGTCGAACTGGCGCCACAGGGCCTCGCCGTCGAGCGGTGACAGGGCGATCAGCCAGTCCAGTTGCGCGTCCATGCGCGCCAGCGTTGCGTCGATCTGCGCCGCTACCGGGGGCAGGGCGCGCGCCCGGGGCCGGGCCATCGCGATGGCGTCGGCGCTCATGCCAGGAACTCCGGACGGACCGCCTCCACGGCCTGCTGCAGCCCGTCGCGCAGGGCATAGAGCGCGGGGATGTCGACCTGCCCGGTCCATTCGTCCATAAAGATCTTCTTGTACTCGGGCGAGATCGTGCAGACGCGATCGCCCCAGTGCGCATAGACCCATTCGGGGAAATGGCCGCCGGTCGGGAACCGCACATTGCAGCGCACGTCGGGCAGCACGCCACGCACCGGATGCCGACGCAGTACATTGGCGAAGCGGCGCGCGGTGCCGCCCCAGCGGGCGTGGTCGAGCGTGGTCACGCCCAGCTCGATATCTGGATTGTCGGCCTGCGGCGCCGGATCGGCGTGGGCGTCGTCGCGGCGATGGTTGTAGCTGTGGAGGTCGATCAGCAGGGCACAGCCCCAGCGGTCGACGGTCCGATCGATCAGCTCGCCGACCATCGCGTAGAAGCGGTCGTACAGCGCCAGCGACGCTGCGCGTTCGGCCTCGGTCAGCGGCGAAGCCCAGACCTGCAGGCCCCAAGCCGCCTCGGGCGTGGCGTAGATGGCCTGGTCGCGGGGCCGGTTGAGGTCGACCTCGAAGCGCGAGGTGCGCACACGCAAGCGCACATCGCCGACCTGGCCGAGCAGACTGGTCAGTGGATCTTCTTCGCGCCAACGCGCGTCCTCGTCGAGCGCGACACGATCGTGCAATGCCGGACGCAGCAAGTGACCGTCGTGGATCGCAGTCGTGATGACCGGGCCGTCGGCGGCGATCAGATCCCAGGCATCCTCGCGTAGCCGCAGGGCGGGCGGGGTGCTCGGAGTCAGGAACGTTTCGGAATGGGGGCGACGTGGATCGGGAGCGACTGGCATGGCGCGCATGCTCGCAAGCTGCCTATGATGTGGACGTGACCGCACAGGTCGCTGCGCTTGACGGGGCATTAACCGTGGGCGTGACCGATGGGCGTTGTCGGCGCGCGCCGGGCTGGCTATGGTCGCCGACTGTGCCGTCGTGCTCTTTTCGGATCCTCGCCATGCTTTCCAAACGCCCACTGACTGCCGCCCTCGCGGCCGGCCTGCTGTTGTCCGCCACCGCCCATGCCGATGAAGGCATGTGGTTGCCCGGTCAATTGCCCGATATCGCCGCGCAGATGCGTCAGGCCGGTTTCCGTGGCGACGCGCGGGCGCTGGCCGACGTGACCCGCCCGCCGCTCAGCGCGGTGGTCCGCGTTGGCGGTGGCACCGGCGCCTTCGTCTCCGGCGATGGCCTGCTGTTGACCAATCACCACGTCGCCTACGGCGTGATCCAGTACAACAGCAGCCCCGAGCGCGACATCATCGATGCGGGCTTCATTGCCGACGGCCGCGCCGACGAACGCCCGTCCAATCCCGATTTCCGCGTGCTGGTGACCGTCGGTTTCGACCGGGTGACCGACACGGTGCTCGCCGATGCGCGCGGCCTGGACGGCCGCGCCTACCACGATGCGGTCGAGGCGGCCGGCAAGCGCCTGGTCGCCGATTGCGAGCAGGGGGGCGAGGTCCGTTGCAGCGTCGCCAACATGGACTACGGCAGCGACTTCTACCTGATCCGGCAACTGGAACTGCGCGATGTGCGCCTGGTCTATGCACCGCCGCGCGCAATCGGCAACTACGGCGACGAGATCGACAATTTCATGTGGCCCCGGCACAGCGGCGACTTCACGCTGCTGCGTGCCTACGTCGGGCGCGACGGACGTCCGGCCGACTACAGCCCGGACAACGTGCCCTATGCGCCGCCGGCGCACCTCCAGATCGCCCGCAACGGTCTGCATGCCGGCGACTACGCGATGCTCGCCGGCTATCCGGGCACGACGTTCCGCCATCGCACGGCGGCCGAGTTCGAAGCGCAGGTCGGGCAGGTGCTGCCGCAGCGGGTCGCGGTGTTCGATGCCTTGATCGCGGCCGTCGAGGCGGTCGGCCGCGACGATGCCGAAGTCCGGACGCGCTACGCCGCGCAGTTGCAGACCTTGAAGAACCGCCGCAAGCGTGCGGCCGGCGAGCTTGAGGGCCTGGTGCGTAGTGATGCGGTGCGCCAGCGTCGCGCCGACGAGGACGCGATGCTCGCTGCGACCGGCGGCGAGGACGCGCGCGACATCGCCGCGCTGCAGGCGGTGCTTGCGCAGGGCAATGCCGCCGGCGAGGGCGAGCAACTGCTCGAACTGATTGCCAGCCAGACCCAGGTGCTGCGCAGTGCGCTGCTGCTCGAGCGCCTGCGCATCGAGTCGGCCAAACCCGACGCGCAGCGCGAGCGCGGCTACCAGCAGCGCGACCACGCGCTGATCGAAGGCGTGCTGCGCCAGGCGCAGCGACGTTACGCGCCCGAGGGCGAGAAGGCGCTGCTGACGGTGCTGCTCGGCCGCTACCAGCAGTTGCCCGACGCGCAGCGGCTGCCGGCGTTCGACGCGGCGTTCGGGCGCACGCCCGCCGCCCTGGCGAGCGCGCTCGACGCGCTCTATGCAGGCACCGCGCTGGGTGAGGAAGCGCAGCGGCTGTCGCGCTTCGAGGCGGCGCGCGAGGGCCGGGCGCTGGCCCACGATCCACTCGTCGCGCTGGCCGGGCCGCTGGTCGCCGCGCAACTGCAGGCCGAGGACGCCCGCAAGACCCGCGAGGGCGAGCAGCTGCGGCTGCGCCCGGCCTATATGCGCGCCCTGGTCGCCTGGCGCGCCTCGCAGGGGCGCGCGGTCTATCCCGATGCCAATGGCACCTTGCGGGTCAGCTTCGGCCGGGTCGAACCGCTGGCCCCGCGCGATGCGGTCGCCTACGCGCCGGTCACCACGGTGGCCGGCATCGTCGAAAAGCACACCGGACAGGCGCCGTTCGATGCCCCGGCCCCGCTGCTCGATGCGATCGCGCGTGGCGACTTCGCCGGCACCGACGAGCCAACGCTGGGCAGCCAGCCGGTCAACTTCCTGACCAACCTCGACACCACGGGCGGCAACTCCGGCTCGCCGGTGCTCGATGCCCGCGGTGAGCTGGTCGGACTGAACTTCGACAGCAACTGGGAGTCGGTCAGTGCCAGCTGGTGGTTCGACCCGCGCAGCAAGCGCGCCATCCATGTCGACATGCGCTACATGCGCTGGCTGATGGCCAAGGTCTATCCGGCGCCGGCGCTGCTGGAGGAAATGGGGCTGCCGACCCGATGACCGGGGCCGGGACGCGGGCATGATACGGCGGCCGCTGCCGCTGTACGACGGCGTGTCCGCAAGCCGGTTGCAGCTGCCGCCCGGGCCCTGGCGCACGGTGCTCGAGGCCTTGTGCGCGCGGTTCCCGCAGATTCCGCGATCGACTTGGGAATCGCGCTTCGCGCGCGGACGGGTGCTGGCGGCCGACGAGGTGACGCCGCTGGCGATGGATGCGGCCTATCGCGTGGGCCTGGAGGTCGCCTATTACCGCGAGGTCGAAGAGGAGCCGATCGTCGCGGCGGTCGAGCGCATCGTGCATATCGATGCGCATCTGGTGGTCGCCGACAAGCCGCACGGCTTGCCGGTGGTGCCGGCAGGTGGCTTCGTCCGGCAGACCTTGCTGCACCGGTTGATCGAACGGCTGGACAATCCGCATCTGGTGCCATTGCACCGGATCGATCGCGCGACCGCCGGGTTGGTGCTGTTCTCGGCCGAGCCTGGAACGCGCGCGGCCTATCACGCGCTGTTTCGCGAGGGGCGCATCGACAAATCCTATGAGGCACTCGCGCCGCCGTTGCCGCATCTGACGTTCCCGTACGTTCACCGCAGCCGCATCGAGCGCGGCGTGCCATTCTTCCGCATGCGCGAATGCGCCGGCGCGCTTAACAGCGAAACCCGGATCGACGTGCGCGAGCGCATGCCCGATTGCTGGCGCTATCGGCTCGAGCCGGTCACGGGCCGCAAGCACCAGTTGCGCGTGCATCTTGCCGCGCTCGGTGCGCCGATCCTGCATGACCCCTGGTATCCGGAGCTGCGTGAGGCCGACGACCACGCGCCCATGCTGCAACTGCTCGCCGCATCGCTGGCGTTCGAGGACCCGCTCGACGGCCGTCGCCGACGCTTCGATTCCCAACTGCGCCTGCAGCCATGAGGCGGCTCGGGATCGGCGGTCAGAGGCGCGGTGCATAATCGGCGCGCTTGTTCGCTGCCGGATGTCTGCCATGTTGCGCTCGTGTTCGTTGTTGTCGTTGCCCGCCCTGCTCGCATTGCTGGGCGGGATGTCCACGCCCACGCTGGCCTGCGATAGCGGCATCGTGTTCGAGGATCGCAACGGCAATGGCCGGCAGGATGCAGACGAGCCCGGTATCGCGGCCATTGGCGTGTCCGATGGCGTGCGGATCGTCGAGACCGATGCCGACGGACGATTCGGCGGCCTGACCGGTGGTTCGGCGTTCGTCATCAAGCCGGCCGGCTACGCGCTCGCGCGCGACGGTGCGTTGCCGCGGCACTGGGCGTCGCCGGGCCGCGGCGATGATTGTCACTTTGCGCTGCGCCCGTGGCCCCCGGCCGCCGATGCGCTGGACGTGCTGGTGTTCGCCGATCCGCAAGCCGGCCGCGAGGCGGAAGTCGACTACTACGCGCGCAGCGTGGTCGCCGCAGCAGCGCGGACACCGGCGGCGCTCGGCCTGGTGCTGGGCGATGTCGGCAACGATGTGCCGGCGCTGTATCCGGCGATCAATGCCGCGACCGCGCAGCTCGATGTGCCGTGGCTGCACGTGCCGGGCAACCATGACCTGGATGTCGAGGCGACTGACGACCCCGGCTCGACGGCGTCCTATCGCGCGGTCTATGGGCCCGAGACCTATGCCTGGGAGGAGCCGCAGGCCAGTTTCCTGATGCTCGACAACGTCCTCCACCAGCCCGGCCAGCGTCCTTCTTATGTCGGTGGTCTACGCGAGGACCAGTTCGCGTTCGTCGAGGCCTATCTGGCGCGCGCCCGCACCGATCGGCTGCTGGTTGTCGGCGCGCACATTCCCTGGTTCGACACCGCCGCAGAGGGTGCGCCAGAGACCGTCCGCAGCGCCGACCGCGCGCGCTTGTTCGCGTTGTTGGCGCGCTTCCCGCGCGTGCTGCTGCTCACAGGGCACCGGCACACTCAGCGCCACGTGCGTCACGGCGCGGCGCAAGGCTGGGAGGGCGCCACCCCCTTGCACGAATACAACGTCGGCGCCGCGAGCGGGGCGTTCTGGAGCGGCGCACCCGATGCCGATGGCATTCCGGCGGCGACCATGGCCGACGGCACACCGAACGGCTTCGCCACGCTGCGCGTCCAGGCCGATGGCAGCTATCAGCTGGCCTGGCAGCCGGCACGGCTGCCGGCCGACGAGCCCGCGACCACTGCGGCGATGGCGCTGCATGCGCCGGGCGTGCTGCGCCAGGGCGCGTATCCGGCCTGGGGTGTCTACGCCAATGTCTACATGGGGCAGCCGGACACGCGGGTCGAGTACCGCATCGGCGATGGCGACTGGCGGCCGATGCGCCGGGTCGAACGCGCCGACCCGCGACTGGTGCTCGAGAATGCGCGCGACGATCTCGCCGACAGCCTGCGCGGACGCGACCGCTCGCCCGAGGCCGACCTGTCGCCGCACCTGTGGCGCGGTGCGCTCGCGACCGATCTGCCGGTCGGCACACATCGAGTGGAGGTGCGCGCGTTCGATCCCTGGCAGGGCGAACAGCGGGCATCGACGGTTTATCGGCTGGCGGCCGCGCCGGGCGATTGATCCGCGCCCGGCGCGCAGGGCCTAAGCGCGGGCGCGTATCGGCCTCGGTCAAACGCAACGGCGGCGCGCGGCCGCCGGTTCACTCCGACAGCGGGCGCCGCTCGGGGCCGGGCCGCTTGGCGAGTTTGCGCTGCAACGACCTGCGATGCATGCCGAGCAGGCGCGCGGTCGCGGAAATATTGCCGCCGGTCTCGGCCAGCGCCTGCTGAATGTGCTCCCACTCCAGCCGGTGCAGCGGGATCATCGTCGGGCTCTCGACGCTCGGCCCGTCATCGAGGTCGCTCGCGGCGGCGGTCGGCACCGGCTCGGTGTTGTGCAGGATCCGCAGCAGGGTGTCGGCCGATACCGGCTTGGGCAGGTAGTCGTCGGCGCCGCGCTTGATCGCCTCGACCGCGGTCGCGATGCTGGCGTAGCCGGTGACCAGCAGGATGCGCATGTCGGCACGGATCGCGCGCAGCGGCTCGATCAACGACAGCCCGGAGGCATCGGCGAGCTTGAGATCGACCAGCGCGAAGTCGGGCGCGATGCGCGCGGCAACCTCGAGCGCGGTCGGGATGTCGGGCGCGACCTCGCAGTCGATCCCGCGGCGGGTCAGGGCGCGCCGCAGCGCTTCCAGGTACAGGGTGTCGTCGTCGACCAGCAGGCCTTTCATCGTGTCGTTTCCTTGGGAGCGTCGGCATGGCGCGCGTCGACCGGGACGCGGAAGTGCAGCACCGCACCGCCGCCGTCCGCCTCCTCCAGGTCGAGTTCGCCACCCAGTTGTTCGATCGCCGCATGCGAAAGCGCCAGACCGACGCCGAGGCCGTCGGGCTTGCCGCTGCGGAACAGGACCGGCAGGAACGGCGCCTGGGCGTCGAATCCGGTGCCGTAATCGCGGATCGCACCATCGAGCATGCCGTCGTCGAGCTGCAGGCGCAGATCGACCTGCTGGCTGCCGTTGGCTGCGCTGGCGTCGGCGGCATTGTTGAGCAGCGCCAGCAGCAGGTGGCCGATCGTGCGGTCGACCCGCAGTTGCGGCTCGACGTTGCCGCTGCGCACCAACACCACGGTCGGACGCACGAGTTGCCAGTGGTCGAGCACCCGGCCGATATCGACCAGCCGGCTGGCGGCCGGGTCGGCGGGATTGGCGAGCGAGCGCACGCGATCGCGGCAGGTATCCACCAGCCGCCGCAGCATCGCGATGTCTTCGGCGGTGGTGGCGGGCAGGGCCGCGGTGTCGACGTCGTCGAGCACCAGCGTCATCGTGCCCAGCGGGGTATTGAGCTCGTGGGCGACCGACGCGGCGTGAGTGGCAAGCGCGAGGATGCCCTCGTTGCGGACGAAGCGGTCGCGCAGGTCGCCAAGTTCGCGTTCCCGGCGATCGCGGGCGCTCGCCAGCCGGGTCAGGAAGTACAGCACCAGCGCCACGGAGACGAAGAAGTTGACCGCCATGCCGGCCAGGTGCAGATCGAACCGGTCATGCAGGTGGGGTAAGGGCTGGCCGAAGTGCACCGACAGCATGTAGCCGCTCACGCACGACAACGCCGCGGCGACCGCCCAGGCCGGCGGCAGCGCCATCGCCGTCAGTGCGATCGGCAGCAGGAACAGCGAGGCGAAGGGGTTGGCGATGCCGCCGGTCCAGGCGACCAGCCAGGTCAGCACCGCGGTATCGACCAGCACATGCGCGAAGGCTTCGGCCGGCGCCGCATCGCGGCTGCTGCGCAGGCGCAGGTGCACCGCGACGTTGAACACCGCCAGCACCGCCACCGCGGTCCACAGCGGCCAGGCCGGCAGGCCCATGTCGAAGCCGCGCGTCGCCCACAGGATGGTCAGCGACTGCCCACCCACCGCAGCCCAGCGCAGGCTGTAGAGGGTGCGCAGCAGGGCGGTGGCGGGGGGTTGCGATTGCATGGGGCGCCATCGTAGTGCACCGGCGCGCGGGCGCCTATCGCGACGGCGCCGCGGCGACGTTTTGGCGGGCGTCAGCGCCGCTCGGGCCAAGCCGGTAAACTGCGCGGATGTCCGCCCAGCCCGACGCTCCGACGTTCTCCGATCTCCGTCCCGAATCCGCGGCCACGCCGCCGTTCGGGCCCGCGCCGCGCCGCGCCACGCGCCAGGTCCGGGTGGGCAGCGTCGCCGTCGGCGGCGATGCGCCGGTGGTCGTGCAGTCGATGACCAACACCGACACTGCCGACGTGGTGTCCACCGCGCGACAGATCGGCGAACTGTGGCGGGCGGGCTCCGAACTGGTGCGCATCACCGTCAATACGCCCGAGGCCGCCGCCGCGGTGCCGCGGATCGTCGAGCGGCTGGCGATGCAGGGCATCGAAGTGCCGATCATCGGCGACTTCCACTACAACGGTCACCAGTTGCTGGCCGGCGAGCCGGCCTGTGCGCAGGCGCTGGCCAAGTACCGGATCAACCCGGGCAATGTCGGCTTCGGCAAGAAGAAGGACCTGCAGTTCGCGCAGCTGATCGAGTTCGCGATCCGCTACGGCAAGCCGGTGCGCATCGGCGCGAACTGGGGCTCGCTCGATCAGTCGCTCGCCGCGACCCTGATGGACGAGAACGCCCGCCGCGCCGTGCCCTGGGATGCGGGGCGCGTGCTGCGCGAGGCCCTGATCCGCTCGGCAGTCGATTCGGCCGAACGCGCGGTGGAGCTGGGCCTGGGGCGCGACCGCATCGTGCTCTCGGCCAAGGTCAGCGGCGTGCAGGAGCTGGTCGCGGTCTATCGCGACCTGTCGGCGCGCTGCGATTTCGCGCTGCACCTCGGGCTCACCGAGGCCGGCATCGGCAGCAAGGGCATGGTCGCCTCCAGCGCCGCGCTGGCGCTGCTGATGCAGGAAGGCATCGGCGACACGATCCGCATCTCGCTGACCCCCGAACCCGGTGCGTCGCGCACCAAGGAAGTCGTGGTCGCCCAGGAACTGCTGCAGACCATGGGCCTGCGCGCGTTCACGCCGATGGTCACCGCATGCCCGGGCTGCGGCCGCACGACCTCGGAGTTCTTCCAGGAACTGGCCGGCGTGGTGCAGGACCATGTGCGCGAGAAGATGCCCGAGTGGAAGATCACCCACCCGGGGGCTGAGAACATGACGCTCGCGGTGATGGGCTGCGTGGTCAACGGCCCCGGGGAGTCGCGGCACGCCAATATCGGCATCTCGTTGCCGGGGACTGGCGAGGCGCCGTCGGCGCCGGTGTTCATCGACGGCGAGAAGGCCGTCACGTTGCGCGGCGAGACCATCGCCCAGGACTTCGTCGCGCTGGTCGACGAGTACGTGCACCGGACCTACGGTCGCGGTGCCGATGCCGGCTGACCACCCGCTGGCGCGCGAGGCCGCGCACGAAACCGGCGGCCTGTTGCGCCAGCACGGCTGGAAGCTGGCGCTGCTGTTTGCCGGCGTGCTGCTGCCGATGTGGGGCTTCATGGAGCTGGCCGACGAGGTCCACGAGGCCGAGGCGATCCCGTTCGACGAGCCGTTGCTGCTGTACGCCAACCAGATGGCGCGCGACGGCTTCGACCGGGTGTTTCTGTTCTTCTCGCAGATCGGCTATGCGCGCGGCGTGGTGCCGGTCGACATCGGTCTGGTCGTGCTGCTGCTGGCGCTGCGGCGCTGGCGCGATGGCCTGTTCGCGGCCTTGGCGACCGGCGGCTCGGCGCTGCTGAACCTGGGGACCAAGCAGTTGTTCGCGCGTGACCGGCCCAGCCTGTGGGAGTCGATCGCGCCCGAGGCGACCTACAGCTTTCCCAGTGGCCATGCGATGGGCTCGATGACCCTGGCATTGGTGCTGGTGCTGCTGACGTGGCCGACGCGCACGCGCTGGTGGACGGTCGCGGCGATGGCGGTGTTCGTGCCGATGGTCGGACTGTCGCGCATCTACCTGGGCGTGCATTACCCCTCCGACATCCTCGCCGGCTGGGCCGCGGCCTCGGTCTGGGTGGTCGGTGTGTACCTGCTGCTCTACCACCCGCCGCTGGGCCGCGGCGGGCGCATCGGGCCTTCGGGCCGGTAGTCAGACGACACAGTCCGCGGTCGGGGCCAGTCCTGCGACGCGTCGCCGCCAGGGGGCGGATCTACAGCGGCAACTGGATGTCCGACAGTCGCCAGCGCAGCCCCGTGCGCGTGAGCACGAAAACGATCGGCCGGCCTTCCTCGTCGCGCACGGTGGCGGTGAATCGCGACGGCGAGTGATAGCGCCAGTGCGCATCGGCCAGGGGGTCGGATACCGGCGCGCGCGCCCCACCGATCGGCGGTGTGGCGCCGCTCGACAGGTCCCACAGCCGCCGGCCACGCATCAGCGCGCTCAGTCCGATCGGCGTGACCATCATGTCCACGCCCGTGCCCACGGTGCCGCCGGCCGCCCGCAACGCGAGCGCACCGAGCAGACTCGATTGCACGTCGACACCGGCATGTCGGACCAGCGCGTCCGACAGCTGCAGACGCAGGCTCTGGCGCAATGCCGGGAAATCCACCTGCTTGGACAGCGCTCTGGAATCCTCGCGCTGGACCGCGTCCCGGATGGCGTGCATCGTCAGGAACGGCCCGGCCGCGGTATACGCCAGCAGCAGGGCGGTGACGAGTGCGGACAACCAGGCGAGCTTCTTCATCGGGCGACGGGCCGAACAGGGGGCGACACCATTGTGGGACCGCGTGCCAGCGAGCGGCTGAACACTGCCGCGCCGGGGCTCAGAACTCCAGGTCCAGCGCTGCGCACAGATAGTCGACGAACGGTGCCAGCACGGCGAGGTCGGCGGCGATCGTGCGGTCGAGGCCGGGCGCGGCCATCGCCGCATCGTCGAGCGGTCGCAGGAACGCCCAGTTGCGATGGCGCAGATCGTCGATGTAGGTGAAGTCGGCCGGAAAGCCGCGCGGCGGGCGGACCAGCATCTGGCTGTCGTCGAGCGCGAAGCGGCGCCGCAACTTGGGCGCGTGCGCGGCTGCCTTCCAACTGCCGGGGTTTTCCAGGATGAACTGGCGCACCTTGAGTTGCGTGTGGGGTTCGGGATGCCAGAGCCCGGCGCCGACGAAGCTCGCGCCCGGCTCCAGGTGCACGTAGAACGAGGGCGCGGCAACTTCGCGACGCCGCTCGTGGAACAGCCGGGCGCCCTGCCAGGTCTTGTACGGCGATTTGTCGTGCGAGAAACGGGCGTCGCGATGGATGCGGAACAACGAGCCGCCGACGGTGCGGGTGTCGGCGCGGAAATGCGGGCTGATCGCGGCGACGTCGGGCTGCAGGTCTCCGACCAGCCGCAGAAACGGCTGGCGCACGTGCGCCTCGTAATCCTTGCGGTGGGCCTCGAACCAGGCCTTGTCGTTGTGGCGCGCAAGCGCGCGCAGGAATCGGAAGCTCTTCTCGCTGAAATAGGCGGTCATGCGGGGGCGGTGGGGTAGAGGTGCGAATGCAGGCCACGGCCCCAGTCGACGAGCGCGTCGAGCAAGGCCTGGTGCGCGGGGGACTGTGCATGGTCGGCGCGCAGCGTGTCGATCTGCGTGAAGTAGCCGTCGAAGTCCTGTTCCGACGCGGTCGTACCGGGGCCGAGCCGCAGGCGGCGGTACTCGTCCCAGCGGTGGCGCTCATCCGGGGACAGTGTGTGGGGCCAGTTGCGGGCGCGGTAGCGGAACAGCAACTCGTCCAGGCGCGGGTCCTCGAAGCCGAAATCCGCCCCGTGCAGCTGCGCCGGCGGCGTGGCCCGGACCCGGGCGACCCGGCGGCGGTCGCCGTCGCCCAGGAAGCCGTCGTACAGCGAGCCGTCGGCATCCGATGGCCCATGCGCGCGCTCGGCCGCGAAGACCGCGCGGATCTTCGCCGCCAGTGCCGGACCGGCTGCGCGCAGTTGCGCGGCGCGCCGCTCGACCAGCGCCGGATCGATCGACAGACGCGCGAAATCCTCCGCGCGCAGGTGCGACCAGGCGACCAGAGCCGGGCAACGGTTGCTGTGCACTTCCTTGAGCGGGATGCGGGCGACGCCCTCGGGCAGGTCGGCGCCGCGCACGAACACGCGCGCCGCGATGGTATCGGCGTCGAGATCGAGCAGGGCGTCGGGCTCGGCGTCGAGGTCGAACACCACGATGCGGCTGTCGATCGTCGGGTGGCGCGCCAGCGGCAGCACCGGCGCTGCGCACAGCCGTGCGGCCGGATAGCGCTGGGAGACGTGCAGCACCGGACTCATCGCGACCGGGTCGAGCATCGCGGCCGCGTGGCGCTTGTCGCGCAGTTTGGCGGCGTAGTCCCACAGCCGTGGCTGGGCGCTGCGCATTCGCCGGGCCAGGCCGATCAGCGCACGCACGTCCGACAGCGCCTCGTGGGCATCACCGGTGCGCACATCGTTGGCCAGGGCCAGGTGTTCGAGCTTGAACGAGGTCGCGCCGTCGTCGCGCGTGGGCCAGACCAGCCCCTCGGGCCGCAAGGCATGCCACAGGCGCATCACATCGAGCAGGTCCCAGCGGCAGTTGCCGCCCCGCCATTCGCGCTCATAGGGATCGTGGAAGTTGCGGAACAGCCCGAAGCGGACGAATTCGTCGTCGAAGCGCAGCGAGTTGTAGCCCAGCGTGCAGGTGCGCGGGCGCGCCATCTCCTCGAAGATCCGCGCGAACGCCTCGGCCTCGGGCATGCCGTCGCGCAGCGCCTGCTGCGGTGTGATGCCGGTGATCAGTGTGGCGACCGGCGAGGGCAGCAGGTCGTCGGCCGGCCGTACGAAGAAGTCGATCGGGTCCTCGATCTGCACCAGCTCGGCATCGGTGCGGATCGCCGCGAACTGGGCGATCCGGCTGCGGCGCGGGTCGGCGCCGAAGGTTTCGAGATCGTAGAAGAGAAAGCTATCGGTCATAAGCGGTGCTGCTGGCGCCTCATTGCTGCAAGCCGTGGCGACGGCCTTATTGCCATGGGGTGCGGCGGGTTCGTCGAGGCGCAATCGTAGAAGAGAAAACTATCAGTCGTAAGCGGTGCTATCGGCCCTTCTTTGCTGCAGGCCGTTGCGACGGCCTTATTGCGATGGGGGCGGCAGGTTCGTCGAGGCGCGATCGTAGAAGAGAAAACTATCAGTCATAAGCGGTGTTATCGGCGCTTGGTTACTGCGAGCCGTTGCGACGGCGGCACGATCATGCGGGTGTGTCCTCCAGCGGCGTCAGCTGCGCCCGCACTTCGGCATCGATCGCCGGCCAGTCCAGCGTATCGAGCGTGGTGTGGCCGGCCGTTGCGCGTTCGAGGATGCCGCGTTGCAGATCGGTGCGGCGCATCGCCAGCGAGTACGGGATGCGCATGAAGGTCACCATCGCGTAGTGCGGGACGAAGCGGCCCGGGTGACGCGCCTGCAAGGCGAGTTCGAGTTCGCGCTGCAGCAGGTAGTCGGCATCGTCGACCCGGTCGCGCATCTCCAGATAGTTGTCGAGCGCCATGCGCTGGATCGCGGCGGCGTCGGGTCGGCGCTGCGCCTCGAACGCGGCGAATGCGTCGGCGGTATCGGCATGCGCGTCGAGCTGATCGGCCAGCACCACGCAGTCCTCGAAGGCGCAGTTCATGCCCTGGCCGTGGAACGGCACCATCGCGTGCGCGGCATCGCCCAGCAGCACCGCGCGGCCGTCGAGATGCCAACGGTCGAGATACAGCGTGGCCAGCTGGCCGACCGGATTGGCGGCCCAGTGCGCGCGGAACTCGGGCATCAGCGCCAGCGCGTCGGGGAATTCGCGCGCGAAGAACGCCTGCGCCGCCTCCACATCGTGGATCTGGTCGAACGCCGGGCCGCCGTCGGTGCCTGCGCGGTGCGGGAGGAACAGGGTGACGGTGAACGTGCGCTCGTCGTTGGGCAGGGCGATGCACATGTAGTGGCCGCGGGGCCAGATGTGCAGGGCGTGCGGCTCGATGCGGAAGCCGCCGTCGGCCGACGGTGGGATTTCCAGTTCCTTGTAGCCATGATCGAGCACATCGACCCGCTCACCGAGGTCGCGCACGCGCTGCATCGCCGCGCGCAGCGCCGAGCCGGCACCGTCGGCACCGACCAGTGCATGGAAGTGGACCTCGCGGGTTGCGCCGCTGCCGGGATTGCGGAACACCGCGTGCCGGGAGTCGAAGTTGACCGCATCCAGGCCGGCATCGAAATGCAGCCGGGCGCCGGCGGCCTGCGCCAGGTCGAGCAGCACGACATTCAGATCGCCACGATGCACCGACCAGATCACCTCGTCGTCGTCGCGACCGTAGCGTTGCAACTGCGGCGCGGCGGCGCCGGTGTGGACCATGCGCCCGCGCATCATGATCGCGTGCCGCATCACCGCATCGTCGGCATCGGCCGCGCGCAGCGCATGCCGGCCGCGCTCGGCCAGCGCCAGGTTGATCGAACGCCCACCAGCGTAGCCCAGACGCCGCGGATCGCCACGCTTCTCGTACAGGTCGACCTCCCAGCCCCGGCGTCGGAGCAGGATGCCGAGCAGTGCACCGGCCAGGCCTGCGCCGACGATGGTCAGCTGGCGTGCCGCGCCGCTCACGCTGCGTCGCGCCAGCGCTTCACCGCGCGCACGAACCGCAACACGTCGCCGTGGTGGTTGTACAGCGGTGCCGGCGAGATGCGGATCACATCGGGTTCGCGCCAGTCGCCGAGCACGCCGTTGTCGGACAGGTGCTGGAACAGCGCGCGGCCTTGCTCGCGACCGCCGCGCACGCGCAGCGACAGCTGCGCACCGCGCCGTGCAGGATCGGCGGGCGTGACGATCTCGAGCACCTCCGACAGCTGCGCGTGGATCAGCGCTTCCAGATAGCCGGTCAGGCGCTCGGACTTGGCGCGCAGCGCCGGCATCCCGGCCTCGGTGAACAGGTCGAGCGAGGCCCGCAGCGGCGCCAGGCCGAGGATCGGCGGATTGCTGAGCTGCCAGCCCTCGGCGCCGGGCGTGGGCTGGAAGTCCGGCCCCATGCGGAAGCGCGTCGCCGCGTCGTGGCCCCACCAGCCGGCAAAGCGCGGACGATCGGTCTGGGCGTGGCGCGCATGCACGAAAGCCCCGGCCACGGCGCCGGGACCGCTGTTGAGATACTTGTAATGGCACCACACCGCGAAATCGGCGTCGCTGTCGTGCAGCCGCAGCGGCAGGTTGCCGGCGGCGTGCGCCAGGTCGAAGCCGACCACCGCACCCGCCGCGTGGCCCAGGCGCACGATTTCCGCCAGGTCGAACGCCTCGCCGGTGCGGTACTGGACCCCGGGCCACAGCACCAGCGCCATTCGGTGTCCGTGCTCGGCGATCGCCGCGGCGATCGCGTCCGTGCCGAACAGGCCGTCGGCGCCGGGCTGCACTTCGATCAGATCGGTCGCCGGGTCGAAGCCGTGGAAGCGGACCTGCGATTCGAGCGCGTAGCGGTCGGACGGAAACGCGCCGGCTTCCATCAGGATCGCCGGCCGTTCGGTGGTCGGGCGGTAGAAGCCGACCATCAGAAAATGCAGGTTCGCGGTCAGCGAGTTCATCGCGACCACTTCCTCCGGTTGCGCGCCCACGACCTCGGCCAGCTGCGCGCCGACCAGCGCGTGATAGGTCATCCATTGCGAGTTGCCGCGAAAATGGCCTTCGACCGCCTCCATCGCCCATTTGTCGAGCACGTCCTCGACCTGCGCGCGGGCACCGCGCGGCTGCAAGCCCAGCGAATTGCCGACGAAGTACGCCTGTTCGACCTCGCCGAAGCGCGGCATGTGGAACTGCGCGCGGAAGCGCCGGAGCGGGTCGGCGGCGTCGGCGGTCGCGGCGTAGTCGTCGGTGAACAGGGCGTGGGTGTCGGTCATCGTGAAAAGCCGGTGGGGTCGCGTGGGGATGCGAAAGAGGGACTTCAGGCGAAGCGGTTGGCCGGCAGGCCCAGCCAATCGAGCGCGGTGCCGTGGTAGAGCCGGGCGCGGGCCACGTCGTCGAGCGCGAGCTGCTCGATCCCTGCGCCGGGTTCCTGTTCGCCGAGCGGAAAGGGATAGTCGGTGCCGAGCATCACCCGGTCCGCGCCGCAGGTGTCGAGCAGGTACTGCAGCGCCCGCGGGTCGGCGACCCAGGAGTCGAAGTACAGCCGCTTGAGGTAGCGACGCGGATTGTGCGGATTGTCGGTGGCGACCAGATCCGGACGCATGTTGAACCCGTGCTCGATGCGCCCGATCGTGTACGGGAAACTGCCGCCGCCGTGCGCCATGCAGATGCGCAGCTTGGGCAAGCGCTCGAGCACGCCGCCAAAGACCAGGCAACAGGCCGCACGCGCCTGCTCGGCCGGCATGCCGACCAGCCAGGGCAACCAGTACTTGGGCATCGACTCGCTGCCCATCATGTCCCAGGGATGGACCAGGATCGCTGCGCCCAGGTCGGCGGCGGCCTCGAAGAACGGGAACAACTCCGGCGCGTCGAGGTTCCAGTCGCCGACGTGGCTGCCGATCTGCACGCCCTGCAGGCCGAGCTGGTCGACGCAGCGCTCCAGCTCCTGGATCGCCAGCCGCGGCGACTGCAGCGGCACCGTGCCGATGCCGGCGTAGTGCCGCGGATGGGCGGCGACCGTGGCGGCCATGTGGTCGTTGAGCGCCTGGTGCAGCTCCAGCGCGTGCGCGGGCTTGGCCCAGTAGCCGAACATCACCGGTACGGTGCTGATCACCTGGACCTGCACGCCGAAGCGCGCGTAGTCGTCGATGCGCTCGCGCGCGTCCCAGGTCCGCGACCAGATCTCGCGGAAGAACCGCCCGTCCTTGTAGATCCGGTGGCGCCCGTCGGCGGTGTGGTGGATGACAGGAAACCGCGCCTCGCCGTACTTGGCCGCCAGGTCCGGCCAGTCGCGCGGCAGGTAATGGGCGTGGATGTCGATCTTCAGCATGTCGCCATCCTAGACGAGCGGCCCGTGCCGATCACGCCGCAGGCGCACAGCGGGTTCAGGGGCTGGCTGTGCGGCCCGCACCGCGTTCGAGCCGCAGTTGTTCGATCGATGGAGGAACTGGCCGCGGCTGCTGGCCCACCGATGCCGCCATCTCGCCGACCTTGGCCTGCGATTGGGCGAGCGTCGGTACGCCCATCCGCGTGCGCTCCGCATCGTCGACTGCATCCTCGGCGACCGGGTACAGGAACAGACCCTCATCGCTGCCCTGGAACTGGGTGCCGTACCACTGCGGTTGCAACTGCGCCGTCATCATGCGGTCCCAGGACGCGGCAACGAGCCAGCGATAGTTCGCCCGCTCGGGGTCGAGCGTCGCGGCCAGCGTCGCTAGGGCGTGTGCGATGCGATAGTCCGCCAGGTCGCTGCCGTGCTGGAACACCAATGCGGCGTTGAAGTAATCGGTCGCTGTCCGCAACTGGCCTTCACCGAGCAGCACGAGCACGCGCGCACGCCGTTGTGCGTCTTCGTGCGACACCACGGTCCAGTCGATATCCGTGCTGTCGCGGACCTTCTGGTCGTCGCGGTACAGACTCGCCAGTTCGGCGTTGTCGGCCACCTGGGCATGCAGAGGCGCGATCGTGGCAAGCAATCCGGACAGCAGGAGCGTCGTGATGGTGTTGCACATGGTCAATCTCCAATCCATTGGATCGATGGGGTCAGGTGATATCTGCTGGCGTTTCGAGGTCGTATCGGGCGGGGCGCGGATTGACGTGGCCACAGGCCTCGCAGGTGCGCAGGTCGATCGCGCCGTAGAAGCGATCGAACACCGGCGGGAAGTCCTGCTCGATGTCGTGCAGCGTGAAGTAGTGCTCGAACAACGTGTGGTTGCAGCGCTCGCAGAACCACAACAGACCGTCGCGCTCATGCGGCAGGCGCTTGCGCTCGATCACCAGTCCGACCGAGCCGGCGCTGCGCTGCGGCGAATGCGGCACCTTGGGCGGCAGCAGGAAGGTCTCGCCGGCGCGGATCGGGATGTCGCGCGGGCGGCCGTCCTCCTGGATGCGCAGCACCATCTCGCCCTCGAGCTGGAAGAACCACTCCGGGCCCTCGTCGTAGTGGTAGTCGGTCCGCGCATTGGGCCCGCCGACGATCATCACGATGAAGTCGCCATCGTGGATGCACTTGTTGCCGACCGGAGGCTTGAGCAGCTCGCGGTGCGTGTCGATCCAGGCCTGCAGGTTGATCGGTCCCGGGATCATTGGCTTATTCCTTCATGGATGCTGGTGCGTCGGCGTCCGTGGCCCTCACCCCACCATCGGCTCCGCCGATGGTCCCCCCCTCTCCCGCAGGGCGGGAGAGGGACGTGGGATGGCGGCCAATGGCCGCCACACACTTCATTTCGATCGCGATCGGCGTGGGCAGCGCATCGATGCCGAGCGTCGTGCGGCAGGGCGCGGCGGCGGGGTCGGGGAAATGCTCGGCCCAGACCGCGTTGTAGACGGCGAAGTCCGCCATGTCGGTCAGGTAGACGGTCACGTCGACCAGGTCTTCCCAACACGCGCCGCTGGCCTGGAGCACGGTGCGGACATTGGCGAGCACCGCGCGGGTCTGCGCTGCGATGTCGCGCGCGACCACGCGGCCGTCGGCATCGAGCACGTTGCCCGGCACCGCGTCGGTCGCCGGGTCGCGCGGGCCGATGCCCGACAGGAACAGCAGGCCACCGGCACGGCGCGCATGCGGGTAGCGCCCGACCGGGGCGGGCGCGGAAGCGGCGTGGACCGCCTCAGTCATCGCGCTCGCCGCGCGCGGCGACCGAGGCCACCTTGGCGACGGCGGCGCGGTAGGCGGGGGTGATCTGCTCGGGGCCGGACACGTCCATCGACAGTTCGCGCACGCGGCCGTCGCCCAGGGCGTACACCCAGCCATGGACCGCCAGCGGCTGTCCACGCGCCCAGGCATCGCGCACCACCGTGGTCTGGCAGACGTTGAGCGCCTGCTCGATCGCGTTGAGCTCGCACATCCGCGCGTGGCGCTGGGTGTCGTCCTGGACCGATGCCAGCAGATCCTCGTGCTTGTAGGCGAGATCGGAAACGTGGCGCAGCCAGTTGTCGACCAGGCCGACCCGCGTGCCGGTCAGGGCGGCCTGGACGCCGCCGCAGCCGTAATGACCGACCAGCAGGATGTGCTCGACCTTGAGCACGTCGACAGCGAACTGGATCACCGACAGTGCATTGAGGTCGCCGTGCGAAAGCACATTGGCCACATTGCGATGCACGAAGACCTCGCCGGGGTCGAGCCCCAGGATCTGGTTGGCCGGCACGCGCGAATCGGAACAGCCGATCCACAGGTACTTGGGGGTCTGCTGGCTGGACAGACGGTTGAAGAAATCCGGGTCGTCGCGCGAAACGCGTTCGGCCCAGTCGCGGTTGCGTTGCAGGAGGTTGTCGAGTTCGCCCATCGCGCCATTATTCCAGAGACAGGCCAATGTTCTTCGCCTCGGTGAAGAATCGCATGGCCTCCAGCCCGCCTTCGCGGCCCAGCCCCGAGTCGCCGCTGCCGCCGAACGGGGTGCGCAGGTCGCGCAGCATCCAGCCGTTGATCCAGACCATGCCCGCACGCAGCGCGGCTGCCAGGCGGTGGGCGCGGGCCAGGTCGCGGGTCCACAGCGTCGCGGCCAGGCCGTAGCGGCCGGCATTGGCGAGTGCCAGCGCCTCGGCGTCGTCGTCGAAGGTCTGCAACGTGACCACCGGCCCGAAGATCTCGTCCTGGTTGGTTGCGCAGTCCGGACCGAGGCCGTCGATGACCGTCGGCGCGACGAACCAGCCGGGGCGGTCGAGCGCGTGGCCGCCGCACAACACCCGGCCGCCTTCATCGCGGGCCCGCTGCAGCGCGGCGAGCACCTTGTCGAAATGCGCCTGCGACACCAGCGGGCCCATGCGCACGTCCGGGGCCATCGGGTCGCCGACGCGCAGCGCCGCGGCCTCGGCGACGAAGCGCTCGGTGAACTGCACCGCGATGCGCCGTTCGACCAGGATCCGCGAGCCGCACAGACAGATCTGGCCGCTGTTCTGGAACGCCGAGCGCACCAGGGTGTCGAGCCGGTCTTCCCAGTCGCTGTCGGCGAAGACCAGCGTGGCGTTCTTGCCGCCGAGCTCGAGAGAGGTCTTCTTCAGCAAGCCGCCGGCGAGCGCGCCGATCCGCCGCCCGACCGCGGTGCTGCCGGTGAACGACACCGCCCGCACCCGCGAATCGACGACAAGCACCTCGCCGACCCCGGCGCCGCTGCCGTGGACGAGGTTGAGCACGCCCGGCGGCAATCCGGCCTCGGCCGACAGCGCGGCCAGTAACGTCGCGGTCGCAGGGGTGATCTCCGACGGCTTGGCGACCACCGTGTTGCCCGCCGCCAGCGCCGGCGCGATCTTCCAGGTGAACAGGTACAGCGGCAGGTTCCACGGCGAGATCGTCGCGACCGTGCCCAGCGGCTGGCGCAGGGTGTAGTGCAGGCCGGCCTCGCCGTGGTGCGATTCGCTGGCGAACTGGGTCGCGGCATGCGCGAAGAAGCGCAGGTTGGCGACCGCACGCGGGATCTCGGCATCGCGCGCCAGTGCGAACGGCTTGCCGCCGTCCAGGGACTCGGCGTGGGCGAACTCGTCGTTGCGGGCCTCCAGCAGCGCCGCCAGACGCTCGAGCAGGGCCGCGCGCTTGCTGTTGGGCAGCGCCGCCCAGCCGGGGGCGGCGCGCTCGGCAGCCTGCAGTGCGAGATCGACGTCGGTGGCATCGCCCGCGGCGACCTCGGCATACACCCGGCCGGTGGCAGGGGCGTGGACCGGCAACCAGCGATCCGCCGCCGGGGTCCGTGCTGCGCCATCGATCCAGTGGGTCAGCCGCTGCATGGCGCCAGCTTAGCCGAATGCGCGTCCGGTCCGGGGTGGTGGTCGCACGCCGATCGAGGTCAGTGCTGGCAGCCTGGACACCAGTACAGCCGGCGGCCGGCCAGACGGATCTCGGCGATGGTGCCGTCGCCACGCGGGCAGGGCGCGCCGGCGCGCTCGAACACCGCGAAGCCGAAGCTCGCGCGGGTCCGTGCCAGGTAGTCCTTGCCGGGTGGCAGCGCGTCGTCGAGCTTGGCGCGGTAGGCGCGCCGGGGCACGTCGAGCAGCGCGTTGGCCAGTCGCCGTCGCTCGCCGACCGTCAGATCCTGGAGGATCCGGTGCGGCGACAGCCGCGCCTGGAACAGCACCTCCGAGCGCAGGTAGTTGCCCATCCCGGCCGCGAAGTCCTGCGCCAGCAGCAGCGCGGCCAGCGTGCGCTTGCCGAAGCGCGGGTCGCGCATGTGCGCAAGCAGCGCCTTGGCGTCGACGGCCGGATCGAGCACGTCGGGGCCGAGCTTGGCGAGGTAAGGCTGGTCGCCGAGCGCATCGGTGCGCCACAGCGAGACCGACGGCGCGGCATAGAGCGCGGCGACGCCGCGCACCGTGACCAGCAGCACCCGCGGCCGGGTCTCGTCGGGCAGGGCCTCGGGCGCGTCGACGAACCGCCAGAAGCCGAACAGATGACTATGCGTGTACAGCGTCCAGCCGCCATCGACGGCGGTCAGCAGTGCCTTGCCGCGCGCTTTGACTGCCAACACTCGATGGCCTTCGAGCAGGCGGCGGCGTCGCTGCAGCACCGGATCGACGAATCGCACCCGGGTCAGTGTCTCGTCGACGAGCAACTGCGACAGGCGGTCGGCGAGGGCGTGGGTTTCCGGACCTTCGGGCATGTGCGCATCGGAGCAGCCCGCGCGTCGCGGTCTCGTGACTCTGCTGTGGCGGAAGGGCGGGTGAGGTGCCTGTGTTGCTCAGATCGAGGCCATGCGCCCGCCGTCCACCGGCAGGCTAACGCCGTTGACGTAGGCGGCGGCCGGCGAGCAGAGAAACGCGATCACGCCCGCGGTCTCCTCGGCCTCGGCGAAGCGTCCGGCTGGCACAGCGGCCTGCATCGCGGCGATGACCGCGTCCTCTGACTGGCCACTGCGCGCGGCGCGATCGGCGACGATCTGCGCGATGCGCTGGGTGCGCGTATAGCCGGGCAGCACGTTGTTGACCGTGATCCCGTCCGCAGCCAGTTCCCGGGAGAGCGTCTTGGCCCAGCCGGCCACCGCGCCGCGTACGGTGTTGGACACGCCCAGGCCCATGATCGGCTCACGCACCGAGGTCGACACCACGTTGACGATCCGTCCCCAGCCGGCGGCGCGCATGCCTGGCAGCAGCGTCTGGACCAGGATCTGTCCGGCGAGCAGGTGGCGCCGGAACGCGCTCAGATAGGCGTCGGCCGATGCGGTATGCGCCGGCCCGCCGGGCGGACCGCCGGTGTTGTTGACCAGGATCTGGGCTGGGACTGTGGCGACGTGCGTCTCCAGATGGGTCCGCAGGGTCTCCAGGTCGTCCATGTCGGCGACGAGCGCATGGTGCGCCTGGCCCGCGGGCGCCGGCAGCGATTCGCACACGGCTTGCAACACGTCGCTGCGCCGGGCGAGCACCGTGACGCTGGCGCCCAGCAGCGCAAGCTCGTGCGCGGTGGCGCGTCCGATGCCTTCGGAGGCGCCGCAGACGAGCGCGTGGCGGCCGGTCAGGTCGAGGTCCATGGGCGGTTCCCTGCGAGTGGACGGATTCGGTCCTCAGGCTGCCATGGTGGCCGCCGGATGCAAGCGAGACGGCGATCGCAGACGATCGTGTCCGATGTCCAGGCCGCCGCGGCCCGAGTCTGGATCAGGCGCGCGCGCCCAGCGACTGCACCATGCGGTCGCGCAGCCGGATGTCGTCCTCGGCCTGCGGCGGGGCGATCTCGCCGGGCGCGAAACCGCGCTCGAGCGCGTCCTCGGCGTCCAGCCCGTCCCAGGCCACGAACTCGGCATCGAGCAGCATCGAGCGCGCGGTGTCCTCGCTGTCGTAGGGCAGGGTGTTGCCGTCGCTGTCGAAGACTTCGGCGGTGCCGGCCTCGAGCACGCGCAGGCGCGCCCAGATCACCGTCCGCCCGATCGTCGCCAGCCACCATTCATCGCGGGTCATCGAACAGGTCCTTGCAGAGTCAGGGGGCGATCGACCACAGCCACAGCACCGCGCAGGCAGTCAGTGCGCCGAGGATCACGATCAGCGAGATCCGCGCCGGGGTTGCCAGACCGGTGAACTGGCGGTCGGGGACTTCGTAATAGTCGCCGGCCAGCAGCCAGCGCAGCGCCGCCGGCTGCAGGAACGCACCCTCCGCGAACCGCGCCCGCACCTGCGGATGGCGATCGCGCAGGTGCACCAGCGACAACGGCCAGAAGATCACGAACGCGGTCACCCCGCCGATCGCGACGCCGAAGAAGCACAGGGCGAGGAAGAGGGTCACGACGCGTCCGGTACGTGGGTATGCCGAAAGGATAATGGGTTCGAGCAGATCGCGCTTGACCCCGGCGCCCGCACGGAACTAGCGTCCCACGGGAGGGATACTCCCTCGAAAACGCCATTCAAGGAGGATGTATGAAGACCAGAACGTTGTGGGCAGGCGCGCTGATGTGCCTTGTCGCCGGATTGACGGTCGCGTCTGTCCAGGCTTCCAGCGTCGCGACCGAAGAACGCACCGCGCCGGAGGCCGTCGCCTCTGTTTCTCCCTCGCTTGCTGCACCCGTCAGGTTACTTCCTGACCTTGGCAGCGATCCCGAGATGAGCTGTATGCAGATTCGTGACCGCCAGTCTTGCCTGTTGAACATCGCGTGTCGGTGGCGCAACGAACGCTGCGTCGACGAGTAACGCAACGTGTTGCGCGGTCCCAGCACTCTCCACCGAGTGCTGGGACCGGTACTGGCTCAAGACGCAGGACCTGCGTTTCTTCGATTCCTGAACTCAGTATTCCGCCTGCCCCGGTGCGCGCGGGTAGGGGATTGCGTCGCGGATGTTGGACAGGCCGCAGACGTAGACGATCAGGCGCTCGAAGCCGAGGCCGAAGCCGGCGTGGGGCACGGTGCCGTAGCGGCGGAAGTCGCGGTACCAGCCGTAGTGCTCACGGTCGAGACCGAACTGGTCCATGCGCGCATCGAGCACGTCGAGGCGCTCCTCGCGCTGCGAGCCGCCGATGATCTCGCCGATACCCGGCGCCAGCACGTCCATCGCTGCAACGGTCTTGCCGTCATCGTTGAGGCGCATGTAGAACGCTTTGATGTGCTCGGGATAGTTCGCGACCACGACCGGCCGGCCGACATGCTGCTCGGTCAGCCAGCGCTCGTGCTCGGTCTGCAGGTCCAGGCCCCACTCGACCGGGAACTCGAACTTCTGCCCGGACTTGCGCAGCAACTCCACCGCCTCGGTGTACTCGATGCGCTCGAACGGGGCGTTGATGAACTTCTCCAGCCGCGTGACCGCATCCTTCTGCACGCGCTCGGCGATGAACGCCATGTCGTCGCTGCGCTCGTCGAGCACCGCGCGGAACAGGAACTTCAGGAAGTCCTCGGCCACGCGTGCGTCCTCGGCCAGATCGGCGAACGCGATCTCCGGCTCGATCATCCAGAACTCGGCCAGGTGGCGGGTGGTGTGGCTGTTCTCGGCGCGGAACGTCGGACCGAAGGTGTAGACCTTGCTCATCGCCAGGCAGAACGCCTCGACGTTGAGCTGGCCCGACACGGTCAGAAACGCTTCCTTGCCGAAGAAGTCGCGCGAGAAGTCAACCTTGCCATCGCGCAGCGGCAGGTTGGCCAGGTCCAGCGTCGAGATCCGGAACATCTGGCCCGCGCCCTCGGCATCGGACGTGGTCACGATGGGGGTGTTGATCCAGTAGTAGCCGTTCTGGTGGAAGTAGCGGTGCGCCGCCTGTGCCAAGCAGTGGCGGATGCGGGTGACCGCGCCGAACAGGTTGGTGCGCGGGCGCAGGTGCGCGACCTCGCGCAGGAACTCCAGCGAATGCGCCTTGGGCTGGATCGGGTAGGTCTCCGGGTCCTCGACCCAGCCCACGACCTCGATCTCGCGCGCCTGGATCTCGAAGCTCTGGCCCTGGCCCTGCGAGCGGACCAGGGTACCGGTGGCGATCACCGAGCAGCCGGCGGTCAGCCGCCGGATCTCCGATTCGTAGTTGTCCAGCGTCTGCGGCGCGACGACCTGGATCGGCGCAAAGCACGACCCGTCGCTGACGTTGACGAAGCTCAGGCCCGCCTTGGAATCGCGGCGGGTGCGGACCCAGCCACGGACGGTGACGTCGCCGCCTTCGGGAAGATGGCCGGCGAGGGCCTGTTGGACGCTGGTCGTGGTCATGCCTTGAATCCCGGGAATCCGCACCGATGAATGGCTGCACAGTCTACCGTGCCGCCGCCGCGCCGCGGATGCCCGCTCAGCTGCCGCTGCAGACCGAAGGAGTACACTCGTTCCATGGCCATCGCACTCGCTCCCGCCGCCCTCGAACGGGCCCGCCGCTTCCTCGCCGCCAGCCCCGACGCACTCGGGCTGCGCTTCGGCGTGACCAGGACCGGCTGCTCGGGCTGGGGCTATGTCGTCGACCTCGCCCACGAGGAACGGCCGGGGGACGCGGTCTGCGAACAGGACGGCGTACGGATCTACGTCGATGCGCAGAGCCAGCCGATGGTCGACGGCACCGAGATCGATTTTGAGCAGAAGGGGTTGAATCAGGAATTCGTGTTCCGCAATCCCAATGCCGCCGCCGAGTGTGGCTGCGGCGAGAGCTTCACGACTGACGATTCTTTCCGGGTGGCTGGGGCCTAGTTACGGCCGTAGCGCTTTGACTATGAATGCTTTATGTCTAGGGATCTCAGGAAGTCCCTGACATCTTGCTTGGTGTAGCACTGCGATCGCCTCTAGCCAAGCAATGTACTCCCGGTGCAATGCTGTTTCTTACAACACCGGAAGGTTCTGTTTTTCAGTTGCCACTCACTGCCTAGGCGAAGGCTCTCGACTTCCTGTGGGACGACGGGAATCGCCTCTCCCAGTGGGGCACACAGGGCCCCAACGGCACGCGCACGTACGACAATGCCAATCGGCTTCTCAGCGAGTCCGTCACGATAGACGGAGTGACGCTGACGCGACAGTACACGTATTACGCCAATGGCCAGGTGCACACGGCAACCGGACCTGATGGTGTCACCCAGACCTACGTCTATGACGGCAATGGCGAACTGGCTCGGGTAGAGATCCCCGGTGAGGGGGCGATCAGCGTAACCGATCGTCGATGGACCGCGCCGTCACGAGTCGTGCTGCCCGGTGGAACCGTGCAGGAGATCGAGTATAACGGTGTGCTCAATCCGACGCGTCTGCGCGTCCGAGGTCCGAATCAAACCACGCTGTTTGATCAACAGAGCGAGTACGGTGCTCTAGACGAGGTGCTTCGTCGAACCACCCAGAACTTGACCGTGGATTACCGCTACGACGCGGCGACACAGTTGACGCGCGCGCAGCCATCCAGCGGCAATACGGAAACGTTCGAGCTGGACGCCGCGGGTAACCGGCTGTCAGATAACGCCATACCCGACACTTGGCAATACGACGACGCCAATCGGCTGATCCAACGGGGCGCGTTCAATTGTCAGTACGACGCAGCCGGCAACCTTGTACAGAGAACCGATAACGGCAGGTCAGGTGCACAACGGGTCACCTCGTTCGTGTACGACGGCTACAACCGGATCACTGAGGTTCGCGATGGCGATGACGCGCTCATTGCCCGCTACGCCTACGATCCGTTCGGTCACAGGATCGTCAAGGAGATCACAGCGGTTGGTGCAGCCAACGGCGGCACGCTGGGCAAGCGGCTGTTCCTACATTCGGGCGCCGGCCTTTTGGCGGAAACGGACGCTTCAGGAACCGTACTGCAAAGCTATGGGTGGCAGCCGGAGGGCACCTACAGTACGGCGCCGCTGTTCATGCGTAACACGGACGGCTACTACTACTATCACAACGACCCACTGGGCCAACCGTGGCTGCTGACAAACAAGGCAGGCGCGGTGGTGTGGCAGGTAAGCCGCATCCAGGCATTCGGCACGGTGGCCCTAGCGCCGGGGGCGCAAGTGGTGCAGCCATGGCGGTTTCCCGGCCAGTACTTCGACGCCGAAACCGGGCTGCACTATAGCCTGCACCGCTACTACGATCCGGCGACCGGCCGGTACGTCACCGAGGATCCGCTCGGATTTTCGGGTGGCTTGAACTTTTACCTCTATGCAAACGCCAGTCCGACGAGATACACCGATGCGACGGGTGAGATCGCTTGGGTGGCCTTGGTGCCGATCGTCATCGGCGCGATCGAACTTGGCTTCACCCTTTATGACTTCTATCACCTCTACCATACGTTCAATGATCCATGCGCCACTGGATGGGACGTAACCGAGGCAGCTGGTTGGATTGCGGTTGGCGGCCTTCTCCCCGGTGGCGGTTACGGGGCGGCGAGTCGGAAGTTTCGTGGCGGCTCGCATCGGAACATGAGGAAGCCAAAAAATGATGGGCTTGAGTCCCATCATATGCCTGATCGGAAAGCTGACCCCAGTGTCAGTGAGAATCATGGGCCTGCTATCCAGATGGATCCTGCTGATTATGCCGCAACGCGTAGCCATGGTGGTCGACGTGATTCGGCGCAATATCTTCAGGAAACTGCTGACATGATTGCAGATGGAAGGTATCGTGATGCGATGGCCAGAGAAATACGCGATGTTCGTAGAGCTGCTAACGAGGTCTCTGGAGATCGAACTAAGTACAATCAAGCTATGCGCGAGATGCTCGATTATGCGAGGGACAGTGGTCAACTTCCGTCGCGGAATAGGAGATGACTAAGTGATTCAGCTGATTCCATATCGGTCGGTGAACGGGCTTCTGTTAGGTGATTATGTCGACAGGGCGAAAGAATTATTTGGAGATCCAGTTGTAGAAAGGAGGGATGGATCTGGAAATCTGATTGAGCAATATCGATCTCTAATCCTAGTTTTTCAGAAGGAGACGCTTCGATTGCAGGAGTGCGAGGTTCAGTGCGGCGTCAAAACTCAGGTTAACGGGCGCGATCTGGATTGGTCTCTTCCCGGGTTGAAGGCGCTATGCGAGGAGGATGGCGATCCCCAGGAATACTACGGATCTGTGATCTTGTTCAAAATTGGAATTGTAATGAGTGGGGTGGGGGAAGGGGCGGAGAGTGATCGCACTATTGGGATTTTTCTAAGAGATGTATGGGCTGATTTGAGGCCGAAGATGAAGCCTTTTACGCTCAGTTGATGGAAGTTGATTTGAGGTGTTGAGTGAGCTGTGGGCTGGCGACACCAGGCGTTTGTTCTGTTGAAACCTCCGATTTTATGCGGGCCTGCGGTCTCTTGGGGTGAATAAAAAGGCGAGATCTATTAAATTATCTGCGACGAGTGGCGATTGGTGGGGCTTTCTATGTAGTGCTGAAAGAGGAATGGATTTTTGTTACGTGCCATCTGGCGAGCTGGATGAGCAGGTCGGTCGGGTGAGTAGTTGTCTAGATATAGGAAAATTAGGATTTTATCATTCGGTAAAATCCAGAAGGGACTCGGCATATCTCTGCGTTTGTGATGGCGCTGATATTGAGGTCAGATGCGTCAAGCAGCGAGATGGTGGCAAATTTGTCGACCAGATGAGCAATGCTGACCTAGACTTCGCAGTCAGTTCCCGTTGCGGAGTTGGAGTAGCTAAGTGATTGAGCTGATTCCATATAGGTCGGTTAACGGACTTATGTTAGGTGACTTCGTCGACAGGGCGAAAGAGTTGTTCGGAGATCCAGTTGTAGAAAGGAAGAACAGATCTGGCGAGCTGGTAGTGCACTACCAGAACCTAATATTAATTTTTCATAAGGAAAAATTAAATTGCAAGAATGCGTTGTTCCGTATGGCGTGCCGACTCGGATAAGCGGTCGCGATCTGGATTGGTCGCTTTCCGGGCTGAAGGCGTTATGCAAGGAGGATGGCGCTCCCTTGGAGTACTACGGATCTGTGATTCTGTTCAATACTGGGATTGGAATGAGTGGGGTAGAGGAGGGCGCGGAGGATGATCGGACTATTGGAATTTTTTCAAGCGATGTATGGGTTGATTTGAGGCCGAAGATGAAGTCTTTTTCGCTCGATTGAGGGTCTAAGTTGATTATATTTTTTTTCATTGTAAGGTCGATTGTGGCGGGGAATTTGTGAGTCGGTTGAGTTTCACGATGTGCGCTGATGGCGGCAGAAGAAGAGTGTTTCGGGGTCAAGGGAAGTTTTGGGGGTGGATGAGCGGAACGCCGGGTGGGCTTTCGCTCGACAAGGGAGGTCGTCTTCATGCGCGTATTGGTGATCTTGTTGCTGGTCTGCGGGCTCTACGGCGCTTACCAATGGAGGCAGGACCGCAGTCCTTCGATCGAGGTGGCGGCGAGTTCGAACGGCTTTGTTCCGGTCGAGATGCCCGGCGGTGTCGGACGCAACTCGGTCCTGGTGCTCGCCCCGCGCAACTGTCCTTCGGAGCAGGCGCAGCGCACCGAGGCGCTCGTCCAGGCGTTCGCCCGGCAGGGGATTCCGGTCGTCCTGGGCGATTCGTTCTCGTTTGACGCGGCAGATCCCACGCCCGAGCAGATCGCGGGCATGGATCGTGCGGTCGAGGTGTTCAAGCGCGGTGCGCCGGCGGTTTTTGTCAACGGCATGGCCATGTCGAATCCCACCGCGGCGCAGACGATTGCGGAGTACAGGGCGACCAGGAGCGGGCGCTCGATCAACTGAAGGCCTGAGTGGCGTTGCGTATGGGGACTGGTAGGGATGGGATTGCATAGACGCATCGAGGGCTTCAGTCTCATCGAATTGATCGTCGTGGTCGCGATCGTCGCCGTGCTGCTGCTCATCGCCTATCCGCGCTACCAGTCGTCGGTCGATCGCGCCGAGGACGTCGCGCTGCTGGGCAACATCCAGAAGATCAGAACCACGATCGACCACTATTACGAGGACAAGGGCCACTACCCGGATTTCCTCGAGCGCCTTGTCGAGGGCAACTACCTGCGGTCCGTTCCGGTCGACCCGATCACCGGCAGCAACGGCACCTGGGTCCTGTTGCGCGGGACCGGCGTCGATTCCAACGGCGTCGTGGACGTTCGCAGCGGCGCGGCGGGGACCAGCTGGAGCGGGGTGGCGTACTCGGAGTTGACGCCGTGAATTGCCGGCAAGGCGGGTTCGCGTACCTGTACCTGCTCTTCGCCGTGGTGATCCTGTCGGTCATGCTGCTCGCCGGGGCGTCAGTGCGTCACTACGAAGTGCGCCGTCAGCAGGAGACGGAGTTGATCTGCATCGGTCGAGAGTTCAGGCAGGCACTCGTCAGCTATCGGGCAACCGGAAATTCTCGTGAGTTTCCGGCATCGCTCGAGGACCTGCTGCTGGACCGCAGGCTCGGCAACAACGATCGCCACCTGAGGCGGATCTACGTCGACCCGATGACGAGGTCCGACGAATGGGGCTTGATCCGCGAGCACGGCCGCATCGTCGGCGTGCATTCGCTGTCGTCCGCGGAGCCGATCAAGCTGGCCGGCTTCGAGCCAGAAGAAGCGCACTTCGAGGGCGCGCGCCGCTATAGCGAGTGGCGCTTCATGGTCGGCCCGCAAGGCGTCGAGCCGGTGGACGCGGTCAGAATCCCGGGCAGGTCTGACCATCGGGCCCTGCTGCCGGCGCTGCTCCTGGGCCAGGTGCGTGCCGATGAGGTTAGCGAGTCGATCAGGGGTTCCGGTCCAGTAGAGAGTCGTGTTCTGGCCGGCACGGCGTGTCAGCTTCGAGGCAATCAGGTTCCGGTCCGCACTCGGTTCGGCCAGTACAATCGTGCGCCCGCTCGGATGGGCGCCGGTCGCAGACGTGCCGAGGCCCCGGTCCCTGAGAATGGTCGAGAAACTGCCAGCGAGTGGAACGATCTTGCTGCCGCCTGCGACGAGCGCAGCCGATACCTCCGCATCGGACAACCGGCTGACGTCCGGGGCGCCAGGGGCGCGAGTCGACTGCGCCCACGCCGCAATGCCGCCGTCGATGACCTTGAAATCCCGCACGCCGTATCGCGCCAGGCGATTGCATAGCTGCAGCGCGTCCGAGCGGAACCTACCGTTGTCGTAGACGATCAGCGAGCCAGCGCCGGCATTCATCAGACTCTGGAGCGGCTGGTTGACAGCGCCGGGAATATGGAGCGGCGAATACTCCGCCCGGCTTCTGATATCGACGATCTTCGCGCCGGCGGGGCGCCGCGCGGCGGCGTCGATAAGGCAGTTGGCGCCCAGGTGGCCATTCTGTAGCGCTGTCTGTGACCGTGGCGCTGCAGGGCGCTCCGGCTTGGCGGACGAGGCGATACACGGCGTTTCCCGACGCGTTTCAGCCCCGAAAGAAACAGAGCCCACGAGTCGATAGTGTGAATACGACAACGGCCAGCACGCGGCGACGCGCCTTGCAGGACATTATCTTTTTCCCCTTCGCCGTCCCTGTCCCTCGGATCATGCCATACGCCTAAATGGCCTGTCGATTGGAGTATTTTCGGCTACTCATTCCCGAACGCTAATGCTCACGGCGCGCGGTGGCCGGTGCGGCACGATGACCTTGCCTGACCGGCTTTATCGCCCCGCATCCCTGGCGCTTCCAAACGCGGTCAAACGCTGCCCGTGACGCGCTTCCGAGTGCGGTGTTAATGATGACGCGCATCGGCGTATGCGCTGATTCTGCGGAGCGAGGTGTTATCGCCGATCTTCGCAAAGCAGGTGAGCATCGGACCTGGCGCTCTCTGCCATCGGGAGGGACTCAATCAGCCGGTGGCCGCACGCGCCTATGCGGCTGCGTCGGGCGCGCTGCGCCTGAACTCGCTGCGCAGCACGAAACCGATGGCCAGCAGCGTCAGCAGCGCCATGCCGAACCAGGTCAGCGCATAACTGAGGTGGTTGTCGCGGAACTGGACGATCGTCAGTCCGGGCACCGGCCAGTTGGCGCCGTCGATCGAGGTCTGGTCGTCGATGAAGAATAGCGCCACCGGCGCCGGGACCTGCCGCGCAGCGGTCATTTCCGCCGGAATACGCGCATACCAGCGGTCTTCGGCGGGCACGTTGGTGCGCACGAACAGGCCGGCGCGGTCGGGTTGGCGCAGCAGACCGGTGACTTCGACGACGTCGGCGGCGTCCACCCGGGCACGGCTGTCGCGTCGGCGATGCGCATTGTCGACGTAGCCGCGGTTGATCCACACCGCGCCGTCCGCGGTCGCCATCGGGGTCATGATCCAGTAGCCGGGACCACGTTCGGTGGAGGCGTAGACCGCGACTTCCTGATCGTGCAGCAGCCGCCCGCGGGCGGTCACGCGCAGGTATTCCGCATCGGCCGGATCGAGGCCGGCCCAGTCGGCCGCGGCCGGCAAGGGGACCGGGTCCGCATGGATCCGCGCCTCGACCCGTGCGATCAGCTCGCGCTTCCAGCCCAGACGCTCGACCTGCCACAGGCCCAGCGCGATGAAGCCCGCGGTTGCGGCGAGCAGGAACACCAGCAACGCCCAGCGTCGGGCCGGGCGTTGCGGGGCGCGTTGCGCAGTCATGACGGAGCGTCGCGCGCGATCAGGGCGCGACGCGCATCTGCTCGGGCGACATCGGCATCATGTTGTAGTTGAGGTGGTACATGACCCACAACGAGCCGACCAGCGCGATGACGATGATGATGCCGGTGAACAACAGCGACATCAGGATCCAGCCGCCCTCCGATTTCCGGTTCATGTGCAGGAAGTAGATCATGTGCACGACGATCTGGATGGCGCCGAACACCATGATCAGTGCGACCGTCCAGACGCGGCTCTCGATCACCTCGCCCATGACCAGCCAGAACGGGATGACGGTGAGGATCACCGACAGCACGAAGCCGATCACGTAATCGCGCATGCTGCCGTGGCCGTGCGCGTCGTGCGCCGCCTCGTGGGCGGGGTGGTGGTTGGTTTCGGTGCTCATCCCACGACTCCCATCAGGTACACATACGAGAACACGCCGATCCAGATCACATCCAGGAAGTGCCAGAACATCGACAGACACATCAGACGGCGGTGGTTGGCGGCGTTGAGCCCGTGCTTGCGTAGCTGGAACACCAGGGTCACCAGCCAGATCAGGCCGAACGTCACGTGCAGGCCGTGCGTGCCGACCAGCGTGAAGAACGACGACAGGAACGCGCTGCGCTGCGGGGTCGCGCCCAGGTGGGCGAGATGGTGGAACTCGTAGAGCTCGATGCCCAGAAAGCCCAGGCCGAAAAGGCCGGTCACCAGCAGCCAGACGATCGTGCCGCGGATGTTCTGCTTGTACGAGTTCAGCATCGCGAACCCGTAGGTGATCGACGAGAACAGCAGCATGAACGTCGCGACCAGGATCAGCTTCAGGTCGAACAAGTCGGCCGGCGACGGGCCGGCCGCGTAGTTGCGGCCGAGCACGGCGTAGATGGCGAACAGGATCGCGAAGATGAGGCAGTCGCTCATCAGGTAGATCCAGAAGCCGAGGTTGGTCCCGGTCTCGGGGTGATGCTCATGCCCGTCATGGGCATGGGGATCCTCGATCACGTGGTAAACGCGGGCGGTGTCGCCGGAAGTGGGTTGAATGCTGTGTGCCATATCAGAGCGCCTGCTGCGCGAGATCGCGCGTGCGTTGTTCCTCGGT
Source organism: Luteimonas sp. gir (assembly GCF_037198055.1). Taxonomy (NCBI): domain Bacteria; kingdom Pseudomonadati; phylum Pseudomonadota; class Gammaproteobacteria; order Lysobacterales; family Lysobacteraceae; genus Luteimonas; species Luteimonas sp. gir. The sequence continues at coordinate 75,857 of NZ_JBBAXQ010000011.1, forward strand.
GTCGATCACGTCCTGGGCGGGGATGTAGTACTCGCGGTCGTAGTTGAAGGTGTGCGCGATCGCCGCGACCACCAATGCCACGAACGACACGCCCGCCAGCCACCAGATGTGCCAGATCAGGCCGAAGGCCAGGGCGACACTGATCGCCGAGAGCACCACGCCCGCACCGGTATTGCGCGGCATGTGGATCGGAACGAAACCGGCGAGCGGACGCTTGTAGCCGTGACGCTTCATATCCGCCCAGGCATCGATCTCATGGACCACTGGGGTGAAGGCGAAGTTGTAGGCCGGCGGGGGCGAGGAGGTCGACCACTCCAGCGTGCGGCCGTCCCAGGGATCGCCGGTGACATCGCGCAGCGCCTTGCGCTTCCGCACGGCCTGGACGATCGACATGATGAACGCGCCGATGCCGGCCGCGACCAGCGCCGCGCCGATCGCCGCGACCACGAAGAACAGATGCAGCGAGGTGTCCTCGAACTGGCTCAGACGGCGCGTCACACCCATCAGACCCATGATGTAGAGCGGGGTGAACGCGACCCAGAAGCCGGTCAGCCAGCACCAGAACGACACCTTGCCCCAGAACTCGTCGAGCTTGAAGCCGAACGCCTTCGGGAACCAGTACACCATGCCGGCGAACAGGCCGAAGACCACGCCGCCGATGATGGTGTTATGGAAGTGGGCGATCAGGAACAGGCTGTTGTGCAGCACGAAGTCGGCCGGCGGCACTGCGAGCAGCACACCGGTCATGCCACCGATGACGAAGGTGAACATGAAGCCGATCGTCCACAGCATCGGGACGTCGAAGCGGATCCGTCCCTTGTACATCGTGAACAGCCAATTGAAGATCTTCGCGCCCGTGGGGATCGAAATGATCATCGTGGTGATGCCGAAGAACGCATTGACGCTTGCGCCCGAGCCCATCGTGAAGAAGTGGTGCAGCCACACCAGGTACGACAGGATCGTGATGACTGCGGTCGCGTAGACCATCGAGGTGTAGCCGAACAGCCGCTTGCCGCAGTACGTGGACACGACCTCGGAGAAGATGCCGAAGGCCGGCAGCACCAGGATGTAGACCTCCGGGTGGCCCCAGATCCAGATCAGGTTCACGTACATCATCGGGCTGCCGCCCAAGTCGTTGGTGAAAAAGTTGGTGCCGACGTAGCGGTCCATCGTCAGCAGCGCCAACGTCGCGGTGAGGATCGGGAACGTCGCGACGATCAGGATGTTGGTGCACAGCGAGGTCCAGGTGAAGATCGGCATGCGCATGTACTTCATGCCCGGCGCACGCATCTTGACGATCGTCACGATCAGGTTGATGCCCGACAACGTCGTGCCGACACCCGCAACCTGGAGTCCCCATAGGTAGTAGTCCATGCCGACGCCTGGACTGTAGTCGGCGCCCGACAACGGCGGGTAAGCCAGCCAACCGGTCCGCGCGAACTCACCGACGAACAGCGACAGCATGATCAGCACCGCACCGGCGGTGGTCATCCAGAAGCTGAAGTTGTTGAGAAACGGGAACGAGACGTCGCGCGCGCCGATCTGCAGCGGCACGATGTAGTTCATCAGGCCGGTCACCAGCGGCATCGCCACGAAGAAGATCATGATCACGCCGTGGGCGGTGAAGATCTGATCGTAGTGGTGCGGGGGCAGGAAGCCCTCGCCGCCGCCCGAGGCCAAGGCCTGGTGGGCGCGCATCAGCAGCGCGTCGGAGAAGCCGCGCAGCAGCATCACCAGCGCCAGGATGCAGTACATGATCCCGATCTTCTTGTGGTCGATGCTGGTGAACCACTCCTTCCACAGGTAGCCCCAGAGGCGGTACCGGGTGACGAGCACGAGCAGCGCGATGCCGCCGAGCGCGGTGCCGATGAAGGTCGCCGCGAGGATCGGGTCGTGGAGGAAGGCCAGGGACTCGAGCGAAAGACGCCCGAGCCATGGTGAGGTGAGTTGGTCCTGGGGTGCGGACATGGGGTTCCTGCCTAGTACTGGATTCGGTGATGCGATCCGGGATCAGCGGCCCGAGGGGCCGCCGTCGTCGTCCGGCTTGCCGGGCGCGCCTTGCTGCTGCGGCGCCTGTCCCGGTGGAATCGGCTGCACGCCCTGATCGTCGGCGCCTTCGCTCGAAGGCGTGGGTTGCGGCGTCGGTTCCTCGGGCGAGACGGCCCGCGGCTGGTGGCCCTGGGGCTCGTCGCCGCGCGCCTCGCGGCCGGCCTCGGGGAAGGTCGCGCCCGGCGCGGCCACCGGCTCTTCGGCGTGACGGTTGTCGTAGCGCAGGCGGGCGTAGTTGGCATGGCTGTCGACGCCGCCGCCGCCCGAGCGGTCGATATGCATCATCTCGTGGACGCACATCGAGCCCGGTGCCACGCACATGTTGAGGATCGCCTCGTACAGCGCCGGGTCGACATTGCCGAAGTAGCGCACCGGCTCACGCTCGGACGGCTTCTCGAGCACCAGATACTCCTGGCGGCCCAGCGGCGTCTGGTCGGCCTGCACCTTGCGCACCCAGGCATCGAAGCCGTCCTGGCTCATGCCATGGAAGTTGAAGTGCATGTGCGAGAAGCCGTCGCCGCTGTAGTTGCCCGAGAAGCCCTTGTACACGCCCTCTGCGTTGATCACGGCGTTGAGCTTGGTCTCCATGCCGGTCATCGCGTAGATCTGGCCGGCCAGCGCCGGGATGAAGAACGAATTCATCATCGACGAAGAGGTGATCTTGAACTCGATCGGCACGTTCACCGGCGCGGCGAGCTCGTTGACCGTCGCGATGCCCTGCTCGGGGTAGAGGAACAGCCACTTCCAGTCGAGCGCGACCACTTCGACCACCAGCGGCTTGACGCCCTCGGCGATCGGCGTGTTCGCGTCGATCCGGTCGAGCGGGCGGTAGGGATCGAGTTTGTGGGTGGCGATCCAGGTCACCGTGCCCAGCACCAGGATGATCGCCAGCGGCGCCGACCAGATGATCAGCTCCAGGCGCGTGGAGTGGTGCCAGTCCGGCGCGTACTCGGCGTCCTTGTTCGACGCGCGGTATTTCCAGGCGAAGAAGAACGTCAGGAAGATCACCGGGACGATGACCAGCAGCATCAGGCCGGTGGACAGCAGGATCAGATCGCGCTGCTGCATGGCGATGTCGCCGGACGGCCGCATGAGCACCCAGTCACAGCCGGACAGCAGCAGGGCGGTCCCGAACAGGACCGAGAATCGGAGGAAGGATTTCATTGGCGGGAGATCAACGACTGAAAAGGGAAACGGCTTGACGGAAGCGCCACGTCTGGGCGGCTAGCGTGGAATCAGGGCAGGGCGCGGGCGCGTGCTGCTGCGCACCTTGCGTGGTGGGCCCGTTTGGGGGTCACAATGCGGTGCATTATCCCCCATGACGACCGGAGACAGCGCGCAGATGAGCGAAACCGCACAGCAAGCCACCACCGGGCTGGATGACGCGCCGGAGACCGACGACCTGGAGATCTCGCCGGGGAAGATCGCCTTCCCGGTCGTGATGGGCCGCACGTCGGAGTTCTTCGACTTCTTCGTCTACGGCATCGCGTCGGTGATGGTCTTCCCTTATCTGTTTTTTCCCGACAGCGACCTGAGCCAGGCCGCGCAAGTGCAGGCCACACTCAAGTCGTTCGCGATCTTCTCGCTGGCGTTCATCGCCCGGCCGATCGGCTCGGCGGTGTTCATGGCCATCGACCGCAACTTCGGCCGGGCGGCGAAGCTGATCGTGGCGCTGTTCCTGCTGTGCGGCTCGACCATGGCGATCGCGTTCCTGCCCAGCTACGCCCAGGCAGGCCTGCTGGCGCCGGTGCTGCTGGCGGTCTTCCGCTTCGGTCAGGGCCTGGGCTGGGGCGGCGCCTGGGACGGGCTGCCGTCGCTGCTGTCGCTCAGCGCGCCGAGCGAACGCCGCGGCTGGTACGCCATGGTGCCGCAGCTGGGCGCGACGTTCGGCTTCATGCTCGCGGCGGGCATGTTCCTGGTATTCATCCGGGTCCTCGGCCATGAGGATTTCATGGCCTGGGGCTGGCGCTTCCCGTTCTTCGTGGCGCTGGCGCTGAACGTCGTCGCGCTGTTCGCGCGGCTGCGCCTGGTGGTCACGCCGGAGTTCGTGCAGCTGTTCCGGCAGCAGGAACTGCAGCCGCGCCGGATCGGCGAGACCATCCGCACGCATCCACGCCAGGTGCTGCTCGGTGCGCTGATCCCGCTGGCGAGTTACGCGATGTTCCATCTGGTGACGATCTTCCCGCTCAGCTGGGCCACGCTGTACACCGATCACAACGCCGGCGATTTCCTGGTCAGCCTGATGATGGGCGCGGTGGTGGGCGGGGTGGGCATCGTGCTGTCGGGCCTGCTGGCCGACCGGGTCGGCCGTCGCGGGCAACTGGCGATCGCGGCGGTGTTGATCGCGATCTTCAGCTTCTTCGCGTCCGGCCTGCTGGGCGACGACACGACCGCCGGCCGCACGACCTACGTCGTCGTGGGCTTCGCGCTGCTGGGGCTGTCGCTGGGGCAGGCGAGCAATGCGATCGCTTCGCGCTTTGAGAGCATCTACCGCTACACCGGTGCGGCGGTCACGTCCGACATCGCCTGGCTGCTGGGCGCGGGCTTCGCGCCGCTGGTCGCCCTGGGTGTGTGCAGCCGCTTCGGGCTGGAATACGTCGGCTACTACCTGCTTTCCGGTGCCGTCGTGACGCTGGCCGCGCTGGGCTTCAGCCGGACCCTGGAAACCGTGCGCTGATCGCCACGCACCGTGCGCCCGGGTGGGCGCGCGGTCGGTTCGGCGATGGGCGGTGGTCTGCACGATGCGATCGTCCGGGCCCGAGACATCCGGGCATGAAGAGGCGGGGGAGGGGCCTGCGGCTCGACTCGGGCGCGTCCGGTCGGGTGCGCTCCGTTGTCGCGGTGGCCGGGTGTCCATTTCACCATGCCCGCCTGCGACAGGGCTGCGACCGAGTGTCGCACCTGCGCGCAGGCCGGCCTGCGCATGTCCCCGCCCTTGCCCGGAGGCAGCGAATCTGTGAGAATCGCCGGCTCCCTGCGCTCAGGCGCTGAGGAGACCCTTGCCCCACCGCGCACGCGGGGGGCTATCCGGACCGCCGCCGACCGGCGCGGTCGATATCCGAAAGGAAACCACTATGCGTCATTACGAAGTCGTGTTCTTGGTCCACCCGGACCAGAGCGAGCAGGTGCCCGCGATGATCGAGCGTTACAAGTCGATGATCGAAGGCGCCGAGGGCACCATCCACCGTCTGGAAGATTGGGGCCGTCGTCAGCTGGCCTACCCGATCAACAATCTGGTCAAGGCCCACTACGTGCTGTTCAACATCGAGGTCGGCCAGGCCGGTCTCGATGAGCTCGTCGAGGCGTTCCGCTTCAACGATGCCGTGCTGCGTCACCTGGTGATCCGCCGCGAAGAGGCCGACACCGAGCAGTCGCTGATCATGAAGAACAAGGACGACAAGGGCGACAAGCCCGAGCGTGGCGAGCGTCGTCGTCGCGATGACGAGGGCGAGTCCACCGGCGGCGACGCCGACGGCGACAAGTCCGACAAGCCCGACACCAACGCCGAAGCCGCCTGAGGAGCACGTCCATGTCCAAGTTCTTCCGCCGCCGCAAGTTCTGCAAGTTCACCGCCGAGGGCGTCAAGGAGATCGATTACAAGGATCTCAACACCCTGCGCCAGAACCTGACCGAGAACGGCAAGATCGTGCCCAGCCGCATCACGGGCACCAAGTCGCGTTACCAGCGTCAGCTGGCCACGGCCGTCAAGCGCGCTCGTTACCTGGCGCTGATCCCGTACACCGACAACCACAATGTGTGAGGCCGGCGGGTCCCTGCGCTGAAGCCCGGCCTTCCATGGCCGGACTTTAGAAAAAAGCGGATGGCGGCACCGTTTTTCACCATCATTCCGTCCGGTTCGGACAGCACTCGTTGCGGCGCCTTGGGCGCCGCTAACGAATACGGAGCTACACCATGCAACTGATTCTGCTGCAGAAGGTCACCAATCTCGGCAACCTGGGTGACAAGGTCAACGTCAAGCCGGGCTATGGCCGCAACTACCTGGTGCCCCAGGGCAAGGCAGTGCCGGCGACCGAGGCCAATCTGGCCGAGTTCGAGACCCGCCGTGCCGAGTACGAGGCCAAGGCCAAGGCGCAGCTCGACGAGGCGCAGTCGCGTCTGGCCAAGCTCGAGGGTGCGAGCGTCACCGTCTACGCCAATGCATCGACCGAGGGCAAGCTGTACGGTTCGGTCGGTCCGCGCGAGATCGCCGATGCGCTGACCAAGGCGGTCACGCCGGTCAACAAGTCGGAAGTCGTGCTGGGCGAAGGCGCGTTCCGCAACACCGGTGAGTACGAGGTGGTCGTGCATCTGCACGCCGACGCCGAGACCACGGTCAAGGTGATCATCGAAGGCGAGGTCGCCTGATCCATCGGATCGGGTGGTCCTTAGACGGGCGCCGCAAGGCGCCCGTTTTCGTTTGGGCTGCCCGCAAAACCGGGGTCAGAGTGCAATTTCGTCTTGTGAAATTGCACTCTGACCCCGGTTTTAACCGAGCCGGCTCACCCGGGACGGGCTCGACGCGACCGCACCCCGCCAGTCCGCTGCTCGAGAACGTCCGGCTGGGCGACTTCTGTGACGCCTCGACGAAAGCGTGCGCGCACCGGGTTGGTGTTCGGGCGGCCAGTCTTTCGCCCAGTGAAAAGCCGTCCACGGATTCAGAGCGGTCAAGTTCCGGATCGCGAGCGAGGGCTCGGCCGGGCGTTGCGGAGAGCGGACCATGGATGGTCCGCGGCGGCGAGTCAGTCAGGGATGACTGACCGAGCCGAGGAGCAATCCCGGCCGGGTACTCGCAGCCTCCGAAGAAGTCGTCTCAGTCCGCGAGATAACCCGTTGTGAAGCTGCGCATCGTTAGGCTTATCCACAGGTTATGGGGTCGCGTGTCCACAGGCCCGCGCTCTAGCATGCCACTTGCCGTAATCCGTTCTTTCTGAAGTCCACGCCATGTCCGCACGTCCCGAATACCGCAATGACCACCGTGCCGATGCGCGCGTCGAACAGCTGCGCATCCCGCCGCAGTCGGTCGAGGCCGAGCAGGCCGTGCTCGGCGGCCTCATGCTGGTGCCCGATGCCTACGACCGCATCGCCGACCTGCTGGTGTCGGAGGATTTCTACCGGCGCGATCACCAGAAGATCTACGCCGCGATCCAGGAACTGGCCGAGAAGAACAAGCCGTTCGATGCGGTGACGCTGGGCGAGTGGTTCGAGTCCAATGGGCTGTCGGAACTGGTCGCTGGTGGCGCGTACCTGGGCGAGTTGGCGAGCACGACGCCGTCGGCGGCCAACATCCGCGCCTATGCCGAGATCGTGCGCGACAAGGCGATTTTGCGCCAGCTGATCGATGTCGGCACCGAGATCGTCAACGATGGCTTCCAGCCCGAGGGCCGCGACAGCAGCGAAATCCTGGCCAAGGCCGAGCAGCAGGTGTTCAAGATCGCCGAGGCCGGTGCCCAGGGGCGCAGCGACTTCACCGCGATCAACAAGGCGATGGCCGACGCCTTCGACGTGCTGCAGACGCGCTACAACAACGGCGGCGGGGTGACCGGTCTGCCGACCGGCTACACCGAGTTCGATGAGATGACCGCCGGCCTGCAGCCGACCGACCTGATCATCCTGGCCGCGCGTCCGGCGATGGGCAAGACGACGTTCGCGCTCAACATCGCCGAGTACGCCGCGATCAAGACCAAGAAGGCGGTTGGCGTGTTCTCGATGGAAATGTCGGCCAGTCAGCTCGCGCTGCGCCTGATTTCCTCCAATGGCCGGGTCAATGCGACGCGCCTGCGTACCGGCCAGCTCGAGGACGAGGACTGGAGCAGGGTGAGCAGTGCGATCCGCATGCTCAAGGAGACCAAGATCTTCATCGACGACACGCCGGGCCTGGGCCCGGATGTGCTGCGCGCCAAGTGTCGCCGCCTCAAGCGCGAACACGACCTGGGGCTGGTGGTGATCGATTACCTGCAGCTGATGTCGGTGCCGGGCAACAGCGAGAACCGCGCGACCGAGATCTCCGAGATCTCGCGCTCGCTCAAGGGGCTGGCCAAGGAGCTCAACGTGCCGGTGATCGCGCTGTCCCAGCTCAACCGTTCGCTGGAAACCCGCGCCGACAAGCGTCCGGTGATGGCCGACCTGCGCGAGTCGGGCGCCATCGAGCAGGACGCCGACATCATCATCTTCATCTACCGCGACGACTACTACAACAAGGAAACCTCGCCGGACAAAGGGCTGGCCGAGATCATCATCGGCAAGCAGCGAAGCGGTCCGACGGGGTCGGTGAAGCTGAAGTTCTTCGGTGAATACACCCGCTTCGACAATCTCTCGCACGACTCGATCGGCAGCTTCGAGTAACGCGCAGCAGTCGCGTCATCATTGCGTTGTCGGGGGCGTGCCGCGTCACGCGCCGAGGACGGCAAACAGATCTTGCCGATGCCCAGACCGCCGCCCGTCAGGCGGCGCGCAGCCTCGCGTCCAGCATCGCGTTACGGCTGGACATGATGCAGCCGGACGCGGCCGACGTGCAGGCCGGCGCTGGAGGGATCGATCGCGACCGGCATGGCATCCTCGGTGCGGAAGCGTGGCGCGCCGTCGGGCATCGACACGGTGATCTCCAGGGCGGCCGCGCCCGTCAGGCGCGCGCGCGGCACGTCGAGCGCGAACTCGTAGGGCCCGGCGCCGACGGTCGTGCTGCGTTCGGCCAGCACGCGCGCCTCGCCTGTGCGGGCGGGGTCGACCAGGCGGACATCGAGCCGGGACCCCTCTGGCATCAGGATCTTTTCGAAGTAGACGGCCTCGCCCTGCAGGGTGAGCGATGGCTGCGGCACGCTGTCGGTCATCGGCGGAGCTCCTGCGGCGACGGTCGGGGCGGGGGTCTGGCAGGCGCCGAGCAGCGCCACGGGTAGCACTGCGGCAGTGATGCGGGCCAATTTCGGGAACGGGCGGGTCGGGGACATGGGGTGGACTCCACAGCTGTGATGCCGCCCAGCATGCACGCCGCCGGCGCAATGGGCGCGCACTGCCGGGCTGGCGACGGTCACGGGCGCAGGCGTAGCCGGACCCAGGTGCCGAAATGGTCGGACGGCCAGGTGCCCTCGGCATCCGGGGTGTCGAGCACCACCTGCGCGTCGTCGATCTCGAAGCGACCCTGCTGCGCGAGCACCAGATCGATCCGTGACCGGTAGTCGAAGAAGTGCGGGTTGAGCGTGGTCACGCCGGCGCCGTCGGCCTCCGGGTGCTGCGTGCCGTACGCGTCGATGTAGCGCGCGCGCAGCCCCGCGAACTCGGGTGCGCCGGCCGGAGCGTTGAAGTCGCCCAGGATCAGCGACGGCACGTCGCCGGACGTGCGCGACACGAAGTCCAGCGCGTCGGCGACCTGCACTTCGCGGATCGCGCCGCCTTCGAGTGTCCAGTGCAGATGGGTGAAATAGACATCGAGCGGATGGCCGTCGACGTCGAGGCGCGCGTGGCCGATGCTGCGCGAGTCGTCGTGCGGCTGCAGCCGGTGCCAGTCCTGCGCCTTCACCGGCAGCCGAGTGAGCAGGGCGTTGCCGTAACGATGTGCCTGGTCGGCCGGATCGGTGGAAACGAACTGCACCGTGTAGCCGAGTTCGGCGGCGATGGTCTGCGCCTGGTTGTGCAGGGTCTGGGTCTGCAGCACTTCCTGCAGGGCGATGATGTCGGGATCGAGCGCACGCAGTTGCGCGACGATCAGCGGCAGCCGCTTCGGCCAGTCGGCCTTGTCGTGGTAGATGTTGAGCGTGACCACATCCAGTGTGCGTGGTGGCGCCGGTTCGGGCTTCGCGCCGCCGGTCCCGGTGCAGGCGGCGAGGACGAGCAGCGACAACGCCGCGGGCAGGCAGTGACGCATCAGGCGGGACAACGGGGACATGGCAGCTCCAGTCATTCGGGGACGACGTCGGTACGGACGATGGGGTAGAGGTTGTAGCGCGCATCCCAGGCGCTGTGTCGACGATAGAAGTACGTCAGGCGCGCGCTCGGGTCGGCGGCGAAGTCCGGATCGTCGCGCAGTCGGGTGCGGAAGTCCTCGGCGAGCGCCGGGTCGGCGGCCAGCATCTCGCGCGCGACCGCTTCGGCGACGTAGTCCTCCATGTACTCCTTGCGCTCGAAGTGGGTGTTGAAGCGGCCCCAGGCGGCCATCGAGTCGGGCGCCTGCGGCTCGAGCAGCGCGGCGACCAGGCGCGCCTTGGGTTGCGCGATCGGCACGTACAGTGCGCCGGTGCCGATGTCCTGCGGCTCGGTGCGCCAGCGGCCTTCGAGCGTGAGCCGCTGGTGGCCCTCGACCGGCGCGGTGCCGAATGCGGTGCGCTCGGCGCGGAAGGTCTCGACGGCGAGCTGGGGATGGGCGCGCGTGAGCGTCGAATAGGCGATGCCGTGCCGGTCGAGAGCCTGGGCGACGCTGGCTGCGTGGGCGGCGGGCACGATGTAGCCTGCACGCGGCAGCGTGACGGTCAGTGACGGCACGATCTCGTCGCGCAGCGGCACCCGCCAGATCTGCGGTGTGGTCTCGTCGTAGCGCGTCATCAGCGCGCCGGAGACCTCCGACAGCGTGCGGGTGTAGGCGTAGCCGCGGAAGTCGACCATCCGCGCGCGTGTCGTGGCCTGCCAGTCCAGCGGCAGCGGGGTGCCACCGAGTGCGGCGGCACGGGCGTCGGCATCGGCCGCCACCCGCATCCACGCGCGACCATGGCGGGCGATCTGTTCGAGCACCGAGACCACGGTGTTGCGGGTCAAGGCCACGCGGACCGGGTAGGGCTTCCACGAGTGGGTCTCGATCAGCATCGCCACCCGGTTGCGCAACGGGAAGTAGCCGGTCGAAAAGCGCGGCGGCGACACGCCGTCCTCGAAGCCCGAGGCCGGATCGTCGGATTCGACGAACGACGGGTAGTAGGGCAGCGGCAGCGCGCCCTGGCGCGCGAGGTCGTCGATGACCGCGTCACGGAACGTGCGCCCGACATCGCGCATCTGCGCATCGCCCGAATGTACCGGCTCGACCTGCACCGCGATGTCATGCTCGAACTGCGCGCCATTGGTCGCGTGCAGATCGACATAGGCGATCGGGTCCCAGGCTTCGACCAGCGCCAACATCGCCTGCATCTCCGGCGCCTCGGCCTTGGCGTAGTCGCGGTTGAGGTTGTAGTTCTGCGCCGTCGTGCGCCAGCCCATCTCGCGCGGGCCGCGCTGGTTGGGCCGGTTCCAGGCCGCGAAACGCTCGTGGCCATCGGCGCTGAACACCGGTACGAACACCCAGACCAGCGCGTCGAGCGCGCCGGGTGCGGCGTCGCCGTCGAGCACCTGGCGCAGCGCCAGAAAGCCGGCGTCCTTGCCGTCGATCTCGCCGGCGTGGATACCGCCCTGGATCAGTACGACCGGAATGCCCCGCGCACGCGCCTGCTCAGGATCGAGCGTGCCGCTGCGGCTGACGATCAGTGCCTGCATCGGCCGGCCTTCGGGCGTGGTGCCGAATTGCGTGCAGCGCACCGCATCGGGATGCAGGCGGGCGAAGGTGGCGCACAGGCGCACGACCTCATCATAGCGGCCGGTCTCGACGAAGCCGCTGCGCTCGGACACGGTGATGCGCGGATCGTTGGTTGCCGCCGCGGGCGACAGCGGCGCGGCGAGCGTGGCGGCAACCAACAACGGCAGGAGCGGGCGGCGGAACATGGCGGCGGTCCGGAAGAGAGCGACCGTGCATGATGCCCGGCCGGGCGCGCACGCCCAAGGGCGCGCATCGCGATCGCTGCCCAGCGCCCGGCACTTGCCGTCGATCGGCCGGCATGGCAGTCGTGGGCCGGGCGCGAGGATCGGGTAGGCTGTGGGGTTCCCAGACTGCCTTCGACGTGCCGATGACGACCGTCCAGACCACTGCGGGCCGCATGCCCCGCCAGATCTCCTACATCATCGGCAACGAAGCCTGCGAGCGCTTCAGCTTCTACGGCATGCGCAACATCCTGGTGCCGTTTCTGATCAGTTCGGTGCTGTTGGCCTATCTGCCCGAGGGGCCGGAGCGCGACGGCGCGGCCAAGGACATCTTCCACATGTTCGTGATCGGCGTGTACTTCTTCCCGCTGCTGGGCGGGTGGTTGTCCGACCGGTTCTTCGGCAAGTACCACACCATCCTGTGGTTCTCGCTGATCTACTGCGCCGGCCATGCGTGCCTGGCGCTGTTCGAGAACAACGCCGCGGGGTTCTACACCGGCCTGTTCCTGATCGCACTGGGCTCGGGCGGCATCAAACCGCTGGTGGTCTCGTTCTGCGGCGACCAGTTCGACCAGAGCAACAAGGACAAGGCCAAGCTGGTCTTCGACGCGTTCTATTGGATCATCAACTTCGGTTCGTTCTTCGCGTCGCTGCTGGCGCCGCTGTTCCTGCGCCATTTCGGGCCGGCGGTCGCCTTCGGCATCCCCGGCATCTTGATGTTCATCGCCACGTTCGTGTTCTGGCTCGGGCGTCGGCGCTATATCGACGTGCCGCCGGCCGGCCGCGATCCGCACGCCTTCTTCGAGGTCGTCAAGACCGCGCTGCGCGCCGAGCGTCCAGGTGCCGGCCGTCCGGGCCTGTTGGTCGCGCTGTTCGGTATCGCGGTCGCCGCGCTGTTGCTGGTGCTGTGGGCGCTGTCGGCGGTGGGCGTGGTGCCGCCAGCCTGGGCCGAGTCCTTCAACTTCGTGATCTCGGCGTGCCTGGCGCTGGGCGTGATCATTGCCGCCGGCGGCGTCGGCGCCTCGATGCAGCTCGAGCGCGCGCGCGGGTCGCACCCCGATGCCGCGGTCGACGGCGTGCGCGCGGTGCTGCGGATCCTGATCGTGTTCGCGCTGGTCACGCCGTTCTGGTCGCTGTTCGACCAGAAGGCCTCGACCTGGATCATCCAGGGCCGCGAGATGGTGATCCCGCACGCGGCGTGGTGGTGGCCGAGCTGGCTGATCCAGGACGCGGCGCAGATGCAGGCGCTCAACCCGTTGTTGGTAATGCTGCTGATCCCGTTCAACAACCTGGTGCTGTACCCGGCGCTGCGTGCGATGGGGCTGTCGGTGACGCCGCTGCGCCGCATGGGCTGGGGCATCGCGTTCTCGGGCGTGGCGTGGATCGCCGCCGGTGCGATCCAGCTGTGGATCGATGGCGGCGAGCAGGTCTCGCTGGCCTGGCAGTCGTTGCCGTATCTGTTGCTGACCTTCGGCGAGGTCCTGGTGTCGGCAACCGCGCTGGAGTTCGCTTACAGCCAGGCGCCGCAGGCGATGAAGGGCGTGATCATGGCGTTCTGGTACCTGACCAGCACCTTCGGCAGCCTGTGGGTGCTGCTGACCAACGCCGGCGTGCGCAACGAGGCGGTGACCGCGTACATCGCCTCGTCGGGACTGAGCGAAAACGCATTCCTGATGTTCTTCTTCGCCGGGTTCGCGTTCCTGGCGGCCTTGGCGTTCGCGGCGTATGCGCGGCGCTATCCCATGCAGGACAACTATCGTGTTGCCTGATCCGTCCTTCCGGAAGCCCGTCCGATGAACCTCGCTCCCGTCACGCTGCTGCTGATCGTCGTCACCGCCGTGGTGTCGTGGCAGGCGTTCGAAAAGCCGCAATTGCTCGCCCGGCTGATTCTGTGGCCGCCGGCGGTGGACCGATATCGCCAGTACGACCGGCTGCTGACGCATGGCTTCATCCATGCCGACTGGCAGCACCTGCTCTTCAACATGATCACGCTGTTCTTCTTCGGCGGCGGCATCGAGCGCGCGTTCGCGCCATACATCGGCCCGGTCGGCTTTCTGCTGTTCTACCTGTCGGCGATCCTGGTGGCGATCCTGCCGACCTATCTGCGTCACCGGCGCGACCCGCACTATCGCAGTCTGGGGGCTTCGGGCGCGGTGTCGGCGGTGCTGTTCGCGTCGATCCTGCTCAACCCGTGGTCGAGGTTGCTGGTGTTCTTCATCCCGATGCCGGCGATCGTGTTCGGCGTGTGCTATGTCGGCTACAGCATCTGGATGGACCGCCGAGGCGGCGACAACATCAACCACAGCGCGCATCTGTGGGGCGCGGGTTACGGTGTGTTGTTCACCGTGATGATGGAGCCCCGCGTGCTCGGCAGCTTCGTCGATCGCCTGATGTCGCCGTCGTTCTTCTAACGGCGCCGTTGTTCTTCTAACGGCGCGCACAGCGCGGCTTGCGTCCGCGCTCACCGGCCTTGCATGCGATGCGTGATATCCCTGCACGCACATCCATCAAACGGAGTGCATGTCCATGGCCGTGACCCGAGCGAAAGCCACCAGCCTGCTCAACAAGACCGAGATGGGCTTGTACGACGCCAGCCGCGCCAATGCAGTGCGCGGTCTGAGCGACGCCCAACTCGCCAAGCTGGTGACCCGCGCGCGCACCGCCCGCGATCGTGCGCGCGATCTGGAGAAGCGACAGCGTCTGGCTTCGCGCAAGTCGACCGGCAGCAAGACCGGACGGACCGGGCAGGCGAACGCGCGCACGGGTGAGAAGGCCGAACTGCTCGCCGACATCCTCGGCCGCCTCGAAACGCGCCAGAAGGACAACGCGAAGGCGGCCAAGGCGGCGGCGACGGCGGCACGCAAGTCCGCAAAGAAGACGAGCGCGACGGGCGCACGCAAGCCGGCTGCCAAGTCGGCCGCTGCTGCCAGCGCGGCAGGCACGCGCACGAAGTCTGTTAAGTCCGCCAAGACCGCCACGACCAGCAAGGCCGCCAAGGCGGCGACCAAGACCTCGGCAACGTCGGCCACCTCACGGCGTGCGGCGTCCGCAACGACATCGACCAGTGTCGGCAAGACCACGGCCAAGCCGGCATCGGCCCGGTCGCGCAAGACGGCCACGGCGCGCTCGCCGGATGCCGCGGACAAGCCGGCGGCGCCCGCGCGCAAGTCGCGCCGTGGTACGCGTATTTCGCCCGAGCGCGCGCTCGACAATACGCGGCAGTTGCTGGAACAGCACGAAGCGCAGGCGCGCACGCCCAAGCCCTGGGAAGAGATCGGCCACGATGGTGCAGCGCCGGCGACGCCGGGCTTCCAGTCGCCGCAGGCCCGTGCCAAGGCGCTGGAACTGCACGCTGCCGAAAGCCGGCAGGCCTCGATCAACGGCAGCAGCAGTACGCGCGACCGCAAGAACCAGGGCAAGCGCGATCGCCGGGCGGCGACGGACTGAGCGGCCTGTTGCTGGGGGCCGCGGTGTTCCACGCCTCATCCGCAGCCGGCATGGCGGCGCTGGGCCAGCCGGCCCAGGCAGCCGCCGGCCATCCCCTTGGCACCGACGGGGAGGGTGGCATCGTCGTCCCCCTATTCACATTTCAGTCGATAATTGCGGTATCGTGCGCGGACTGTTCAAGGCGGGATCACGGTACATCGTGGCTCCGATGCGGTAGATCCAATCTCACGACGGCCGGAGCTTTTCGGTCGGGACGATCCGCTCCATCGCTTTCGCGTTACCCCTTGCTAGACAGTCGCGGCAACCGGCCATCCAAACAACGCCGGTCGTCGTGTTCCAATGACCACACTGCTTCAAGGAGTAACACCATGTCAGAGCGCCAGACCGGAACCGTCAAGTGGTTCAACGATGCCAAGGGCTTCGGCTTCATCACCCCGGAAAGCGGCCAGGACCTGTTCGTCCACTTCCGCTCGATCCAGGGCACCGGCTTCAAGTCGCTGCAGGAAGGCCAGAAGGTCTCCTTCAAGGTCGTGCAGGGCCAGAAGGGCCTGCAGGCTGACGAGGTGCAGGCGATCTAATCGCCCGCAGCGTCTGCCAGATCCGGCCCCGGACGGTAACGTCCGGGGCTTTTTCGTATGCGTCGGCCTGGCGTCCGTCGTTCACGACCAGGCCACGTCGATGTCGTTAGCGTTTCGTGAGTTCCATGCCGCTGGGCGGCCCCGAGGATCGATGATGAGACGGATGGTGCTGTGCGTATTGCCGCTGTTGCTGCTGGCCTGCCAGCGTGAGGCGCCCGTGCCGGCGCAGCCGGCGGCCGGATCCGGGGGCGCCGATGCCGAGGCAGTGCAGCCGCTGGCCGAAACGCCAGTCAAGCTCGAGGATGTGGTCGAGATGGACCCGCGCTACATCGTGGGCATCAGCTACCCGCCCGAAGCCAACAAGTACCCGGGGCTTGCCGCCGAGCTGCATCGCTTCGCCGAGGCGGCCCGCGACGAGCTCAAGCAGGCCTTGCCGGGCACCGAGCTGCAGCCGGGTGTGACCTACGATCTGTCGTTGAGTTTCACCACGCTGCTCGACACCCCGCGTGTGCTCGCCATCGCCGCCGATGGTGGCAGCTACACCGGCGGGGCACACGACAACCCGATCATCGCGCGTTTCTTCTGGCTCGTCCGCGAGGAGCACTTGCTCACCGCCGACGAACTCGTCACCGACGCGGGCGATTGGCAGGCGATTTCGGACTACGTGCGCGAGCAACTGCATGCCGCACTGTCGCAGCGCATCGACGCCGATGAGCTCGATCCGGCCGAGCGCAGTCGGATGATGCAGACCGCAGGCCGGATGATCGATGAAGGTGCGCGGCCGGACGTGGCCAACTTCCAGCAGTTCGAGCCGATCGCCGGGCAGGGCGGCAAGCTGGCGGGTCTGCGTTTCGTGTTTCCGCCCTACCAGGTCGGCCCTTACTCGGACGGGATGCAGACCGTCGAGGTGCCGGCGTCGGTGCTGGTGCCGCACGTGGCGCCGGCGTATCGCGATCTATTCGTCGCCGGCTGAGGCGTCGCGCGCAAGCGCGCCCAAGGTGCGGCCGATCTCGGCATCGAGCCGCAACGTGGCCAGTGGGTCGGCGCGCGTGACCCCGCGGTTGAGGATCGCCAGCGGCAGCCCGGCCTCGTGGGCCATCTTGGCGAAACGGAAGCCCGAGTAGACCATCAGCGACGAGCCGACGACGAACATCGCGTCGCTTGCCGCCAATGCCGTCCTTGCGGCTTGCACGCGCGCTGTCGGCACGTTCTCACCGAAGAACACGACGTCGGGTTTGAGCAGGCCGCCGCAGTGCAGGCACTGTGGCGGCACGAAGATGGCTTCGGACTCGGTGGCGATGTCGGCGTCGCCATCGGGCGCCATCGCGGCCGCACCCGGATGCCAGTCGGGGTTGTCGGCGACGAGTCTGGGCTGCAGCGCATCGCGCGGCATCGCCGTGCCGCAACCCAAGCAGACGACGCGGTCGAGCCGGCCGTGCAGGTCGATCACCGAGCGGCTGCCGGCGGCCTGGTGCAGGCCGTCGACGTTCTGAGTCAGGAGGGTCGCGATCGGACCGCCATCGCCCAGTGCCGCCAGCGCGCGATGCGCGACGTTGGGGCGTGCGACGGAGAATCGCGGCCAGCCGACGAAGCTGCGCGCCCAATAGCGGCGGTAGATCGCCGGGTCGCCGGTGAACGCCTGCCAGGTCACCGGGGCAGGGCGCTTCCAGGCGCCTTCGGTATCGCGGTAGTCGGGAATGCCCGAGCCTGTGCTGATGCCGGCGCCGGTGAGCACGAAGACACGGCGGAAGCCGCCAAGCCAGTCGCGCAGGCGTTCGGTGGCTTCGGTGTCGTCGAGGCGGATCGCGGACATGCGGCCATGCTACCGCGGACCCTCTGTGTGTCGTAGGCGTGCGCAAGGGATGGCCTCTACGAGACACGCCGGCCGCGCGAATGGACCCGTAGAAGAGAGGGCTCTTTTCCCAAGTGCGGAAGTAGGAGCCCACGTCGGAGAGGCAGCCGCCTGCCAGCCGGAAGCCGCTCTTCCCTCGGTCAGGACATCCTGTCCTGACTCGGGCGCGCGCCATCCCTGGCGCGCTCGACGCGGCCCCTGGCCGCCAGTCTGCTGCGCTGGGCGCTCGCAACCCGACTTCGGATCGACGACGAGTCCCCCGCTGGGAGAAGTCGCCCACTGTCGGCCTCAGTGCCTCGCGCTGGCTGGGGATTGCGATAGCGCGACCGGGGAAGAGATGCCCTGCGTGGCACGCTGCGCATCCATGCAAACGCCACGCGTGTTTCGCGTAGCTGGACCGCGAAGCGGCCTTGACCGAGGGGAGAGCGGCTTCCGGCTGGCAGGCCGCTGCCCATCCGAAGCGGAACGCCCATTCCGGTATTTGGGGAGGAACCAAAAAGAACGCCCGGCGCGGGGCCGGGCGTTGGTCACGCATCGCGATAAGCGATCAGTTCGTCGCGTCCTTCGGATCGGGCGCCAGGCCACGCTTGATCAGCAGAGGCTCGATCTGCGGCTCGTGGCCCGTGAAATCCACGAACAGCTGCTTGGCGTCCTTGCTGCCGCCACGCGAGAGCAGGGTGCTGCGGAAGCGATCGCCGTTGGCGCGGGTCAGGCCGCCGTTCTGCTCGATCCACTGCACGGTGTTGGCGTCCAGCACTTCCGACCAGATGTAGGCGTAGTAGCCGGCCGCGTAGCCGCCGTTGATGTGGCTGAAGTACGGCGTGCGATAGCGCGGCGGCACCGGCGGGTAGTCCAGGCCGGCCGCCTTGAGCGCGGCAGCTTCGGTCGCCATGACCTCCGACGCCTCCGGCAACTGGTCGGCCGGCAGTTGGTGCAGGTACTGGTCGAGCATCGCCGAGCCCAGGTATTCGGTGGTCGCGAAGCCCTGGTTGAACTTGGCGGCGGCCTGCACCTTCTCGAGCAACTCGGCGGGCATCGGCGCGCCGGTGCGGTAGTCCTTGGCGTAGTTGGCCAGCACTTCCGGCCAGTCGGCCCACATCTCGTTGACCTGCGAGGGGAACTCGACGAAGTCGCGCGGCACACTGGTCCCGCTGAAGAACGGGTACTTCACGTCCGAGAACATGCCGTGCAGTGCATGGCCGAACTCGTGGAACATCGTGGTCACCTCATCCCAGGTCAGCAGCGTCGGCTGGCCGGCCTGCGGCTTGGGGATGTTCTGGTGGTTGGCGGTGACCGTCAGCGTGCCGTCGAGCTCGGACTGCGAGACGTAGGAGTTCATCCAGGCGCCGCCGCGCTTGGACGGGCGCGCGTAGGGATCGTAGATGAAGATCGCCAACTGGCTGCCGTCCTCGTTGAAGACGTCGTAGGTCCAGGTATCGGGGTGGTACTTGGGCAGGTCGGTGCGTTCCTTGAACGTGATGCCGTAGAGCTTGGTCGCGGCGAAGAACACGCCGTTCTCGAGCACGTTCTTCATCTCGAAGTAGGGCTTGAGCTGGGCATCGTCGAAGCTGTACTTGTCCTGCCGGACCTTTTCCGAGTAGTAGGCCCAGTCCCACGGCTCGAGCTGGAACGTGGGCTCGCCCTTGGCCGCCTGTTCGCGGTCGATCATCGCCTGCAGCTCGGCGGCTTCGCGCTTGGCGTTGGCCACGGCGGCCGGCGCCAGCTGGCCGAGCATGCCATTGACGGCCTCGACCGTGCCGGCGGTCGAATCCTCGAGGATGAAGGCGGCCTGGTTCGGATACCCCATCAGGTTGGCGCGCTCGGCGCGCAGCTTGAGGATCTGGGCGATCACGCCGGTGTTGTCGTACTGGTTGCCGCGGCTGCCACGGGCGACCGAGGCCTTGTGGATGCGCTCGCGCAGCGCCCGGTTGTTGATCTGCGGCAGCGGCGGCTGGCCGGTGGTGTTGAGCAGGGTGATGACGTACTTGCCGTCCAGCCCACGCGCCTTGGCGGCTTCGGCAGCGGCGGCGATCTGCGCCTCGCTCAGGCCGTCGAGCTCGGCCACGGTGTCGACCACGACGGCCGAGTCGTTGACCTCGTTGAGCACGTTCTGGCTGAACGTGGTCGAGAGCTTGGCCGACTCGGCGTTGATGCGTCGCATCTGCTCCTTCTGCGCATCGCTCAGGTTGGCGCCGGCGCGGACGAACATGGTGTGGTAGCGCTCGACCAGACGCTGGGCCTCGGCATCCAGGCCGAGCGAGCCGACGTTCTTGTACAGTGTGTCGACCCGGGCGAAGAGCTTGGGATTGAGCATGATCGCGTCGCGGTGCGCGGCGAACTTCGGCGCGTAGTCGGCGTCGATCTGCTTGCGCGTGTCGTTGGTGTCGGTGCCGTTGAGGTTGCCGAAGATCCGGCGTGCGCGCGACAGCAGTTCGCCGGACTTCTCAAGCGCGACGATCGTGTTGTCGAAGGTCGGCGGCTCGGGATTGTTGGCGATCGCCTCGATCTCGCGCAGGTTCTCGGCCATGCCGGCGTCGAAGGCGGGGCCGAAGTGCGCGTCCTGGATCAGGTCGAAGCGCGGGTAGCGCAGATCGAGCGTGCTCTCGACGAACAGCGGATTGTCGGCCGGGCGCTGGGCGCTTGCAGCAGGGGCGGTCGTGGCGATGCCCGAAGACTGGGCGAAGACGGGCAGGGCGGACACGGCAAGGGCCGCACACAGTGCAGCGGCAAGCGGGTGCTTGAGCAAGGGTGACTCTCCGGGTGACGTGACCGCCTAGGCTAGCCCATCGGGCGCCGCGATGACTGTGCCGGAAGTCCACACTGGGCATGTGCAAGCCATTCAATGGGATGCAGCTCACTGTTCGCGTGTTGCATGATGGCGATCCGCCGACGCGAGCGATGCGCGACGCCGTCGACGCTGGAACTGCGGCAGACTGCGGGTCATGTTCCCACCCCGTCACTGCCATGACCACGGTCCACGACTTCACTGCCCGCACCCTTGATGGCGCCGACCAGCCGCTGTCGGATTTCGCCGATCGCGTGCTGCTGATCGTCAACGTCGCCTCGCGCTGCGGATTCACGCCGCAGTACGCGGGCCTGCAAGGCCTGTGGCAGGACTACCGCGATCGGGGTCTGGTCGTGCTCGGGTTTCCGTGTGATCAGTTCGGTCATCAGGAGCCGGGCGACGCGGACGCGATCCGCAACTTCTGCGCGCTCAACTATGCGGTCGACTTCCCGATGTTCGCCAAGGTCGAGGTCAACGGTCCGAATGCGCATCCGCTGTGGGCCTGGCTGCGCGGACAGAAGCGCGGACTGCTCGGCAGCCGGCGGATCAAGTGGAACTTCACCAAGTTCCTGGTCGGTCGCGACGGTTGCGTGCGGGCACGCTACGCGCCATCGACCGCGCCGGATGCGTTGCGTGGACGGATCGAGGCGATCCTGGATGAAGAGGCGAGCGCCCAGCGGCGCTGAGCACCACCGATCGTGGGGCACGGCACGCCTGCGTGTCGCACCGCCGTCCGGTCTTACTTCTCGACGAAGGCGCGCTCGAACACGTACTGCCCCGGCGTGCCGATGCGCGGCGCGGCCTCGAAGCCGCGGGCATCGAGCAGGCCGCGGAAATCGGCCAGCATCTGCGGGCTGCCGCAGATCATCGCGCGATCAAAGGCGGGGTCGAGCGGGGGCAGGCCGAGGTCGGCAGCCATGCGCCCGCTGTCGAGCAGTTCGGTCAGCCGGCCGCGGTGACTGTGGCCGTCGAACATGAAGTCCTCGCGGGTGACGGCCGGGTAGTACAGCAGTTGGCGCGAGATCTGCTCGCCGAGGAATTCGTGCCGCGGCAGCTCGTTGACGATGTAGTCGCGGTAGGCCAGGTCCTGCGCCGAGCGTACGCCGTGGGTGACGATCACCTTTTCGAAGCGCTCGTAGGTCTCGGGGTCCTTGATCACCGACAGCCACGGCGCAAAGCCGGTGCCCGTGCCCAGCAGGTACAGATTGCGGCCCGGATGCAGGTCGTGGATCAGCAGCGTGCCGGTCGGCTTGCGGCCCACCAGGATCTGGTCGCCCGGCTGGATGTGCTGCAAGCGCGAGGTCAGCGGGCCGTTGTCGACCTTGATGCTGAAGAACTCGAGCTGCTCTTCCCAGTTCGCGCTGGCGATCGAGTAGGCGCGCAGCAGCGGCTTGCCCTCGACTTGCAGGCCGATCATCACGAACTGGCCGTTGTCGAAACGGAAGCCGTCGTCGCGAGTCGTGGTGAAGCTGAAGTACGCGTCCGTCCAGTGGCGGACGTCGAGCACCGTTTCGGAACCAAAGGCGGAGGACATAGAAGGCAAGACGAGGCGCGGAGCCGCCCATCTTAACAGAGCGATGAGACCGGTTCTCATCTGCGACATGCTGTCGCAGCCCGACACCCGCGCGAACGCGGGACGCCGCTAATGTGGCCCGCTTTCCTCGTTCGGACGCGCGCGGCGGTCGCCGAGCAGGGCACTGAGCACGATCGCGATGCCCAGGCCCGCGCCGGTCAGGAACAGCAGCAGCGCGATCGCCGGGTAGCCGAACAACCGAGGACCGCCGGGGTTGTCCATCATCAGCGCCGAGGCCAGGATCAGCGCGGCGGTGACCACGCCCGCGGCGATGCGATTGGCGATCTTGTGCAGACTCTCGAGCAGATGCGATTCCTCGAGTCCGGTCAGGCGCACGCGCAGGCGGTTCTCGGCCAGCAGCGACAACACGTTGGATACCTTGCGGGGCGCCTCGCGGACCAATTCCTGCAGATCCATCATCTCGCTGGCGAGATTGGCCGGCGACAGCGACTTGCGCAGGCGTTGGCGCATCATGTCGTTGAGGTGGTCCTCGACGACGCGCTTCATGTCCAGCTCGGGGGCCAATGTGCGCACGACCGATTCGAGGTGCAGCAGCGTCTTGCCCAACAGGCTCATCTCCGGCGCGGTGCGCAGCCCGCAAGCGGTGGCCAGGCGGACCAGGTCGAGCACCAGCCGGCCCTCGGTCTGGCCGGTGGCGCCCGATTGCGCGGCATAGCGCGCGACCAACTGGCCGACATCGCGGTAGTAGCGTTCTTCGTCGAAGTCCTCCAGGCGCGTGCCCATCGCGATGCCTTCGGCGGCGACCTGTTCGCCGCGACCATCGACCGCAGCGAACAGCAGCTTGAGCAGGCGCTCACGGGTCCGGGGCGGCACGTGCGCCACCATGCCCAGATCGAGCAGCGCCAGTCGACCGTCGCGGGTGTAGAGCAGGTTGCCCGGATGCGGGTCGGCATGGATCTCGCCGTGTACAAACACTTGGTCGAGATAGCCGTGCAGCAGCGCGGTGGCCAGCGGCGCCATGTCACGCTCGGTGCGCTGCAGGCCGCTGATCGCGGTGACCTTGGTGCCCTCGACCAGTTCCATCGTCAGCAACCGCGGTCGGGTCAGGTCCCAGATCGGCTTGGGCACGAACAGCGATGGGTAGGCGGCGAAGTGCGCATCGAAGCGGTCGAGGTTCTCGGCCTCGACACGATAGTCGAGCTCGGCCAGCAGCGTGCGCCGGAATTCGTGCACCCAGTCGGCGAAGCGCACGCGGCGGCCGAGGTCAGTGACCCGGTCGATGCCACCGGCCAGCCGGGCGAGGGTGTCGAGGTCGTCGCGGATCTGCTCCACGATGCCCGGGCGCTGCACCTTGACCGCGATGTTGCGGCCGTCGCGCAACGTCGCGCGGTGCACCTGCGCCAGCGAGGCGCTGCCCAGCGGGGTCTCGTCGAAGCTGTCGAAAACCTTGTTGATGCGTACACCCAGCGCGTCCTCGACCGCGGCATGGATCACCTGAAACGGCACCGGCGCGACATCGTCCTGCATCCGCTCCAGCGCGGCCAGATAGGCCGGCGGCACCATGTCCGGGCGCGTCGACAGCGCCTGGCCGATCTTGATGAAGGTCGGGCCGAGCGCCTCGAGATCGTCGACGAACGCTTCCGGCTGACCGGCGACGTCGACCTCGTCGACCTCCACCGTTGCCGCGTCCAGGTCGAAGCCGGTCAACACGCCGGCCTTGCGGTACTTCATCAGGAAACGCAGGATCTGCGCGTTGCGCGCGAGCGCCTGGCGGGTATCGGTCATCGCGGGGCTCCGTTGATGCGGGCAGCGTACGCAGCGCCGCGTCAACGCCGTCTCACGGCAGCGGTGCGGCCGCGGGCAACCCGCGCCGTTTCGACCCGCCGCCTCAGCGGTAGCCCGCAGCCTGCAGCTCGAACAGCTCGGCGTAGCGGCCGCCCTCGGCCATCAGCTCGGCGTGCGAGCCGCTGGCTTCGATCCGGCCCTGTTCGAGGACCAGGATGCGATCGGCCATGCGCACGCTGGAGAACCGGTGCGAGATCAGCACCGCGGTGCGCTGGTGCGAGAGTTCCTTGAAGCGGCGGAACACCTCGTACTCGCTGCGCGCATCGAGCGCGGCGGTCGGCTCGTCGAGGATCATGACCTGGGCCTCGCGCATGTAGGCCCGTGCTATCGCGATCTTCTGCCACTGCCCGCCCGACAGATCGACGCCGTTACGGAAGCGCCGGCCGATGACCTGGTCGTAGCCGTCGGGCAGGCCGGCGATGATCTCATCGGCCATCGCCCGGCGCGCGGCATCGTGGATGCGTGCATCATCGTCCATCGCCTCGATCCGGCCCACGCCGATGTTCTCGCCGGCGGTCAGGTGATAGCGCACGAAGTCCTGGAAGATCACGCCGGTGTTGGCGCGCAGCGCATCGAGGTCGTAGTCGCGCAGGTCGTGGCCGTCGAGCAGGATCCGCCCCTCGTCGGGGTCGTAGAGCCGCGCCAGCAGCTTGACCAGCGTGGTCTTGCCGGCGCCGTTCTCGCCCACCAGCGCCAGGACCTCGCCCGCGTGCAAGGTGAAATCCAGATGCCGGACCGCCCAACGCTCGCTGCCCGGATAGCGGAAGCCCACGTTCTCGAACGTGAAGCCCTGGCGGATCGGCTGCGGGAACGGCACCGGAACGCGTGGCGAGGCGATCTCCGGTTCGATCGCGAAGAACGAGAACAGGTCGTCCAGGTACAGGGCCTGGCCGGCGACCTGCGAGAAGCCGACCAGCAGACCTTCGAGCAACTGGCGCAGGCGCAGGAAGCTGCCGGCCAGAAAGGTCAGGTCGCCGATGCTGAAATCGCCGCGCACCGTGCGCCAGGCGATGTAGCCGTAGGCGACGTAGTAGCCCAGCGAGCCGAGTGCCGCCAGCAGCGTGCCCCACAGCGCCCGGCGCCTGGCGAGCGCGCGGTTGGCGAGGAAGAAGCGGTCGGCCAGCGTGCGGTAGCGGTCGATCAAGAACCGGTGCAGGCCGAAGATCTTCACTTCCTTTGCGGTCTCGACGCTGGCGCCGCTCTGGCGCACGTACTCGAGCTGGCGCCGTTCGGGCGTCCACTGGAAGTTGAGCGAGTAACCCAGCGCGTTGAAATGCGATTCGCCGATGAAGGCCGGCACCAGGGCGACGGCCAGCAGCAGGATCAACCAGGGCGCGTAGACCAGCAGGCCGACCGCGAAGCTGGCGACGGTGATCGCATCCTGCACTTGGCCGAACAACTGGCCCATCAGGTTCATGCGGCCCATGGTCTGGCGGCGCGCGCGGTCGAGCTTGTCCTGGAGTTCGGGGTCCTCGAAGTCTTCGAGGTCGAGCGTCGCCGCGTGCTCCATCAGCCGGACGCTGGTGGCGTTGGTGAACAGTTCCGACAACAGCGTGTCGGCATAGCTGACCAACCGTCCGAGCAGATCGGAGCCGATCGCCAACGCGAACTCCAGCGCCAGCAGCCCGGCGAGCGTGTCGAGCGCACCGCTCGACCAGGCCTGCGCCAGGGTGGTGAAACCGCCGTCCAGACCGACGACGCGGATCGCCTCGTCGATAATCAGCTTGCCGACGTAGAGCATCGCCACCGGCAGGAAAGCGCGGACCAGGCGCAGGCCGAGGCTGGCGAGGGTCAGCGGCCGGCTGGTCTGCCAGATCATGCGCAGGAACGGCCGCAGGTTGCGCATCGCGTCGAAGCGCTCGCGCAGGGTAGGGCGGCCGTCGGTACGGTGGGGCTTGGCGGGAGCGGAGGCGGGCATGGCCCATTGTCGCGCCGACGGCGTCGACGCGCAGGCATGCCCGTGCATCCTGCTCATGCCAGCCGCTCATGCCGGATGCGGAAGACGCCGCCAGCGGCGGCGCGGATTCGCGGTCAGCCGCTGCAGCCGCCGCAGCACACCGAGGCCACGCGCTCGATCTGGCTCGGGCGGATCGGATGGCCGGCCTTGGCGAGGATCGTCACCAGATCGTCGTCGGAGGCGGTGGTCGAGACCCGCAGCACGCCGGTGATATCGACATCGGCCAGACCGGCGGGATCGAGGGTCTGCAGCAGGCGCTCGACGGCGTCGATGTCGATCTGCGGTCGGTCGAGATGGATGTTGAATTGCATCGCGGTGTCCTCTGGACGATGGGAGTGGGCGGTGCGGCCATGCTGGGCCGGCCGGCGGCCGGACGCGCTGATCTGGATCAAGGCGTGTTCCGTAGCCGTCGAGCGCTCAGAGGGGGCGGATCGCGGTGCGTGCGAATCGGCGTGCATGCCGTGCGCAGCGCAGCGCGCAGGCAAGCGTTGCGCCATGCGCGGCCAGCAACGCGAGGCCGGCGGCGGGCGCCGCTCGGGGCCACAGCACGGCAGCCGGGAGCGCCACCGCGCACATCAGGTGCGCGCCGAGCGCGGCCGCCTTCCAGCGATCGGGCAACAGTTGAGCGGTTCCCGGCACGCGCACACCACGCGGGCATGCTGCACGGACCTCCAGCCAGGCCAGGAACGCGACGATCTCCAGCAGCATCCCTGAGAGCATCATCGGCAACCCGACGCCGAGCCCGAGGGCGCCGGCGAGCAGGCCCGCGGCCGGCGGCAGCAAGTCGGCCGCGACCAGCGGCGCCAGCGCACAGGCCGCGCCGGTCGCCAAGGTGCCGCAGCGCCAGAACGCCACCAAGGCCGGATTGCGCCGCCGCGGCGCGCGCGCCGGCAACCCCAGCGAGACCGCGACGAAGGCCAGCGCCGGTGAGGCGGCCGCGACAGCAAGCCCGACCTGCGTATCGAGCGCCATGCGCAGCACGGCGCCTGCGATCAGCGCCACGCCGACCGCCGTGCACCAGACCAGCAGCCAGCGGGATGCGATCGTGGTCGTGCCCTGGAACATCGGCAGCACCACGCTGCCGACCGCGGC
Organism: Luteimonas sp. gir; assembly: GCF_037198055.1. Lineage (NCBI taxonomy): Bacteria > Pseudomonadati > Pseudomonadota > Gammaproteobacteria > Lysobacterales > Lysobacteraceae > Luteimonas > Luteimonas sp. gir. Next base: position 102,704 of record NZ_JBBAXQ010000011.1, read on the forward strand.
CATCAGGCCCAACACCCAGCCCAGCACGCCGGTCGCGGCATGGAGGTCGGCCAGCGGCACCAGCGCCAGCGCCAGATCGCCGCGCAGCGTCGCCACCAGCAGGCCGCCCAGGCAGACCGTGACCGCCAGCGCCAGCAGCGACAGCGCAATGCCGCCACGCAACGCTCGCAACGCGCCGCGGCGCAGCAGGCCCGGCAATGCGGCGGTCGCGAACGCCAACGGCGGCGCGGCGAGCAACAGGGCGGCCAGGCCCAGCAGCGCGGGCGCGGGCAGCAGCAGTCCGGTGACGAACAGCACCAGTCCGGCGTTGAATGCGACGTGCAGCCACGCGGTCGATCGCTGCAGCGGCATCGGCACGCCCGCGGCGACCGGCAGGAACTGCAACAGGCTGCCGAGCATCGCGTTGCCGAGCACGCCGAGGGTGAACGCGTGCACCAGCGCGACAGTCTGCGGGGCCCATCGGCTGGTGAACGCTTCGTCGCCCAGCACCAGCACACCGACGCCTGCAGCCAAGCCCCACAGCGGCGCGCTCAGCAGCCAGCGCAATGGGCGCGCAGGCGGCGGCGCCTGCGCCAGGTCGAGTGCGGTCACGGTGGTGCGAACGCGTCGCTTGCGGCTGCGGCTGCGGCATCGGCCTGTCGCCAGATCGCCATGCGCGCATGGCCCGGCGCCTCGTGCAGCAGACGCCACGCAAACCCGTCGCGCGCGAGCAACGCCCACAGCGGCACGGGACGCATGGGCGTGGAGGCGTCCAGCCAATGCCCGGGCGACAGTGTGACCAACGCGTCGAGGATGCGTTCCATCGGCTCGGGCGGCGGCAGGTCACGCAGATCGAGGCGAATGCGCATGGCGGCGGCGTCCGGGAGGCGGTGCACGACTGTGCGCCGCGCATGCCGGCAGCGCCTTGACCTGGGTCAGCGCTGCCCGCGCCGGGCTCAGCCCAGGCGTCGTCCGATCTCGCGCGGCAGCGCCAGTTCCTGCCAGCCTTGCGCCTGGACATGCCGCAGCACCGCGACCACGTCGTCGCAGGCGCGGCGCACGGCATCGCCGAGCGCGGCGCCGGTCATCATCCGGCCGCCGACCAGCGCAGCGAACATGTCGCCAGTGCCCTTGACCGCATGCGCGACCGCGGGGTGCTCGAACGTCTCCCAGCCCTGCGTCGAGACCGCGAGCACCTGGACCACGCCAGGCGGGCAGGTCTCGGGCGCGGCGCTGGTCACCACGACCCATTCGGTGACCGGGCCGAGCAGGCCGGCTGCAGCCTGGGCGCAGTCCTCGAGCGTGCGCAGTGCGCGGCCGCAGAGCTGTTCGAGCTCGAAATGGTTCGGAGTCAGGCCATGGGCGCGTGGCAGCAGATGGTCGCGCCACACCGGGACCAGCGCCGGATCGGTGTAGATGCCGGTGTCGTGGTCGCCGATGACCGGGTCGATCTGCATCCGCAGTGCCGGGTTGCGCACGCGCATGCGATCCAGCCAGGCCGCCAGCGCCAGGCCCTGGGCCGGCGAGCCGAGATAGCCGACCAGCAGATGCCGCGCGCGGGTGACCACCTCGCGCGCCTCCAGGTCCTCGAGCAGGCCCTCGAACCAGTCCAGCGGCAACGGCGCGCCATGCATCGTCGGATAGTGCGGCGTGTTGCCGAACACCAAGGTCGGCACCGGCGCCACCTGCAGCCCGAGCGCCTGCAGCACGGGCACCGCAATGCTGTTGCCGACACTGCCGTAGACGACCTGCGACTGCACCGACACGACGTCGATGATGCGCGTGCCGACGGGCGGCGCATGGAGCAGGGCGCTCATCGGGTCTGCGCCGCGGAGGCGAGCCCGGGCCAGTAATGGCTGTCGGGCAGGCCGCGGTCGCCGAAGATCGCCGTGCCCACGCGCACCGTGGTCGCGCCCTCGGCAATCGCCAGTGCGAAATCGCCGGACATGCCCATCGACAGCTCGTCCATCGTCACGCCTGCCGGCGCCTCTTGGCGCAGCCGGTCGCGCAACGTGCGCATGCGCACAAAGCAGGGGCGCACCAGTGCCGGATCGGGCGAGAACAAGGCCAGCGTCATCAGGCCGCGCACGCGCAGCGACGAGAACGCACCCAGTTGCCGCACGAAGCCTGCGACCTCGTCGGGCGCCAGACCGAACTTGCTTGGCTCGGCCGAGGTGTTGACCTGGACCAGCACGTCCAGCGCACGTCCCTTGGCCTGCAACTGGCGGTCGAGCGCTTCGGCGACCCGCAGGCTGTCGAGCGCCTGGAACTCGCTGGCAAAGCGCGCGACATACTTGGCCTTGTTGGTCTGCAGATGGCCGATCAGCACCCAGCGCAGGTCGTCGAGATCGGCCATCGCCTCGGCCTTGCCCAGCGCTTCCTGCACCTTGTTCTCGCCCAGCTCTCGCAGGCCGATCGCGTGCGCCAGGCGCAACCGCGTCTCGTCGACGGTCTTGCTGACCGGCAGCAGGCGCACCTGCGCCGGGTCGCGTCCGGCGGCATGGCAGGCATCGTGGATGCGCGCGCGCACCGCGTCGAGGCGGCTGCGCAGCGCGGCGGCGGAGTCGTTCGGGGTATCGGTCATCAGAACGGGGGCGTGGTGGATCGGCGCCGGCCGCAGGCTGCAGCCGGAAGCCGACAAGGATACGCCTGGCGGATTGGCGCCGCGCGGGGCCGGGTCGTTGCGCCGGCGGTGTGGACGGTCGGCTGCCGTGGCCGGTCGGAAGGCCTAGAATGGGCGGGTTTTCCGCCAGCCTCGAGCCAGCCGTGTCCGCAAGCCACTCCCCGCATGCCGCGCCGTCGGGCGCGCCCGTGTCGATCCGCCAGGACGACCTGATCCAGTCGGTCGCCGATGCGCTGCAGTACATCAGCTACTACCACCCGGTCGATTACATCCGCAATCTCGCCGATGCCTATGAGCGCGAGGCGTCGCCCGCGGCGAAGGATGCGATGGCGCAGATCCTGATCAACTCGCGCATGTGCGCCGAGGGCCACCGCCCGATCTGTCAGGACACCGGCATCGTGACCGTGTTCCTTGCGATCGGCATGCAGGTGCGCTGGGACGATGCCACGATGGGTGTCGAGGACATGGTCAACGAGGGCGTGCGCCGCGCCTACAACGATCCCGACAACAAGCTACGTGCCAGCGTGCTGGCCGATCCGGCCGGTGCGCGCCGCAACACCCGCGACAACACGCCGGCGGTGGTCAACGTCAAGGTCGTGCCCGGCAACACGGTCGAGGTGATCGTGGCCGCCAAGGGCGGCGGCTCGGAGGCCAAGTCGAAGTTCGCGATGCTCAATCCGTCCGACTCGATCGTCGACTGGGTGCTCAAGACCGTGCCGACGATGGGCGCGGGCTGGTGTCCGCCGGGCATGCTCGGCATCGGCATCGGCGGCACCGCCGAGAAGGCGATGCTGCTGGCCAAGGAATCGCTGATGGAGCCGATCGACATCCAGGACCTGATCGCACGCGGGCCGTCGAACCGGATCGAGGAACTGCGCGTCGAGCTCTACCAGAAGGTCAATGCGCTGGGCATCGGCGCGCAGGGGCTCGGCGGCCTGACCACCGTGCTCGATATCAAGATCAAGGATTACCCGACCCATGCGGCGAACCTGCCGGTGGCGATGATCCCCAACTGCGCGGCGACCCGGCACGCGCACTTCACCCTCGACGGCAGCGGCCCGGTAACCCTCGACCCGCCGTCGCTCGCCGACTGGCCCGAGCTCACCTACAACCCGCGCAATGCGCGCCGGGTCGATCTGGACACGATCACCCGGGAAGAGGTCGCCAGCTTCCGGCCGGGCGAGGTGGTGCTGCTCAACGGCAAGTTGCTGACCGGGCGCGACGCCGCCCACAAGCGCATGGTCGACATGCTCAACCGCGGCGAGACGCTGCCGGTGGACTTCACCAACCGCTTCATCTACTACGTCGGCCCGGTCGACCCGGTGCGCGAAGAGGTCGTGGGCCCGGCCGGACCGACCACCGCCACGCGCATGGACAAGTTCACCCGGCAGATGCTCGAGCAGACCGGTCTGCTGGGCATGGTCGGCAAGGCCGAACGCGGCCCGGCGGCGATCGAGGCGATCCGCGACAACCGCGCGGTGTACTTGATGGCGGTCGGCGGCTCGGCCTATCTGGTGTCCAAGGCGATCAAGGCCAGCCGCGTCGTCGCGTTCGAGGACCTGGGCATGGAAGCGATCTACGAGTTCGAGGTCAAGGACATGCCGGTGACGGTGGCCGTGGATGCGAACGGCGAATCGGTGCACGAGACCGGCCCGCGGACCTGGAAGGCCAAGATCGCCGGCATCCCGCTCGAAGTCGTGTGATCGGCGACGACGCGACAGCGGATCGGACGGCGCCTGCGGGCGCCGTTCGCACTTGCGCAGGCGACCTTCGCGTTCAGTCGACGTAGTCGTCGAAGGTCTTGCGCCGACGGAACGGCATCAGATGCTGGCTGACGATGCCGCGCGGCACCGTCTCGAGTTTCATCACGCCGTACTCTTGCGGCCAGGCATCGCGCTCGGGCGGCAGCTTGAACGTGCCCATCAGCATGTCGACCAGCGGCAGGTGGATCGCGTAGTTGACGTCGATGTACGCCTGCTCACGGGCGTGGTGCCAGTGGTGATAACGCGGCAGCACCAGCACGTACTCCAGCCAGCCGAAACGCACGCCGATGTTGGCGTGGGCGACGACCGCCTGCAGGCCGACGAGGATGACGTAGGCATTGACCGCCGCGGTCGAGAAGCCGAGCACCAGCAAGGGCAGCAGCACGACGCTGCGCGTGAGCACGATCTCGACGAAATGGATCCGCGAGCCGGCCAGCCAGTCCATCTGGCGGCTTGAGTGATGCACGGCGTGGAAGCGCCAGAGCCAGGGAATGTTGTGGTAGGCGCGGTGCAGCAGCGCCTGGGCCAGGTCGGCCACGAACACCGCGATCAGGAACTGCGCCCACACCGGCAGCGACTGGATCGCCCGCTCCAGCGCCGGGAACGCGGCGAAGCTGGCAATCGTGGAGGTCGAGGCCGTGACCAGGATCAGGATGAACTGCACCAGCACATGGCTCATGAAGAAGTACGTCAGGTCGGTGCGCCAGCCCGGGCGCAGCGGCGAGACACGACGCTTGCCCAGGTAGTGCTCCAGCGGGACGAACACCAGCGCCGAGAAGAACAGCGAGATCACGAACCAGTCCAGGCCCAGCGAGTAGGGCGTGTGGCCGATGGCGTCGAATTGCACATTGGTACCGCCCAGCAGCACCGCCAGCGTCGCACCGGCGACGCCGATCGTAGCGATGCGCTTGTTGCGGTCGCGCAGGATCGCCACCGTGCCCAGCACGAACGCCGCGACCAGGCCGATCAGCAACAGGTTGCGCGCGAAGCCCTCGTCGTAGACGGCGCGAAACTCCTTGCTGGTCAGCAACTCGGGAAAATGGAAGCACACGACGCCGAAGACGCTCAGCAGCCCCAGCAGCGCCGAGGCGTAGGCGAAGAACGAGCGGCGCGGACGCGCGAGCGGGGCGGCGTCTTGCGGTGGGGGCGGGGTGGCAGCGGCCTCCATGCGCGGGTCCTTGGCATGCGGCAGCGCCGCGGGCGAGCCGATCATAGCCGCTCGCGGCGGTGGCGCCGCAAGCCCCGGATCGGCGCCTGCGGTGCCTGGCGGCGCGGGCCGGGCGCCCGCGCCGTCGGTCAGAACCAGTCCATCAACGAGATGCCCAGGCCGACGTAGGTGGCCCTGTGGTTATAGTCGATCAGGCTTTCGCCGTAGCCGTCGAACACCTGCAGATGGCCGCGGAAATTGCGGTGGATCGGAAAGCCCCAGTCGAACTGCAGCGCGCCGTGCGAGCGGTCGCCGCCGCGCAGCGAATGCCGGGCCATCAGCGTGAACTGGTGGCCGTCGCGGACGTGGCTCAGGGTCAGGTCGCCGCGCCCCATGTAGTCGGCGATATCGGGGTTGTCGCTGTCGCTGCCTTCGCCGAGCACGATCCACGGCCGTGCGGTCAGCGCCCAGTTCTGCCGGTCGAAGCCGAAGTTGAACATCACCCGGTTCCAACTGCGCGACAGCGGGTCGCCGCGGCCGTTGGACTGGTGGTTGATGCCGATGCCGGTCATGCGCCCGCGCCAGCCGCCCGGCAGGCCATAGTTGTTGCGGAAGACCATCAGGATCTCGGGCTCGTAGTTGGTCTCGCGGAACGGGCGCGAGGCCTCGCTGTTGTAGACCTGCCAGCGCGAGCTCTGGGTGTAGCCCATCCAGATGTCGCCGTTGTTGCCGAACAGGTTCTCGACCGCCTTGGTCTTGAAGCTGATCTGGAACTTGGCCTCGGTGCTGTCGAGCGCGATCGGGTCGGTGACCGTATTGGCCGGATTGGGCGAGCTGGGCGTGCGGTTGACGTCCGAGGTCCAGAACACCGGCAGCAGATACAGCGGCTTGTAGGCACGCAGGTTGAAGATGCCCAGCTTGGAATCCTTGGCCAGTTCCCAGCGGCTGTCGAGCAGCGAGCCCTGGCCCGCGTTGGCGATGGCGTCCTCCAGGCCGCGGGTGGTGTCGCGCGCGTAGAGGTTGCGGCTGGCCGGTTCGGCGGACAGCACCTCGGCGAGCGCGGCCGGATCGCGGCGCAGCTCGCGCGCGCGCTCGGCGGTGACGTCGGCCTGCGGCGTCGGCGGCGCCTGGCGGCCGGCAAAGGCGTCGTAGCACGCCAGACGCTGCGCGTCCTGCTCGACCGCCAGGCAGGCCTCCAGGCTGGCGGGGGCCGACGGTGCGACCGATGGCGCCTGCGCCAGGGCGTGCGTGGACAGGCTCGCGAGCGCGGCCGGGAGCAGGGCGAGACGGACATTCATTGCGGGGCGTCCTTTGCGATCAGCAGGTTCTGGGGATCGGCATTGACGACTTCGGCGACGTGCTCGTCGATGTCGCGGTTGACCGAGGTGTCGACGCCGACGCTGGTCGCCGGTTCGATGTCGTGATGATCGGGGAGCGCGTCCGTGTCCCGCGTGAGGACGACGTGGGTGGTGCTGCGCGGGCCCTGGATGCCGGCGCGCCAGAAAGCGCCCTTGACCCGGCGGATCGCCTCGCCGCGGGTCTTGCCCAGGTCGCTCTTGCGCTGGTCCACCCAGCCGAAGAAACGCAGCACACTGCCCGAGGGGCCGAACTCGACCAGTGTCCACGACGGACCGGGATCGGTGAGCACGTCATCGATCGCCGCGATCTCGGCCAGACCGATCGCCTGCGCCTGGCGGATCGAATGGCTGGCGTCGATGTTCATCGCAAAATCGAAGCGACGGCGCGGGTTGCTGCTGTAGTTGAGGATCACCGCCTTGAACACCAACGCATTGGGCAGGCGCAGCTCGTTGCCTTCGGCGGTGACCAGCACCATCGCGCGTGCGCTCAACGAGGCGACCCGGCCCTCGTAGCTGTCGATCTTGACGGTCTCGCCCGGCTCGAACGGCCGGCGCAGGCTCAACAGGATGCCGGCGATGTAGTTCTCGGCGATGTCCTTGAACGCGAAGCCCATCGCGATGCCCAGCACGCCGGCCGATCCGAACACCACACCGATCACCGCGGTCGCGTTGAGCAGGTCCAGTGCGATCACGATGCCGATCAGCAGGATCGCGGCCTGCACCATGCGACGCAGCAGGCTGTCGAGATAGGGGTTACGCGTACGCAGGTGCAGCCAGTGCAGGCGCTGGGAGACCACGCGGCCCAGCCATGCGGCGAGTGCCACGACCACCAGCGCGGCCAGCAGCAACGGCAGGTTCGCGAGCAGGCGCATGAAACGATTGACGGTTTCGTCGTACACCGCGTCGAAACGACCGCGCACATCGGCCTCCTCGAACGCTTGCGCCGCGCTTGGCGGTGGGGCATCGACCGCTTGAGTGCCGGCGGCCGTGCCAGGATCGGCGGCTGCCGATGCGGCCGGCGCCGCGCTCGGTGCGGCCAGGCTTGGCCCGGCAATGAGGCCGGCCATGAGCGCCAGCAGCAGAACGGCCAACAGGCCGAGGAATCGCCCGCGACGGGGCGGCAGGGAAGCGGTATGGGGGTGATCGGTCATCGGGGGATTGTGGACTCAGAACCACCAAGCGAATGCGAAGATCGCCAGCATCGAGACCGCCAATGCGAGTTTCAATGCCACGCCCAGCGCGATGCCCAGCCACGTGCCGATGCCGACCTTGGCCGCATGGCCGAGGCCGGCAGGATACAGAGTGCGGCGGCTGATCAACTCGCCCACCACCGCGCCGACGAAGGGACCGGCGAACAGGCCCGGCAGGCCGAAGAACAGACCGACGAAGGTGCCGACCACCGTGCCCAGCAATGCCAGCGGACTGGCGCCCACGCGCTTGGCGCCGACCGCGGTGGCCCAAAAGTCCACCGCGAACGAGACCGCGGTCAACAGCCCCAACACGACGAGCGGCATCGCGCCCACGCGCTGGAAACCGTCCGCCCAGGCCGCTGTCAGCAGGCCCGCGAATACCAGTGGCAGGCCGGGCAGGGCCGGCAACACGACGCCGGCCAGGCCGATGGCGACCAGCAGGCCGGCGAGCAGGTAAAGCGGCACACTTATGTCCATGCGGACCCCGCTGGATCGGGGGCCACGGGCCCCTGGAACGGGCCTTTGGGGGGCGATTGCATTTTCATAAATGCCGGGTTACTTTGCAGGCGCTGTGTTTGTCAAGGTCACCGTGAATCGTGACCCTGCATCAAGTCGCTGGCTCGTTCCACCGGTCCGCTGCATCGTCGCACCCGTGTTCTCCTTGCAACCAGCCGCCCGACAGGCGTAATCGCTCGATACATCGAACAGTTTCAGGGAGAGAGAGCAACATGGCAGAGCGCGAGACCGGTACCGTGAAGTGGTTCAACGATGCCAAGGGATTCGGATTCATCAGCCGTGAAAGCGGCGAAGACGTTTTCGTGCATTTCCGCGCCATCCAGGGCACGGGCTTCAAGAGCCTGCAGGAAGGCCAGAAGGTCAGCTTCACCGTCGTCCAGGGCCAGAAGGGCCTGCAGGCCGACGCCGTGACGCCGCTCTGACCAGCTGCGATGCTTCAAGAAAAACCCGGCCAATGGCCGGGTTTTTCTTATGTCCTCTTCTTAATTCGGAAATGCGGCGCACTTCGGATGGGCAGCGGCCTGTCAGGCGGAAGCCGCTCCTCCCTCGGTCAGGACATTCTGTCCTGACTCGGGCGCGCGCCATCCATGGCGCGCTCGACGCGGCCACCGGCTGGCAGGCCGCTGCTGCGGGTACTGGCAACCTGACTTCGGGTAGCCACAGAGTCGCCCGCCGAACAAGTGCACCGCGGGTCAGTAGGCGTAGGCGCGTCCGTTCTGGACGCGGACCGGCGAGCCTTCGCGGATGCCGTCCAGATCGCCCTGACTGAGCACGATCGTGCGGCCGTCCTGCATGCGCACATGCACATTGAAATGACGCGCGCCCTCGACTCGATTCTGGATCGCGTTGCCGGCCACCGCACCGCCGACCGCACCGGCGCCGATCGCGACATTCCGGCGACCGTGACTGTCGGTGTTGTGTCGTGCGAGTTCCTTGGCCGCCACCGCGCCGACGATGCCGCCGATCAGCGGTCCGGCGACATTCGGGCCACGGTCGCCACCGACCACCTCGATGCGGGTCACGGTGCCGCAGTCATAGCACTCACCACGATAACCGCCGCCATAACCGCTGCCGTAGCCATCGTAACGGCCGTAATCGGAATAACCGGGCGAGGACGCGCAGCCGGCGAGTGCCAACGAGACGGCGACCGCTGCGGTACCGATCAGACGAGATTTCATGGGATCTCCTAGCGTGAGCGGGCCCGCTGCCCGACGTCGCCAACGCTATGCGGGGCGACGTGAATGAGGCAGCAATTCGTCGCGTCCAACGACGCGACCGAGGTGGACGTCCAGCCTCGATTCAGACCCGTATTCAGGACTCAGCGCAGATCCCGGTGGCACCCGCTGCAGGTCTCACCGACCGCATCGACCGCGACGCGCAGCTCGGCGCAATCGCTCGGCGGCGTGGCCAGGGCTGTATCGAGGGCGCGTCGCGCCGCGTCGGCATGCGCGCTGAAACCGCGATGGTCGCGCAGCTCGGGAAACGCCGGTTCCAGATCATCGGACAACAGGCGTAGCGCGCGCAGATGGGCCGTGCTGTCGGCCGATGGGCAGCGGCCCGTGTCGACCGCCGTCTGCAGGCCCGCCATGTGGGCCTGGTAGAGCCGCATCAGCGCACCGGGATAGTGGTCCTGCCAATCGCGCCGGCTCTCGAGCGCGCGCAGCACGACGACGAGCGCGAACACCCCGACCACCAGGCCCAGGACGAACACCACTGCATAGCGTGCGGCAGCTGATGGCGGCGTGCGCGCGGAAGACGAGGGCTCGGGCGTCGGCATCGTGCGCTCCTGGCGGTGGCGAAAGGCGGCGCGACCTTAGCATGGGCGGCCGGCGGGGCAGGGCGCCCGGTAGAATGCGCACCATGGACGAACACGCACGCGCCCGCTTTGCCGGAATCGAACGCCTGTACGGGCAGGGCACGATCGCGCGCCTGTTGCAGCGGCACGTCGCGGTGGTCGGGCTGGGCGGGGTCGGTTCGTGGGTGGCCGAGGCGCTTGCCCGCAGCGGTGTCGGCACGCTGACGCTGATCGACGCCGACGATCTGTGCGTGTCCAACACCAATCGGCAGTTGCCGGCGCTCGAGGGCCAGTACGGGCGCAACAAGGCAAGGGTCATGGCCGAGCGCTGCCTGGCGATCCATCCGCGCATGACGGTGCATGCGCTGGAGGACTTCGTGACCCCGGCCAACCTTGAGGCAATGCTGGGGCGGGGCTACGACCTGGTGATCGATGCCTGCGACAGTTTCCGCAGCAAGGTCGAGTTGATCGCCTGGTGCCGGCGACGCAAGCTGCCGGTGATCACGGTGGGCGCCGCCGGTGGCCGTATCGACCCGACGCTGGTGCGCGTGCGCGATCTGTCGCGGACCGAGCACGATGCGATGCTCGCGCTGATCCGCAAGAAGCTGCGCGCCGAATTCAATTTTCCCAAGGGCCCCAAGCGCTATTTCGGGGTGCCGGCGATCTATTCGCTGGAGAACGTCCGCTATCCGCAGGCCGATGGCAGTGTCTGCGGCGTCCGCCCGCAGTTGGGGCCCGATGCCGCGCTCAATCTCGATTGCGGCAGCGGCCTGGGGGCGGCTACGCACATCACCGGTGCGTTCGCATTCGCCGCGGCCGGCAAGGCGCTCGAACTGCTGTTGCGGCCGGCGGCCGATGCCGCCGCCTGATCGACGCGGCGGCTAGAGCGGCGGCAGACCGAACAGCCGCGCAGCGTTGTCGCGCGTCTGCGCGGCCACGATCTCCGGCGGTTCGCCGCGCAGGCGCGCGACCGTCTCCAGCACGTGGACCAGGCGCGCCGGTTCGTTGCGCTGGCCGCGGTGGGCGCTGTCGGGCTGGTCGGGGGCGTCGGTCTCGAGCAGCAGGTGTTCGATCGGCATCGTCGCGGCCAATCGGTGCAGGCGGCGGGCGCGGTCATAGGTCAACGGCCCGCCGAGTCCGATCATGAAACCGCGCTGCCACAGCTGGCGTGCCTGTTCGGCGCTGCCGCCGAAGCTGTGCACCACGCCGCGCAGGCCGTCATACCGTTTGAGCGCTGCGATCACCGGATCGACTGCCCGCCGCGCGTGCACGATCACCGGCAGGTCGTGGGCATGCGCCAGGCGCAACTGGCCTTCGAAACAATGCGCCTGGGCCTGGCGGTCGAGCCCATCGACGAAATGGTCCAGGCCGCACTCGCCAACCGCCACCGGCCGCTCGCGCACGATCCAGTCGGCCAGGGCGTCCAGATCTTCGGGCTGGTGTTCGGCCAGAAACATCGGGTGCAGTCCGTAGGCCGGAAACAGGCCGGCGTCTTCGGCGCAGACCGCGCGCAAGCCCGGCCATGCCGCGCGGGTGATGGCCGGCACCACTTGTTGCACGACGCCCGCCGCCCGCGCGCGCGCCAAGACCGCCGCACGGTCGTCGTTGAACTGCGGTGCGTCGAGATGACAATGGCTGTCGACCAGCCTCAAGGGCGGCGCGCCTGGCCATCGATCGGCGGACGCGGATCGGCGTGTGTCGGCGCGTCGGGCGTGCGCTTGCGCCGGGCCAAGGCGACCGTCGCCAGCCCCAGCAGGACTTCGTCGATCAGGATGATCGGATCGGGGATGACCAGATTGATGCCGAACAGGATGGCCACGACCACGAACAGGCGCGGGTGACTCAACCGGGACAGCCACGACACGAGCGGCACGGTAAAGGGACTGGGCATCGTGGGCCTCGCGAGGGGGGCGGGATGCGGCACACGCTAGCACGGCCTGCTGACGTCCCGGTTTAGCGCCGGGTCAGCCTGAGTCGCCCTTGTTCGTGTGCCTGTTCAGCTTGGCAATGGTGCAATCACTGTCACGACGTACAGGCCGATGGCCGCAAGGAGATCCCATGAAGAGCAACACGATCGCGATTGCGCTGGCGTCTTTGCTGGTAGGTGGCGTGGCCGTCGGCGCGTACCACAACAGCCGCGATGGCGCGGGGACATCGGTCGCCGGCGATACGACCGCGGGCGCCGAGGACAAGCGCGTCGAGGACAAGCTCGACTATGCCGACGTCGTGGCGACCCGCCCGGTCACCGAGACCGAACAGGTCTATGCGACCGTGCTGGGCAGCGAGCCGATCCGCGAGACGATGACCTCGACCTCGCCGCGCCAGGTCTGCGAGGACGTGGTGGTGCAAGACCGTCTGCCCGAGCGCGACGGCAACGTCGGCGGGACCGTGGTCGGCGCGCTGGTCGGCGGTCTGGTGGGCAACCAGGTCGGCGGCGGCAATGGGCGCAAGCTCGCCACCGCGGCCGGCGCGACCGCCGGCGGCTTCATCGGCAACCGGATCGACCGTAACCATGTCGGCGGCCGCGTCGTCGAACGTGTCGACCGTCAGTGCCGCACCGTGCAGGATTCCTCGCAGTCCTCGCGTGTGGTCGCCTACAACGTGACCTATCGCAATCCCGACGGCACCACCGGCTCGATGCGCACCGACAGCAAGCCGGGCAACCGGATCCTGCTGGGCGACGAGGAAAAGACGGTCGGCTACGACGTCACCTATCGCTACGAAGGCACCGAGCACACGCTGCGCATGCGCGAAGCCCCGGGCGAGCGTCTGCCGGTGCTCAATGGCCGGGTGATGACCGCAGCGCTCGACGACGCGCCCGTGCGCGGCTGAGCAACCGCGCCATCGCTGTCTTGCAGGAAGGCCGGCACATCGCCGGCCTTCCTGCGTGGAGGCCCCCGACGACGCCGGCGCGTGGATCGCTACAATGGCCGGCATCCCGCCCAGACCGGACCGCCATGGCCCTGCATCCCTACGATCTGTACGACGTGCGTTCGCTGCTCGATGAAGACGAGCGCGCGGTCCAGGACGCCGTCGCCCGCTTCACCGACGAGCGTGTGCTGCCGATCATCGGCGCCTGCTTCGACGAGGGGCGGTTTCCGACCGAACTGATTCCCGAGATGGCCGAACTCGGCCTGCTCGGCGCCACGTTGCCGACCGAGTACGGCTGCGCCGGCCTCAACGCGGTCAGCTACGGCCTGATCTGCCAGGAACTCGAGCGTGGCGACAGCGGCCTGCGCAGCTTCGCCAGCGTGCAATCGTCGCTGTGCATGTATCCGATCTATGCCTACGGCAGCGAGGAGCAGCGCCGCCGCTGGCTGCCCGACATGGCGGCCGGCCGGGTCATCGGTTGCTTCGGTCTGACCGAGCCCCATGGCGGCTCGGACCCAGCGAACATGAAGACCCATGCGCGCCGCGACGGCGGCGACTGGATCCTCAACGGCGCCAAGATGTGGATCACCAACGGCAACCTGGCCGACATCGCGATCGTCTGGGCGAAGACCGACGACGGCATCCAGGGGTTCGTCGTGGAGAAGGACTTCGCCGGCTTCACGGCGCAGGAGATCAAACACAAGATGAGCCTGCGTGCCTCGGTCACCAGCGCGCTGTACTTCGACGATGTGCGCGTGCCCGATGCCAACCGCCTGCCGAACGTCAAGGGACTCAAGGGTCCGCTGGGCTGCCTGACCCAGGCGCGCTACGGCATTACCTGGGGGCCGATCGGCGCGGCGATCGCGTGCCTGGACGAGGCGCTGGGCTATTCCAAGGAACGCATCCTGTTCGATCGCCCGGTGGCCGCGACCCAGAGCGCGCAGATCAAGCTTGCCGACTGGGCGCGCCGGATCACCAGCGCGCAGTTGCTGTCATTGCAGCTCGGCCGTCTGAAGGATGCCGGCAAGATGCAGCCGACCCAGGTTTCGCTGGCGAAGTGGAACAATTGCCGCATGGCGATCGACATCGCCCGCGAAGCGCGCGATCTGCTGGGTGGCGCCGGCATCACGACCGAGCACTCGCCGATCCGTCATGCGCTCAACCTCGAGTCGGTCATTACCTACGAAGGCACCGAGACCGTGCACCAGCTCGTCGTGGGGCGCGAGTTGACGGGTATCAACGCGTTCTGAGCATGCGTACGATTCGATCGCGCGAGTTCACCGCCGACAGCGCGTGGGGCGCATTGGATGTCGCCGCCATCGAGGGCGCCACCGTCCGTCTGCACTGGACCGATCGTCCCTACCAGTGGCATGTCAACGACGGCGAGGAAGTCTTCGCCGTGCTCGACGGCCGTGTGGAGATGCGCTATCGCCAGGGCGAGGCCGAACACGCGGTCGTGCTGGAAGCCGGCGACCTGTTCCATGCCGGGCCGGGCGACGCGCATGTCGCCCATCCGATCGGCGAGGCGCGCATCCTCGTGATCGAGAAGGCCGGCAGTCTTTGAGACCTGCACTATGCCCACGATGCCGTCATCCGCTGCCGCGCCGATCCTCGAAACCGACCGCCTGATCCTGCGCCTGCCCAAGGCCGAGGATTTCGACCGCTACGCCGAACTGCTGGCCGACGAGACCGCGGCGCGCTACATCGGCGGGTGCCAGCCGCGCGCGGCCGCATGGCGCAAGTTCCTGCAGCAACCCGGCGCCTGGTTGCTGCAGGGCTTCGGCATGTTCTCGGTCGTCGAGCGGGCGGGCGGGCGCTGGCTCGGCCAACTCGGGCCCTGGCGTCCGGAGGGCTGGCCGGGCAACGAGATCGGCTACGCGTTCCATCCCGATGCCTGGGGCCAGGGCTATGCCGTGGAAGCGGCGGTCGCCGCCATCGACTGGGCATTCGAGGCACTGCACTGGGACGACATCATCCACTGCATCGATCCGGCGAACCTGCCATCGCAGAACGTCGCCCGGCGGCTGGGCGCTGTCTGCCGCGGGCCGGGCCGGCTCCCGGCGCCGTTCGAGGACCATCCGATCGAGATCTGGGGCCAGACGCGCGCGCAATGGCACGAGCACCGAAAGCGTTTTGCATGACCGCGATCTACGGCTACTCGCCATCGGGCAATTGCCACAAGCTGCGGCTGCTGCTCGAACAGCTCGGCCGCCCGTATCGCTGGATCGAAACCGACAGTAGCCGCGGCGCGACCCGCACCCCGGATTATCTCGCCAAGAATCCCAACGGCAAGGTGCCGATGCTCGAGCTCGACGACGGCCGCGTGCTGGTGGAGTCGAACGCGATCCTGCACTGGCTGGCGGAGGGCAGTGAGTTCGTGCCGGGCGATGCCTGGCAGCGGGCACAGACGCTGTCGTGGATGTTCTTCGAGCAGTACAGCCACGAACCCTGTCTCGCCGTTGCTCGCTTCATCTGTGGCTGGACGCCGCTCGATTCGCCGCGTCGCGCCGAACTGCCGCGCCTGCACGAACGCGGCGCGCAGGCCCTGGCGGTGATGGAGACGCACCTGTCGGCGCATCCCTGGTTCACCGGCCCGCGCTATGGCATTGCCGATATCGCGCTGTTCCCTTACACCGATGCCGCCGGCGACGGGGGATTCGACCTGTCGCCGTACCCGGCGCTGCGCGACTGGCTGGCCCGCGTGCGCGCGACGCCGCGGTTCGTTGCCATGCCGGCACCCGCGCCCGAACACGCCGCGCTGATCGCGGCATCCCGCCAGTAGGTCCCGACCGCATGTTCGCCACCGTCCCGAACCCGATTCCCGCCCGCATGAAGGGCCTCAACCGCGCCGAGATCTGCGACGCGAACTTCCAGCAGTTCGTCCGTGACTGGCGCGGCCCAGTGCAGGCACGTCCGGCCGATGCCGACGCCGTGCTGCCCGGCAGTGCGTTGGATGCACGCGGGTTTGTCGAACTGCTGGAATCGCAGCTGATCAGCCGGCACCTGGACCTGATGGCGCGCGTACTGCGCGTGCAGAACAAGGTCTTCTACACGATCGGGTCCAGTGGCCACGAGGGCAATGCGATGGTCGCGCGCCTGACCCGGCATACCGATCCGGCGTTCTTGCATTACCGCAGCGGCGGCTTCATGGCCGAGCGCTTTCGCAAGCTGCCCGGCATGGATCCGGTGATGGACTCGGCGCTGTCGTTCGCGGCCAGCCGCGAAGATCCCGCCAGCGGCGGCCGCCACAAGGTCTGGGGCAGTAAGCCGCTGTGGGTGCTGCCGCAGACCTCGACCATCGCCTCGCATCTGCCCAAGGCCTTCGGCACCGCGGTCGCGATCGAGCAGGCGCGGCGCATCGGCCATGCGCTGCCGGTGCCCGACGACAGCATCGTCGTGTGCTCGTTCGGCGATGCGTCGAGCAACCACGCGACCGCGCAGACCGCCTTCAACGCCGCCGCCTGGACCGCCTACCAGAAGCTTCCCGCGCCGGTGCTGTTCGTCTGCGAGGACAACGGCATCGGCATTTCGGTCAAGACCCCGGACGGCTGGATCGCGCGCAACTTCGCTCAGCGCCCCGATCTGGACTACTTCGCCGCCGACGGCCTGGACCTGGCCTCGGGCTACGGCGAGGTCGAGCGCGCGGTGGCGCACTGCCGGCGCACGCGCAGGCCGACCTTCCTGCACCTGCGCACGACCCGGATCATGGGCCATGCGGGAACCGACTTCGAGGTCGAGTGGCGCTCGCTCGAGGAACTGTGCGCGGTCGAGGCCACCGATCCCTTGCTGCGTTCGGCCGCGATCGCGCTCGAGTCGGGGCTGATGAGCGCCGATGCGCTGCTGGCACTGTACGAGGACACGCGCGCGCGCTGCTTCGCGGCTGCGCACGACGCCGACAGCCGGCCGCGGCTGGAGAACCTAGCCGAGGTCATGCAGCCGTTGGCCCCGTACTCGCCGGCCCAGGTCCAGGCCGAGGCCACGCGGTATGAGCACGCCGCCGCGCGCCCAGGCGTGTTCGGCGGCGAGGCCAAGCTGCCCGAGACGCAGCCGCCGCGGCACCTGGCGATCCAGATCAACCAGGCATTGCACGACCTGTTCGCCAAGTATCCCGAAGCGCTGCTGTTCGGCGAGGACGTGGCGCAGAAGGGCGGCGTGTACACCGTCACCAAGGGCCTTCAGAAGGCATTCGGCCCGCGCCGGGTGTTCAACACGCTGCTCGATGAGACGATCGTGCTCGGGCTGGCGCAGGGCTACGCCAACATGGGGCTGCTGCCGCTGCCCGAGATCCAGTATCTGGCGTACTTCCACAACGCCGGCGACCAGATCCGCGGCGAGGCGGCGAGCCTGCAGTTCTTCAGCAACGGCCAGTACCGCAACCCGATGGTCATGCGCATCGCCTCGCTGGGGTATCAGCGCGGCTTCGGCGGTCACTTCCACAACGACAATTCGATCACCGCACTGCGCGACATCCCGGGCCTGGTTGTCGGCTGCCCGTCGCGCGGCGATGACGCGGCGACGATGCTGCGCACGCTGGCCGCGCTGGCGAAGGTCGACGGCCGGGTCTGCGCGTTCCTCGAGCCGATCGCGCTGTACATGACCAAGGATCTTTACGAGCCCGGCGACGGCGGCTGGCTGACCGCGTATCCGCCGCCGGACCAGGCGATGGCCTTCGGCGAGGAACGGGTGTACGCACCCGAGGCAACCGATCTGCTGGTGCTGACGTTCGGCAATGGTGTGCCGATGAGTCTGCGTGCGGCACGCACGATCGAGGCCGAGCGCGGCTGGCGCGTGCGCGTGGTCGACCTGCGCTGGCTGTTGCCGCTCAACGAAGGCGCGATCGCCCGGCACGTGGCCGAATGCGACCGGGTATTGGTGGTCGACGAGGGGCGGCGCAGTGCCGGCGTGGGCGAGGGCATCGTGACCGCGATCACCGAGGCGGGCTTTGGCGACCGGCCGCTGCGCCGGGTGGTCGGGGCCGACACGTTCACGCCGCTGGCCGGGGCCGCATTCCTGGTGATTCCATCGGAGGCGGACATCGTCGCCGCCGCATCGGCGATGGCCTGATCCTAAAAAAGGCCGGCGCAACGCGCCGGCCCTTCGGCTGATAAGGGGCGTTGGATCAGTCGGTGAAGCGGGCCCGGACCTCGACGCGGCGGTTCGGTGCCAGGCAATCGATCAGGGCCTGACCGCGCTCGCTGCGGCATTCGACCACCGGCTCCACGTCGCCGCGCCCGACCGCCGTGATCCGGTCGGCCGGCACGCCGTGCTCGATCAGATACGCGCGCACCGCTTCGGCCCGCTGGTTGGACAGCCGCAGATTGCCCTTGGCGTTGCCGATGCGGTCGCTGTGGCCGATGACGTGGACGATGTCCAGTTGGTGCGCGCTGCCCGAGAGCCGAGCGGCGATCGCGTCGAGCGCGGCCCGCCCGTCGGGGCTGAGGTCGCGGATGCCGGCCTTGCCGAATGCGAACAGGCCGTCTGCATCGAGCTTTTCGATGAAGGCGCTCGATGGTGCGGGCGGCTGCGGTGCCGGTGCCTGCGCGTCGGGTGTGGACGAGCAGGCCGCCAATGCGAGCGAAACGACGGACGCGGCGAAGGCCGCGGACAAGATAGTGCGCTTCATGACATTCCCTTTGAGCTTTCCAGTTCCCCTGCCACCGGACCGCAGCCGGTCCGGCGACTGCCTCGACATTCCCCAGCGCTTGCGCGCCCTGTCAGCGGCCGAGCATAGCAGCCGCACATGGCATGAAAAGGGGGAGGCTTCTCCGATATGCGAGATGGAAATCCCACTTCGGATAGGCAGCGGCCTGGCAGCCGGAAGCCGCGCTTCCCTCGGTCAGGACCGCTCGCGGTCCGGCCACGCGAAGCACGCGCGGCGTTCGCATGGCTGCGCGGCATGCCGCGCAGGCAGAGCGGGCTCATCCATGGCGCGCTTGACGCGACCACCGGCCGTCAGTCCGCTGCTGCAGACCTATGGACTCTGGCTTCGGATGGAAGAAGACGGGGCCTTTGCCTCAGTGCGTTGCGCCGGTAAGCGGATAGAAGCAAAAAGCGGGCAGATCATTCAGCGCGCCAGGCCGTCGCGGAGCGCGACGGTGGTCACCGGATGCGCATCGACCGCCAGTGACGCAGGTCCCAGATCCAGCGGCAGCACCGCAAGCTGGACCTGCGTTGAGACTGCGACGATCCTGCCCACCGGCGCGCCGTCGGCGGCGACGTCCTGCCCGGCCTGTGCGGTGTGGGCACCGTGCAGCGCGACCAGCCCACGTTTGCTCTGGCCCAGGAAATGCGTCCGCGCCACGATCTCCTGGCCCGGGTAGCAGCCTTTCTTGACGCTGTAGGCCTGCAGGCGGTCGAGCGAGAGTTGCTGCGGCGTCCAGCGGTCGAACTCGCTGGCGGCCAGTCGCGGCAGCCCGTGCGCCAGGTCGATCGCGCGCCAGTACGCATCGGCCTCGACATCGGGCTGGGGTGCGGCATCGGCTGCAGTCGTCGTGGTCGTATCCCGCGCGTCTGGCTGCAGGCACAAGGTGCGCGGTTGCGACGGTACGCCCAGGTCCAGTTCCACCGCCTGGCCATCGCATGCGGCCTGGGCGCCGCGCGCAGCCACCGGGGCGGCGAACCGGCCGGTGACGGGCGTGCCGGCCATCACGATTGCGACCTTGCTGCGGAATACGAATCGTTTCAGCGCATCGGCGAACAGGGCGGGGTCCGCGTCGTGCAGGACCAGGTCGAGCGTCTGCGCGTCACGACGCAGCAGCGCGAACAGCGCGATGAGGCGGCCCTTGGGCGTCAGCCAACCGCTCCATTGCCACTGGCCGTCGGCGAGCGTGGACACGTCGTTCATGAACTGGGCCTGCGCGAATGCGAGCGCATCGCGGCCCGACAGCCGCAGCACATGCAGGCCGGAAAGGGCGAAATCCGCGTCGGGCAGGGGATGTGGCTTGTTTACCATGGGTGTGGGAACTAAAATTGAACGAATGATCACCCCGGACATCATAGGCGACGACGCGGCAACGCCGCGGTCGGAACCGGCGGTCACGCCTGTTCCGGCATCCGAGCCGGAGCCAGCGGTCGAGATCGGGGGCCGTGACGGTCTCGATCCCACCCGTTACGGCGACTGGGAAAAGAACGGCCGCTGCATCGATTTCTGATCGCCGCCGCATCGCGTCGGCGCGAGCGGCCCTGTGTACCACCAGCCACGCGGCGCGACGCCGCCAGCGAGGAGACCAGCCAGCGATGGCACATCCCAACCGTCCTCTGTCGCCGCATCTGCAGGTCTATCGACCGCAGATGACCTCGACCATGTCCATCCTCCACCGCATCACCGGCGTGTCCTTGGCGGTGGGCGGCATTTCCCTGGTGTGGTGGCTGATGTCCATCGCCGCAGGCGGCGAAGCCTACGAGTTCGCCTCCCGGCAGTGGGCCTCGCCGATGGGGCTGATCTTCCTGTTCGGCTTCACGCTGGCGTTGATCTACCACCTGCTCAACGGCATCCGCCACCTGCTGTGGGATGCGGGCTGGGGCTTCGAGATTCCCAAGGCCTATGCCTCGGGCTACGCGGTGTTCGTGGTCGGCTTTCTGATCACCGGCATCATCTGGTTCTTCGGTCTGCGGGGTGCGGCATGAGCGGTGGCGGTGGAGAGACCTCGCGCGCAGTGCCGCTGCGCACGCCGGTCAAGCGTGCCCAGGGCCTGGGCTCGGGCAAGTCGGGCACGACGCACTTCTGGAAGCAGCGGGTCACCGCGATCATCCTGGTGCCGCTGGTCGTCTGGTTCGTGCTGACGCTGCTGTCGCTGGTCGGCGCGGAGCTGGACACCGCCCGCGCGATCATCGCCCGGCCGTGGAACGCGATCCTGTTCTCGATCTTCCTGGTCACGCTGTTTTGGCACGCCAAGCTCGGCCTGCAGGTCGTGATCGAGGACTACGTGCACAAGCGGTCCTTCGAGCTGGCGCTCCAACTGCTCGTGACCTTCCTCTGCGGGCTCGGCGCCATCGCCTCGCTGTACGCGATCGCCCGCATCGCCTTCACTGCCTGAGTCCGTGATGACCGCTTACCCGATTACCGAACACAAGTACGACATGATCGTCGTCGGCGCCGGTGGCGCCGGCCTGCGCGCGACCTTCGGCCTGGCCCACAAGGGCCTGCAGACCGCATGCCTGACCAAGGTCTTCCCGACCCGCTCGCATACCGTCGCCGCCCAGGGCGGCATCTCGGCCGCGCTCGGCAACATGGGCGAGGACGACTGGCGCTTCCATTTCTACGACACGATCAAGGGCTCGGACTGGCTGGGCGATCAGGACGCCATCCAGTACATGTGCCGTGAGGCCATCCCGGCGATCATCGAGCTCGAGCACCAGGGCGTGCCGTTCTCGCGGACCAAGGAAGGCAAGATCTACCAGCGCCCCTTCGGCGGTATGACCACGCACTACGGCCAGGGCATCGCCCAGCGCACGTGCGCGGCCGCCGACCGCACCGGCCACGCGATCCTGCACACGCTCTACCAGCAGTCGCTCAAGCACGATGCACGCTTCTTCGTGGAGTACTTCGCACTCGACCTGATCATGGACGAGGAGGGCGCCTGCCGCGGCGTGCTCGCCCTCGACATGGCCGAGGGCACGCTGCACCTGTTCCGCGCCCAGGGCGTGGTGCTGGCGACCGGCGGCTATGGCCGCGCCTACTTTTCGGCGACCTCGGCGCACACCTGCACCGGCGACGGCGGCGGCATGGCGCTGCGCGCAGGTCTCGGCCTGCAGGACATGGAGTTCGTGCAGTTCCACCCGACCGGCATCTACGGCGCGGGCTGTCTGATCACCGAGGGCGTCCGCGGCGAAGGCGGCATCCTGCGCAACGCCAGCGGCGAGCGCTTCATGGAGCGCTACGCGCCCAACGCCAAGGACCTGGCCTCGCGCGACGTGGTCAGCCGTTCGATGACGATGGAGATCCGCGAGGGTCGCGGCGTCGGCGAGCACAAGGACCACATCCATCTCGACCTGACCCATCTGGACCCGGCCGACATCCACAAGAAGCTGCCCGGCATTGCCGAGAGCGCGCGGATCTTTGCCGGCGTCGACGTGGAGAAGCAGCCGATCCCGGTGATCCCGACCGTGCACTACAACATGGGCGGCATCCCGACCAACTACCACGGCGAAGTCGTGCAGTTGAAGGACGGCAACCCGGATGCAGTGGTGCCCGGCCTGTACGCGATCGGCGAAGCGGCCTGCGTGTCGGTGCATGGCGCCAACCGCTTAGGCTCCAACTCGCTGCTCGACCTGGTGGTGTTCGGCCGCGCCGTGGCCAATCGCTGCGCGGAGACGATCAAGCCCGACGCGCGTCACAAGCCGCTGCCGGCCGATGCCTGCGACAAGTCGCTGGCGCGCCTGGACAAGCTGCGCAATGCCAAGGGCGACACCGCGACCGCGGTGATCCGCGACCGCATGCAGCGCACGATGCAGAACGACGCGGCGGTGTTCCGCACCAGCGAGACGCTCAAGCAGGGCGTGGACAAGATCCGCGAGATCCACGCCTCGTTCGCCGACGTCAAGGTCAGCGATCGCTCGCTGGTCTGGAACTCGGATCTGATCGAGACGCTGGAGCTGGAGAACCTGCTGGGCCAGGCGCTGGTGACGATCGTCTCGGCCGAGAACCGCAAGGAATCGCGCGGCGCGCACGCCCACGAGGACTACCCGGACCGCGACGACGAGAACTGGCACAAGCACACGCTGTGCTGGGCGGACGAGGCCGGCAACACCAAGATCGACTACCGTCCGGTGCACATGTACACACTCGACGACGAAGTCGAGGTCGTGCCCCCCAAAGCACGCGTCTACTGAGCCGGGAGACCCCACATGGCCGAATTCACGCTCCCGAAGAACTCCAAGATCAAGAAGGGCCGGCACTTCCCGGCCGCGCCGGGCGCCAAGCGCACGCGCACGTTCAAGATCTATCGCTGGAATCCCGATTCCGGCGAGACCCCCAGCACCGACACCTACGAGCTCGACCTCGACAAGTGCGGGCCGATGGTCCTGGACGCGCTGATCAAGATCAAGAACGAGATCGACCCGACGCTGACGTTCCGTCGCTCGTGCCGCGAGGGCATCTGCGGCTCGTGCGCGATGAACATCGACGGCACCAACACGCTGGCGTGCACGCGCGCGATCGACGATTGCAAGAAGAACGAGGTGCCGATCTACCCGCTGCCGCATATGAGCGTGGTCAAGGATCTGGTGCCCGATCTGACGCATTTCTATGCGCAGTACGCATCGATCCAGCCGTGGATCCGCACCCAGACCGCAGCGCCGCCGGATCGCGAGCGGCTGCAGTCGCCTGAGGACCGCGACAAGCTCGACGGCCTCTACGAGTGCATCCTGTGCGCGTGCTGCTCGACCAGTTGCCCGAGCTACTGGTGGAACGGCGAACGCTACCTGGGTCCTGCGATCCTGCTGCAGGCCTACCGCTGGATCATCGACAGCCGCGACGAGGACACCGGTGCGCGCCTGGATGACCTGGAAGACCCGTTCAAGCTTTACCGCTGCCACACGATCATGAACTGCGCGCGGACCTGCCCCAAGGGGCTGAACCCGGCCAAGGCGATCGGCCAGATCAAGCAACTGATGCTCGCACGACGTGGGTGAGCGGCTGCGCTTGGCCGATGCATCCGCATCGGCTGCAGCCGCGAACGCCCGCACACGGACGTGCGGGCCGGCCTCTCCGGAGTCGGCCATGCCACGCCATGGATGGCATGGGAACTGTCCAAAGAAATGGGAGCGCCAAGCCGATGCCTCCGCATCGGCCGCAGCCGCGAACGCCCGCACACGGATGTGCGGGCCGGTCTCTCCGGAGTCGGCAATGCGCCGCCATGGATGGCATGGGACAAGCCTGGCGCGTCATGAGCGCTTGGCCGATGCCTCCGCATCGGCCGCAGCCGCGAACGCCCGCACACAGGACGCACGTCAGTGACCGACCACGACGACACCACCGAGCTGCGGCGCCTGCGCTGGCGCAGCCGCCGCGGCATGCGCGAACTCGACCGGCTGTTCGAGCGCTGGCTCGACCGGTGCTGGGCGACATCCTCCGAAAGCGAGCGGGATGTTTTCCGACGGCTGCTCGAATGCGAGGACGATAGGCTCTGGAAGTGGTTCCTCGGCCATGAGCGTTCGCCCGATGCGCAACTCGACACCCTCGTCCAATCCATCCGGGCGCTCCCGCCCGACCTCTGAGCCCGCCCGGCTGCACTGGCGGCCGTCGCGCCTGCTGATCGCCGCGTTGGGCCTGATCACGTTCGCCGCCTGCGGTGCCTTGCTGCTCTCCGAACTGCCGGGCCTGTTGGCCTGGCTCGGCATCCCCTACGTCCTGGCCGGTGGCCTGCATACGATCCTGCGCACCGCACGACAGCCGCCGCATCGCGTCGTGGTGCAGGCGACGGGGCAGGTGCTGCTCGATGGGCGGCTGCTGGAAGCACCCTGCCTGCACTGGCGTGGTCCGATCGTGCGCCTGAGCTGGCGCGAGGGCCGACGCACGCACAGGCTACTGTGGTGGCCCGACACCTTGCCGGCACCGCAACGCCGTGAACTGCGTCTGGCCGCAGCGATGCGTCCGCTGCCACGCGCACCGGAATCGGTGGCACCATAGCCACTGCCCAGCGGGACGGGCACGGCGATCGCGCCATCGCCGACGACCCGCATCCATCGACGGACGTCCATGCTCAGACCCATTCCCGCCGCCATCGGCCTGCGTTATCTCCGGGCGAAACGGCGCAACGGCTTCATCTCTTTCATCTCGCTGGCCTCGATCTTCGCGATCGCGATCGGCGTCACCGTGTTGATCACCACCTTGGCGGTGATGAGCGGGTTCCAGAAGGAAATCCGCGACCGCATGCTCGGCATGGTCGCGCACGCGACGGTGAGCGCCGAGGGCGACACGCTGCACAACTGGGGGCGAGCGGTCGAGGTTGCGCGCGAGGACCCACGCGTGGCCGGCGCGGCGCCGTACATCGACACGCAGGCGCTGCTGCGCGGCCGCCGCAACGAGCCGGCCGCGGTGCGTGCGATCTCGCCCGAGGACGAGGGTCAGGTCTCCGACCTGGCAACCTCGATGGTGGTCGGCCAGCTCTCGGACCTGCAGCCGGGCAGCTTCAACATCGTGCTTGGCCGCGAACTCGCGCTGTGGCTCGGCGTCGGCGTCGGCGACAGCGTCATCGTGACCACCGATTTCCAGGTCACGCCGATGGGCGCAGTGCCGCAGCTCAAGCGCTTCACCGTCAGCGGCCTGTTCGAAGCCGGCTACCAGGATTTCGACCGCCGGCTGGCGGTGGTCAACCTGCAGGACGCGCAGCGGCTGCTGCGCATCGGCGATGGCGTCACCGGCGTGCGCCTGAAGCTGCATGACATGGATCTCGCCCAACAGGTCACCCGCGACCTCGTGCACAGGCTGGGCGGGGTCTACCGGGTCAGCGACTGGAGCACCGAGAACGCCAACATGTTCCGCGCGCTCAAGCTCGAGAAGACCATGATCGGCATCCTGCTGTCGCTGATCATTCTGATGGGCGCGTTCTCGCTGTTGAACTCCCAGGTCATGCTGGTCACCGACAAGCATGCCGACATCGCGATCCTGCGCACGCTGGGCCTGACCCCGCGCGGCGTCATGCAGGTGTTCATGGTGCAGGGCACGATGATCGGCGTCATCGGTACCGTGCTCGGGGTCTGCGGCGGCCTGCTGCTGACTTTCAATCTCGAACACATCCTGCGCGCCCTCGAGCGTCTGTTCGGCGTGGTGCTGATGCCTGAGGACGTCTACTACGTCACCGGCCTGCCGATCGACCTGCAGGCCAGCGACGTGACGATGATCGGCGTGATCGCGCTGCTGATGGCGTTCCTGGCCACCCTGTATCCGGCATGGCGCGCGGCGCGCACCGCACCGGCGGAGGCGCTGCGTTATGAGTGAGAACCCGCAAGCAGCCGATACCATCGTGCTGGCGGCCGAGGGTCTGGGCAAGACCTACGCCGAAGGCAAGCTGCATACGCCGGTCTTCGACGGGCTCGATTTCGCCGTGCAGGCGGGCGAGACCGTCGCCATCCTCGGCGCGTCGGGCGCCGGCAAGAGCACGCTGCTGCACCTGCTCGGTGGCCTGGATGTGCCGAGCGCAGGCGAGGTGTTCGTCACCGGGCAGCAGATGAGCGCGCTGTCGAATGCGGCGCGCGGCACCTTGCGCAACCGCGCGCTCGGCTTCGTCTACCAGTTCCATCACCTGCTGCCCGAGTTCACCGCGCTGGAGAACGTGATGCTGCCGGCGCTGCTCAATGGTGCCAGCGACGGCGAGGCGACCACGCGTGCGCGCGGTCTGCTGGAGACGGTCGGGCTGGGCCATCGGCTCGGTCACAAGCCGGGCGAACTCTCGGGGGGCGAGCGCCAGCGCGCGGCCGTGGCCCGGGCGCTGGTCAACAAGCCGGCCTGCGTGCTGGGCGACGAACCCACCGGCAACCTCGACGAGCGCACCGCCGCGACCGTGTTCGAGCTGATGCTGGAGATGAATCGCGCGCAGCGCACGAGCCTGGTGCTGGTGACCCACGACCGCCGGCTGGCGCGCAAGCTCGACCGGGTGATGGAGCTGCACCAGGGCAAGCTGCGCGAGGTCGCGCGCGACGACGTCTGAGGGCGCGCCGCGACACGCCTTGCTTGGCGGCGGGCGCTGCGTGGCTGTCCGAAGCCCGCGCTACTCGCTGGGCTTCGCTGCCTCGGCCGGACGCTGCGAGGCGGCGCGACGCGCGAGCACCGCTTCGCGATGGGCGATGTAGCCGTTGGCGCCGAACACGATCGCCGCGCCGATCATCGTCCACAGGTCCATCGTCTCGCCGAACAGCCACCAGCCGAACACCACGACGATCGGCAACTGCACGAAGCTGATCGGCTGCAGCGCGGAGACCTCGCCCAGGCGCAGCGCGCGTGTCCACAGCCACTGGCCGAGCGTGCCCAGCACGCCCGTGGCGATCAGCCACAGCCAGGTCACCGGACCGGGCCACACCCACTGGAACAGTGCCGGCACCAGCGACAGCGGCACCCACAGCAGATAGGTATAGAAGACGATCGTGTCGGGCGGATCGATCTTCGACAGCTGTTTCATCTGGATCGCGACCAGGGCCGCGAGCAGGGCGCCGAGCACCGGGATCAGCATCGGCAGCGAGAACGCCACGCCCGGGCGCAGGATCACCAGCACGCCGACGAAACCTGCCGACACCGCCATCCAGCGCCGCACGCGCACGATCTCGCCCAGCCACAGCACCGCGGCAATGGTCGCGAATAAGGGCGCGGCATACGACAGCGAGATCGCCTGCGACAGCGGCAGGTGGCCGATTGCCCAGAACGCGCACAGCATCGAGCCCAGGCCGACGAGCGTGCGCACCAGGTAGCGGCCGAGATGGCGCGTGCGCGGCAGGCCGTTGCCGGCGCGCAACAGGATCGGCAGCAGCGCGAGCAGACCGAAGAAGTTGCGGAAGAACGCGACCTCGGTCGTCGGGACGGTCGCCGACGCGAAGCGGATCGTGATCGCCATCAGCGCGAATGCCGACGTGCTGCCGAGCATGAGCAGCGCCGCTTTGCCTGCGGCCGAGGTCGGCTGCCAGCGTTGCGGCAGGCTATTCACCATGTCGTTCCCACGATCCGTGGCTCGGGGACCAAGTCCACGCCGAATCGGGCGCGCACCGAGGCGGCGATGCGCCGCGCCAACGCCAGCAGGTCGCGGCCATGCGCGCCGCCGTGGTTGACCAGCACCAACGCGTGTCCGGCCGAGACGCCGGCATCGCCGTCGCGGTGGCCCTTCCAGCCGCAGCGGTCGATCAGCCACGCGGCCGAAAGCTTGCAGCGGTCGCCATCGACCGCAAACACCGGCAGCTCGGGGTGCGTGTCGCGCAGGGCCGCGGCGATCGCGGCGTCGACAATCGGATTCTTGAAGAAGCTGCCGGCGTTGCCGATCACGGCCGGGTCGGGCAGCTTGCTGCGGCGGATCGCGATCACGGCCTCGGCGACATCGGACGGCGTCGGCGCGGCGACACCGCGCGCGGCGAGGGCGTCGCGGATGCCGGCGTAATCGAGCACCGGCGCGGCGCGGCGCGAGAGCGCAAAGGTGACCGCGGTGACGATCCAGCGCTCAGGCGTCTGCTTGAACACGCTGTCGCGGTAGCCGAAGCCGCAAGCCGTCGCGTCGAGTGCGACCAGTTCGCCGCGCGTGCGATCGAAGGCCTCGACCGCATGGATGCGGTCGGCAACCTCGACACCGTAGGCGCCGATGTTCTGGATCGGCGCCGCGCCGACGGTGCCAGGGATCAGCGCCAGGTTTTCCAGGCCGCCCAAGCCTTGGGCCAGCGACCACATCACCACGTCGTGCCAGGACGCGCCGGCGGCGGCGCGGACCTGCGCCTGGACGCCGTCGTCGGCGACGATGGCCCGGCGGGTGTCGACGATCGCCAGCGCCGCATCGACATCGTCGACGAACAGCAGGTTGCTACCGCCGCCGAGCACCAGTGGCGGCGCCTCACCGAGCGCGTCAAGCGCCTGCGGCAATGCCGCGGCGTCGCCGACCTCGAGCAGCCGGCGCGCCTGCGCCGGGACGCCGAAGGTGTTGCGGGTGCGCAGGTCGACGCGTTCGCGCAGATCGAACGGGGCGGACATCGGCGGCTCAGCGCTCCGACGCAGGACTATGGTCGACGGTCTCGCGGCGCCCGCGGATCGCCTCCACGCAGTCGCCGACCAGCGCCGGCCCGCGATAGACCAAGCCCGAGTAGACCTGGACCAGCGACGCGCCGGCCGCGATCTTGCTGGCGGCGTCGGCGCCGCAGACGATGCCGCCCACGCCGATCAGCGGGATGGTCGCAGGCAACTGCGCGCGCAGCTTGCCCAGCACTGCGGTGGCCCGATCCATCAACGGCGCACCGGACAGGCCACCGGCCTGCGCGGCGGTCGCATCACCTTCGACGCCGGTGCGCGCGATGGTGGTGTTGGTCGCGATGACGCCATCCACCGCCAGGTCGCCGAAGACCCGGGCCGCGGCCTCGATGCCGCCGTCGTCGAGATCGGGGGCGATCTTCACCAGCACCGGCACGCGGCGCCGATGCTGAGCGGCCAGCCGCTCCTGCGCCTCGCGCAGGGTGCCGATCAGGCGCTGCAGGGCCTGCGCCTCCTGAAGGTCGCGCAGCCCCGCGGTATTGGGCGAGGAGATGTTGACGGTGACGTAGTCGGCCAGCGGATAGACCCGCGCCAGACAATGCAGGTAGTCGTCGGCGGCCGCGTCGTTGGGGGTGTCCTTGTTCTTGCCGATGTTGATGCCGAGCACACCGTTGCGGCGCGCGCGCTCGACATTGGCGACCAGCGCATCGACCCCCGCATTGTTGAAGCCCAGCCGGTTGATCAGCGCGCGGTGCTGCGGCAGCCGGAACATCCGTGGTTTCGGGTTGCCGTCCTGTGGGCGCGGGGTCACCGTGCCGATCTCGACGAAGCCGAACCCCAGCGCGAACAGCGCATCGATGTGCGCGCCGTTCTTGTCCAGCCCGGCGGCCAGGCCAACAGGGTTGGGGAAGCGCAGGCCGAAGGCCTCGGTCGGCAGTGGCGCCGGTGCGCCGCCGAGCATCGACGACAGGCCGGCGCGGTGCGCGGCATCGAGCGCGGCCAGCGTCAGATGGTGGGCGCGCTCGGCATCGAGCCGGAACAGCAGCGGTC
The DNA here is from genome assembly GCF_037198055.1 of Luteimonas sp. gir. NCBI lineage: Bacteria > Pseudomonadati > Pseudomonadota > Gammaproteobacteria > Lysobacterales > Lysobacteraceae > Luteimonas > Luteimonas sp. gir. The sequence goes on from NZ_JBBAXQ010000011.1 coordinate 132,651, forward strand.
GGGCGAGTCCGTACACCTCAGCTCGCCGTCCCGAGCCAGAACAGGCCGCCGAAGAACAGCATCAACACCACGATGCCGACGATCGTCGCGACGAACTGCACATAGCCGAGCACCAGCCCGGCGACGGCCATGCCGTCGCCATCGAGCTCGGGCGTGCGGCGGATTTCCGCGCGCGCCAGATGGCCGGTGATCACCGCCACCAGGCTGCCCAGCCAAGGCAGCAGGCTCCAGCCCAACAGGCCGCAGACCAGGCTGGTGACCGCCAGGGCGCTGGTCCGTCTCACAGGTCGAATTTGATGCCCTGGGCCAGGGGCAGGGCGTCGGAGTAGTTGATGGTGTTGGTCTGCCGACGCATATAGGCGCGCCAGGCATCGGAGCCCGACTCACGGCCACCGCCGGTTTCCTTCTCGCCGCCGAACGCGCCGCCGATCTCGGCGCCAGAGGTGCCGATGTTGACGTTGGCGATACCGCAGTCCGAACCGCGCGCCGAGAGGAAGCGCTCGGAGGCCTTGAGATCGTTGGTGAAGATCGCCGACGACAGGCCCTGCGGCACGTCGTTCTGCATGTCGATCGCCTCGTCGAGCTGCTCGTACTTCATCACGTAGAGGATCGGCGCGAAGGTCTCGGCCTGCACCACCTCGGCATCGTTCGACAGGCCGGTGACGATGGTCGGCAGCACGAAGAAGCCCTTGCGGTCGTCGAGCGCCTTGCCGCCGCTCTCGATCGTGCCGCCGGCGGCCTTGGCCTTCTCGATCGCCGCCAGATAGGCGTCCACCGCGTCGCGCGAGTTCAGCGGGCCCATCAGATTGGCCGCGTCGGTGGGGTCGCCGATCCGCGATTCGACCTGGGCGTAGGCGGTCTTGAGCTTGGCCAGCACGTCGTCGAAGATCGAGGCGTGCACGAACAGCCGGCGCGTGGTCGTGCAGCGCTGGCCGGCGGTGCCGACCGCACCGAACACGATCGCGGGGATCGCCAGCTTCAGATCGGCGGTCGGGTCGACGATGATCGCGTTGTTGCCGCCCAGCTCGAGCAGCGAGCGCCCCATGCGGCGCGCGACGCGCTCACCAACGTGGCGGCCGACCTGGGTCGAGCCGGTGAAGCTGACCAGTGCGATGCGCTTGTCGTCGACGAACGCCTGGGCCAGATCGCTGCCAGCGTCGTTGAACAGGAAGAAGATGTCCGGGAAGCCGCCGGCCCGCAGCGCTTCGTTGCAGATCTTCATCGATGCGATCGCCGACAGCGGCGTCTTCGGCGACGGCTTCCAGATCGTGACATTGCCGCAGACCGCGGCGACGAAGCTGTTCCAGGCCCAGACCGCGACCGGGAAGTTGAACGCGCTGATCACGCCGACCAGGCCCAGCGGGTGCCACTGCTCGTACATGCGGTGGCCGGGGCGTTCGGAATGCATGGTCAGGCCGTAGAGCTGACGCGACAGACCGACGGCGAACTCGCCGATGTCGATCATCTCCTGGACTTCGCCGTCGCCTTCGGGCTTGGACTTGCCCATCTCCAGTGCGACCAGCGAGCCGAGCGCGTCCTTGTGCGTGCGCAGCGCCTCGGCGCACAGCCGGATCGCCTCGCCGCGGCGCGGCGCCGGCGTTGTGCGCCATTCGCGGAACGCGGCCTGGGCGCGGGTCACGATGGTCTCGTAGTCGGCCTGCGAGGTCGCCAGCACCTGCGCCAGCGACTCGCCGCTGGCCGGGTTGACCGGAGTCAGCGTGCCGGCACCGGTATCGCGGGCCCATTCGTTGTTGCCGAGGTAGGTGCCCGATTCGGTGGGATCGAGGCCGAGCGCGGTGAGGACGGGATGGGACATCGCGAAAAACTCCTGGTGTGCGCTGGCGCCGCTGGGCGGCGCTGGCGAAGAAGGGGGTGCGACGCGGCGGGACCGCCGCTGGGGGATGGTCGCGGAACTGGCGACCCCGGCACGATTCGAACGTGCGACCTTCCCCTTAGGAGGGGGATGCTCTATCCAGCTGAGCTACGGGGCCATCGGGGTATTGTAGGTCACCTGTGCTGGCGGTGTGCTGGACGAGGCCCCCCCAAAGCGCGCGGGGCGCACGATCGCAATGTCCGCTGCGGAGGCGGTTGGCTGCCATAGGATGGCGCGAATGACATGGGTCCTCGCCCAGGCGCCGCCGCTCAATGGAAATCGCGCGAGGGCAGCGGCATCGTGCCGAGCAGGTCGCTGAGGTCGTGCAGGTCGCCGGCGATGAGATGGGCGACCCCGTCGACCCGCTCCCAGCGGCCGCGCACCGCGAGCAGCCGCGATTCGAGCAGGGCGCGCCGGCGGCGGATCGCCAGGTGCGACCAGACGATGACGTTGATCATGCCGGTCTCGTCTTCGAGGGTGACGAAGATGGTGCCCTTGGCGGTGGCCGGGCGCTGGCGCTGGGTCACCAGGCCAGCAACGTGCACGCCGCTGCCGTGGCGCCGGGCTTGCAGGTCGCGCAGGCCGATGATCCGGCGTGCGGTCATCTGCGGACGCAGCAGCGCCATCGGATGCGGGCCCAGGCTCAGGCCCAGGGCGCGGTAGTCGGACAGGATCTCCTCGCCAGCGGCGGGCGCGGGCAGGGCGACCGCGGCCTCGTCGGGACTGCCGGGCAGCAACGGCCGCCGCTGCTCGATGCCGGCGACCGCCCAGCGCGCGGCATTGCGGTGGCCGGCCAGGCTGCGCAGCGCATCGGCCTCGGCCAGCGCTTGGCGCGCCTTGGCCTCGAGCCCGGCGCGCAGGACCAGGTCGGCGATGTCGGCGAACGGCCGCCGGTCGCGTTCGGCGACGATGCGATGCGCGGCCGCCTCGGGCAGCCCCGCGACCAGGCGCAGGCCGAGCCGGATTGCCGGCTGAACGCCCGGATCGGCGTCGCTGCGCCAGGGCCGGCCACCGACCAGCGTGCTGTCGTAGTCGCTGTGCAGCACGTCGACCGGCAGCACCTCGACGCGGGCGCGCTGCGCGCTGCCGCGGCGGGCGTCCTGCACGATCTGGCTGGGCGAGTAGAAGCCCATCGGTTGGGCATTGAGCAGGCCGCAGGCGAACGCGGCCGGCTCGTGGCGCTTGAGCCAGCAACTGGCGTAGACCAGCTTGGCGAACGAGGCGGCGTGGCTCTGCGGAAAGCCGTAGGAGCCGAAGCCCTTGATCTGGTCGAAGATCTGGTCGATGAATTCCTGCGAATAGTCCTTCGCCAGCATGCGCTCGCGTACCCGCACCCGGTGCTGCTCCATGTCGCCGCCGCGCCGCCAGGCCGCCATCGAGCGCCGCAGGTGGTCGGCCTCGCTGTCGGTGTAGTTGGCCGCCTTCATCAGCAGTTCCATGACCTGCTCCTGGAACAGCGGCACGCCGAGCGTGGGTTCGAGGATGCTGCGGATCTCGTCGTTGGGATAGTCGACCGCTTCGCGGCCCTGCCGCCGGCGCAGATAGGGATGCACCATGTCGCCCTGGATCGGGCCGGGGCGCACGATCGCCACTTCCACCACCAGATCGTAAAAGCGCGCCGGCTTGAGCCTGGGCAGCATCGCCATCTGCGCGCGCGATTCGATCTGGAACACGCCGACGGTGTCGGCGATCTGGATCATCTTGTACGTGGCCTTGTCCTCGGCGGGAAGGGTGGCGAGCTCGAACCGCCGCCCGCGATGGCCGCGCACCAGGTCCAGCGTCTTGCGGATGCAGGTCAGCATGCCCAGGGCCAGGCAATCGACCTTGAGCAACTGCATCGTCTCCAAGTCGTCCTTTTCCCACTGGATGATCGTGCGATCGGCCATCGCCGCGTTCTCGACCGGGACCAGATGCGAGAGCGGGGCGTCGGAAATGACGAAACCGCCGACGTGTTGCGACAAGTGTCGCGGATGGCCGCGCAATGCCTCGGTCACCAGCAGGATCTTGCGGATCAGCGGGTTGTGCAGGTCGAAGCCCGCCTCGGCGATGCGCTGTTCCATCGGCGTGTCGCCGTTGCCCCAGCCGTAGCAGGTGGCCAGCAGCGCGATCTGGTCGTCGGGCAGGCCGAAGGCCTTGGCGACATCGCGCACCGCGCTCTTGCCGCGGTAGCTGATCACCGTCGCGGCGAGGGCGGCCCGCTCGCGGCCGTACTTGGCGTAGACATACTGGATGACCTCCTCGCGCCGCTGGTGCTCGAAGTCGACGTCGATGTCCGGCGGCTCGTCGCGCTGTTCGGACAGAAAGCGCGCCATCAGCAAGCGGGTCTCGTCGGGGTTCACCGCGGTGATGCCCAGCGCGTAGCAGACCGCCGAGTTCGCCGACGAGCCGCGGCCCTGGCACAGGATCTTCTGCTTGCGGGCGAAGGCGACGATGTCGGCCACGGTCAGGAAGAAGGCCTCGTAGCCCTTCTTGGCGATCAGCGCGAGCTCGAATTCGATCAGATCGCGCACCTGGGGCGTGGGGCCGTCGGGCCAGCGTGTGACGATGCCGCGCTCGGTCAGCGCCCGCAGCCAGGTGGTTGGGGTGTGACCATCGGGGACGAGCTCGACCGGGTAGTCGTAACGGATACTGCGCAGGTTGAAGCTGCAGCGCGCCGCCAGCGCCGCGGCCGCCTCCATCAGCGCCGCACCGTAGATGTTGCCCAGCGCGCGCCGGGTGCGCAGGTGGCGCTCGCCGTTGCGGAACAGGTGCGCGCCGCAGTCGGCCAGCGGGGTGTTGTGGGCGATCGCGGTGAGCGTGTCCTGCAGCATGCGCTCGCGCCGGGTGGCCATGTGCGCATCGCCGCTGGCCAGTGCCGGCAGCCCGAGCGCGCGCGCCAATGCCAGCAGCGCGTCCAGGCGCGCGGCGTCGTCACGTTCGCGGTGCAACTCCACGGCCAGATGCGCACGCGTGCCGAACAGGGCGTGCAGCCAGCGGCCCTCGTCCGGATCGGGCGTCTCGCCCGGCAGCCACAGCGCGAACAGCCCGTCGGCCGCGCCCTGCAGCACGGCGGCCATGTCCTCGCGCGTGAGCCGGTAGTGGCCCTTGGCGGCGGCACGCCGCGCTTGGGTGATCAGCGCACACAGCCTGCGGTAGCCGGCGATCGTCTCGACCAGCAGCACGCAGCGCAAGCCGTCGACGAGCCGGAATTCACTGCCGACGATCAGCTTGAGCCCGGTGCCTTCGGAGGCTTCGAGCGCGCGCACGATTCCGGCCAGTGAGCACTCGTCGGTGATCGCCAGCGCCTCGTAGCCGCAATGCACCGCACGCTGGAACAACTGCTCGGCATCGGAGGCACCGCGCAGGAACGAAAAATCCGACAGACAGTGCAATTCGGCGTACGGCGGCGATCCGGCATCGCGCGCATCGGGGGCGACCGCGTCGTTGGCCGCCTCGCGCAGCCGGTGTGCGACCGTCCAGGCCCGCGGCGGTTGGCCACCGGGCGTGTCGCGGTCGACGCCGTCGATCGAGCTCATCGCCGCCATTCCGCAGGCGCCGCAACCGGCCCGCGCGCGCCGGTCATGCGAACCATCCGTGCAGCATCCAGCCGTCGCGCTCGCCGACCGGCACGAAGGCCCAGGCGCGCTGCCCGTTCGAGGTTTCGACGCAGTAGTAGTCCCGGCGTGCGTCGCCATCGTCCCACCAGCCGCTTTCCAGCCGTTCGGGACCCGACAGCACGCGCAGCCGCGGGTCGCGCAACGGGACCGGTTCGGGCAACAGCCACGCCGGACGCGGTGGCCGGGGCGGGGCGGTCTCGATGGCGGCGGCGTCGCCGGACACACGTCGCCAGGCGCGTTCGGGACGCGGATCGCCGGCCGGGGCGACGCGATGCACGGCGTCGTCGCCCAGCCGCGCGCGCAGTCGCTCGCGCAACTGCGGCCAGTCCACCGCCTGCTGCGGACGCGGGTCGAACAGGTCGCGGCTGGCCGGCACGAACGGCGGCAACTGGCGGGCGAGCAGGCCCAGGGCGACGACCGGGCGGTCGACGCCGGTGCGCTCGAGCCGGCTGCGTGCCAGTTCGAACAGCAACGCCGGGTCGCGCTCGGGCGCGAGCAGGCCGACCTCGACATCGGTGTGGCCGCTGGCGTGCTCGAGCCGCAGCGTGAAGCGCTGCACGCCGCCGTCGCGGATCGACAGATAGGTCGCCAGATCGCCGATCAGCCGGCGCAGCGGGAACAGCAGCGCGGTGTGGCTCTCGACCTCGTAGCCCAGCTCGACGCGGGCATCGAAGCGGTCGGGCGGGGCATAGCAGTCGAGCGGGTCGTCGACATCGCCGTAGAGCCGGTCGAGATGGTCGAGCACCGCGACCCCGCAACGTCGCCGCAGCGCATCGCGCGGCAGGCCGCGCACGTCGGCCAGACGGCGCAGGCCCATGCGGTGCAGGCGTTCGCCGGCGTCGTCGGGCAGCGCCGCGCGCCGGATCGGGGCGCGGTCGAGCAGGACCCGCAGTGCGCCCGGCTCGGTCACCGCCAGGCCGTCGCGCAGCCCGGCGAGCACGCGCGCCGCGCGCGGCGTCGGCGCCAGCGCGATGCGGTGCCGGAAGCCGAGCGTGTCGAGCTCCTGGCGCAGCCTGCGCTCGAATGTCGGCCAGGGCCCGAACAGGCGGAAGCTCGCCTGGGCCTCGAGCACGATCGCACGCGGCCACTGCGCGCTGACCAGCGAGCTGTGGCGATAGGCCCAGGCGGCGAGGAAGCGCTGGCAGCGGGCCTCGGCCCCGGCGTCGTGATCGACGGTGCGCACGTCGGCCAGCAGCGCATGCGCGGCCGACAGCCGCATGCCGGCTTTCAGGCCGGCACTGGCCGCCGCCGCGTTGACTGCGTGCAGGCGCCGCAACTGCGCCGGGCCTTCGACCAGCGCCAGTGGCGCGTCGGGATCGTCGAGGCGGCGCAGGACGGCGTCGAGCGCCAGTTGCGGCAGCAGCAGGCAGGTCCAGAGCATGGCGGGCTCACGCCTGCGCGCAGGCGACGGTGCGCAGCCGGCGCCCCAAAAGCCGACGGGCAGGCGGCCACGCGGTCGGGGCTTTGCTGCGTGTGGGCGGGCGCGGCGGCATCAGTGGGCCAATCGGATCGGGCGCGCCGGCGGCTGCGCGCCGCGGCATTTGCGCACCTGCCAGGCATCGTCGGCGGGCAGATATTCCAATCGCAGCGCAGCAGGCGAGGCGTTGACGGCATGCCGGCGGTCGCGCAGGGCGAAGGCGCAACAGTCGCCGGCGTCGGCCGCGACCTGCAGCCGGCGCAGCGCTCGGTCGTCGGCCGTGCGCGGCCAGCCGAGCACCGCCGCGCAGGCGCCGCTGCGCAGGCACTGCTCGAAGGCCCACAGGGCATCGCGCGGTGGCGCGACCACGATCTCCAGCCGGGCCAGGTCGACCCCGCCGGCCTGCCAGGCCGGCGCATAGGCGATGTAGGGCGGATCGACCAGCACCACCCGGCCGCCGGTGGCGGTCATGCGCGCCAAGGCCGGCAACAGCAACGCGATCTCGCCGACGCCATCGGCCGGCAGCAGCAGTTCGGTCAGCGCACCGCGCGGCCAGCCGCGATCGGGCAACACCGCATCGAGCGCGGCCATCCCGGTGGGTTCGCCATCGCCGGCCGTCGCCGTCCCGCGACCGGCGTGCCAGACCGTGCGTGCGGCCAGCAAGGCGTCCAGGGGCAGAACCTGGCCCATCAGCCCTGCCGCACCAGTCCGCAGAACAGGCCCTCGATCGCGAAGTCGGCGCCCGGCGGTACCACGATCGGTGCGTACGCTGGGTTGCGCGGCAGCAGGCGGATGCCGTCGGCGCCCCGCTGCAGCCGCTTGATCGTCAGTTCGCCATCCAGCCGGGCGACCACCGTCTGTCCGTCGCGGGCATCGGCGCTGCGGTGCACCCCGACCAAGTCGCCGTCGAGGATGCCGTCGTCGATCATCGAGTCGCCTTGCACCTGCAGCAGGTAGTCGGGCCGAAGCGAGAAGACGCCGCGGTCGAGCCACAGCTGGCGGTCGAGCCCGATGTCGGCACCGATCGGCACGCCAGCCGCGACCCGGCCCAGCACCGGCAGCGCCAGCAACGGCGGGCGCGTGTCCTCGCCGGGCAGGGTCAGGCCGCGCTTGTGATGCGGATGCGCCTCCAGCAGGCCGGCCGCGGTCAGCGCCTGCACGTGCTTGTGCGCGGCGCTGCGCGAGGCGAAACCGAAGTGCGCGGCGATCTCGGCCAGGCTCGGCGGCCGGCCGGCGCGGATCCGGTCGCGGACGAAGGCCAGCACGGCGGCACGTTGGGGGGGAAGGGAGGGCATGGTGTACATTTGTACACCTTCTGGTCCAGGTTAGCGAGGGGCATGTCCGTCAGGCCGGCGGGCGGGGGCGAAGCGGGCGACACAGTGCCAGCCTCCGCTTTTCCCAGCTGTTCTCCCAAACGCGGAATGAGAGTTTCGCTTCGGTCAGGTAGCGGCCTGCCAGCCGGAAGCCGCTCTTCCCTCGGCAAGGCATCCTGCCTTGACTCGGGCGCGCGCCATCCCTGGCGCGCTCGACGCAGCCACCGGCCGCCAGTCCGCTGCTGCGGACGTTTGCTGCCTGACTTCGGCGGCAACTTCGCCGGTTGGAAGAAGTCGCGCGCTTTGGGATCAGTGCGTCGAAGAACCTTTTCACCTGCCGGCCATCGCGCCGGTCCTATGGTCGGGGCCCACCGCGGGCGGTGGGCCGACGCTTCGGCCACGCACGCAGCCCGTCACCGGAGCCCGGCGCCATGGCGCGCAAGAAGACCCTCAAGCTGGCCACGTTCAACGTCAACGGCATCGGCAAGCGGTTGCCGCAGTTGCTGGCCTGGCTGGAGGCGGCGCGCCCGGACATCGTCGCGCTGCAGGAACTCAAGGCCGCCGATGCCGCGTTCCCGGCCCAAGCGCTGGAGGCGGCCGGGTATGGGGCGATCTGGCAGGGGCAGCGGGCCTGGAACGGCGTGGCGCTGCTGGGTCGCGACACGATGCCGGTCGAAAGCCGCCGCGGCCTGCCGGGCGATCCGGACGACGACCAGAGCCGCTACATCGAGGCGGCGGTGCATGGCATCGTGGTCGGCGCGCTGTACCTGCCCAACGGCAATCCGCAGCCCGGTCCCAAGTTCGACTACAAGCTCGCATGGATGCAGCGCCTGGCCAAGCATGCGCGCACGTTGGTCGGCCTGACGCATCCGGTCGTGCTGATGGGCGACTACAACGTCATCCCGACCGATGCGGATGTCTACGATCCCAAGGCCTGGCGCAAGGACGCGCTGATTCAGCCCGAGGTGCGAGATGCCTTCGAGCGGCTGCTGGCACAGGGCTGGACCGATGCGCTGCGGCATGTGCTCGGCGACGAGGCGCAGGTCTACACGTTCTGGGACCATTTCCGGCAGCACGCCGAGCGCGATCGCGGCCTGCGCATCGACCATCTGCTGGTCAACGCGGTACTGGCCGACCGGCTGCGCAAGGCGGGCGTGGACCGGTGGCTGCGGCTCGAATCCGGCGCCAGCGACCATGCGCCGACCTGGATCGAAGTCGCGGCCGGCTGAAGCGGTTCACGCACGGCCCACGCCCGCAGCGGGAAGGTGGCGCCACCGCAGTCTTTGGAGACCACCATGTCGGACGACAAAAGCAAGACCGGCGCCGCCGATCGCGATCGCATCAACGTCGACGAGGATTACGAGCTTCGCTACTGGACCCAGGCGCTGGATGTCACGCCCGAGCAGTTGCGCGAAGCGGTCGCGGCCGTGGGGCCGATGGCCAAGGATGTGCGTCGCCATCTGGGCAAGTAGCACGCACCGCTTACGATCCGCAGCGCACCTGCGCCACAACGACGAAGGGTTGGACGGCGAACCGTCCAACCCTTCGTTTTCGAACCGGGAATGACTTGGTGGAGCGGAGGAGGATCGAACTCCCGACCTTCGCATTGCGAACGCGACGCTCTCCCAGCTGAGCTACCGCCCCACGATGAGCGCAATTATACGGAGCGTTCGACCAACCCGCCAGCCTTTTCTAGCAACGGTGCGAGCGTGGGTTCGAGCTGGGCGCGGCGCCAGCCCGACAGCGCGCCGGGCCAGTCGGCGCCTTCGACCAGCGCTTCGAGCCACTTGCGCGAGGCGAGCACGCCGTCGGGCAAGCCGAGCTCGGCACTGCGCGCGGCCACCGCCTGTTGCAGTTGCTTCAGGCGCTTGCGGTCGGGCTCTTCGGCGCGCGCGATCGGCGCCTCGGCCTCGTCGGGCAGTTCGGTGACCAGCGCGTCCCAGATCGCGGCACCGAGTTTGCGCGGGGCCTTGGGATGGGCGTCGAGCCGGCGCTGCAGCGCGGCCGGATCGGCCGGCGGATCGCGTGCGAGCAGCGTGGCCAGTTCGTTGTCGAGGATCCAACTGCGCGGCCGGTCGTGGCTGCGGGCGTACTGCTCGCGCCAGCGCAACAGGCGCAACAAGCGGCGCTGCGCGTCGGCGTCGAGGAACAGGCCGGTGCGTCCGCCCAGTTGCGGCCAGCGCTCGCCCTCCATGTTGCCGGCCGTCGCGACCAGCCGCGCGCAGTCCTCCTCCAGCCAGGCCTCGCGGCCGAGCACCGCGATCTTCGCGGCCAGCGTTTCGTGCAGTGCGAACAGGTGCTCGACATCGTCGGCGGCGTATTCGAGCTGGGTCGGCGACAGCGGCCGCCGCAGCCAATCCGAGCGGGTTTCGCCCTTGGGCAGTGCGATACCGAGCGTGTCCTGCACCAGCCGCTGGTAGCCCATCCCTGAGCCGGTGCCGGCCAGGGCCGCGGCGATCTGGGTGTCGAACAGCGGCGCCGGCGCCACGCCGCAGGCATGGCCCAGCGCGACCAGGTCCTCGCTGGCGCTGTGCATGATCTTGACGATGGTCGGGTCGGCCAGCAGCGGGCGCAACGCGTCGAGCATGCCGGGAATCAGCGGATCGACCAGCAGCACATCGATGCCGCCATCGTCGCGTTCGAGCGCGACCTGCACCAGGGCCAGCTGGGGCCAGAACGTCCGCTCGCGGATGAATTCGGTGTCGAGCCCGACGCGGGCGGATGCCGCCTGGAGTCGGGACTGGAGAGTCGCCGGATCGTCGATCCAGCATGCAGGGGAAGAAGGCATGCGCGACAGCCTAACGGCGGCATGCGGGAGCGGCAATCGTGAAGCCGGCGCATCGTCGCCCCGGCTGTGATCGATTAATCTGACGCGATGCGGTCATGGGAGCCAGCGTTGCGCGCAGTCGTCGTGGTCGGAGTGCTGGGCGCGTTGCTGCTGCTGGGCAGCGGCTGCGACGGCGACACCCGCAGCGAAAAGGCCTGGGGCGGCGACGGCAGCGTGACCATCAGCGGCGACGACCGGATCGCCGGCGAGCTCAACTGGCAGCCGCCATTGGTTGCGATTTCCCCCGAAGCGGCGGACGAGGCCCGCACGCGCGCGGCCGATGCCCTGGCCGCCGACGACCTGTACGCGACCGTCGATTCGGCGATCCCGCTGTATCTGGCCCTGCAGCAACTGCCCGGCCAGGAGCGCGCCGCGCGGACCGGGCTGCGTCGGGCGCAGGCCCGGCTGCTCGTACTGGGCGATCGCGCGTTGGACGAGGCCGACAACCGCGATTCGATCGCCGGCCTGCGCGCCGCGCACGAGTTCGCCGCGGTCGCGCGTTATCTCGCCGCCGACGACGAGGCCGTGGTCCGGTATCTGGAACGCGTCGACGAGAGCGATCGGCTGTGGGACCTCAACCGCGAGGCCGAGCGCGCGCTCGCCGCCGGCGAACTGGGCGAGGAGGGCGGCGGCGCACTGGCCGGCTTCCGCGAGGCGGCGGCGTTGCGCCCCGGCCAGCCGCGTGCGTTGCAAGGGCTGGCCGCGGTCGAGAGCGCGCTGATCCGGCGCGCCGAGGACGCCGGCACGCAAGGCGATTTCCGCACCGCCGCGCGTTGGTTGGCCTATGCCACGACTGTCCGGCCCGGGTTTGCGACCGTGCCCGATGCCGAGCGGCGCATCGCGCACATGCGCGCAGTGCGCATCCAGCGGCTGCGCGATGCCGGCGTCGAGGCGCTGCCGAAGATCAACGGCGTGGCGACCGCGCGCGCGCGGCTGGCCGAGATCCTGGCGATCGCCTCGCCCGGCGATCCGGTGGCGCTGGATCTGCGCGAGCGCATCGACCGGGCGGTCCACTACGGCGACTTCCGGCCCGGTCAGGTGTTCACCGATGCGCTGGAAGGCGGTGCGCGCGGGCCGCAGCTGGTCGTGCTGCCGCACGGCGGTTTCATGATGGGTGCGCTGCCCGGCGACGAGACTGCCGACGACAACGAAAAGCCGCGCCATGCAGTCCGGTTCGAGCGCGGCTTCGCGATGGGCGTGCGTGAAGTGAGCGTCGGCGAATTCCGTCGCTTCATCGAGGCGACCGGTTACCAGACCCGGGCCATGCGCCGCGGTTTCTCGATGGTCTACGACGAACGCACCGGCAACTTCCTGCGCCGCAGCAACGTCGACTGGCGCTCGGACTACGTCGGCCGTCCGGCCGGCGACACCATGCCGGTGCTGCATGTCAGCGCCAAGGACGCGCAAGCCTATGTCGACTGGCTGTCGGCGCAGAGCGGGCAGCGCTACCGGCTGCCGAGCGAGGCCGAGTTCGAATACGCCTATCGCGCCGGCACCAGCGAGCGCTGGCCCTGGGGCGAGGGCACGCCACCGCCCGAGGCCGGCAATGTCACCGGCGCACTCGACCGCTCACCGTCGGGGCGGACCTGGGGCAATGCATTTCCCAGTTACGGAGACGGGTACTGGGGCCCGGCCCCGGTGGCCAGCTTCCCGCCCAATCGTTGGGGCGTATACGACCTGGCCGGCAATGTCAGCGAGTGGATGGCCGATTGCTGGCATGCGACCTACCGCCGGGCGCCGGAGGACGGCTCGGCCTGGGTCAATCCAGGCTGCCGCGACCAGGTGATCCGGGGCGGCTCGTGGGCAAGCTCGCCGGCGCAGACCCGGGCCAGCTGGCGGGCACTCGCCTCCGTCGACACGACCAATGCCAGAATCGGCTTCCGCGTCGTCCGCGACCTTTGACCGCCGCCGGTCCTGCCGGCACTGGAGAACGAGATGAGACAGGATCCCTTCGGTCGCGGCCGGCAGCAGCCCGGCCGTGCGCCGCGTCGTGGCTTCAACCTGCGGTGGGTAATCCTGCTGCTGTTCGGGCTCTACGGCGCGTACTACTACATCTCCAACCGCTCGGTCGATCCGGTCACCGGCGAGACGGTGCTGATCGACCGCGGCCTGAGCGTCGACGACGAGAAGGCACTCGGTCTGCAGGCCTACCAGGAGATCCTGGGCCAGGAGCGGGCGGTGGCGCCCGACAGCCCGGTCGCCCGCGACGTGCGTGCGATCGCCGACCGGCTGATCGCCAAGGTCGGTGTGGTCGAGGCCGAGCTGGCGCGCGAGAACGGGCTGGCGCCGACGCGCTTCTCCGAGACCTTCGACTGGGAGGTCAATGTCATCGAGTCCGACCAGGCCAACGCCTTCTGCCTGCCCGGCGGCAAGATGGCGGTCTACACAGGACTGGTGCCGGTGGCGCAGACCACCGATGCGATGGCGGTGGTGATGGGCCACGAGATCGCGCACGCGCTGTTGCGCCACGGCGCCCAGCGCATGGCCCAGCAGCGGCTGACCCAGATCGGCCAGACCGCCGGCGCGATGAGCGGCATGGATCCCCAGCAACAGCAGATGGTCATGGCGGCGATGGGCTATGGCTATCTGTTGCCTTATGCGCGCAAGCACGAGACCGAAGCCGATGCGGTCGGGCTGATGCTTGCTGCGGCGGCGTGCTTCGATCCGCGCGAAGCGGTGCCGTTATGGCAGCGCATGGGCGAGGCCAGCGGCGGGCAGGCGCCGCCGGAGTTCTCCTCGACCCATCCCAATCCCGGCACCCGCATCCAGACCCTGGAAGCGCTGATGCCCAAGGCGCTCGAGTACCGCGCGAAGTTCTGCGAGGACGCGCAGACCGCCGCGCGCTGAGCGCGCGGCCGGGCGGTTTCAGAAGCTCATGAACAAGCCGCCGTTGACCGGCAGGTTGACGCCGGTGATGTAGCCGGCGTCGTCGGCCGCAAGGAATGCGACCGCGCGGGCGATGTCGTCGGGCTGGCCGACACGGCCCACCGGCACGCTGGCGACAGTGCGCGCCAGCACCTCGGGCGGCATCGCCGCGGTCATCGGCGTGGCGACGTAGCCGGGCGACAGGCTGTTGACGGTGACGCCCTTGGCCGCGACCTCGCGTGCGAGCGACATCGTGAAGCCATGCAGGCCGGCCTTGGCCGCGGCATAGTTGGTCTGGCCGAAATTGCCGGTCTGGCCGCTGACCGAACCGATGTTGACGATGCGCCCGAAGCCGCGCGTCGCCATGCCCTCGACCGCGTGACGGCAGAGGTTGAACACGCTGCCCAGATCGATGTGCAGCACCTCGTCCCACTGCGCACGCGTCATCTTGCGCAGGGTGGCATCGCGGGTGATGCCGGCGGCATTGACCAGGATATCGAGCCGGCCATGCTGTGCCTCGATGTCGGCGACCGCCGCCGCGCAGGCGTCGAAGTCGCCGACATCGAGCGCCAGCGTCTCGACCTGCGGCGCCGCTGGATCGCGGCCGGTCTCGAGCCGCGCAGGATCGCGCGCCAGGTCGGCAGCGATCACGCGGTAGCCATCGGCGGCCAGGCGCATGCAGATCGCGCGGCCGATCCCGCCCAGGCCGCCGGTGACCAGCGCGATCCGAGGCGACGCGCTCATGCGAACGGGCGCCCGCTCGGGCACGGACACGACGCGCGCCGGATCAACGGCCGCGCTTGTCGCCCGGGCGGTCGGTGTGGACGCCGCCGGTCATGGTCTTCTGGAATTCCTTCCACATTTCCAGATTGCGCTCGGTGAGCTGGTTCATCATCGCCCACGGCGTCTGCCCGAGCAGGCCGCCCATCTGCTGGCGGAACTGCTGCTGCTGGTCCAGGAAGACCTGCATCGAGCGTTCCAGGTAGCTGCCCATGAACCCCTGCATCGAATCGCCGTAGAAGCGGATGATCTGGCTCAGCAGTTGGGTCGAGAGCACCGGCTCGCCGTCCGACTCCTGGTCGGAGATGATCTGCAGCAGGACCGAGCGGGTCAGGTCCTCGCCGCTCTTGGCGTCGCGCACCTCGAAGTTCTCGCCGTCGACGATGAGTTGGCGCACGTCCTCGATGGTGATGTAGCTGGAGATTTCCGTATCGTAGAGCCGACGGTTCGGGTACTTCTTGATGATGCGCGTGGCGCCCATGAAGCCGGTACTCAAGTCTTTGATGCCGCGCAGCATGGCGCAGCGGGGAAGGGGGCGCAACTGGAACAAGGCATGAATGCGGCCGGCCGCAATGCGCCGCAGACCGTCCGCCGCGGTATGGACACGGGATGCGAGCGCAGCCCGCCGCCCCTCACCACCCCATGTGGTGGCCGCCGTTGATGTCGAGGTTGGAGCCGGTGATCCACGACGCTTCCTCGGCCACCAGGAAGTTCACCGCATAGGCGATCTCCTCCGGGCGCCCCAGCCGGCCGGTCGGGATGTCGGCGGCGATCTTGGCGCGGACCTCCTCGGGCACCGCCATCACCATGTCGGTGGCGACGTAGCCGGGCGAGACCGTGTTGACGGTGATGCCGAGCTTGGCGTTCTCGCGCGCCAGCGAAATCGTGAAGCCATGCATGCCGGCCTTGGCGGCGGCATAGTTGGCCTGGCCGTACTGGCCCTTGAGGCCGTTGATCGAGCTGATCTGGATGATCCGGCCCCACTTGCGCTCGCGCATGCCCTCGATCACCGGGCGGGTGACGTTGTAGACCGAGTTGAGATTGGTGTTGATGACGTCCTGCCACTGCAGCGCATGCATCTTGTGGAACGTGCCATCGCGGGTGATGCCGGCGTTGTTGATCAGGATGTCGATGGGCCCGAGCTGGGACTCGACCTCGCGCACCATGCGCTCGGCCTCGACGTGGTCGGACACATCCCCGGCCGCGATCGCGACCTCGTAGCCGGCCTCGCGCAGCTGTCGTTGCCAGGCCTGCGCCTTTTCGGCGTTGCGGTAATTGGTGGCGACGCGATAGCCGCTGTCGGCCAGACGCCTGACGATGGCCGTGCCGATACCGCCGGTGCCGCCGGTGACCAATGCCACGCGTGCGCTCATTGCCGCCCTCCCGTTGCGATGCAGGCGTCGCCCCCATGGCGACGACAAGCCAGTCTAGCCATGACGCGGAGCGCGTCCAGTGTGCGATGCACCAACCGGATCGGCGATCGGAATACGCGCCGGATCGAAGCACTCGAGCGCGTCTGCATGCCAGGCCGGCACGCTGTCGGCGGTGAGCGGCGATTGCCCCAATGCCTGCCAGGCTACGCGCAACGCGGGCAGGGGATCGGCCGGGTCGGGCGCTTGCGCACCGAGGGACTTGGACAGCTTGCGCCCGTCGGCATCGCGCAGCAGCGGCAGGTGCGCATGGCGCGGGGTGGGCAGTCCGAGCCGTCGCTGGAGCAGGATCTGCCGCGGCGTGGAATCGAGCAGATCGGCGCCGCGGACCACCTCGGTGATGCCCTGATCGGCATCGTCGACGACCACCGCCAACTGGTACGCCCACATCCCGTCGGCCCGCCGCAGCACGAAGTCGCCGACCTCCGCCCACAGGTCCTGCTCGATCCGGCCGCGCAGTCCATCGTCGAAGGCGATCCGCGCGCCCGGCGGCACGCGCAGGCGGATCGCAGGATCCGGGCGCGGGCGGGTGGCGACACAACGTCCGCGATGGATCCCGCCGGCGGCTGCCAGCGCGCTGCGGCTGCAGTGGCAGACGAACGCGTGGCCGTCGGCCAGCAGCCGGTCGAGCGCCGACTGGTACAGGGTGTCACGCGTGCTCTGGCGCACGACCTCGCCGTCCCAGTCCAGGCCGCAGGCGCGTAGCATCGCCAACTGCGCGTCGGCGGCGCCGGCGACCTCGCGTGGCCGGTCGACATCCTCGATCCGCACCCGCCACTGCCCGCCGCTGCGGCGGGCCATCAGCCAACTGCCAAGCGCGGCGACCAGCGAGCCGGCATGCAGCGGGCCGGTCGGAGAGGGCGCGAAGCGGCCGCAGGATCTGGAGGCGGGGGAAAGGGCCGACATCGCGCCGGAACTGTCTCGAACATGAACTGTCACGGGGCGCACACTGTGGCATCGCCGCCCGTGAATTGAAATCATGGGCATGCGTGCGCAGATTCTTCGCACTCATTCCCATCCCGCCAGACGCAGGCAGACCTTCAAAAGGCCCCCGATGCTCAAGCGCTACGCCCTTCTCATCGCCACCAACTTCGCCGTGCTGGCCCTGGTCAGCATCGTCATGGCCGTTCTCGGCATCAATCCATCGACTTACGCCGGCTTGCTGGTGTTCGCCGCCCTGTTCGGGTTCGGCGGCGCGTTCTTCACGCTGGCGATCTCCAAGTGGTCGGCCAAGCGCTTCACCGGCGCGCAGGTGATCACCGAACCGCGCAACGAGGCCGAGCGCTGGCTGCTGACGACCGTGCAGCGCCAGGCGCAGATGGCCGGCATCGGCATGCCCGAGGTCGCGATCTACGACGCACCGGAGATCAACGCATTCGCCACCGGCGCCCGGCGCGACGCGTCGCTGGTCGCGGTGTCGACCGGCCTGCTGCGTGCGATGACGCGCGAGGAGGCCGAGGCGGTGCTGGCGCACGAGGTCAGCCACGTCGCCAATGGCGACATGGTGACGATGACGCTGCTGCAGGGCGTACTCAACACCTTCGTGATCTTCCTGGCCCGTGTGGTCGGCCGGGCGATCGACGGCTACCTGAGCGGCGGCCGCGATAACGGCGGTGGCGGCATTGCCTATTTCGCGATCGTGTTCGTGCTCGACATGATCTTCGGCCTGTTCGCGTCGATGATCGCGATGTGGTTCTCGCGCCATCGAGAGTTCCGCGCCGACGCCGGCGGCGCCCAACTGGCAGGTCGCGAGAAGATGATCGCCGCGCTCGAGCGGCTGGCGCAGACCTACGGCGAGAGCACGCTGCCCAAGCAGGTCGCGGCGTTCGGCATCAGCGGTGGCGTCGGCGGCGGCCTGAAGCGCCTGCTGATGAGCCACCCGCCGCTCGAGGAGCGCATCACCGCGCTGCGCAATGCCAACCTCGACGGCAGCAGCGTCCGGCAGGGTGTCGTGGCCTAAGCGTCATTTTCTAGTGGAACGAAAAGCCCGCCTCTTCGGCGGGCTTTTTCTTGGCTTTCTCTTCAGATGAGAGGGGCTACTGAGAGCCATCTTCGGATGGGCATCGGCCTATCGGCCGGAAGCCGCTCTCCCCTCGGCAAGGCATCCTGCCTTGACTCGGGCGCGCGCCATCCATGGCGCGCTTGGCGCGGCCACCGGCCGCCAGTCCGCTGCTGAAAACGTTCTCAACTTGCCTTTGTTTAGGTGCAGAGCCGCCCTCTCGAAGAAATCGTGGGCTGCCGAGTTCGACGCCTTGTTGCGATAGCGGAGCATCAGTAAGCGAGATGCTTTGCGGAGCACCGCTGTGCAGTTTCGATCCACCATGGGCGACTGTGAGCTTTTCCCGAGACATGCCGCGCACTCCAGCGTACTTTGCTGAAGTTCACCGAACAGTAAAGCAGAGTTGGCTGGCCGAGTCTGTAAACCATCCTGGCCGTCGGAGCGCGCGCTTCAATCGAAGCCAGTTTTCGAACGATGTCGGCAGCGGACTGACGGCCGGAGGCCGCGTCGAGCGCGCCATGGATGGCGCGCGCCCGAGTCACGGCAGGA